>JAFRQK010000053.1 GCA_017428635.1 Clostridia bacterium | reverse complement strand
CCGTCGGCGGAACAGTGCTTCCGACACCGACGGGCTACACCGTCACCCGGAACGACCTTGACGGCAGCGGCACCCAGCGAAGCGAGAACGGCACTCTTCACCGCGACCGCATACGCGGGGGCATCTACACGATCGAAGCCGAGTGGGAGTATCTTTCGGTGAGCGTTCTTAACACGCTTACAGCGGCATTTTCTCCCGCGAGCTTTTCGGTCACGTTCTTTGATTTAACGACCTGCGGGACGGTCACGGCGACGATGTACGCGGCAAATCCTTCCGCAAGTGTCAGCTCGCCCGGCAAGACCACAGCGGACATGAAATGCTCATACAGCGTTTCGCTCATACAATTTTGACGGAGGTGATAAATTTGCTGACAACAAGTCAGAACTACTCGCCCGATCAGCGCGGCGAATTTCACGGTACACTGACACCTTTAGGCGAAAGCGCAGTCACGGTAAGCGACGGGGATATCGTGCTCGAAAGCGTGACTCTGACCGAGAACTGCTGCGACAGAAAATTCGGTTTCGGCTCGTTTATCTCGGCGCAGCTCGACATGACTTTGAAGCTCGGCGGAGAGCATGATCTGCAAGCGCCGCTGCTGACACGCGCACAGCTCGATCTTTCAAGAAAGTTTTTTGACGGCAGCTCACAAACTGCCGTTCTTCCGCTCGGACATTTCTTCGTGGACGATTCGTCGGTCAGGCGCACAAAGACCTCTGCGGCGTTCACGGCTTATGACGCTTCGTCATACTTTGACCGTCCCGTCAGCGCAGACCCTGCTGACGTTGCAGACCTTACGCCCTACGAGATTATCGAGTACGCCTGTGAGTGCGTGAGCGCCTGTCTGCTTCTGATTTTTGGGAGCGGTTACTCGGTCACGATGGCGCAGACAGCGGCTCAAATCAGCGGCTATCCGAACGCTTCACGGCAGTTTTCGTGGCTGCATACATCGGAAGAGATGCTGACCTACCGCGATATGGTGTGTGCGGCTCTTGGCATAATGGGTGCGTGGGGACGGATAAACCGTCTCGGACAATTCGAGATACACAGATTCGACGTTTCGGCTGCTACATACACGATAGACGGCAGCAACGCCGTCAAGCGCAGCATCAGTGATTCGGCGGCGCGGATAACAGGCGTTTCCTGCGGAGATATAAACTTCGGCACCGATGCGCAGACGTATGACATCACCACAAATCCGCTTATGAACTCGGTCACGGGGAGCGCGATCGGGAGCGTAGTTCAGGCGCTCGGCAATTCCGGATATGTGCGGAATTTTGATATTTATACTGCTGATATCTCATGGTTCGGTGATCTTGTCGTTGAAGCGGGTGACTGTATCGGATATTCCGACGACGGCACGACAACAAAGATAATCGCAATGGAAACGATATGGAAGCCGCACGGTCTCGGGACGATCAGGGCTTACGGCGTGAACAGCGAGAGCGGCAAAACAAAGACGGGCGATAATTCTTCGGGCGATGTTCCTTACATCAAAAGCAACATCGTTACTCCGCAGGTAGAGGAGCTTACCGAGTATGTTACGGACGATCTTCTCGGTG
>JAFRQK010000052.1 GCA_017428635.1 Clostridia bacterium | reverse complement strand
TCAGCCGGGAGAAGTTGTCGTCGACACATGCGCCTCGCCGGGAGGAAAGTCGTTTTCCGCAGCCATAGATATGAAAAACGAGGGTAGAGTCTATTCGTTCGATCTCCACGCAAACAAGACCGATCTGATCGCAAGGGGCGCCGCAAGGCTCGGACTCCGCGCGATATGCGCCTCGTGCCGCGACGCGGCAGACCCGGATCCCGCTCTTGCGGGGAAAGCGGACAGAGTGATCTGCGACGCGCCTTGTTCCGGGCTCGGGGTGATGTCAAAGAAGCCCGATATCAAGTACAAGAGCGTGTCGGATATAGAGAGGCTTCCCGAAGTTCAGTTCCGCGTTCTGTCAGGCGCGGGCGAATATGTGAAGCAGGGAGGAGTCATAGTTTATTCGACCTGCACTCTGAATCCGGACGAAAATGAGAGAGTCGTCGAACGGTTCTTGTCGTCAAGGACGGACTTCGCTCTTGTTCCGTTTGATCTCGGCGCGGTCGCGTCGGAGGGAATGCTGACTCTGATGCCGTACGAATACGGTACGGACGGTTTTTTCATTGCCAAGATGAAGAAGATATAATTATTCGGTAAGGTGTGACCATGGAGCAAAAACTCGTCTCCCGGAATAAAGCGGATATCCTTTCCATGACGGAGGAAGAGCTCGTCTCGTTCGTCAGCTCCGAGCTTTCCGAGCCCGCGTACCGCGGCGCTCAGATATATTCCTGGATGCAGAAAGGCGCGTCGTTCGACGAGATGACAAATATCCCGTCCTCGCTCAGAAAGGAGCTTTCCGAGTGCGCGGAATACAGACTGCCCCGCATCGTGAAGCGTCTGTCGTCAAAACTCGACGGAACGGTAAAGTATCTTTTCGAGCTGTCAGACGGGGAACGGGTCGAGAGCGTGTTCATGAAGTATGAGCACGGGAACACAGTCTGCGTTTCATGTCAGGCGGGATGCCGCATGGGGTGCCGGTTCTGCGCTTCGACCCTCAAAGGAAAACGCCGCGATCTTTTGCCCTCTGAGATCCTCGGTCAGGTGATCGCGATAAAGCGCGACACCGGCGAGAGGATCGGCGGGATCGTTATGATGGGTATAGGAGAACCGTTTGACAATTACGACGCTGCGGTAAAGTTCTTGCGCCTCGTTTCCGACGAAAAGGGGCTCGGAATCGGACTGCGCCACATCTCCGTTTCGACCTGCGGGATCGTTCCCGGGATAAAGCGCCTTGCAAAAGAGGGGCTTCCGGTCACGCTTTCGGTCTCGCTTCACGCCTCGGACGACGAGACAAGGTCGTCGATAATGCCGATCAATAAAAAATACGGGATATCGGAACTTCTTGAGGCGTGCAATTATTATTTCGATAAAACGGGAAGAAGGGTGTCGTTCGAATATACCCTGATAGCGGGGAAGAACGACGGAGCCGCTGACGCGGAGAGTCTTGCAAAGCTTCTGAAAAGCGGGATGAAGTCGACCTGCCACGTCAACCTCATAAGGCTTAACGAGGTCAAAGAGATTTCGTTCACGGGAAGCGCCGCCGCGCGGGCAAACGCTTTCTGTGAAAAGCTGAACTCCCTCGGAGTCAAGGCGACGGTCAGGAGAAGACTCGGATCGGATATCAACGCGTCGTGCGGACAGCTTCGGCTCTCCGCATCGGAAGATGAAAACTGATAAACAAATCAAATAACTCATACGGTATATAAAAGCGGCGGTGCCGCGGGGAAAGAGAGGTGTCCTTTTTGTATTATCACGGCTTGAGCGACGTCGGAAAACGGCGCGTCAACAATCAGGACAGTTACATTGTAAAAAAGTATAAATGCGGCGCGGTGCTCGGCGTCGTGTGCGACGGTATGGGCGGTGCGAACGGCGGAGAGACCGCCAGCGCGACCGCTCTCAAAGCGTACACGGAAAGCGTCGACGCCATGATGAAAGGGATCACAAAGGGCGGAAAGAAACCCGGGGACTGGAAGATAGCCGAGGGACTTCT
>JAFRQK010000002.1 GCA_017428635.1 Clostridia bacterium | reverse complement strand
TAGTTAAAGTCGGAGACGATGTGCTTCGGAAGAAGTGCCGTCCCGTGATACAGATAACACCGAGGATCATAACTCTTCTCGACGATATGATCGAAACGCTCCACGAGGCGAACGGAGTGGGACTTGCTGCGCCTCAGGTCGGAGTTCTTCGCCGCATCTGTATAGTTGAGTGCGAGCCGGGGCAGCTTTATGAACTGATCAATCCCGAGATAATCGCGGCGGAAGGAGAGCAGGAAGAGCTTGAGGGCTGCCTTTCCGTCCCGGGGAAATGGGGATACACAAAACGCCCGTCGTCCGTGACAGTCAGAGCAACTGACAGAAACGGAAACGAATACACTGTGACGGGTACCGATCTTCTCGCAAGAGCGTTCTGTCACGAGCTCGACCATCTCGACGGGGTCATTTTCACCGACAACGCGGTGAGAATGCTCACGGAAGAGGAGATCGAGGAACTTGAACGCGATTGAGGGCTGTTGAATGAGAATACTGTTTATGGGCACTCCCGATTTTGCAAGGGTTATCCTTGAGAGCCTTTACGGATCGGGCGAAGAGATAATTGGAGTCGTGACTCAGCCTGACAAGCCGAAGGGAAGAGGATATAAGCTTACCCCGTCGGAAGTCAAGGTGTTTGCAGCGGAGCACGGTATACCGGTATTTCAGCCGCAGACGATGAAGGACGGAGCTTTCGCAGAAACCCTGTCGGAACTCGATCCGGACATGATTGTTGTCGCGGCTTACGGAAAGATACTCCCGCCGTATATTCTCGATTATCCGAAATACGGCTGCATCAACGCTCATGCCTCAATACTGCCCAAATATCGAGGAGCTTCCCCGATACAGAGGGCGATCATGAACGGAGAGCGTGAGACAGGCGTTACCGCGATGTATATGGACGCTGGACTCGACACGGGAGACATCATCCTTTGCGAAAAAGTCAGCATCACCGACGAAGACGATTTCGAGTCCGTTCACGATAAGCTTGCCGAAGCTGGATCTGCCGCTATCCTTGAAACGGTGCGGCTCACCAAATGCGGCGGGATCGTGAGGACGAAGCAGAATGACGCCGAGTCCACATATGCCGCGAAGATCGAAAAAGAAGACCGCATGATCGATTTTTCAGCGTCTGCAGAAGAAGTCTTCAACAAGATAAGAGGACTGAATCCTTTTCCGAGAGCCTTCACATGGCTTCCGGACGGTAAGATCCTTCAGATCACGAAGGCCCGTGCGGCGCAGTTTTCCGCGGGGAAAGAAGCCGAGCCCGGGACCGTCATATCGTGCGGAGCCGAGGGCTTCACTGTCGTCTGTTCGGACGGCGCGATCATTGTTACCGAGGTGATACCCGAGGGTCGCGGAAGGATGAGCGGCGCGGATTTTGTCAGAGGAAGAAAAGTATCCGTCGGCGACGTCCTCGTCAAACCGTCTTCAAAAGATGAGTGAGGCGATAGGCGCAAGACGGGCGGCGTATTCTTCGCTCCTCGCCTTTGCAAAATACGGTAAATATACGAATCTCGAGGTCGCATCTTCGCTTTCGAAGAACGACCTTTCGGATAAAGACAAAAGACTTTATACTGCCTTGGTATACGGCGTCGCCGAGAGGATCCCGACTCTCGACTATGTCATAGGGACTCTCTCGTCGAGAGGGCTCGAAGACATCGACATTGAAACTCTGACGTGTCTGAGGCTCGGACTCTATCAGCTGATGTATACCGATAAGATCCCCGATCACGCGGCGGTCTCCGAGACGGTCTCTCTTGCCGCCGGACG
>JAFRQK010000051.1 GCA_017428635.1 Clostridia bacterium | reverse complement strand
TGAAGGTGCATGAGTTGACGTTTTTGACGCAGAGGGTCCACCTGTTCCCATTCCGAACACAGAAGTTAAGCTCTGTCGTGCCGACAATACTTGCATGGCGACGTGCCGGGAAAATAGGTAAACGTCAACACTCAAAAGGACTGCGATGAGATGATCTTACCGCAGTCCTTACATTCCTCGGTAGCTCAATGGTAGAGCATCCGGCTGTTAACCGGAGGGTTACAGGTTCGAGCCCTGTCCGGGGAGAAAGAAAAAAGAGACGCACAGCGTCTCTTTTTTCTTTCTCAACTTAAAAGAGGGCGAAGAACCTGTAAGGTAAAGTATTCCGAGCAACGCGAGGGATACTTTATGCCAATATCCCGCGAAGCGGGATTTGGCGATTCGAGCCCGTCTTCATTGCAGGAGCGGCAACATTATACTTCACGTCTTCAGCGTAAGAAATATCAATCGGGCGTTGCCCGGATGATATTTCTTATCCCGCTTACGCCGACGAAGACGGCGTCAGCGGACCTGTCCGGGGAGAAAGAATTAAGAGACGCACAGCGTCTCTTTTTTCTTTGCATGAAAAATCAATTGCACAACATGTCGCGTTATGGTATCATATATTTGAAATCCAAAACGATATGAACGGAGGACCGATATGGCGAACAACAGAAGAGTAAAAGTAGGCGTCGTGGGGTGCGGCGGTATATGCCGAGGCACTTACATGGACAACATGATGTACAGATTCAACGTTATCGACGTCGTAGGATGCGCCGATCTGATCGACTCGCGCGCTCAGTATATCGCCGACAAGTACGGCGTGAAGAAGATGACGACCGAAGAGATGATGAACGACCCCGAGATCGAGGTCATCGTCAACCTCACGTACCCCGAATCGCATTTTCTAATCTCGTCGGAGGCGATGAAGCACGGCAAGCACGTCTACTGCGAGAAGATGATGGCTCCGACCTTTGCCGAGGCGACCGAGCTGATGCGCCTCGCGAAGGAGAACAATGTGGTGTTCACTACCGCGCCCGATACATTCCTCGGCGCGTGGGAACAGTCCGCGCGGAAATATCTCGACGACGGGATCATCGGCAAGCCGATAACGATCCACGCTCAGTGCACGTCGCATTACGCTCCGGATACTCCGTTCTTCGATCTCGAACCGCGGTTCTTCTTTTTCCCGCTCCACTACGGGGGCGGCTTCCCGTTCGATCTCGGCGGGTATTATCTGCACGAGATGATAAACCTTCTCGGCTCGGTCAAGCGCGTTTCCGGCTTCGGCGGAAACCTCGAGCCGCACAGGGTATATACGAATCCTCACCATCCGAAATACGGCGAACCGTTCGAGGTCAATACTCCGACGACGCTCGTCGGCGCGCTCGAATTCGAGTGCGGCGCATACGGCACGTTCCACATCTCGTCCGATTCGTTCGAAAGCCACTCGTTCGTGATGACGGGTACGGACGGAACGCTGATACTCGGCGATCCGAACTCTTTCAGCGACCACATCACCGTTCACAGAAACGGCGCGAATCCGGAAAGAGAGAGCATCACCCCCGGACAGATGCCGAAATCCGACGCGGGCAAGCCCGCGACGGGCGAGGACGACAATCAGGTCCTCGGCGAGTGGATCGACTCTCAGGCGATCCAGCTGCCGATCCTGCACGGCTACAGCGATTCGTCCCGCGGCGTGGGCCTCGCCGATATGTGCTACGCGCTCCTCAACGGGCGCCGTCCGCGCTGCCACGCGGATATCGGTTATCACGCGATCGAGATCATTCACGCGATCCTTGAGTCGGCAAAGACGGGCAAGACTTACGAGATGACGTCCCGCTGCCCGCGCCCCGAACCGATCCCGACGTCCGCTCTCTCCGCCACCGCGCAGGAAGCGACGCTCGATAATTGAAGACGAGGTAAAAAATGAAAAAAACGATCGTTTCGGTTATTCTTCTCTTCTCTCTTTTGATCTCTTCGTTTGCGGTCATCCCGCAGGCGGCGTCCGCCGACGGCCTGCCGTTCAGGGACGTAAAGACGGGCGACTGGTTTTACGGGGCGGTCGCAAGGGTGTACAAAGAAGGGATCATCATCGGTATAACGGCTAAAACGTTCGAGCCCGGGGCGAAGATGACCCGCGCTCAGCTCGTGACCATAACCTGCCGCCTTTCGGGCGACGACTGCAAGGGGCTCGGAGCGGGACTTGCGTTCAAGGACACTCCGAAGACGGATTGGTACGCCGATTACGTCGGCTGGGCGCTGCGCGAGGGCATCGTCACCGGATATCCGGACGGTACGTTCAGACCGAACGCGCCGGTAACACGCGCCGAACTCGCCGTCGTGCTCGCTCGATTCTTCGGTTACCGCGAGATATATCTCGCCGACGCGCCGCTTGTTTCATCGTTTACCGACGCCGGCAAGATCGGAGATTGGGCGAAGCCGTCGGTCGAGAAGATCCGCCTCTGCGGTATCATCTCGGGCGACCCCACAGGCAGATTCAACCCCGGAGCCTCGGCGACGCGCGCCGAGATCGCTACGATGATAACGAGGTATCTCGACGCTGAAAGGATAAGCAAAGTCGAATACCTTATGAGTCATTATCTCGATTACCTCCCGCATTCCGGACGGTTCGTGACTCTCGAATTCTCATACGTGGGGACAATAAAAGCCGAGGGTTTTGCCGCGCGAATATTCCCGTATTTCGGGATTTCCGAGGAAAGATACGAGATCGTCGTCGACAAAGATGAGATCTCTCTTCTTCGCGACAGGTGGGGACGGACCGATTTCGGCGAGACGGTCGTCGAGACCGTAGGTCTTTCACTCCGCGACAAGACGACGGGCGAGACGTCGAAGAATAAAATCATAATGTTCAAGCTCACAAAAGTCGAAGAGTTCATTTATGTTGACCCGGACGACTTCGACCCCGGGATCGACGGCGAGATCTACTCTGCGATGACGGAAACCGCGCTCGCGTATACCGGCAACACCGCGCGCCTTTACCGCGCGCTTGAAAAGGGAAGAACTACCGGCGATCTGACCGTTGCGTTTATCGGCGGATCGATAACCGCAGGGTCTGTTGCCATTCCCGGAGGAGGTTACGCGGATATCTCCGCGAACTGGCTCGGCCGTTATATTACGAAAGATCTGAAATACGTAAACGCGGGTATCGGCGGCACCGAGTCTTCGTTCGGTATGGCAAGGTTCGAGAGGGACGTCCTCTCGAAGGATCCCGATATCATATTCATTGAATACGCCGTGAACGACTATCCCGGCAGGACGTGGCTGCCCGAGACGTTCGAGTCGATGGTCCGCACCGCGCTTAACGCCGAAGGGGATCCCGCGGTCGTTATCGTCCTCTGTCGCGGAGGAGAGGGAAATATCGCGCAGATGACCGCCGTTGCGAAACTGTACGGGGTACCGGTCGTCAACGAGTCCGGTGCGATAGGGTACGGCATCGATAAGGGTGCCTTCACGGAAGAAGAGTTCCGCCCCGACGGGACCCACCCGGAGGACTGGGGTCATCAGGTGATGTCCGACATGATCGAAGAACTTTTCCGCAGGACGCTTGCCGAATGGGATTCCGTCGAGGCGGCGGAAGCGGCGATCGTTACCGATCTTGCAGATCCGATCTCTCCCGCCCGGTTCGAGAACCTCAAACTGGTCGAGGCGGAGGATCTCGATATTGTCTCAATGGGCTCGTTCCGCTTCACGGGCAAGAAATATGACCACGGATTTTCGCGAGCTGCGCGATCGACCGTCGAAGACGGCAGGGAACCGATCGTCTTCAAAGTGACGGCGAAGACCGTCCTTCTTGTGGTGGACGCGGGAACGGAGATCATGATCTCCGTTGACGGAGGCGAGCCGTTCCACTCGGGGTCGGTGTCGTTCATGCAGGACTGTCCGGCGACGGTGCTCTCGGACGAGACGGCGACGCACGTGATCTCGATCACACCTCAGGACGACAGCACGGCGACGCTGCTCGCGATAGCGTATAATTGACGTATCGAAAAAGGGGAGGACTTTTCGTCCTCCGCCTTTTTTTATTTGACCGTCAGCGTTACCGTTCCTTCGCCGGTCGTCTCGAAGAGACCGGGCGAGATCTCTCTGATCTTTGCGTCTCCCGAGACGCTCTCGGCGGCGATCACGACCGTGTCGCCGGGTTTGATGAAAGTGAACGTCAGTTTTCCGTCCTCATATTTCTGATCGAGGACCGGGATCACCTCGTCCTCGCATCCGATAACGGCGGGCGCGCCGTCTTCGGTGATATGAAGAACGCGGCACGTGTGTGGAGCGAGCGTTTCCCGGTACGATCCTTCGAATACTCCGAGATACTTTCTGTCCCAGAACGAGAACAACCGGCGCTTCTTTTCGCCGAGGTCGATACCGAACTCTTTGTTTTCGTCCTCCCAGTTGATGAGCGCCACGGTGCGGATCGCGCCGCGCTTCCCGCAGTCGAGGACGCCGGGAACGTACGAATCCATTATATCGAGCGGCAGCGCCGCTTCCGTGTTGATCGGGTAGAGATACGAGATCATCTCGATCTGTTCCGCGCTCATCAGGCGCAGCTTGTCGGAGAGCATCAGGATGCCGCCCGACGCCGCGGCGGCGGAGATATAGCACTTGATCTCGTCGTCGGTCCGCGTGCAGTTTCTTCTGCACTCGTCGTCCTCGTTCTCCGCTTTTCTGACGATGAGGCAGTCGGCGTCGTTTATAAAGAATTTCTTGTGATAGTGATATCTCTTCAGCACGCAGTTGAAGACGATCTTCAGCGACGTCCAGTCGGCGCCGATATCGGGGCTGACGCGGATGCCGTCGACGAGTCCGATCGACGGGCCGAACGGAGCGGTGCAGCCGAGGATGAACGTATCGCCCGGGACTGCTTCGTTTATCACTTCGAGACATTTCCGGTAGTTTTTCAGCGAGTTGAACGACGGATCTGCGTATTTGTACGCGCCGAGCGTCGTTGTCATCAGGTCGAGCTTCAGATACTTGAAACCCCATTCGTACGTTGCTTTTTTCATAACGCCGCTGAGGAATTCGCACGCTTCGGGGACGGAGAGGTCAAGGCAGATCGTCCGCTCGCCGTCTCTCGTCGTCGCGAAATATTCGGGGTGCTCCTGCCTGATCCTCGCCTTGTTCGCCCAGAGCGGAGCGAACCAGAGGCCGGGCAGATATCCCGCCGCCTTTATCTCGTCGGCGC
The DNA here is from genome assembly GCA_017428635.1 of Clostridia bacterium. Lineage (GTDB taxonomy): Bacteria > Bacillota > Clostridia > Oscillospirales > CAG-272 > RUG11130. Next base: position 117,569 of record JAFRQK010000051.1, on the reverse strand, counting down.
ACCTTTTCATGCCGCCGGGGAACTTCTCGTTTTCCTCCCACTGGCCGTAGAAGACCTGCCAGCCGTCGTCGATCTGAACGTACCTCGCGGGCAGTTTCCCGCCGAGCGCGACGAGGTCCTCGACCGAGTTGGTCACGGTCTGCTCCGAGATGTCGGAGAGATAATAGTACCACGTGCAGAAGCCGTACGGAACGTCGAACTTCCTGCGCGGAGAGCCGATCATCTCAGCGACGCACAGATCGGAATAATCGAGCAGCGCCGTGACCGGATCGTCGATCTCGGCGAACCAGAAGAGGTCGCTTCTCAGCGTCTGCCCGAGTTCGACCGGCGCCTGTTCCGTATAGGCGCGGACTTCGACCGTCCCGTCGCCCTTCACTTTTATCCCGCTGAAATACTCGCGGAACGTGACGACTCCGAGAAGGTACTTGCGTCCCGACTCCGTCTCGAGCACGGCGAAATCGCCGAACTCGTATTCCAAATCGGGGAAGAGTTCGAGCGATTCGACCGACGTGAGCATCTCGTTCGTGCGGCTTCCGTTCGAGTCTCGCACGAACGGCGCGAGGAAGCGGACGATCCGCTCGGCGAACACCCCTCTCATAACGACGAATTCGTCGCATCTGCCGACGTCTTCGCCGCATTTCAATTCGGAGAAGAACTTTACCCAGTCTCCGTCGGAACGGGACGATACGGTTTTCTCTCTCACGGAGAAAACGCCGTTCCCGTTATCGACCCAGCCGTTCCCGGACAGCAGGGGGTTGCTCTGCCCGTCTGCGAATACGTTCATACCGCAGGCGATATTCGTTATGACCGATCTGTTGTCTTTGTCCTTAAGTGTCAGTTTTTCGTTTTCCGCGACAAATCTCATCGGGTCTCCCCCTTTCGGGTTAAACTTACGGGTATATTACTGATAGGCTACGAAAGCGCATCCGCTGTCCCCGTCGAACGAGAATACGAAATCGACTTTCTTCAGCCAGCTTATCCGTGACCAGCCTCCGCTCTTGAACTCGTTCTGCGCTCTTGCGGCGTCGGAGGGATTTGAAAAACGCACGTTGATGCACGTCTCGCTCTTCTGATACTCGGCTATCTCGACGAACTTGCCGAAGTTATATCCGTCGATCTGGTATCCGTTGTAAACGAAATAGTTGTAGTCGTCGGCGCGGCAGTCGGGCTGGGAGAACATATCCTCGTCGATCTTATGCGTCTGCTCGAGTTCGTCCGTCGTGACGTTGAAATAGTTGTGAAGGACGGTGCCGGAGTATTGGAATCTTCCGTCTGAGCCCTTATTTTCAAGGCAGTCGTCCCACGTGATGTCGACGTAGTAGCTCTCGCCGTCGAGAACGATACGGTTCCACGCGTGACCGACGTCGGAGCGAACGACGTCGCCCCAGCCGACCACGTAAACGCAGGGGATGCCGAGCCGGTCGAGCAGGACCTTGTACGCTTTGGCGTATCCCGCGCAGACGCATTGTCCGTTGACGAGCGCGCCGTATGCGGAAAATATCAGGTCGTGGACCGGGCTGTAGCTCGTCGGATAGTTCATGACCTCGTCGACTGCGTCGTGATCGTAAAACGCGTTTTTGACCAGATAGTCGTGAGCGTAGAGCGCTTTTTCGTAGTCGTTTGAACAGTTTTTCTCGATCTCCGCGACGACTTTGTCGACTTTTTCGTCGAACGCCTTCTGGTATTTGTCGAGAGAGCTCATGTATTCCCAGTATTCCTGATTTTTCGGCGACAGGTACAGAGTGCCGCCGTCGGTATAATAGTAAACGTCGTCGACGGTGAACAGCTCGCACCGGTCGTATAAAAACGCCGTCGCGGCTCTGCTGACCGCGTTCATATCGGCCGCGTTCTGCGTGTTGTAACCGCTGAAGCCCACGTATCCGGAGCCGTCTTTGACGGAGCGGACGAGCCCGTCGTAAAGTTCTTTCTCCTTTGCTGTGAGCAGGTCGTAATAATACGTATAACTCTCCTCGAATACCGCTGCCGGAACGGGGGTCTTACCGCTCGGCTTGACGAAGCTGCCGCCGTCCGTGTCGCCGTATCCGTCGGTCGCTCCCGGATCGCCGAGATAATCGCTGAGTTCGTATTCGAGCAGATCGTTAAGCTGATCGTAAAAATCCTCGTCGAGGCAGCCGGTGAGGACGGACAGAAGGAGCGCAAGAACAGCCGCGAGGGCGATCAGTTTTTTGACCGTGTTTTTTCTTTTATTCATCGCTCTTCTCCTCCTCTTCCGCGTTTTCCGACGGATCTTCTCCGTCTTCCTCGGGTTCCTCGTAGTATTCGTCCGGCAGATCGCCGTGTTCCTTTTCGATGATCCGCTCGATCGCCTCACGTTCGGTCGAATCGCGCTTTGAAAGCAGGATGACGAGCAGGACCGAGACGATCATCATGACGGCAGCGACCGCGTAAAAAACGATATTGAGCGTTCTTGACTTGAAGTCGAGCTGTTCGGCGACGAAGGTGTACGCCGCGTGCAGGACGAGCGGGACCGCTATGCTGAGGATCAGTTTGCCGACCGGATACTTCAGCTTATCGCTCTTGAGCTTGCCTTCGGAGATAAGTTCGTTTTCTCTTCTGTTCGCCCGCCTCGAGGCGTGCCAGTAGGAATAGAAGACGCCCATGACGATGCCGAAGAGCAGATACCACGGGAAGGAGTGGGCGAAGCGGAGCAGGAACTGATCCCACGTGGTCTCGAAGGCGAATCTCACGTTTCGCGCTACGAGCGCGCCCATAGAGACCATGATCGAGTAGACGACCCCGTCGAACGTGCAGTTGAAATGACGGCTCCTGTTCGTGAAGAAATAGAGTATCAGCCATCTTGTCAGCTCTTCGATCAGGGCGACGCCGATCACGGCGCAAAGGATATTGTGGACGTTCTCTGATACGGCGTCGCGCCAGACGACGCCATGTCTTGCGTCAAAATACCGGCTTCCCTTGAACAGAACGCCGATAAATCCGTTTATCAGTTTGTTTCCGAGGTAGTAAACCGGGACGTAGAGCGCCGCGGATACCGCGAAAAGCGAGCCGAGCAGCCAGAGCGGCTCCTTCTCTTTTTTGTCCTTGAAATAGACGAAGATGCAGATGCCGATCGACGGTATCAGGGAGATAAGCGCGATCGTTAAGGGCGGGATCCTCATTGAAACCTCCTTGTGCCTCCCGCGCGCGGCGCGGGATGATCATCGTTTTCATTTTATATTAAAACTCGTTTTTTGTCAATTTACCTCGCTTGACAAAAGAACGTCGCGCGGGTACAATTATCGAAGATAAAAACGGAGGATGCGGTATGAAACTTTCACCGATTTTTTCGGATCACGCAGTATTCGCGGAGGGAAAACCCGTCCGCGTATTCGGAGAGGGAGAGGGGACCGTTTCGGTTTCCTTCCTCGGGACGACCGCGACGGCTGAGCCGTCGGGCGGAAAATGGCGCGTCGAACTCCCCGCTTTCCCGGCGGGAGGACCGTATACGATGGAAATATCGGAAGACGGCGAGACGGTCACGCTCGGCGACGTTTACGTCGGAAAAGTGTACTACGTTATGGGCCAGTCGAACGTCGAGTTCCGTCTTTGCGAGTCGAATACGCCGAAAGAGTATTATGAGACCGATCCGCTGATGCGAAACTTTTTCGTCGACCGCGCCTGGGATGAGGACGATCCGTTTCACTCGTCGGACGGGTGGCGTACGGCGAAGGAGGAAGAGGCGGGAAACTGGAGCGCGATCGGATATCTGACGTCCCGGATCGTCAGGCGCGAACTCGGATGCGCGGTCGGGATAGTCTGCTGTTACAAGGGCGCGTCGGTCATCGAGTCGTGGCTCCCGAAAGAGAAGGCAGAGCGTTACCGCCTTCCGCCCGAGTGCCTGTACGAGGACCATATCCTCGATATCTTCTCGAATTTCAACGGCGACGGCGAGATATACGAAAAAATGCTGACCAAAGTTACGCCGTACTCTCCTTCCGCTCTGATATGGTATCAGGGCGAGAGCGACTCGACCGTCGAGGAAGCGGCGGTCTACGGCGACGGGATCAGGGAATTCTTCGATGAGTTCCGACGCCTCGTGGGCGACGAAAAGCTCCCCGTCGCGATGGTCCAGATAGCCGACTGCGACTACCGCAAACAGGTGCTCCCCCAGGGGTGGATCGCCATGCAGCACGTTCAGCGGCAGGTCGCCGAAAGCGACGAGAGGATCACGCTCGTCGTGTCGCGCGACGTTTGCGAATCGGACAATATGCACCCCGCGACGAAGACGCTTCTCTCGGAGAGAATAGCTCAGGCTCTCCTCAAATAAAAAACGCGGACTCCCGAAGGAGTCCGCGTTCGTGTTTACAGGTCATTCCGTTGCTTCTCTGAGCATCTTCTTCGCTCTGCCCAGGAACACGAGGTAGATGATATAAGCGATCAGGTCGATGATCGCGGAGGCGAGCGCAAGAACGGACGCGATGACCTCGTTCGTTCCGTTTTGCACGAACACGTTCGAGGTCACGGACGCGACAAGAGAGAGAACGAGGCAGATCATAATGAGGGTGACGATCGTCTTGCCCTGCTTTTCTATCTTCTCGTTTCCGATCTTTACGGCGAGAGCGATCACGCCGGCGATGATATAGTAAGTGACGAGGATCGTCGAGGCTCGCCACAGATTGGTGCATATGGAATTGACGAGATCGGCGCCGGTTTGCCCGATCACGCCCGAGAGGAAGTATACGATCTGCTCCGTCACCATCGCGATGACGCCGACGAGGATGAAAAACAGCGCGTTTTTGAACGTGCGCTCGTCCTTTGACGCCCGGGTCACGCCGACTATCTGAAGGATAAAGGCGACGACCGTGAGAACGCCGAATCCGAGCATAAGTATCAACGAGGGAATACCGAATCCGACCGCCGCCCCGTAAAGGCCGGAAGCGGTCTCGGTGTCGGCTGACTGCGCGGCGATCCCCGCTGCGGCGGAGAGAAGGCCGAGGACTCCCGAGACGATAAGAACGACAACGCCTATGACGGAAAGGATCTCGGCGGCGAAGATCTTCTTCACGCCCGAGTATGCGTTCGGGTATTTCATGTTTTTTCTCCTTTTGATCAGGTTGAACTATGAGATCATTATACGTGAAAACGGTCTTTTGTCAAGTAAAAACAAAAACCGGCTTCGGGAGATCCGGAGCCGGTATGTGTGAGACGATCATTTCAGGATCCTGATGCCGCCGATGATCGGAAGCTCTTTCGCCTGACCTTTTGCCGCGTTGATTATGCCGATGATCGAGGGGATGTACACTACGGGGATGAGCAGACGGATAAGCAGCGCGGGCAGCCATCCGATATAGGGGATCAAGTTCAGGATCGCAGCGAGGATCGAAAGCACCGTGGTGACGATCGCCTGTGCGATAACGAGGACGAGTCCCTGGTTTGCGTGGAATCTCGCGAACTTCGAGTCTTTTGCCGCAAAGATCGGGATAAGCACGAGCAGTCCGATGTACGAGAGGATACCCATCGTTTTATTGTTCTGGATATCGGTCGGGTCGAACTCGTTCGTGTGGTCTTTCATGTTTTTCAAATCGTTGATATCTGCCATAATGACCTCCGTTTTGACCCGCTGACGCGGGAAATATGTTCTTCGCTTTTAATAATAACATATTCACGGCGTGATTTCAATATGTCGGCTGTGTGAAAAAAAGTTTTTTCGGTATTGACAAAAGGACCGAGCGGTGGTATCATTTCCCTCGAACAAAAGGGGCGCCTAAGGCGCGGCGACGCCGCGACCGGCTGAGACGGAGCGATCCGGACCCTCGAACCTGATACGGGTAATTCCGGCGTAGGGATATAAGCGCGTTTATTCGGGCTTCGCTTACGCGGAGCCCGCGTTTATTTCCCGGAGGAAACAAAATGATCCAAACGAAAAAACAGAAACTCTCGTCAAAACTCGCCGTCAGCGCGATGCTCATCGCGATCTCGACGGTGCTCTCCCTCGTCAAACTCGCCGAACTGCCTTACGGCGGGGCGGTCACTGTCGCGTCCCTCTTGCCTATCGTGATCGCGGCGTACAGGTACGGGTCCCTCTGGGGGATACTGTGCGGGTTCGTTCACGGTTCTCTTCAACTCGTCCTCGGGCTCAACACGCTCTCGTACGTGACAGGCTGGAAAGCGATCCTCGCCGTGATCCTGCTCGATTATATCGTGGCGTTCGCTCTGACCGGGGCGGCGGGATTCACCCGCAGGATCGCGCGTACGCAGACCGGCGCCGTTCTTTCGTCCGCGCTGCTCGGAGCGTTTTTCCGCTACGCGTGCCACGTCGTTTCCGGCGCGACGGTCTGGGCTGGCATCTCGATCCCGACCGCTGCCGCTCTTAAATTTTCTTTTATCTACAACGCGACGTATATGATACCCGAGACGGTCGTTCTTCTGATCGTCGCTCTGTTCGTCTCTTCCTCGCTCGATTTTTCCGGTGACCGGCTCACCGCGGCGAAGCGCGTCCGCGGCAGGAATTCCGTTTACGCCGTCGTGGCTTGGGCGGTCTGCTCCGGCGCGGCGATATATATAATTGCGGATATCTTCTCCGTTCTGCAGAATCCCGAGACCGGTGAGTTCGACGTGAGCGGGATCGGGAACGCCCACTGGGTGAGCATTGCGGTCGTCGCGGCGATCGCCGTCGCTGCCGCCGTCGTCGGTCTTGCCATGAGATCGCGCAAGAAGAAAAAAGGATAAAATCAGAATGCCCCGCGGTCGTCCCGCGGGGCGTTTTTGCTTTTGAGATCAGTCTATTTTGTAGATTATCATCTGACCGGGGTAGAGCCACGCTCCGTCCCAGTGCGCTTCCGACGTACCGAGACCGTAGGGGACGAGCGCCGCGCCGTTGAACAGTACTTCTTTGAGAGAATGCGCGTCTCTCTCGAACTCGGGACGGAAGACGCCGGGGGTATCCATCGACGCGTTGACCATGACCATATATTCGCCGCCGTCCTTATCGTTGAAGAACGAGATCACCGCTTCCTCCGTCGCGCGGACGGTCTTTATCACGGGATGATATCCGAACGGGAGCGTTTCGAATCCGCCGTGGTTCTCCTTCGCAAAGAACGCCTCTCTGAATTTGAGTTTCATGATGAGTTTGCCGTAATGATCCTGAAAACGGCGGTTCGCGTGCAGAAACGGGATATACGTGGGCGCCTTGTTGCCGTACTCGTCGATAGGCGAACCGTGATAGTTCGGGCCGTGCGGTCTGTCGTAAAGACGGAACCAGACGATGCCTCGCGCGCCGAGAGCGGCGGATACGTTGACCTGCCATGCGAATTCGTATTCGGTGGGGATACGGAACATATAGTGCGCGCTCGAGAGAAGAGTGTTCCATACGTCGACTCCGGCGGCGTCGGCGGTCTCGCGGAGAGCTTTTATGTTTCTGAAGTAAGACTCAACTCCGAAGTCGTTCCATACCTGATCGTAATGGCCATATCCGAATATCTTGAAGCCTGTCGCCTCGGCGAGTTCTTTTATCCACTGACGGAACGTTCTGCCCTCGAATTCCTCGGGATCGACGTCGTCCATACAGGTGTGCAGATTCAGATACGGGTCGAGATCAGGCGCGATCTCGCGCTGGATGGCGATCGCCTGCCAGCTGGCGCGGAAGTTCTCAACTCCGCCCGGTTCGTCTCCGGCGTAGAAACCGTACAGGGCGGGGTGACGGAACGTCTGATAAGCGCGTGTGAAGAGGTCGCGGTACCATGCTTCCCCTTCTGCTCTGAGATGGTCGTATTCGAGTCCCTCGACCCAGATGATGAGCTTGATGCCCGCCTTTTCGGCGTTGTCGAGGTACTGAAGCAGTTCTTCTTTGCCCACAAGATCCGAGTGGATCTTCGGCGCCATCGAAACGGTGAGACCGAGGTCAGCCCATACGAAGACCTCGTCCGGCGTCATTCCTTCGCCCAGGTATCTGTAGTTCCAGAACGATATGGGGAATTTTTCCTCTCCGTTGTCCTTCGGAGGAACAAAATCGGATTTCATAGCGCCGACCTGCGGCTGGTCGTTTCCGGTGTATACTGCCATTTTCGATCTCCTTGTCAAAGCTGTAATTTTCGGTCGTTTCCCGACGGTACGATTATACCAAAACCGCGCCGTCCGTGTCAACGATTTCACGTCAAAAAACCGCGGCCTCGCCGCGGTTTTTCGGTTGTTATTCGATCTCTTTCCCGGGAGTTCTTTTCGGGACGGCGACGGCGACTGCCGCTATCGCGGCAACCGAGGCGACGATTGCCGTAACGACCCGGAAAGTATCCGCGGGTTCATTTTCGGCGTTTGTCTTTTCTGTGTCGGGCGCCGCATAGGGCTCGCTGTTCTTGACGACTCCCGGATCGGTCTCGGCCGGACCGCGCCCGGTCCCTTCCGTTCCTTCGCCGCCGATCATCCCGTCCGCGAGCGACCCCGCCCCGTCTTTTATTTCTTCGAGACCGCGGCTGATACTGTCGCCGATACCGCTCGACGGTTCGTTCCCGAGGCCCGCCGCCCCGACCCGCGCCTGTCCCGCGAGAAACAGGGCGGAGAAAAAGGCCGCCGCCAGAACGGCGGAACACGCGATCCTGAAGGCGTCCGCGGCGCTGCCGTAACTCTTTTTCATGCTGTCCTCCGTTTTAAGATCCCGTAGCAATTATGCCCGGGGACGGACGCTAATATTCTCGTCGGGATATCTTGATTATCACCGTGCGAATTGTTATAATAGATAAAGATATCTGAGGGAGGACGGATCGGGAGACGATGAGCGAAGACAGAAAGAAAAAAATAAGGAATTTCTCCATAATCGCGCATATAGATCACGGCAAGTCCACCCTTGCCGACAGGATACTCGAGTTTTCGGATACCGTGGCGAAGAGAGACATGGAAGAGCAGCTTCTCGACGACATGGATCTCGAGCGCGAGCGCGGAATTACGATCAAGGCGCGCGCGGTACGGATCGACTATAACGCCCCGGACGGGGAGAACTATATCTTCAATATGATCGACACCCCCGGTCACGTCGACTTCAATTACGAGGTCAGCAGATCTCTCAACGCGTGCGAGGGCGCTCTTCTCGTCGTGGACGCGACGCAGGGGATCGAAGCGCAGACGCTCGCCAACGCGTATCTTGCGGCGGACGCCGGGCTCGAACTCGTTCCCGTCGTCAACAAAATGGATCTTCCGTCCGCCGATCTCGACAGAGTCAGGAACGAGATCGAGGACGTCATCGGAATACCCGCGGAGGGCTGTCCCGCCGTCTCCGCGAAAACGGGTCTCAACATCGCCGACGTTATGCAGGCGATCATCGATCAGATCCCGTCGCCTGGCGGCGACGAGGACGCCCCGCTGAAATGCCTCATTTTCGACTCCGTTTACAACAGTTACCTCGGAGTCGTCGTATATATCCGCGTCGTCGACGGCACGCTGCGCGAGGGCGATCTCATCCGCCTTATGAGCACGGGGGCCGAATTCGAAACGGTCGAGGTCGGTGTCATGGAGCCGTTCGGACTCAAGAGGACGGGCGCGCTTTACGCGGGCGAGGTCGGATATCTCACCGCGTCGATCAAGAACGTCGCGGACACCCGCGTCGGCGATACGGTCACTCACGCGGAGCGGCCCGCCGCGGAGCCGCTTCCCGGTTTCAAACACGTACAGTCGATGGTCTTCGCGGGCATTTATCCCGCGGACGGCTCGAAATACAACGAGACGAAGGACGCGCTCGAAAAACTGCGTCTCAACGACGCCGCTTTCACGTTCGAACCGGAGACGAGTATCGCGCTCGGCTTCGGATTCAGGTGCGGATTCCTCGGCCTGCTCCACATGGAGATAATCGAGGAAAGGCTTGAAAGAGAGTTCAATCTCGATCTGATCACGACGGCGCCGAGCGTTATCTATCGGATAAAGAAAAAAAACGGTGAAACCGTCTTTATCGACAACCCGACTAACTATCCGTCGCCCGACGAGATAGAGGAGGCTGCGGAGCCCGTAGTCAAAGCGTCGCTGATCACTCCCGCGGAATTCGTAGGCGGGATCATGGATCTGTGTCAGGATCGGCGCGGCGTGTTCGTCGACATGAAATATCTCGACACCGAGAGGGTTGAACTGCACTACCGTCTGCCGCTCAACGAGATCATTTACGACTTTTTCGACGCCCTGAAGAGCAGGAGCAAGGGTTACGCGTCGCTCGACTACGAACTCGACGGGTACGAGCCGTCGTCTCTCGTCAAGATGGACTTCCTCCTGAACGGCGAACAGGTCGACGCGCTGACGTTCATCGTCCACTCGGAAAAGGCGTACCCCCGCGCCCGCAAGATAGCGGAAAAACTCAAGGACAACATTCCCCGCCAGCTGTTCGAGGTGCCGATCCAGGCGGCGATCGGCTCGAAAGTCATCGCGCGCGAGACGGTCAAGGCGCTCCGCAAGGACGTGCTCGCGAAGTGTTACGGCGGCGATATCACGAGAAAGAAAAAACTGCTTGAAAAGCAGAAGGAAGGCAAAAAGAAGATGCGCCAGCTCGGGTCGGTCTCGATATCGCCCGAAGCGTTTATGGCGGTCCTCAAACTCGGCGACGAATAATCTTACGAAAGGCAGCGGAAGAGATGAAGATCGACCTCTACGACAAAAAAAGACTCGGGATCTACGTTCACGTCCCGTTCTGCATCTCGAAGTGCGCCTACTGCGATTTCAATTCGTTCGTGCCGAAGAGCGAGTTGATAATGGCCGATTACGTCGACGCCGTTGTTTCCCACATGGAGGATTACAGAGAGGCGGGCAAAGGCTACGTCGCCGATTCCGTCTATTTCGGAGGCGGCACGCCGACCGCTCTGCCTCAAAGAGAGCTCAAAAAGCTGCTCTCAGCCGTCGGGAAGAATTTTGACGTTTCGAAAAAAGCGGAGTTCTCGGTCGAGGTGAATCCCGGCACCGCCGATCTGTCTCTTTTCAAAATGATGAGGCGTTGCGGCGTGAACAGGATCAGTATGGGACTGCAGAGCGCCGACAACCGTGAACTCGCGGCGCTTTCCCGCTGTCACACGAGGCAGGAGTTCGCCGAATCTTTCCGTCTTGCCAGACAGGCGGGATTCGACAATATTTCCGTCGACCTCATGTTCGGCATACCCGGACAGACCGTTGAGTCGATGCTCAAATCGCTCGCGTTCGTGATGAGAATGGAACCCGAGCACATTTCTCTTTACAATCTCAAGATCGAACCGGGCACTCCGTTTTACGAAAACAGGGAAGAATTGAAGGCGGTCCTCCCGTCCGAGGAAGTCGAATTCGAAATGTACCGCGCGGCGATCGAGGCAATGGAGAAGCGCGGATACATGCAGTACGAGATCTCCAATTTCGCGCGGTTCGGTTACAGATGTCTGCATAATCTGAAATACTGGAACTGCGAGGAATACCTCGGATTCGGCGTGTCGGCGCACTCGTATTTCAACTCGAACCGCTTTGCGTTCATAGACAGCGTCGACAGATACATCGCCGCGGTAAAGGACAAAAACTCCCCCGTGAGGATCACCAAGGAGAGCGAGGCCGTCGAGGCGCGCGAACGCATGGGCGAGTACATTATGCTCCGGTTCCGCCTGACCGACGGCATCGGATCGGTCGATTTCGCGCGCAGGTTCGGCGTGTCTTTCGAGTCCCTTTACGGACGCAAGATCGAAAAATACGTAAAGGACGGCTTTATCGAAAAACGCGAAGGGACGTACGCGCTTACCCCTGCCGGAATGTTCGTATCGAACTACATTCTCTCGGATATTCTCGAGTTTGAGGATCTCGGCGCGGTAACGGGAAATATAACGTAAAAAAGGACCGTCCTTTCGGACGGTCTTTTAAGTTCTTCAATAGGTTGGGGTATCCAGCCGCCACCCGTCGGCGGTCATCTTCAACGTCAGTTCGATCTCCTCCGCTTCGCCTTCGGGCGAGGTCGAGGGGACTTTTATTTTCGCCTCCGTCCCGCGCTGCGAGACGACCGTTATTTTTTCGAGATCGTAGACTCTCCCGAGAGGGAGTTTTTCGTCTTCGGACGGGATCCGCGCTGCGAGATAACCCTCTTCCGCGTCGATATACCTGGCGAGAGAGACGACCTGCCTTTCCGCCCGGTCGCCGTCTCCGACGACGACGGTCACGCCCGAAAAGGCGTTTTCGAACAGTATCGCGGAGTAATCCTCGGTGAATACGCGAAGCGTCGCGTTTTTAATATCCTCGATCGAGGCATACCCGCATCCGGGTTTCACCATATAATAGGTCAGACCGTTTTCTTCGTTTGCTCCGTCTTCCGGCGGGAGGTCGGGGGTGAGCCACGGTTCAAGATCGGCGAAGTCTTCCTCGTCGGCGAGAGGGATCCCTTCGCCGAAATAGATCCGGTTGATCTCTTCGGATCTCACTATGAGATCTTCGGCCGCAGAGATTATTTCTTCGTCTTCGTATCTTCTCCCGCACGAGAAAAGCGCCGCCGCGAGGGCTGCCGCGAGCAGAGCGGCGGCGAGGATGACCGCCGTTTTTTTCATAGTTATCAGCTCCTTGTTGCGATATACGAGTCGATCGCTTCGGCGAGCGCCGAGGTATATTTATCGCGCCACGCGTCGTCGAACAGCAGCTCCGCGTCTTCCGGATTCGTGGCGTAAGCCATCTCGACGAGGACGGACGGCATCTCCGTCCATTTCGTTACGATATACGAGTCGTTCCAGACGCATCCTTCCGTCCTGAGGCGCGTATCGGGAAACGCCGTTTTCAGCTTCGTCTCGATGAAGGCGGTGAGTTTTGCCGACGGTTCGGCGCATCCGTTGTCTACCGTGTAGTACAGTTCCGTTCCGCGAACGTATTCGGCTGTCGGAAGCGCGTTCACGTGGAGCGAGATCATAAGAGCGACGGGGTTTCGTCTGTGGATAACGTTCCCCCAAAGCGTCCTTTCATACGCGTCGAAGATGTTGTTTTCATAAAGGATATCGTCGCGGCTGAACATACCGAGTTCGGCGACCGCCGCCCTGATCTCGGCGACGGACGGGAAAGAATCGGTCCCGCGCAGCATTACGGGTTCGTACCCTTTTTCCGTCAGTTTCTGCGCGAGAAGCGTCGCCACCTCGTAAGTGATCTGACTTTCGTAAACGCCGTTCAGGTAATCGGACGTACATCCGGGATCGGCGAATCCGTGACCCGCGTCGATCAGCACCCTCTTCGATCCGAGGTGAGCGTTGACGTCATACGTGATCTCCGGCGGGCCGGGAAGAGCCGTCTCTTCGGCGGTCGCGGTCTCCGTCTCGGTCGGGACCTCCGTCTCGGTCTCGGTCCCCTCAGGCGGTTCGGTCGCCTCCATGGTCGGCGCTTCCGTTACCGGAGAGGTCGACGTTGAGTCGGGGACCGCCTCGGTCCGCGCCTCCGTCCCGCCGCCTCCGAAGAAAGAGCACGAGAAAAGAAGAAGCGCCGCGGCGACGATCAGAATCAAATAGAGTGCTTTTTTCATTTGGAAGTCCTTTCCGGGTATATCAAGCCCCGACGAACAGTTTTACGTATGAGAGATATTCTCGGACAAAAGACGGAAAGACCGACAGTTTATCCGGGTAGCCCGAGGCGAGGAAGCGGGATGAAACGCCTTCCCGCGACAGCAGATATCCGATCCTCGGAGTATGAGTGTAAGTAGACACGGATACGAGATCGCTTTTGCCGGACGCCTCGACGAGCGGCAGCGAGAACCTTATATTTTCTACCGTGTTCGAAGCGCGGTCCTCGACTGTTATCCTGTCCTCTTCGATCCCGGCGGCGATCAGGTATTCTCTCATTGCCTCCGCTTCGGTCCTCGGCTCGCCGGGTCCCTGACCGCCGGAGACGATCGCGACCGATCCCGGAGACGACTTCATCGCCTCAGCCGCCTTATCAAGTCTTCCCGCAAGCGTGGGAGACACCTCGCCCGTTTTCCTCAACGCTCCTCCGTAGACGAGAAAAACGGTATCCTGCGAATAAACGTCGCCCTCGCCCGTCCCGATCCCGGAGAGCAGGCGCGCCGCCATCAGAGAGAACGAGACCGTAAAAAAGAGAAGCAGTACGCAAAGGACGCATTTGAGAAACGGATACGCTTTTTTCAGGAGTTTTCGGAGCGGTTTTCTGAAAACGAACGGTATCCCGACGCCGAGGACGACGAACAGCGCGGAGAAATATGAAAGCGCCCCTTCGGGATAGAAAAACAGTTTTATGAGATAAGCGGCGAAACACGCGAAAGCGAACGATCCGCACACCGCGTATACGGCCGACAGTATTTTGTCGAATCTTTTGATAGAGCATCACCTCTGACAGGATAATTTTATCATATCCCGGGCGCGAATGCAACGGAGAGAGAACGAAAAAACGCGCCTGACGTCAGACGCGTTTTCGGATTCTCGGCGAAATTATTTCCCGAGGACCGCGGCTCCGATGATGCCGGCGTCGTTGCCGAGTTCAGCTACGACGACGTCGGTGCGGGGCGTGCCCTCTTTCGTATACGTCTCTTTGTAGAACACCTTTTCGCGGAGCGGTTTGAGAAGGTAATCGCCCTCGCCGCAGATGCCTCCGCCGATCGAGATGATCTCAGGCTGGAAGATGTTGATGATGTTGCCGAGACCGCACGCGAGATAATCGATATACTCGTCTACGACTTCGGCGGCGACCTCGTCGCCCTGCTTCATCGCGGTGAACGCGGTACGCGCGTTGACGTTGTTTATATCTCCGCCGATCATGTCTTCCATGGCCGTCTTTCTTCCCGCGCGTCTTGCGTCCTCGATGCGGTCTTTCGTAATGTTGACCAGACCCGTTGCGGAGGAATAGGCCTCCCAGCATCCTCGTCTTCCGCACGAGCACTGTCTGCCGTCTTTTTTGATGACCATGTGACCGAGTTCGGCTCCCGCAAAGTTGAAACCGGAATAAACTTCTCCGTCAAGGACGATACCGCCGCCGAGACCGGTCCCCAGCGTGATCATGACGGAATACTTAGCACTTTTGGCGACTCCCGCGATCGCTTCCGCTTTTGCAGCGGCGTTCGCGTCGTTCTCTATATGAACGGGGATGCCGTCGAGAAGAGCGGAAAGATTGGCGGCGAGAGGATAGTCGAGAAACGGGACGTTGTT
The DNA here is from genome assembly GCA_017428635.1 of Clostridia bacterium. GTDB lineage: Bacteria > Bacillota > Clostridia > Oscillospirales > CAG-272 > RUG11130. Next base: position 102,510 of record JAFRQK010000051.1, on the reverse strand, counting down.
CGCGTAAACGACGACGCCTCTGTCGCTGTCGGCTGTTCCGGGGGTGGCAACGCCCGCCCACGCCACTTCGGAGAGCGGGATCTCCGCTTCCGCGAGGAGAGATCTGGAGAGCGCCGCCATATCGGCGACGATCGCGTCGGCTCCTCTTTCGGGGCCCGTCGGGGTCTTGCCTTTCTTTATGATCCTGTTGTTTTCGTCAACGATTCCGACGGCGATATTCGTGCCGCCGAGGTCAACTCCGATATAGTACATTTTTTCGTTCCTTTCGGTTTTCGAGATCGTTTGTTTTTCGCTCATAGTTATTATAAAAAACACTTCGCCTTTTTGTCAATAGAAATCTCGGCGGGCGGCACTCTTTTTTTTACCCGTCCGCCCGCTCCGGCCGATTTCCCCCGACCGTTCCCGCCCCGCCGCCGCCATCGGCGCCGCGTTTCGTCCGGCTTCGCCCCGTTTCGCGCCGCGGCGACGGCCGTTCGACGCGGTCTTCCGCGAGGCGACCCCTTCGCTTTGACCTTTTTTTCGTTTGCAGGATGATAGAATCTTTTCTGCATACAACACGAAAGGACGAATGAGATGAAAAGAAGAGAAGCGGGCGCGCTCCGCGCGGAAATCGGGATCGAAAAAACGGAGAATGGAAAAACCGCGGCGATCGTCCGTCCTCTCCTGATCGCCGCGATCGGAGCGGCGGTCGCCGGAGGAAGATTCCTTTTCGGTTCCGCCCCTTTCGGAGCCGCACTGATCTGCGCCGTTGCGGGACCGCTGTCCGCTCCGGCGGCGTTTCTCGGCGTTTCGGCGGGATCTTTTCTGTCCGGCGACGCGGCGGTCGCCGTTCCGGTCTTTTTTTCTCTTTTGATCGGACGCCTCGCGATCTCTTTGATCCTTGCGCGCGACGCCGCCCAAGGACGGCGGAAGGATAAAAACGGCGCGGGCAGGACCCGCCGGGAGCGTATCGCGGGATCCCTGATGAACGCCTCCCTTGTTCCGTATGACGAATCGGTTTATATCAGAATGGCGCTATCTTCCGTCGCGTCGCTCGCCGGCGGAGTTCTCGCCGCGGCCGTCGGCGGGGAAGGGACGGCGGGATTCGTCTCCGCCGCGGCCTCTTCCGTGATCGCGCCGACGCTCGTCTGGCTCGTAACTTCGTCTCGCCATTGGGAAAAACTTTGTCCGGGCGGCGGCTCGGGAGTTCGCGACGCGATGCTTGAGGAGGCGGGGACGACCTCGCTTTGCGCCGTCGTCGTATTATCGTTTTACGCCGTAAGGATCCCGGTCGTCGATCTCGGCGTCGCGGCGGCGTTTGCCGTAGCCGTCGTTTCGGTGAGAAAGAACGGCCTTCTCCGCGGGCTTCTTCGCGGATTCGTCTGCGGAGCCGTTATCTCGCCTCATACCGCGGCGCTTATCGCTTTCTGCGCCGTCGTATGCGGCGTTGCGACGCGGTTTTTCGACACGGGATCGGTCTTCTTATCCGCCGCGGCGGGCGTCCTGTGGGGTTATTTCGAGTCGGGGCTCGACGTTTTGTCGGACACCGTGCCCGAAATGATCGTTTCCGTCGCCGTGCTTACTCCCGCCGTCGCGTTCGGGCTGATCCCGCGCGCTCCCGCGCGCCGCGGGGCGCGGGAGGTCCGAAGGAACGGAGAGCAGGGCGGCGCGGGAGGTCCGACCGAGAAAAAACTGATCGATCTTTCGCGCGGACTGCGTGCGGTCTCAAAAGAGCTTTACAGCATATCGGACGAGCTGACGGCTCCGTCCGCCGACGACGTCCGCGCCGTGTGCGACGAAGCGTTTGAAGAGGTGTGCGCCGGCTGCGGTCTTTCCGGGGCGTGCCGCGGCGCGGAACGAACGGACGCAGACCGCGTAAAGGAAGAAATAGCCGGTCAGCTTCTGCACGGCGGAAGAGCGAGCGCGTCGGCGGTATCACGCGCGATGGCGAAACGGTGTTACAATATCGACCGGATCATCGACGGGGTGAACGAAAAGTTCTCAAAGAAACTCTCGGAGGCAAAAGTCTGGGACAGGACCCCCGTGGTCGCTTCCGATTACGAGGCGGTGGCGGAGATGCTGAAGGATGCGGCGAGATACGACAGAGAGGAAGCGCGCGCGGACGGCAAACTGTCGGAGCGTCTTTCCTCGATGCTCCCCGAAGGCGGCTTTTACGCCGACGGGGTTGCGGTCTACGGGAAAAGGAGAAAAAGGGCGGTCGCGACCGGCGTCAGGATCAATAAAACGTCGCTCGGATCGGAACAGATAAAGGACCTTTTCGGGCAGGTGTGCGGTATCGAATTCGGCGAACCCTCGTTCAGCATTTGCGGAGACGAGGTGAACATGGAACTTCTTCCTCTCCCTAAGATCAGAGCGGAATACGGCGGGGTATCGGAAGCCGCGGGCGATCCCGACGCGGTCTGCGGCGACGTTATCAGAACGTTCGAGACAGAGGATAAGCGGTTATATATGCTCATTTCCGACGGAGAGGGGCGCGGAAAAGAGGCGTACCTTACGGCGCGGATGTGCGCGTCGTTTCTTGAGACGGTGCTCGGGTCGGGCGCCGCGACGGAGACCGCTCTGAAAATGCTCAATTCCGTCATCAGAGCGCGTGGGACGGAGTGCTCCGCGACGGTCGATCTCGCGGAGATCGACCTTCTGACGGGCAAAGCGCGGTTCATCAAGAGCGGGGCGGCGCCGTCCTTCATCGTCAGAGACGGGCGACTGTTTCGCCTTCAGTCGAAAACGGCGCCGATCGGCATTATTCGCGCTCTGGACGCGGAGATGATCTCGTTCGACGTAGAACCGGGAGATACCGTCGTGATGATCTCCGACGGGGTGACGCGGAGTTTTGAGGAAGCGCCGTGGCTGTGTGAGCTGCTCTCGGACGCGGGGATCGCGTCGGCGGACCCCGAAAAATCCGCACAGAGGATAGTCGGGAGGGCGAAGGAGGAAGGATCGCGCGACGACGTTACCGCGGGGATCGTGAAAATCAAATGACAAGACCGCGCTCCGGCCGTTTTCCGTCGGGAACCGACCGGAGCGTTTTTTGTTTTTACGGCGGGCGGACAACGGTGCGCGGGACGGGGGTATATTGAATTAATCTTATGAATGTGATAAAATATTCTTTACGGGTAAAGCGCATTACCCCCATTTTTCCGACAAAACCGGAGATTCGATTTGAAAAGGGATATATTTCTTTTACCGATATTTGTTGCCGCGCTCCTGATCGCCGGGGTCCTGTTCGCGTTTCCCGCCGCGGGAGCGACGGTCATCGCGCCGGGAGTCATACTCAGCGCGAACGACGAAACTCACGTCGCAGTCCCGGATGGGGAGGCCGTTTTGTCCGACGACGCGGTCCTCGCCGTCAGCGGAGACGCAAAGAGCGCCGAGAGATCGGAAGACGGGAAGACCGTCTCCGTCGCGCTGACAGGAGAGGAACCCGCCGCCGAAGGAGAGACTCGGAAACGGACTGCGATGCTTTCCGTGACGGAGGACGTCGATCTGTCCGCGTTCGGCGCGCTCGCGGTGAACGTTCTTTTCTCACCCGCGGAGGGATCCCCTTCGCGCGCTTGTTCTCTGACCGTATCGCTGTACACGGACGGCGATATTCTCCGTTTCCGGGCGGATCTTTTCCCGGGATCGGTGAAGACTGCCACCTTTGACGTTACTCCTCTCAAAGACCGATCGGCAGTAAGACGGATCACGGCGACGCTCGAATGGGAAAACGGCGGGGCTGACGCCGGGGAGATCGTTTTTTCAAAACTCTGCGGCGCGGCGGCAAACAAAATGCCGAACGGCGCAATGAGTTCTCTGTCGCTCTCCTGCGGAACGGGGAATATGACTGTTGCCGACGGCGCCGTGACGCTCGTTCCCGAGCGCGGCGCGGCGGAACTGTATTCCGTGATCGATCCCTCGGCTTTACCGAAGGCGGATACCGCGGAGGGGACCGTTCCCGTGAGATACGCGGCCCTGACGCTCGTCTCGAACGGCGGGTCGGTTTCTGCGGAATTCAACGGGGGAGCAAACTCTGACAGCGGGCGCGCGGCGCTCGCCGGGACCAGACAGATCTTTTCGGGTGAACACGTTTACCTTTTCCGATTCGTGACCGAAGACGCGGAAACGGTAAAATTCATTTTTCAATGTCCGGACGGAGGACCCGTCGTCTGCAAGTCGCTCGAATACTTTGCAGCCGGGTCGCACGACCCGCGGATCGATTCCGCCGGATGCGTTATCGACTGTACGGTGAAAGACGGTGTCCTCGCGGTAGAGGGTAAACTCAAAAAGAGCGCCGCCGTCGAACTGATGGGCAAGGAACTCGGTCTTTTCACGGAACCCGCCGCAGGCGGAGAGACGGTCAAACTCGCGGAAGGGCGGGCCGGTTCCGTCTTTTCCTTCTCGGTCCCGCTCTCGTCTGTTCCGAGAGAGGGCAGAGAAAATTATTTCTGGGTCTCCGTTCTCGAAAAAGACGGCGACGTGCCGATAACGGAGAAACGGTTCCTCTCCGGCGCGGAACCCGCCGAGGGCAACGCGTCGGTCACGGGTCTTTACGGCGCGGAACCCGCCGGGGTGTTTGAAGCCGGAATGAACAGGGCGGTCGTCGACGTCAAACTCGACAGGCTGACGGGCGGCGGTCACACGCTTACGACCGGGCTCGCCGCGATCAGAGATTCGGATACTTACTATCTCAACGACGAATACGTCCGTTTTCTTGACGCCGAGATGGAGTTCTACGAGGCGTCGGGCATAGGCGTATATCTGAAATTCTCCGTTTCGGATCCCGCGGAATGGTTCCGGGACGGGGTAAAGAAGGACGCGGACGATCCGAGAGGGCTCGGCCTTTATCTCGCTCTCACCTCGTTCTTCTGCGGCAGATACGGAAACGTATCCTCGATCGTGATCCCCGACATGAAGAGCGGCGGATCGCTGTGGGACGACGCCTGCGGCGCCGCGCTGCTCGCGCGTCTGACGTACGCGGCGGCGTCGGTCGACTATGAGTCTTTTACCGTCACCGTTCCCGTCGCGGGACTCGGAGACGGAGAGGACGGGGAAACGTTCGCCGCTTTCATCGCGGAATCGCTTTATCAGATAGGGCAGATACCCTGGTCGCTTCTCACCGAGACCGACAAGAGCGCTTTCGACGGTCTTGACGTTTCGGTTTCGTCTTCAAGGGCGAACGGGACGGCGGCGCCTTCGTTCTCCGCGCTTCTTTTCACTCCGAAGGGTAAAACGGCAGCCGACGCGGTAAGGATATTTCTCAATATGTGCGCCGCGGGAAGGGAAGCCGGATCGCGCGCCGTGATCCTCTCCGTGCCGTCCGTTTCGGGGCAGGGGCTTTTCGATTATTCGATCCTTCGCGAAAACACCGGCAAAAACGGGACCCCCGCGCGCGGGGCGGAGGACTTTTCGACGGTCGAGCCGTCCGTCAGGTCGAGCGCGGTCCTTTGGGATTTCAGGGATTCGTATTCGACCGAGGGCTGGGTCGCCGGCAGCGGGATCGGCTCGTTCGGCACGGCGTTTTTCACCGGCAGATCGGGCGATCGCGTCCTTCGCGCAACGCTCGACGCGGAGTCGTCTCACGGCATTATCCTCAGGTCTTTTCCCGAGGAGATAAGTTTCTCGCTGTTTCCGCTCGTTGAATTCGACCTAGCGGTCTCGTCTGACGACGGAGCGGTCGTCACGTTTATGTTCGGTACGGACGGCGGGGACGTCGAGTACGTTCTCGACTGCCCGCCGGGAGCGGAAGCGAGACGGGCCGTCTGCGATCTCGGAGATCTTCCCGGGGCGGGCGGAATAAAATATTTATCCGTGCTCATTCGGTCCGAAGGCGCAGCGACGGCGGATGTTTTCAGGATCGCCGCTCACAGCAGGACCGAGGCCGACGGGTCTTTCCTGACAGACGGGCAGCCGGCGGCCGGAAAAGGACCGGAAAGGGTTTTTGACAAAAAGACCGTCTACATACCGGTCGCCGCGGGGATCGTCATGATCCCGCTGTGTATCCATCTGTTCAGATCTGACAGAGACGCTTCGTTCGCGAAGGCGCGCCGCCGCCGCGAACGGGAGAAATAAATCAGCAAAAAGGAACGGTACTGAAAATGAAAATCAAAAGAGTGATTTCGATCGTCGCTGCGCTCGCGCTCGCCGTCGCGGTCCTGTCGGGCTGCTCGAAAAAAGATCCCAACGTCCCGGATGGGATGAAACTCGCCTCGGATCCGGAACTCGCGACGTACACCTTCTTCGTTCCGGAGAGCTGGAGCATCGACACGCAGAACGCAAGCACCCGCGCGTACTGCTCGGGAACGGACAGATCGTTCATTATGGTCATGACCGGAGAGATGCAGTACACCGATTCTACGGTCGACGACTGGTGGGAATCGGGTCTTTCCGAACTGAAGGCGCTCTACCTGAACTTTGAACTTTCAGTTGAGGGTGAAGAGACGAAACTCGGAGGAGCCGACGCCAAAAAGTACGTTTATTCGGGCGACTTTGACGAGACCTCTTTCAAGTATACTCAGGTCGCCGCGATAAAGAGCGGGGTCATCTACATAATCACTTACGGCGCGACGGCGGACAAATGGGACAGCCATCTCGACGAGGTGAAAATGATGATCGAGAATTTCAGGTTCGGAAAATGATATATCTTGACAACGCCGCTACGACCGAGGTGTGCCGCGAGGCGAAAGAAGCGCTCGCCGCCGCGGTCGAAGTTTACGGCAATCCTTCGTCGACCCACAGAGCGGGAGCGGAGGCTTCGCGCCTTTTGGCGAGATGCCGGGAGACGGTTTCGGACGCGCTCGGAGTGAGACGCGGTTCCGGAGACGCCCTCGTTTTCACGGCGTCGGGGACGGAGGCCAACTGTACCGCCGTGATCGGCTCGTACAGATCGAAAAAAAGAAAAGGGGACGGGTCCGAGTGGGCGCTGATCGGAGACGGGGAACACCCTTCCGTCGCGCGCGCAGCCGCGTCCCTCGAGGCTGACGGATGCCGCGTTGCGACGATACCCACGGCGGGCGGAGTTCTTGATACCGCGCGCCTTGAAGACGTCCTTTCCGAGTGCGAAAGGTCCGGCGGTACCGTCGTTCTCGCCGCGTTCATGCTCGTCAACAACGAGACCGGAGCGATCTACGACGTCGCTTCCGCTTCATCGAGGGTGAAACGAAGATTTCCCGACGCCGTCGTTCACTGCGACGCGGTGCAGGGTTTCGGGAAGATCAGATTTACGCCTTATTCGCTCGGAGCGGACACGCTTTCCGTGAGCGCGCACAAGATCGGCGCTCCGCGCGGCGCCGGCGCTCTCTTCGTCTCCGCGGAGACGCTCAAAAGAAAGAATATCGCGCCGATACTTCCCGGGGGAGGACAGGAGGGCGGTCTGCGCTCCGGCACCGAGAACCTCGTCGCGATCGCGGCTTTCGCCGCGGCTGCGGAAGCGGAGAAAAACGGCTTTGACAAAAACAGGCAGACCGTCGCGGGATTGCGCAAAAGGCTTGAAGACGGCGTCTCGGGACTCGCTTCTTCGGGCGTCGCGGTCAAGCGCCCCGCCGTCCCGTCCGACGCTGTAATGAATCTGACTTTGCCCGGGATAAAGAGCGAGACGATGCTCAATTACCTTTCGGGCAGAGATATCTGCGTTTCCGCCGGTTCGGCGTGTTCCGCGTACTCGAAAAAGAAAAGCGACGCGCTCGCCGCGTTCGGATGCACGGCGGCCGAGATCGATTCGTCGATACGCGTCAGCCTTTCCCATACTAATACGGAGGACGAGATCGACGCCTTTATCGCGGCGCTGGCCGACGGCGTCGGCGCTCTGCGCCGCGGAGGGAACAGAAGATGAACGGCTTTCTTCCGACGACCCTCGAAGAGGTCAGAGAGAGAGGATACGACGCGCCGGATTTCGTTTACGTCAGCGGCGACGCTTACGTGGATCACTCTTCGTTCGGCGCGGCGATAATAACGCGGGTGCTCGAGGCGCACGGATTTCTCTGCGCCGTCCTCGCGCAGCCCGACTGGACGTCCGTCGAGGATTTTAAACGGTTCGGCAGACCTCGCCTCGGTTTTCTCGTCTCATCGGGAAACGTCGATTCGATGGTCGCCCATTTTTCGGTGACCGGCCACAGACGCGACAGGGACTACTATTCTCCCGGCGGCAAACCCGGCAAAAGGCCGGACAGAGCGGTCATCGTCTACTGCAACAGGATAAGAGAGGCGTATGGGGACGTGCCGATCCTCATCGGAGGACTCGAGGCGTCGCTCAGAAGATGCGCCCATTTCGACTATTGGAGCGGCAAGGTCAGACGCGGTATCCTTCTCGATTCCCGCGCGGATATTCTGATGTACGGGATGGGAGAGCGATCCGTCGTCCGTCTTGCCGAGCTTCTCGACCGCGGCGTTCCGGTCGGCAAGATCCGCGACGTCCGCGGGACGGCGTACGTGTGCCGCCGCGGCGACAGGATCTTTTACGAGCCGGCGGAGGGGTATTCCCCCGCGGGAGATCCGGTCGGAGAGACTTTCGAAAAACTGTCTTCCGACAAAGAGGCGTATGCCCGCGCGTTCAAAGTCCAGTACGAAAACAACGATCATATCACGGGAAAAGCGGTGGTCGAGTATTACGGCGACAGGATGCTCGTCGTAAATCCGCCTCAGCCCCCGCTTGAAACGGAAGAACTCGACGAGGTCTACGCTCTGCCGTACGTCGGAGACGCTCATCCGTCGTACGACGCGGAGGGCGGCGTTCCGGCGATCGAGGAGGTGCGGTTTTCCGTCACTCACAACAGAGGTTGTTTCGGCGCATGCTCGTTCTGCGCGATCGCGTACCATCAGGGCCGCGTCGTCACGTCCAGAAGTATTCCCTCGGTGATCTCCGAGGTCGAAAAACTCGCCTCGCGTCCCGATTTCAAGGGTTATATCCACGATATAGGCGGTCCGACCGCCAATTTCAGGCATCCGTCGTGTAAAAAACAGCTGACGGATGGCATGTGCCGCGGCAGACGGTGTCTTACGCCGACGCCGTGTCCGAATCTCGACGCGGATCATTCGGAGTACACCGAACTGCTCGCTCTCGCCGAAAAAGTGCCGGGCGTCAAAAAAGTGTTCGTCCGGTCCGGAGTGCGTTACGACTACGCAATGTGCGAAAAGAGCGGGGCGTTCATCGAAAAGCTCGTGAGGGATCACGTCTCCGGTCAGCTCCGCGTCGCGCCCGAACATTGCAGCAACCGGGTGCTCGCCGCCATGGGCAAACCGAAGATCGACGCGTACGACGCGTTTTCCGAGGCGTTTTACTCGATCTCGAAAAAAGCGGGAAAAGAGCAATACCTCGTACCATATCTGATGTCGAGCCATCCGGGAAGCACGATGGACGACGCGGTCTCCCTCGCCCTTTACATGAAAGAGCGCGGGCTCGATCCCGATCAGGTTCAGGATTTTTATCCCACCCCCGGAACGGTGTCGACCGTGATGTTTTACACGGAGGTAGACCCGCTTACCGGCAGGAAGATACACGTGTCGGCTGACCGGCGCGAAAAGAACGTCCAGAGGGCGCTGCTGCAGTGGAACAGACCGGAAAACGCCGCTAAGGTCAGAGAGGCCGCGAATTACTGTTCCGAAAACGGAAAAGCGCGGCTGAGCGAACTTCTGAACGGTAAAAAGAAACCCGTACCGCACGGGGGCCGAGGACCGCGCCCGAAAAAGCAGGGCGGCGGGAAAAGGCGCAAATAAGACGGATCCTCTTTGAAAGGAAGTGCGAAAATGAAGATACTGATGACGACGATGGCGATGGATATCGGCGGCGCCGAGACCCATATCCTCGAGTTGTCGCGCGAGCTTTGCGCGCGCGGGCACGACGTGACCGTTGCAAGTAACGGAGGCGCGTACGTGGAGGAACTCGTCGCGTGCGGAGCGCGTCACGTCGAACTTCCTCTCAATACGAAGATGATCCATTCCGCATACCGCGCGTACCGGGGCCTCGGAAAGCTGATCGAGGAGGAGAAATACGACGTCGTCCACGCCCACGCGAGGATACCGGCGTTTCTCTGCGCGATCCTCCACAAGAAGATGGGGTTCAGATTCGTCTCAACGACGCACGGCGTGTTCAAGCACTCGCTTTTGTGGCGCATCCTCTCCCGCTGGGGAGAGTATTCCCTCGCGGTCAGCGACGATATAAGAGATTATCTGATCAAATACTACAAGATCCCCGAAAACAGAATAACCGTTACGATAAACGGTATCGACACGGGTAAATTCTCGCGCGACACCGACACGGGCGACGTCGAGGATATCATGGGGCGCGGGAAAAAGCGCGTTCTGTATCTCGGGCGTATCGATAAAGAGACGGCTCACGTCGCTTTTATGCTCGTCGCGCGCGCCGAGAGGATCGCCGAGGCGGTCCCGGACGCGAAGATCGTCATAGTCGGCGGAGGGACCGCTTTCGATGAGTTGAAAAAAAGAGCTGCGGAGGTCAACCGGCGCGCCGGGCGCGAGCTCGTCACGATGACCGGACCGCGCACCGACGTTCCGAAATTCATGGCGGCGGCGGACGTTTTCGTCGGAGTCTCGCGCTCCGCGATGGAGGCGATGGCTTCGGGCGTTCCGGTCGTTCTCGCGGGTAGCCAGGGCTACCTCGGGATATTCGACGCGGATAAACTCGAAGACGCGCTCGATACGAATTTCTGCTGCCGTGAAAAAGGGGACGCGACGGAGGAGAAGATCGAATCAGACGTCGTTCGTCTGCTTCGCATGAGCGACGGCGAACTTGAAAAATACAGGAATTTCGGAAACGAGACCATAAACAAATACTACGGCGTCAAGCGAATGGCGGACGATTGCCTTGAAGTTTACGAAAGGGTCGTCCGCGATCCGAAGCCCTTCCGCGGTCCTGCCGACGTTCTCATGAGCGGATACTACGGATTCGGGAATATGGGCGACGACTCGATCCTTGAGACGGTCGTGACCTCGCTCGCCGCGGAGGATCCCGATATCAAAATATCGGTCCTCACCAATAATCCGCGGCGGGACAGAAGGCGGTTCGGCGTTCGCTGTGTCAAGAGGCTCAACGTTCCCGCAGTGATGCGGGCGATGAAAAAAGGGAAACTCCTTATATCCGGAGGCGGAAGTCTGTTTCAGGACAGCACGAGCAAAAGGAGTCTCGTCTATTACGCCTTTATCGTCAATCTCGCCCGCCGTATGGGGATGAAAACGTATATTCTCGCAAACGGCGTCGGAGTGATCTTCTCCGAGAGGAACAAACGGCTTACCGCGAAGACGGTCAGCCGCGCCGACGCGGTGACAGTCCGCGACGAGGAGTCTCGCGCGGAACTTGCTTCGATCGGCGTTGATACCGAAAACGTCCGCTGCACGGCGGACCCCGCGTTCATGCTTGCTCCCTGTTCCGAAGAGCGTTTGAGAAGCGTTCTTCGCCGTTTCGGCATACCGCGCGGCGCCCCGTATTTCGCGGTGTCGGTCAGACGTTTCGAGGGAACTCAGAAAAAGGAATACAACGAAGAGGAACTTACCCGCGCGGTCGCCTCGGCTTGCGCGGCGGCGGCTGAAAAGTATTCGCTTCTGCCCGTTTTCATCGTTATGCAGCCGGGACTTGATCTTGAAGTTTCGAAGATAACCGCGAAGATCATGAAAGAGGAATACGGGGTCGACAGCGTCGTCGCCGTTCCCGCGGACGGCGCGGAACTTCTCGGGATACTGAACGACGGCGCGAAGTTCGTTATCGGTATGAGGCTCCATATGCTGATCTACGCGATCGACGCGCTCGTACCGCTGATCGGCCTTTCGCTCGACCCGAAGATCGACTCGATAATGAAACGCGCGGAGCAAAAGTATCTGTTCCGCGTGCCGAGCGTCACGTGCGACGATATTTCGGGGGCGATCGACGAGATAATGGAAAATTACGACGGGATCGTGGAAACGGTGAAAAACGCGTCGCGCAATTTCAGAAACCTCGCCAAGTCGGATATCGACGCGGTGATCTCAATGCTGAAAGAGGCGCGGGGAGGGTGACCGGCGCCGCCGCTCTTGCTTTTTCCCGAAAAATATGTATAATAGTTATGTATGATCTTTTTTTGACATATTCCGTCCGGCGGGCCAAAGCGGACTGCCGGGACTTAAGCCGCTCTGCGGCGGATGGGAGACCGGTATGAAAAAAACCGCGATAATCCTGCTGTGCGCAGTGATCCTCGTGATCCCGACTGTGATCGCGATCGCCAATTACACGCACGTCAAATACGCCCCCGCCGGGGAGAAGGACGTGACGAGAGTCGTCATCGAGGACACGGACGGCGTCGTCACGACGTACGACAGAGAAGAGTCGGAGCAGCGCACGGATGAAGTCACCGCCATGTTCTTCCGCCTTAACGCGCACAAGACGGAGATCATCGCGGTCCCCGATACCGTCCTTCAGGAAAAAGCGTATCTCGTGACGATATCGACGAACGTCAAGAGCGAGGAGTACAGGTATTATTTCTCCATGGATCCGAATCTCTGCTATCTGTTCGGACCGGACGGAAAGAGTTATCAGCTCGGACCGGACGACGCGGCGGAGTTCCTTTCTTCCGACCTCTCGCGCTGTTATTACGAAAACTCGTCTCTGCCGACGCTGATGCTGTCCGGTGAATATAAGGTCGCCCCGTCCGAGGCGTCGTGGACTTACAGGAATTTCCGCGGCGACGCGATAGTATCCGACGTCACGGACGTCGTCTCAACTGCGGAGCAGAACTTCACCGAAAACGTGATTTTTTCCCTTACCTATGAAACGGAGCCCGATTATTTCGGGATCAAAGTCACCGACTCGAACGGCGAAGTGATCTTTGACGACCAGAAATCGAACGTCGGCTCTTTCGCCGTCGATACGGAAAAGACGGTCTACGTTGAAGTGACTTCCAAATGGTACGAGGACGAGAGCCGTAATTATTCGGGAGAAGCGCTCTATTCGTTCGGAGCGCAGCTGTCCCCCGCTCCCGCGTTCCGTCTTTCCGCGGACACGGTAGTAGGCGGAGGCTTTCTCACCGTTACCGGCAAAAACGTATCGGATCCCGCGTCGGTCACCATGTCCGTCGATTCGGATATCGATTTTACCTGGCCCGAGAAATTCGCCCCGACGTTCTATCAGGACGGCGATCTGGTACGCGCGGTCGTTCCGGTGCCCGTGATCCCGGACGGCGCATACCGCTTCACGTTCACCGCTTCCGGCTTTGATCAGACGCTTCTCGTCAACGTTACGAACGTGGACCGTCCCAAATCGGCTATGAACGTTACGGCGGAGAAAGAGGCCGAGTGCCTGTCCGACGCCGCGAAAACGGAGTTCGAAGACCTTGTGGGGAGGCTTGCGGAGTTCAATATCGCCGGGAAAAAGTTTGAAGGGAATTTCCTCTCCGGCGGCGAGAGTTATACGAGCTGGGTGATACGCAGTTTCGGAAGTCTCGTCCTTGTCAATCCGACCGGCGATTTTGCAGCAAACAGTTTTGAGAATAACGGTATCGACATACAGTACGGCTGGACGGCGGACGTATCCGCGCTCAACAGCGGCGCCGTCGCATATGCCGGCGAGACCGCGTTTACCGGCAAGGTCGTCGTGATATCTCACGGGTACGGCGTCGAGACGTGGTACTGGAATCTCAGCGATATATCCGTCGCTGAGGGCGATGGCGTCGAAAAAGGAGCCACGGTAGGACACGCCGGGTCGACCGGCCTTACCGACATGGAATACGGCGGAGTTCACCTTGCTCTGTCGGTCAACGGATGTTTCGTGGATCCTTCCGTCACCTGGTCGTCGGGGATCACGTTTCCCGAGTTTAATTGATTATTGAAGCAATTTCGGAAATTATTTGAAATTTCTCTTGCAAAGCAATTTCCTTTATGGTATAATCCTACTTACGGGTTTTTTAGGGACCCGGAATAAAACGTATTGAATCATACAAATATATTCGGAGGCACTTCACCCATGGGATTTGAACTTGTTATCGGTATTATACTCATCGTAGCGGCGCTGTTTCTGATCATCGCCGTTCTTATGCAGCACGGGAAGGATCACAACCTGTCCGGAACGATCGCCGGCGCGTCCGAGTCGTTTTTCGGCAAGTCGAAATCGACCACGCTCGATAAGAAACTCTCCGTTCTCACGTCGGTAGTCGCCGTCGTTTTCGTCATCCTCGTTCTCGTGATGTATCTCGGTCAGGGCAAAGCGAACACTCAGACGACTGCGGATACCGAACCTTCCACCGTTGAGGCGGTCGATACTTCCGCTGACACCTCGCTCAATACCGAGTCCGCCGGAGAAGCGGAAGAGAGCGAACCCGAGACGGAACCTGAAACCGAAGCGGCGACGGAAGCCGGGACTGAGACCGGTAACTGAAAAGGATCCGACTGAAATAATACGTATTTACGGTGAGGGCACCCGCGGTCACATGACGGCGGTTGCCCTTTATCTTTGCGAGGGAAAAACATGAAAAGAAAAAGAGGGAAAAAAGAAAAATACGGGAACAGAGGCGCGAAAAAAAGAACGGCCCGGAGTTCCGCGAGAGCGTTGACCTTCGATCGCAGAAAGCCCAAGGTCCAAAGAAAAAGAGCGAAGGATCTGCCGACCGTTCACGGAGTTTTCGACTACAGCGGAGACGGATACGGCTTCTGCCGCGTCGACACGCCGGAAAACGGAGCCCCCGGTCTCGGGTCAGTCGACGTGTTTATCCCGCCGGATTCGACGGCGGGCGCAATGACGGGCGACCGCGTCGCCGTGGCGATCCGCCGCTCGGAGGCGGGCAGGACCGAGGGCGAGATCGTATCGATCGACGAACGTGTGAACGGATCGGTCGCCGGGACGGTCGTACCGGTCGGCGCGCGCTTTTATATCAGACCGAAAAACGCGAAACTGAGGGTCACTTTCCGCGCCGAAGGCGGCGTGCCGTTCGATGCGGGAGACCTCGTCCTCGCCGTCCCCGTCGGGAAAGAGTTTTTTGAAAGACCGTCGCGACGCGCTGACGAATACGATCCGCTGACGTTGAAAAGGGAAGCGCCGCTTCCGTGCGTCGTTACGAAGAATTACGGCAAGGCGGAGGAGATGCACGCGAATTACGACGCGGTGCTCGACGCCTCCGGCATTCCGACCGTTTTTTCGCGCGACGCGGAGGCCGAAGCCGAAGAGGCCGCGCGCGAGGCGGTCGTACCGGACGGAAGAGTCGATCTGAGGGAAGAGCTCATTTTCACGCTTGACGGCGCGGGGGCGAAAGATCTCGACGACGCCGTCTCGCTGAAACGGACGGACGGAGGGTACGAACTCGGCGTCCATATAGCGGACGTCTCCCATTACGTCAGAGAGGGCGGAGCGCTCGACCGCGACGCGAGGGACAGGGGCACTTCGGTCTATTTCACCGATAAAGTCGTTCCGATGCTGCCCGTCGTTCTGTCGAACGGGTGCTGTTCGCTCTCCGGAGGCGAGGAGCGTTATACGCTCTCAGTCGTCGTAACGCTCAACGAAAAGGGCGAGAGGGTAAAGGCTTCTCTTTTCCCGTCGCTCATAAAATCGACGCTGCGAGGCGTTTACTCCGAGGCGAACGACGTGCTCGAGTCGGGAAAGGATTCGCCGTTTTACGAAAAATACTCCGCCGTGGCGGATCAACTCTCCCTGATGTGGGAACTCGCCTGTCTTCTGAAGAAGAAAAGGACGGCGTGCGGCGCCGTGGAACTCGCGGAGGACGAGGCGGCGATAGTGCTCGGCGATGACGGCGCGCCTTCGGACGTCGTACGGATCGAGCGAGGGAAAACAGAGCGGATCATCGAGCAATTTATGCTCGAGGCGAACATAGCGGCGGCGTCGATCGGAACGGATAACGGATTGCCGTTCGTTTACCGTATCCACGAAGAGCCGTCGGCGGAAAAACTCGGCGATCTCGCGGAAGCTCTCGCCGTCATCGGCGTCGACCCGCACGGGGTCGACAGAGTCCCCGCCCGCGCCTCGTACGGACCGATCGCGGAGATCCTGAAAGACGCCGAGGGGATGGGGCAAAACGTCTTCGACACCGTCTCCGGGATCGTTCTGAGGTCGATGATGAAGGCGAAATATTCACCCTCTCCGGGCCGCCATTTCGGTATAGGCGCGGATCTGTACTGTCATTTCACCTCGCCGATTAGAAGATACCCCGATCTCTTCATACACAGAGAACTCTCCTCCGCCGCGTACGCTGCGGGAGGGACGCTTGAGACCTGCGCGTCGTCCGTCGGAGCGGCGGCAAAAAGAACGAAAAAGTCGACCGACGCCGCGGCCGTAAGTACCGATCGCGAAATGCGCGCAGTCGCCGCGGAGCGGCAGATCGAGGCGCTCTTCATCGCAGAATACATGAGAGGGAGAGTGGGAGAAGAGTTCGACGCCGCCGTCAGTTCAGCGACGCCGTTCGGGCTGTTCGTCCGCCTTCCGAACACCGCGGAGGGACTCGTTCCCATAACGGAATTCCCCGAGGGAGCGGAAGCGGCGAAAAACGGCGCCGAATTCGTCTCGGGAGACGAGAGATACCGCCTCGGCGACGCGATAAAAGTCCGTCTGACCGGCGCGGACGTCACGACGGGTAAACTCACTTTCACTCTTGCACGGTAACGGTTTGCGAATTTGCACGTATTGACAAAGAATACTTTATATATTAAAATAAATAAATGTGAATATCTCCGCCCGAGGCGGAGAAAGGATGGGACTATGGACGAAAAAAGACTTGCCGAACTCAGCGAAATAAGCAGAAAAATACGGGTCGGGATCATCGACGCCGTGTATTCCGCTTCTTCGGGCCATCCGGGCGGATCGCTCTCGATCGCGGATCTTCTGACTTATCTGTATTTTGAAAAAATGAATATCGACCCCGAGCATCCCGACGATCCGGACCGCGACAGACTCGTTCTGTCGAAGGGTCACTGCGCCCCCGGTCTGTACTCGGCTCTCGCTCACAGAGGATATTTCCCCGTCGAGGATCTCAAGACGTTCAGAAAAACGACGAGTTACCTCCAGGGTCACCCGGATATGAAGCACACTCCGGGAGTGGATATGTCGTCCGGATCTCTCGGGCAGGGCACGTCCGTCTCGTGCGGCATGGCGCTCAGCTGCCTCAAGGACGGCAGAAAGAACAGGATCTACGCGATCCTCGGCGACGGCGAGACCGAAGAGGGCCAGGTATGGGAGGCGGCGATGTTCGCTTCTCACTATCACCTCTCCAACCTCACGTGGATCGTCGACCTGAACGGGCTTCAGATCGACGGACCGATATCGGAAGTCATGGATCCCGCTCCTCACGAGGATAAATTCCGCGCCTTCGGTTGGAACGTCGTACACGCCGACGCCCACGATTTCAATTCTCTTGAAAAAGCGTTCTCGGAAGTCGTTGCTCCCGACCGCCCGGGCGTCATTATCCAGCACAGCGTCAAGGGCAAGGGCGTCTCGTTCATGGAGAACAACGTCGCGTGGCACGGAGCCGCGCCCAACGCGGAACAGTACGAGATCGCGATGCGCGACCTCGGCGAACGCTGACGGCGAATGAAACCGTTTCCGAGAACGACGGTCGGCGGGATCAGCCTGCCGCGTCTTCTGATCGGCACCAACTGGTTTCTCGGATGGAGCCACCGCGGAGCGGCGGCTGACGCCGCGATCCGCGAGCGTTTTCCCGAACCCGAGGATTTTTACCCCACGCTTTCCGTCTTTCTGGACGCGGGGGTCGACGCCCTGATGGCTCCGATCAGCACGATGCCGATCATGGAGCGTGCGATCGACTACGCCGAGCAGAAGTCGGGCAAAAGGATCATCAGGATCGATACTCCCGGCGTCAACGTCGAGGATACTCCCGAGGGAAGACGCGACGCGGAGGCGCTCATAAAGCACAGCGCCGGGATCGGGAGCGATTTCTGCCTGCTCCATCACACCTGCGTCGAAAAACTCCTTGATAAGGGTTCCGAGACGATCCCGCGCCTTCCCGATTATCTCTCGATGATCCGCGACGCGGGGATGATCCCCGGTCTGTCGGCTCACATGCCGGAGACGGTCGTTTACGCGGACAGGTGCGGATACGACGTTGAGACGTACATCCAGATCTTCAACTGTATGGGATTTCTCATGCAGGTCGAGGTCGAAAGCGTGGCGCGTATCATCCACGACGCGAAAAAGCCCGTGATGACGATCAAACCGCTCGCCGCGGGCAGGACCACCCCGTACGTCGGACTGACGTTCAGTTTCGGCGCGATAAGGGAGTGCGACATGGTCACGGTGGGCACATCGTCGCCGCTCGAAGCGGCGGAGGATATCGAGATCGCCGCGGCTGCGATCGAGCGCCGCTTTCCCGATCTCGAGGCGAGAAGTTCGCCGTATAAACAAAAAATATTAGGTCATTGATTTTTGAGAATAACGAAAGGATCACATAAAAATGGCTGACAAGATAGCGACCCGTGAGGCGTACGGAAAAGCGCTGGAGGAATTCGGCGCGGTCTATCCCGATCTCGTGGTGCTCGACGCGGACCTTGCCGCGGCGACGAAGACCGGTATCTTCAAAAAGGCGTATCCCGACAGATTTTTCGACTGCGGGATCGCGGAGAACAATATGATAGGAGTGGCGGTCGGTCTTTCCCTGACGGGCAAGATCCCGTTCGCGTCCTCGTTCGCGATGTTCGCGGCGGGACGCTCTTTCGAGCAGGTCAGAAACTCCGTGGGTTACCCCCACTGCAACGTCAAGATCGGCGCGACCCACGCGGGCATCACCGTCGGAGAAGACGGCGCGACGCACCAGTGCTGCGAGGATATCGCCCTGATGAGGACGATCCCCGGAATGGTCATTCTGAATCCCGCGGACGGCGTCGAGGCGCGCCTTGCCGTCAAAGCCGCGATCGAGTACAAAGGACCCGTTTACCTCCGCTTCGGAAGGATGGCTGTCCCGTACGTTTACGGCGACGATTACAAATTCGAGATCGGCAAAGCGTCCGTCCTCGCTGACGGGGACGACGTGGCGATCATGGCGACCGGCATCGAGGTCGAGCAGGCGCTCGCCGCGAGGGAATTGCTCGCCGCGGACGGCGTTTCGGCTGCCGTAGTGAATATTTCCACGATCAAACCGCTCGACCGCGAGACCGTCACCGCGATGGCGAAGAAGTGCGGCGCGGTCGTCACGTGCGAGGAGCACACCGTCATCGGCGGACTCGGCGCGGCTGTCTGCGAGACTCTCGCCGAGACCTGTCCCGTTCCCGTCCTCAGAGTCGGCGTCGACGACGTATTCGGCCGCTCGGGACCCGCAAAGGAACTCGTATCGTATTTCGGACTCGACGCGGCGGCGATCGCCGACCGCGCAAAACGGGCGACAGCCCTTAAATAAAACAGGAGAGAACAGATGGACGAACCTCCCCGATCGTGCCTTCCCTGCAAGCGTACGGTCAGATATGAAAACCTTTTCGCAGAGATAGAAGAAGAACCGTTAAGATCCGTTTTCGCCCCGGGCGGGGCGATCCGTCTTCGCCTTTGAGCGAACGGCGGCAGGACCTCACGGCAGACTTATTGAACGAAAAGGAGTGAATCATACTTAACATGGACACAAACGACGTTATTACCATTATCGTAATGGCGCTGCTCATTCTATTGTCCTCATATTTTTCCGCGACCGAGACCGCGTTTTCCTCGCTGAACAAGGCGAGGCTCAAAGCGCTTGCCGAAAAAGGCAACAAACGCGCCGGGCGCACGCTTGCGCTGTCCGAAAAATTCGACAGACTTCTGTCGACGATCCTTATAGGGAACAACGCCGTCAATATCGCGCTGACCGCGATAGCGACCGTGTTCTTTATAAAGATCCTTAAAAACGACGTTTCGGGGCCGACGGTTGCTACCGTCGCCGTCACCGTTCTCGTTCTGATCTTCGGCGAGATCTCGCCGAAGACGCTCGCCAAGGAATCTCCCGAGAGATTCGCGATGTTTTCGACGCCGTTTATCCGGTTCTTTATCTTTATTCTGACCCCGGTCTCTTTCATCTTTTCCCTCTGGCAAAAGCTCCTTCTGAAGGTGTTCAAGGTAAAGGACGACAGAAAGATGACGCCGGACGAACTCCTCGTCCTCGTCGACGAGGTCGAAGAAGGCGGTATGATCGACGCGGAAGAGAGCGAACTTCTCCGCTCCGCGATCGAGTTCAACGAGCAGGAGGCGGTCGATATTCTGACCCCTCGCGTCGACGTTGAAGGCGTGCCCGAAGACGCGAAAAAAGAAGATATAGCCCGCGTGTTCACCGACACAGGTTTCTCGCGGCTGCCCGTCTACAGGGAGTCTATCGACAATATCGTGGGCGTGGTCCATCAGAAGGACTTTTACGACGGGCCGAAGATAACGGCCAAATCGCTGAGGGAGATAATGAAGCCGCCCGTTTTCGTTACGCCGACGATGAAGATCAGCGACATCCTCAAAATACTCCAGCAGCAAAAGGCGCACATCGCCGTCGTCACCGACGAATTCGGCGGTACGCTCGGCATCGTTACGATGGAGGACATCCTTGAGGAACTCGTAGGCGAGATCTGGGACGAACACGACGAGGTCATAGAGGAGTTCACTCTGCTTGAAGACGGCTCGTACAGGGTGAGCTGCAACGCCGACCTCGACGAGATGTTTGAATTTTTCGATCTCGACGCGGAGGAGGATCAGGGCTCCGTAGGCGGATGGGTGCTCGATCAGATCGGCAAGATCCCCGACGTGGGCGACACGTTCGACTACGAAAACCTTCACGTCACCGTCACCGAGACGGACAACCAGCGCGTCGTCGCGATAAACGTGATCGTCGAGCAGGAAGAAGAGGACGAAGAAGACAGACCCGAAAAGGCTGAAAAAGCCGAAAAAGAAGAGTAAAAACAGCCGGGCGGCCTACATCGGCCGTCCGGCGTTTTTCGTCGGAAAGGAGGAGAGGGAAAACGGACAACGCGATCGTTCACCCCATCCCGCCGGTATTCGATAAGAATTCGCGCATACTGATCCTCGGGAGTTTTCCTTCCGTGAAGTCGCGGGAGACGGGGTTCTTTTACGGACACCCGCAGAACCGTTTTTGGAAGGTAATCTCCGCTCTTTTCGGGGAAGAGACGCCCCGGACGATAGAGGAGAAAAAAGCGCTTCTCATCGGAAACGGCGTCGCGCTCTGGGACGTTCTGCATTCGTGCGAGATCAGGGGCTCATCCGACGCGAGCATCAAAAACGCCGTCCCGAACGACCTTTCGGTCATTCTCGGCGCCGCGGATATAAAGGCGATCTTCACGAACGGCGCGACTGCTTATAAATACTACGTCAGATACGCTCAGCCGTCGACCGGAAGGTCGGCGATCCATCTTCCGTCGACGAGCCCCGCAAACGCTGCGTGGAGCGCGGAAAAACTGCTCGGAGAATGGAAACGGATCATACCGTGATTGGATCCGAATAAAAAAGGCTGCCGCAGAATGATCTGCGGCAGTTCTTTATTTTCAGTCGTACGGGCGCTTTTTCGCTTCTTTCAGTATCTTTTCTCCGAGCCGGATCGCCTCGGCGAGGATCGTTTCTGAACTGCGCTTCGCCTCCGCGATTATCTCTTCGGCGGCCCGCTTCGAGTACTCTTCTCTCATCTCCGATGACCTTTCCCGGTCGGCGCAGATCCTCTCGACGTTTTCAACGTACTGGCGGCACGCCGATTCCGCCGCCTCGAACACTCCGTTCAGCGACAGGGAGGCTTCCGCGATCGACCCGGAGTTTTCTATTTTTATTTCTCGCTCTTCGAGTTTCTTCCTGAGCGACTGTATTTCGTCCTCGAGTTCGGCGGTCTTCCTTTTCTCGGCGAGAAGGAGTTCCGCGAGCCGTTCGCGGTTCATTTTTTTGAGATCGCTGTCCGCCATAACGCCCTCCGTAAAAAGAATGATCCGTCTTTTTTATTATACCTTCAAGCGCGGATCATGTCAACCGAATATTTCCCGATTTTACTTTACGGAGGACATTACTTTGTGGTATAATATACTTTGGTATACTATATTTAGGTTTTATAAGAGAGTTGGAACGGTAATATGGCAAGATACAGAAGAGACAGAGTAAACGAATCGGTGAAAGAGGAAACGTCGCTCATTCTGCGCGACGTAAAGGACCCGCGAGTCGCCGGAAAAATGATCTCGGTCACGTCAGCCGACGTGTCCGGAGACCTCAAATTTGCCAAGATCTATTATTCCGTTCTCGAGGAGCACGATCCACGGGAAGTAGCCGCCGGACTCAAAGGGGCGGCGGGATATATCAGAAAACGGCTCGCGGAAACGCTCAATCTGAGGATCACGCCGGAGCTTTCGTTTATCGAGGACAGCGGAGTAAAACACGGAGCGGACATCGCCGCGATCCTGCGCGATATAGGCGCGTCGGGAAACGGAGAAGGAGAGGGAAAATGAACTCCTCGTTTGAAAAGATGACGGTCGGTGAGATCGTCGACGCAGTCGTTTCGGCGCGATCGCTCGCCGTGCTGTGCCACACGAATCCCGACGGCGACACGGTGGGTTCGGCGTCCGCGCTCGCGCTCATCGCGCGCGGGGCAGGCGTGCGTTCCGCGGTGATCCTGCCGGACGAGCCGCAGGAGCGCCTTCGCTTTCTGCTCCCGCCTGAAGGCGCGAAAGCAGGCGCGGGGGAGGCGGACGGATTCGATCTTATCTGCGCCGTCGACGTCGCGTCGCCCGCGCAGCTCGGATCGCTCGGTGAACTTATCCCGCGCGTGGGATTCACGGTCGACCATCACGGCATGGGCGAACCTTTCTCGAAGAACCTCGTCGACCCCTCGGCGTCTGCCGCGGGCGAGGTCGTATACGAAGTGTATGAGGAAGCGGTAAAAAGAGGAGCGATCGCCCGCGATCCCGGGATCGCCCGCCGTATCTACGGCGCGATCCTTTCGGACACCGGTTCTTTCGCGTTCTCGAACGTCACGCCGCGCACTTATCGGATCGCCGCGTCTCTCCTTGAAGAGATCGCAGCGGACGCGGACGGTATGCAGGCGGACGAAATAAACAGACTTTTGTTCGGCAGGGCGACGGAGGGCGAACTCCGCGCCAAAATGCTGACCGTGAAGAATCTGAAGACTTTCGCGGGCGGCGCGATCGCCGCGTCGTATATCACGGCCGCAGAGTTCGAGGAAAACGGGATCTCCGAGCGCGACGCCGGAGGAACGGTCGACGTGCCGCGTATGCTGATCGGCGCGGAGGTCGCATTCGTCGTGAGACAGATGACTCGGGACCCGCGCGAGTTCCGCGTATCGTCGCGGTCGAATACCGATTTTGACGTTTCCGCCGTCTGCGCCCTTTTCGGAGGCGGAGGCCACCGCCGGGCCGCGGGATGCAACGTTTACGCCGATTCGCCCGAGGAGGCGTTCGGGAAAGTCGCCTCGGCGTTCGAAAAAAGCTATAAATCGTCCTTATGAGCAGAAAAAAGAAGCCGGATACCGTCAGCGGCATCCTCATCATAAACAAACACGCCGGGGTCACGTCCCACCGCATCGTCTCCGCGATGCGGAAACTGTACGACACCCCGCGCGTCGGCCATACCGGTACGCTTGATCCGATGGCGACGGGCGTCCTCCCGATCCTTCTCGGGCGGGCGGTCAAAGCGTCGGAATACGTAATGGCGGACGAAAAGGAATACCTCGCAGGGATGAAACTCGGCGTCGCCACCGACACGCAGGACGTCACGGGCGAGACGGTCTTCACGTCGGATCTCATACCCGACGAGGAGGAAGTAGTGAAAGCCGCGGCGTCGTTCGTCGGCGAGTACGATCAGATCCCGCCGATGTACTCCGCGATCAAGATGGGCGGCGAAAAACTGCTCGACATCGCCAGACGCGGCGAGACGGTCGAGCGCGAACCGCGCCGCGTCACGATAAAAGAGTGTGAAGCGAAAAGGCGGGACGACGGCACTTACTCGCTCCGCGTCGTATGCTCGAAAGGCACGTACGTTCGTACGCTTTGCGACGACATAGGGAAAAAACTCGGATGCGGAGCGGCGATGGCGTCGCTCGTGAGGGTAAGAAGCGGTCCGTTTACTCTTGACGGGTCGCGCACCGTGGAAGAGATCGAGAACATGACCCTTGAAGAACGGATCGCCGCGGTCACGCCGACCGCCGCGCTTTTCGAGGATCTTCCCGAGGTCACACCCGGCGCGCGCCTGACGAAACTTTTCGTATGCGGTTCGTCCGTTTCTCAGAAACGGATCAGGACTTCGTTTCCCGAGGGCGCGCTTCTCCGCGTGACGGAGGGCGGGATCCTGATCGGACTCGGAAGAGTCGTCACGGAAAACAGTGAAAGCGTTATTCGCTCGGAAAAACTTTTCGATCTCAGCCTTGTCCCTCCCGAGGGATCGTCAGAAAGAGAGAAGAAACATGGAGAGCATCAAGATACTGCACACGGGTGATATTCACCTCGACAGTCCGTTCTCCGGCCTTGACAGCCACCGCTCCGAGGTCAGAAGGAACGAACTTCGCGGAACGTTTACGTCGCTTATGACGTACGCCCGGACCGAAAACGTCGACCTTCTCCTTATAACGGGAGATATGTTCGACGTCGGTTTTGCGACGAGGGAGACGATCTCTCTTCTCATCAGGGAGATCTCAAAATTGAAGTGCCCCGTCGTCATCAGTCCCGGAAATCACGATCCGGCGACGGAGGGAAGCGTCTGGCGCAAGAACGTTTTTCCGGACAATACATACGTATTCACCTCGGAGGAACTGTCGTCCTTCGAGTTTCCTGAACTCGGTGTCAGAGTTTACGGATGGGGCTTTGAAAAGACGGCGATGAGAGATAATCCCCTGGCGGGAAAAAAAGCGGAAAAAGACGGTCTGGTCAACGTTCTGTCGGTCCACTGCGACCTCACGTCCCCCATCTCCTCTTCCTGCCCTCTGACGGCGGACGAACTGCTCGCGTTCGGCGCGGACTACTGCGCTCTCGGTCACGTCCATAACCCGGATTCTCTCGCGCTGCCGCGCGGGATCGCGTACTGCGGGTGCCTCGAGGGAAGATCTTACGACGAAACCGGAGCGAAAGGCGCCGTGGTCTGCGAGATCGGCAGAAGATCCGCCCCCGGCGAGGAAGTGCCCGTGAGGTACTCCCGCATCCGTTTTTCCAAAAGAAGATACGAATCGCTTTCTCTCGCGGTCGACGGCGTTGCCGACGGCGAGGAACTCAGAGAGAAGATCTCGGATTTCATTTCCGAGCGGAGGTTCGGTGACGACACTCTTCTGCGTCTGACGCTCACCGGACGCGTCCGCGAGGATCTCAACGTCGATACCGCCGCGCTCTCGGACATCGGGGACCGGCTTTACGCGCTCGATATCCGCGACGAGACGACGCCGGACTGGAACGCGTCGGCTCTGTCGGCGGACCCCACGGTGAAAGGCGAGTTTTACAGGGTCCTCGAACCTCTTCTGACGTCGCCGGAGCCTGAGAAGAGAAAGATCGCATCCGCGGCGCTTCGCTACGGACTTGCCGCGCTCGCGGGCGAATCCGTCTCCGACGCTCTGCCGGAGTGGTACGGAAAGGAGTGAGCGGTCGATGTACGTAAAAGAGATACACGTAAGATCCTTCGGTACGCTGACGGATTTCGACGCCGCCCCCTCCCGCGGCCTCAACGTCATAAGCGGACCAAACGAGTCCGGCAAGACGTCGATAGCGATGTTTATTAAGTTCATGCTCTACGGCATGCCCGCGACACGCGGACCCGCGGCGACGGAACGGAAGAAATACGTCAACTGGAAGACCGGCGAGGCGTCGGGCACGCTTGTCGTCGTGACGGATTCGGGAGACGAATACAGGATACAGAGAACGCTCGCCGATACATCGCGCGGCGGTAAGGGAACGTTCAAGGAGACGGTCAACCTCGTCAGGGAACCGGGCGGCGTTCCCGTCAGCTGTCCGGGTTCGATAGGCGAATATCTGCTCGGCGTACCCGAGGCGGTCTTCGTCAATACCGCGTTCGTAAGGCAGGCGACGGGCGTAAAGCCCGAGGCGGAGCCGCTCAGCAGATCGGTCGAGAATATGGTCACTGCGGCCGACGAAAAGGTCAACGTGAAAAAGGCGCTCGAGGAGCTCGACCGCGCCCGCATCGCCCTTCTCCATAAAAACAAGACGGGCGGAATGATAAAGGAACTCGAGGAAGAGCGGTTTGCCCTCCGCGAGAAGGTCGAGAGCGACAAATCGAATTCCGACGAAACGGTCAAGGTCGAAGCGTCTCTCGACGAGACGCGGAAAAAACTCTCTTCCGCCGAGGAGAACGCGAAATATTTCGACGAGCTGTTCTCGTCGCTCAAAGTTATATCCGACAAGAGAAAACTTGACGCCGTCGCGAAAGCGGCGTCGGATCTCGAAAAAACGGAAAAGCTGCTCGAAAAAGAGAAAAAAACCGCGCCTGACGGCGACTGTGACGGAACGGTCGGAATGTGCGGAAGAAATTTCGAGGCGCTCGCAAAAGCGCAGGCGAATTACGACGAGCTTCCCGATCCGGAAAACGACGAAGACGACGAAGGGGATTTCGAAGGCGATCCGTTCGAGGACGTGAGACGTTCCGAGCGCCTTCGTTCGAGGTCGAAAGCGCGGACCGCATGGGGGATAGTATTCCTCGTGCTCGGTATTCTTGCCGCGGCGGGCGCGCTCGTGCTCAAATTCATGATGAATATGCCCGAATGGTTTTACGTCGCCGCAGGAGCGGCGGGGGCGGTCCTCATTTCGGTCATCTTCTTCGCTCTCGGCTCGAAGAGCCGCTCGGATCTGCGCTCGATCATAGAGGATTGGGGCGCTCCGTCCGCGGACGAACTCGCCGAGACGGTCAGGATACGAGAACAACAGAGGAAAGACGATCTCGACCTGAGACAGAAAAAAGAAAAAGCGAGATCCGACCTCGCCGCGGCGACCGCGGCGGCGGAGGGGTCGAGAGAGAAACTTGCACAGATCGCGGAAAAGCTGTCCGTCAGCGTTCCCGACGGCGCGGGAAACGACGAGCTTCTCGGAGCGGTGAAGGCGACCGTTGCTGAAAGAAGATCGGCGGTATCGCGCCTGGAATCGGAACGCGCCGCTCTCACGGGCCGCCTCGCGGCGCTGAAGGAGCAGACCGCGGACATCGATCCGGCGGCGACCGTTGACGGCGCCCGCGCCGTCCTTGCGACGGAGACGGG
Organism: Clostridia bacterium; assembly: GCA_017428635.1. GTDB lineage: Bacteria > Bacillota > Clostridia > Oscillospirales > CAG-272 > RUG11130. The sequence continues at coordinate 75,403 of JAFRQK010000051.1, read as the reverse complement.
CAAAAAAGCCGCCTCCATGGGCCAGGAAGCGATCAGGGAAGCGGCGATGAAGAGAGATTTCTGCCGCGGAAGCATGATCGAACTGAAGAAAAAAGAAACGGAACTCGACCGTCGGCTCGCGGAACTCCGCGCGACGGCGAAATCGCCCGCCAAAGCGGCGGAAAAACTTGAAAAACTCGATTCGCTCATCGAAGACCTCAGACGCCGCCACGACGCGTACGTCACCGCTTACGAGGCGCTGAGCCTTGCGGGCGACAACCTTCGTTCGGGCGTTCTCCCGCAGGTCAGGGAGATCGCGAGCGATATGATGAGAGAGATATCCCGCGGCAAGTACCGTGGCCTTTCGATCTCCCCGACCATGGATCTGTATTTCACCGACGCCGAGGCGGGAACGAGGGAAGCCGAACTTCTCTCGTCGGGTACCGAGGACGCGGCGTATCTCTCGCTCCGTCTTTCTCTCATAAAGACGCTTTTCTCGGGAGAGGGAGCGGAATACCCTCCCGTCGTGTTCGACGAGAGTTTCGCCCGGTTTGACGAGAACAGGCTCGGAGCGGCCGTCGCTCTTCTGTCGTCAAAGTCGTTCGGCCTTCAGTCGTTCCTCTGCACGTGCCGCGAGGAAGAAGAGAAGAGAGCCGAAAAAGCGGGCGGCAACGTGATAAAACTGTAGCGAGGAGACCCGCTTTTCCCCGAAAGAGAGGTTTGAATGAAAAAAACATCTTTTTTCGATAAAAAATACCTGAAAAGAACGGCGTTCTGGGCGGCGGTCTCGATTTTGTCGATCGGGCTGGTCGCATATCTGAGTTATCACATAGCCGCAGGCTTTGAAAAGGACGTAAGCACGATGTTCGCGCGCAGGACGACGCTGAGAAGTACCGTCACGTGCGACGGATATATATTCAGGCAGGAGACGCCCATTGCCGTCTCGTCGGCAGGATCGGGCACTCTGTACTCCGCTCTTGAAGACGGCGAAAAAACAAGGTCGTCCGACAAGGTCGCCGAGATATACAGCGGTTATTCTCCCGATATCGGAAATCAGCTCGCGGCGATCGACAGACAGATCTCCATGCTTGAGAACTGCCGTACTCTTTCGGTTGCGATAGGCGACACGGGAACGGTGGACGAGGGGATCTTCGAGACCGTCATAGAGATGAGACGCGCGGCTGAGGTGGGGAATCTCGCAAGGGAATCGTCATACCGTTCCGATCTCTTTCTCAAGATGAAAAAGAGGTCCGTGCTGATCGGAGAGATAAGCGATTTCTCGGGCCGTATCGCAGAACTTGAGGCGCAGAAGGAAAATCTGAGATCCGGGCTCGGTATGCTGATCGAAACGGTCGTCTCTCCGGCGTCGGGGTATTATTACTCCGAGTGCGACGGATACGAGGCGCTTTTCTCCTCCGCGAAGATCGATTCGCTTTCCCTCACGGTGCTGAACGAACTGATCGCCTCGGAACCCGTTTCAACGGAGGGGACGGCTGGGAAGATCGTGACGAGCCACAAGTGGTATCTCGCCTGCCCGATGACGAAAGAGGACGCCGCTAAGATCGGAGGCGTCGGCAGGGAGTTCCGGGTCACGATGCAGAACAACGCGGACACGCCGCTCGATATGACCGTGTATTCCGTCGGTACCGCCTCGGACGGCGCCCTCGTCGTATTCGAATGCGAGGCGGTCAAAGAGGGATTCGATTTTACGAGGTCCCAGTCGGTGACGATCGTAACTTCGGAGACGACCGGGTTCAAGGTGCCGGTGTCGGCGGTCAGGATCGTCGACGGAGTTGAAGGCGTTTACATAATCGACGAGATAAAAGTGGGATTCAGAAGGATCGACGTGATCGACGAGTCCGGCGGATTCTATCTCTGCCGCGAGGTCATGGCGGAGGACGAGGCGGCTTCTTCCGAAACGGAAGAGACCGGAGAACAGGGCGAAACGGAAGAAGAGACGAAATACGTCCCGTGGCTCAAACAGAACGATCTGATGATAACGGGAGGCACGGGCCTGTCCGAAGGAATGACGCACCTTCCTCCTCGAAAGTGAGATACGAAATGACTGAAAGACAAAAAGAAATAACCGAAAATTTCAAACGTGTCCGCGAGAATATTGCCGCTGCTGCGGCGAGGCGCAAAGGCGGCGACGTGACCCTTCTCGCCGCGACGAAGACGGTCCCGGCGGAGGATATCCTTTTCGCCGCGAAAAACCTCGGTCTTACCGTTGCGGGTGAGAACAGACAGCAGGAGTTTACCGAAAAGTACGGTGCGCTCGCAGGGGCGCTCGACTATCAGTTCATCGGTCATTTGCAGACGAACAAGGCGAAATTCATTGTCGGCAAGGCGTCCCTTATCCATTCGGTCGACTCGATCCGCCTCGCGGAGCGCATCGGATCTCTCGCCTCCGCGGCGGGGATCGTTCAGGACGTTCTCATCGAGATAAATATCGGCCGCGAAGAGGCGAAATCGGGTTTTCTTCCCGAGGAGGCGGCGGAGGCGGAGGCGCGGATCTCCGAACTATCCGGCGTGAGGACGAGGGGTATTATGGTCATGGCGCCCGTTTGCTCCGAAAAAGACGAATACAGAAAATATTTTGAAGAAACTTACTCAATTTTTATTGACATTTTTCAAAAAAAATCGCATAATATAGGAGAGTGTATTTTGTCAATGGGAATGAGCGACAGTTACGTTGAAGCGATCGAGGAGGGAGCTACTCTCGTAAGAGTCGGAAGCGCCCTGTTCGGCAGACGGAATTACCGTTGAACACTCGATTAAAACGGACCTAAAAACAAGAAATATATTACGGAGGCATATTATGGGACTTATCGACAGAATCAAAAACGTGACCGGCGGTTCTTCCGCGGGGTACGGCGATGACTTCGACGACACCTACTATGACAATTTCGACGAGTACGGAGAAGGCGTTGACGACGAACAGGGCGGTTTGGGCGGAATGAATCAGTCCAATATCGGCAATATGGGCAACGCCGGTTCCATGGGAGGCATCAGCCTTTCCGGCTCCGGTACCGCGCTCGAGATGAAGGTTGTCAAGCCCCAGCAGTTTGACAGCGTTACCCAGATCGCGGATCATCTTCTGAACAAGCGCACCGTCGTTCTCAATCTTGAGAACACGAGCAAGGAAACTGCAAGAAGACTTATCGACTTCTTGTCCGGCGTCGCTTACTCGATCGACGGTTCGATCAAGAAGATCGCATCCAACGCTTACGTTATCACTCCCAGCAACGTTGACGTCGGCGACGCGCAGCTTCGCGTTCCCAAGGCTAAAGAACCGGAACCGGAACCGGCTCCCGAGACCGACGTATTTCCCGAATTCTGATTTCGGGGTCTTGCTCTGACGGGGCGACTCCGGCGCACGGCGCGCCGGTTTCCCGGATGAGAGGAGCGTGTTCGCCTTGGTACTGTACATAATCAAAAACACGGTCTTGCTTCTCATCTCGGTCACGGAGATCCTGATGCTTGTCCGGGCGATATTCAGTTTCATACCCGCGGATATCGACAATGCGTTTACCCGGTTTCTCTACGGATATACAGAAGTCGTGACCGCCCCGATGAGAGCGCTTTTCGACAGATTCAATCTGTTTGAGGGATCTCCGATCGACGTTTCGTTTTTCGCCACGTTTATGCTGCTTATCATCCTGAGGCTTTTCCTCGGATGACCGGGAACGGCGTCGACGGCGGCGGCGCTGCCGGAGGGTCGATATGTCCTTTGATGATGAACTTGTCGCCGCAAGGGCGGCGGAACTTGCTTCCCGCCCCGGCGTCTCTTTTGAAGTAAGCCGCTTTCTTACGCCGCACGAACAGGCAGTCTTTTTTCGCGCCGCGGCGGGGATCTCGGCTGACAAACTGAACAGACTGTTTTTTTACGGAGGATGCCGCGGCGCCGAAAGGCGCGCCGCGGTTTTTTTCCCTGAATGGGCAGATATCGGCGAAGCGCCGCCGAACTTGCCCGACACTCCTCTTTTCTCAAACGGCAGAGAGGAGTTTTTTATAAATACCGTTCCCGCCTACGGAGGGGACGAGGTCCACGGAATAACCTGTATCTCGGTCAGGGGAAGCGGGTACAGATCCCTTTCCCACCGCGATTATCTCGGTTCGATCCTCTCTCTCGGGATCGACAGAAGTCAACTCGGAGACGTGGTCCCGCAGGACGGTCATTCCGCGCGGATCTTCGTCTTTCGCAAGATCGCGCCGTTCATTTCATCCGAACTCGACAGAGTAGGATCGGATAAAGTGACGGTGACGGAAGAGATCCCGCCCGATGGTTTTACGGCGGAACGGAAAACGGAAGACGTTCAGGCCGTCGCCGCTTCCATGCGTTTGGACGCGATCCTCGGGGCGGTCTTCCCGATGAGCCGTTCCGATGCGAAGGAACTCGTTCTTCGGGAACTGTGCGAGGTCAATTTCGAGACCGAGGGCAGGCCGGACAGAACGGTCGGTTGCGGCGACGTCATATCGGCGAGAGGATACGGCAAATTCGCCGTCGGTGAAGAGATCGGCGTGACGAGGAGCGGAAAGATCCGCGTCACGGTCAAAAAATACGTATAAGCGGAGGGCAATATGGCAGAAAAGGATTTCAGAGTTCCCGTTTTCAGAAGGGCGATCCGCGGATATGCCCCGGAACACGTCGACGCGTTTATTACGGTCGTTCAGGACAAGTATTACTCTCTTATCGCGGAAAACGAAAAGCTCAGAGCGCGCATTTCCGAGCTGGCAGCCGAGAACAAAAAGCGCGGCGTCGAGGAAGAGATGCGTCGCCACGAGATAGAGGAGATAGGAGAAAGGGCGGAGAATCTTCTGAGAGAGGCGAAGGACAGAGCCGACAAGCTCGTCCGAGAAGCCGAAGCGGAAGCCGACTGTATCAGAGCGGATGCCGCCTGCGAGCGTAAGGACGCCGAAACGTACGCCGAGGAGGCGAGGACCGAAGCGCTCGAAATGGTCAAAGAACGCGACGAGATGCTCGCCCGGACGAGGGAAGCCGTGGCCGATCTGCGCGAAAAACTCTGCGCGGAATACGAACGCGCTTTGCGCATACTTGACGGATTCGACGGGTACGCCGCCGAAAAAGAGGAGAAAGACGTTCCCGCAGACGAGACGGCAGACGGACCCGTTTTTGCGGAACCGGAACCGGAAGAAGCCTCCGTCTTCGCCGACGATCTCCCTGAGGACGCGGAACCGGACGAGGCGGTACCGGAGGAAGAGGAACCGGACGAGACAACTCCCGAAGAAGAGGATACCGAGGAGACGGTTCCCGAAGAAGAGGATACCGAGGAGCCGGTTCCCGAAGAAGAGGGATCGGACGAGGCGTTCGATGAGATCACTATTCCCGATTTTTCACCCGTCTTTGAAGAAGACGGCGAGGAAGAGGATGAAGATCCGGAGACGGCGCAGAGAAGAGAGGCCTTCGCGTTCGCTTTTGACGAAAACGATCATTACCGGGAAGACGCGGCCGAAGAGCCGGAAGAAAACGAGGAGGATCAGGGGGAAGAGTATTACCGGGATAACGGAGCGTACGAAGAGGGCTCCGGAGACGAAAACGAAGAAGAGACCGATCGGGAAGAAGAGGATATCAAATTCTCCGAAGCGATCCCGGAGTTTATAAGCGATTATCCCGACGACGGAGTGGCCGGAGTGCTTGAAGAAGAGTATGAAGACGGCCCGGAGGAGGGATCGGAAGAAGAAAACGGGGATTATCCCGGGGAAGAGTTCGCGGAGCCCTTCGAAGAGGAGCGGGGACAGACCGCAGAAGAGACCGAAGAAGAGGAAGAGGCCGGAGAACCGGAGGAAGTCGAAGAGGAACCGGTACAAGAAGAACAGGCCGAAGAGTACGGCGCGGATGACGGCGACTTCGTGAGCGGTCCATCCGAAACGTACAGGGACTACGATCTCGACGAGATCCTCAAAGGTCTTGAATATATGACGAACGGACAGACAGAGGAAGCGGTCGGATCGTCGGACGTTCTGCCCGACGACGACGCGGATATCGTCGACGCTCTGAAAAAGAAATTCGGCGACGTTTCGGACGGTCTCCCGGAAGATGCGGGGGAAGACGTGGCGGACAACGGAGACTTTTACGAGGATGAGGAACACGAGGACGGAGAGAGTTTCGATCCCAACAGTTTCCTGAGATTCAGAAAATGAAAGAAACAAGAATGAAATTTCCGCGCCTTATCCTGTACGCGGCGATCGCCGCGGCGGTGGTCGCGGCGGATCAGTTGACGAAATACGCCGCGCAGACGGCGCTGCGGGATATAGAGACGTTCCCGTTGATCAGGGGCGTCCTTCACCTGACGTACGTTGAGAATACCGGCGCCGCGTTCGGCATGATGGCCGACAAGAGGTGGATCTTTATGGTCCTCTCGTCCGTCGCGCTCGTCGCCATGGCGGTATTTGCCGTTATAAACAGAAACGGCAGGATGATGACGAACGTTGCGGTCGCGATGATATTCGGCGGAGGAGTCGGCAATATGATCGACCGGTTTGCGAACGGATTCGTCGTCGACTTCATCGATTTCCGTCTCATAAACTTCTGGGTGTTCAACGTGGCGGATTCGTTCGTCTGCATCGGATGCGGCGTGCTGATCCTGTCGCTGATACTCGGCGAGATAAAGGCGAGAAAAGAGAAAAAAACCGCCGGAGGTGAGGCGGGTGAGTGACGTTTTATCAGACGTTTTTGCGGACGGGAACGAGGACGATACCGTTTTTCTCACCGTGACGTCCGACGAAGCGGGCGAGAGGGCCGACGTATATCTGTCGGCCAAACTCGGCATAACGCGTTCCGCGGCTCAGAAACTTCTGACCGACGGTGCCGCCGCGCTCGCCGACGGATCGCCGCTTAAAAAGAACGCCCGCGTTTGTGCGGGCGATGAATTTGCCGTCGCAATACCGGACGCCGCTCCGCCGTCGGCGGAGCCGGAGGATATCCCGCTCGACGTCGTCTATGAAGACGGCGATATAATCGTCGTGAACAAGCCGCAGGGAATGGTCGTTCACCCGGCGCCCGGCCACGCGACCGGAACGCTCGTCTCGGCCCTTTTGTTCAGATGCGGCGATTCTCTCTCCGGGATAAACGGAGTTCTCCGCCCCGGTATCATCCACAGGATAGACAAGGACACTTCGGGGCTGATATGCGCGGCGAAGAACGACCGCGCGCATATATCTCTTTCCGAACAATTGAAGGATCACTCGATGCGCCGCACGTACCGCTCGATAGTGATCGGCGGACTGCCGCAGGATTCGGGCACCGTCGACGCCCCGCTCGACCGGAACAGGACGGACAGAAAGAAAATGGCCGTCGTACGCAGAGGCGAGGGAAGAGAAGCGATAACGCATTATTCGGTCGTTTCGCGTCTTCCGGGGTTCACTTACGCCGAAATGAAACTCGAAACGGGCAGAACGCATCAGATCCGCGTCCATATGGCGTCGATCGGCCATCCGGTCCTCGGCGATCACGTTTACGGCGGCGGGTCGACGCAGTTTGAAAAGAAACATCCGTCTCTCTTTTCGGGGCAGTGTCTGCACGCTGCGGAACTCGAACTGACGCACCCGTCGTCCGGCGAAAGGATGGTCTTTTCCGCTCCGCTCCCGGAAAACTTTCAGAGAATACTTTCACTTCTGTCGACGGAATAAAGGGAGATTCCCGATACGAAAAAACCGCGGGTCCGGATGCCTGCGGCAAGGAGGACTTATGAGACACCTGACAGCGTTTGTTCTTGCGGCGCTTTTAATCCTCTCTCTGTTCGCATGCGCGCGCAATACTCGGGACGAGACCGCCGACGCGATAACGACCGTCGAGCCCTCCGCTGCGACTGAGCCTTTTGAGGATACGGACGGACCCGCGGCGACGGAGACGGCGGGATCAACGGAGGAGCCGGAGATCCCTGTTTCTTCGGTTCCGCTTATGTGGCGCGTTTCCGACGCGGAAGGACACGCTCTCTACCTGTTCGGCACGTGTCACGCGGGAGACGAACGCAACGCCGGCGTATTTGAGCGCGTCGCTCCCGTGGTCGCAAGCTGCGATGCGCTGGCGGTGGAGGCGAATACGGTCGCCTACGTGAAAAACGTCGATCAGATGGCGAACGATATGAAGCAGTATATACTCACCGACGGGAGCGCCGTATCCGATCATATGCCGGAAGAACTGTACGAGCGCACCTATGATCTGCTGGCTCAGGCGAAGATGCACCCGGATCTTTTTCTGAAGTACAATTTGGCGTGGTGGGAGCAGCTGGTCGACGAGGCGCTGATGACGATCTACTCCGATCTGGATTTCGAGAACGCGATGGAAGATAAGCTGATCAACTTTGCCTATGAAAAAGAGATGCCCGTGCTGGAGGTCGAATCCGTTCCTTTCCAGATGGGTCTGCTCAACAGTTTCGACGACGAACTTTACCTCATTCTGATCGAGGATATGATGGAGAACCGGGAGAGTTACCGCGACGATCTGAACGAGTTGTACGAACTGTGGCTTTCCGGCGACCGGGATGCGTTCTGGGAATTTCTTTCTTCCGAGGACGAGGAGGACGAGGATCCCGACAAATATACAGAGGAACAGATCGCGCTGATCGAGGATTACGACCGGAAACTGCTCGACGACCGGAATCTCGGCATGAGAGACCGCGCGATCGAGTATCTCGCGAGCGGCGACACGGTGTTCTTCGCCGTCGGAGCCGCGCACATGGCGAACGATATCGGACTCGTTCATCTGCTGAGCGACGCGGGATATACCGTCGAAGAAGTCGATTATTGAATAAAAAAAGAAGCGCCATGCGGCGCTTCTTTTTTTTCTTATTTCGCGTAGTCGATCGCTCGGCTCTCTCTGATGATATGTACTTTGATCTGACCGGGATATTCGAGTTCGCCTTCGATCTTTTTCACGATGTCGTGAGCCACGAGGACCATGGTATCGTCATCTACCATCTCGGGCTTGACCATTATGCGGATCTCGCGTCCCGCCTGAATAGCGTAAGATTTCTCGACGCAGTCGAATTCGTTGGCGATCTCTTCGAGTTTCGTGAGCCTCTTGATATAGTTCTCGAGGTTTTCACGACGCGCTCCGGGACGGGCCGCCGAGATGGCGTCCGCCGCCTGAACGATGACAGCGATGAGCGTCTCGGCTTCCACGTCTCCGTGGTGCGCCTCGATCGCGTGGATGATCTCTTTGCTCTCTTTGTGCTTTGTCGCGACCTCGACGCCGAGCTGGACGTGCGATCCCTCGACTTCCTGCGTCAGCGCCTTGCCGATATCGTGGAGCAGGCCCGCGCGCTTTGCCACCATGCTGTCCGCGCCGAGTTCGTCGGCGAGGATGCCGGAGAGCAGGGATACCTCTATCGAATGTTTGAGAACGTTCTGACCGTAACTCGTTCTGTATTTCAGTCTGCCGAGGAGTTTGATCATCTCGGGGGAGAACCCGTGGACGCCCGTTTCGAACGTCGCCTTTTCACCCGCCTGCTTGATCGCGGCGTCGACTTCGCGTCGCGCCTTCTCGACCATTTCTTCGATCCTTGCGGGATGGATCCTTCCGTCCTGGATCAGTTTTTCAAGCGCGATACGCGCGATCTCTCGTCTGATCGGGTCGAAGCATGAGATCGTGATCGCCTCGGGCGTGTCGTCGATGATCAGATCGACGCCTACGAGAGTTTCGATCGCTCTGATGTTTCGGCCCTCGCGTCCGATGATCCTGCCCTTCATCTCCTCGCTCGGAAGCGGGACGACGGACACGGTGATCTCCGCGACGTGATCGGCGGCGCAGCGCTGAATGGCGAGCGAGAGGATCTCTTTCGCCTTGTCGTCGGCCTCTTCCTTGAACTGTTCTTCAAGGACCGCAAGCTTCATCGCCTTTTCGTGGCGGATCTCTTCCTCCATCATCTGGAGCAGTTTTTCCTTCGCCTGCTCGGAGGACATCTGCGATATCTTCTGCAGGGAATCGATCTGTTCCTGACGCAGTTTTTCGACCGATTCGTTGAGTTTTTCCGTTTCGCGGATCTTTTCGGAGAGCGTCTCTTCTTTCTTTTCTATCGACTCGGTCTTCTTGTCGAGCGCTTCCTCCTTCGACGCCATGCGTCTTTCCTGTCGGGTGAGTTCGTTTCTTCTTTCTTTGATCTCTTCGTCAAAGTCGTTCTTTGCTTTCAGGATCTCTTCCTTGGCATCTATCAGAGCCTCTTTTTTCTTCGTCTCCGCGGCCTTGATCCCGTCTTCGAGTATCTTTTTAGCCTGGGCTTCGGCGGAACCGATCTGCCCCTCGGCCTTTTTCTTGCGATAAAAATATCCGAAGATCAATCCTGCCACGAGAGATACAACGATCGCCGGAATGGCGATATACAGCTGCATACTGTACCTCCCTCATATTCAATTTTGATATATCGTTCATCCGAAGGCGGCGCCCGCCGTCCCGCGGATGAGGCAATTATCAATAACGCATACGTTTCGCCGCATGACGGCGGCAAAACGATATACAAAGTAATTATACCGCGTGATTAGGCAATTGTCAAGCATGAAACGGCAAATATTGTGTCGAGGGACGGTTTTTTCACAAAATATCAGGTGCGCGTGTAACGGCGCGCCGCGGCCGCCCGTTTGATTGACAAACGCGCCTTTTTTTGATATAATACCATACTGCATATATATAACTATTTTTGAGGGGAGGCGGTCTTTTGGATAACGTACCGGAAACCGGAGAACCGATCGGATCGAAGCGCGGTATGTCGAAGGCCGCGCGCTCCGTTTTGTCTTCCGTGTTCGCCTTTGCGGCCGCCTTCGGCGCGGCGTATTTCTTCGGAGCGGGTCGCTTCGGAGCGTCGGCGCTCGTGTTTTTCGTATCGGCGTTCGTGATGACGTTCATTTTTACCCATCAGAAGGGATTGCTTTTCTCCCTCGTCCCGTTTGTTCTCGGATATTTTGCGGTTCTGCTTCCGGGCGTCGACCGGCTGCTTGCGCTGATCGCGCTTTGCGCCGTCCTTCTTTTCTCGGCGGCAGTAAGCGTTCTGATCATCCGACGCGCCGAGAGATTTTTCGTTTTTCTTCTCTCGTCGGCTCTGTTCTTCGCCGTCTTTTCCGGCGTGCTTCTGCTTTTGCTCTCGGATTCCACCGGTTCGGTCACCGTTGCGGCGGAACGGCTGTCGGGAGCCTCGAAGACCGTCGTCGGCGAGATGATAAGGATCGCGGGGCAGAACGGACTTTCGGCAGGAGAGATCGACGCCGACGCGCTTTCGGGCGCGGTCACGGCGCTTGTGCCCGCCGCGGTCATGATCGTTTCAATGATCTCCTCTCTGATCTTCACGGCCCTCTTCGGTCTTGCCGCGCGGATCGCGGGGACACGCGAGTTGCTCTTGCCCGGAGAGTTTACGGCGACCCGGCCGTTCGCTGTCGTTTATATTCTCGTAACGCTGTTGTCGTTTATGACGGGCTTCATTCCCGCCCCGTGGTCGTACGTCATACTGAACGTCGATTACGTCATGATGGCGATCTTCTTCGTCGTAGGAATAAAAAGTCTGGTTCGCTCTGCGAGAGCGCGAAGGACGGGCGGCAGGTTCATAGCGATCCTGATCGCCGCGGCTGCGGCGACGGTGTTCTTCGGAGGAACGGTCGCTTCGCTGCTGATCTCGATATTGATACCGCTGCTTTCGTACGTCGGCGCGTTCCGGTCGCTGAAGTCGGTAAAAGATAAAGGATCTGAAGACAATGAACAATAGAAAGAGAAAATCAGTAATCAAACCGTGGCAGCTCGTCGCTTGCGCGGTCGTCGCGGTCGCGCTCATCGCCTGCTTCGCGCTCATAGTGGCGAAACTTCACTGGGGCGCTCTGCGCGTAGGCGCCGTAACTGCGGCGGCGTACGTCGTCGCGGTGGCGGCGATACTGTTTATCCCGAGGCTGATACCCGGAAGCGCCCGCGGCAGAGAGGACAGAGCGGGGCTGACAAGAACCGTTCTCGACGGGATCGACAAGGCGGATTCCGTTCTGATCCTGTGCAGAAACGACGGTTCCGTCGTCTGGTGCAACGAAGGTCTCGCCGCCGTCATGCCCGACGGAAGAAAACCGTACGGGAAGACCGTTTTCGAGATAACCGGCGCCACGGTCGAAGAGTTGAGAGAAGCGCCTTCTCAAAGCGGGATGGGCGTCGAGATAGGCGACTCGTATTTCATCGCTTCGTCTTACGTCGTGAGAAACGGAAGAGCGGATCTGCTCGTCACCGCCGTCCCCGCGATGAGAATGAAGGAACTGTCCGGCGAGCTCGAACTTTTCCGCTCGCAGATAGAGGAGAGCGATCTCGTCGTAGCGTATATTTTCATCGACAACCTGACCGAGATGATCCAGTACGAGAGCGAGTCGTTCCGCCCCGCGACCACAAAGATCGACGAGTTTCTGAGAGAATGGGCGGCTGAAGTAAAGGGAATAATCAAGGAATTCGAAAGAGACAGATATCTTCTCGTCTTTGAGAAGAGATATCTTGCGAGATATATCGAAAGAAAATTCGACGTGCTCGACAGGATCCGCGATATCAGGGTGGGCGAGGAGAAACTGCCCGTCACCGTTTCCGTCGGTATCGCTTCCGTCACGGGACAGTTTTCCGAGAAGGAAAGAGCGGCGCGCGCCGCGATCGACATGGCTCTCGGACGAGGCGGAGATCAGGTCGTCCTGAAACTCGACGACTCGACCGAGTATTTCGGCGGCAGGTCGCGCGCTTCGCTGAAGCGCAGCGGCGTCCGTTCCCGCGTCGTTTCAAACGAACTTCTCATGCACATTTCGCGCTCGTCCGGCGTTCTCATCATGGGTCACAAATACCCCGACTACGACAGTATCGGCGCCTGCGTGGGCCTCTCGAAGATAGCGGAGTTCTGCGGCGTTGAAGCGCATATAGTCGCCGATCCCGAGGACGTGAACGTCAAACGGTGCCGCGAGATCTACGACGGCGTGGGCGACGGCGTAGGCAAACTCTTCATTTCTCCCGCCGAAGCCCAGGACGGCGTGAGGACGGATACGTTCGTCATCCTCGCCGACGTCAACAATATCGCGATATCCGAAGCTCCGGACCTCATTTCGATCCCGAAGAGTTACGCGGTGATCGATCACCACAGGAAACACTCTGAGTTCGAAAGAGAACCGGTCGTCGAGTATATAGAAACGAAATCGTCCAGCGCGTGCGAACTCGTCGCGGAGATGATGGAACAGGTGCTTCCCTCCGGATTCATCGGAGCGGGCGAGGCGGGACTGATGCTCGCCGGTATCATTCTCGATACCAAAAAGTTCACGCGTTCGACCGGGTCGAGAACGTACGGGGCAGCCCTTTATCTTCACGATAACGGCGCCATGCCGGAGACGGTGCAGGAACTCTTCAAGACGGGACTTGACAGTTTCGTGAAAGAGGCCCGTTTTCTGTCGGGCGTCAGGATATACAGACAATGCGTCGCGATAGCCGTCTGCTCGGAGGCCGACGGCGGAGGCGGCGATAAGATAACGGCGTCAAAGGTCGCAGACAGTCTGATCGGAGTTCGCGGCGTTAAAGCGGCGTTCGCGATCGTACGCCTCGGCGACACCGTGCACATTTCGGCGAGGTCGTCCGGAGAGATCAACGTTCAGCTTATCCTCGAGCGCCTCCGCGGAGGCGGTCACTTCGATACCGCCGGAACGCAGCTTCACGGAGTCCGTACCGAGGACGCGGAGGAACAGCTGAAAGCGGCGATCGACGAATATCTCGACGGCATTGAAACCGTCGCGCAGGAAAAAGCGAAAGGAGTCGAGAAAGAACAATGAAAGTCGTACTCATGAAAGATATGAAGAGCGTAGGCAAGAAGGACCAGATAGTCGAGGTCTCGGACGGATACGCCAGAAATTTCCTTATTCCCAAGGGGATAGCCGCGGAAGCGACCGGTTCCGTTCTCAACGAGGTGAAAAACCGCGAGGCCGCGAAGGCGCACAAGGCGGCGGTCGAGCTTGCTGAGGCGAAAGAAACGGCGGAGAAACTCGAGGGCGTCGTCGTCACGCTGAAAGTGAAGGCGGGCTCGGCGGAAAGCGGAAAACTCTTCGGCTCCGTCACGGCGAAGGACATCGGCGACGCGCTCGAAAAAGAGCACGGTATCACCGTTGACAGAAGAAAGATCAACCTCGACGAACCGATAAAGAAATTCGGCAAATACGAGATACCGGTAAAACTTCATCCTCAGGTCTCGGGTACGGTCAACGTTATCGTTACCGGCGCGTAACCGCGAAAAAGGACGGCAAGTGAAATGAACGGAGAACTTCAAAGACGGGTCCCGTTTTCCCTTGAAGCGGAACAGTCTCTCATAGCGTCTGTTATGATAGACCCGTCCTGCCTCGACAGGGTCTCGGAGATCGTGAAACCCGTCGACTTTTATCAGGAAGAGCACTCGGAACTCTACACGATCATGCGGTCGATGTATTCGCAAAGCAAAAATATCGATATCGTCACGCTTCTCGACGAGGTCAAGAAGAGCGACATATTCGAGGGCGACACGGGTAAGGATTATCTCAAACTGATCGCGGGGATCGTCCCGACGGCGGCAAACGCCGTTGATTACGCGCGGATCGTCAGGGAAAAAGCGATATTGCGCCGCCTGATCGAGACGGGCGAGGACATATCCGAAAAGGCGTATCTCGGCGAAGACAGCGCGGACAAACTCGTCGAATACGCCGAGAGCAAGATCTATTCGATAGCGGAAGAGAGATCGAACAAATCGTTTGTTCCGCTGAAAGATCTTCTCGTATCGGTCCACAAGCATCTCGAAGAGGTCAGCGAGAATCCCGAGGCGTCGAAAGGGACGTCCTCGAGTTTCAGCGCGCTGGACAACGTTATCGTCGGCCTTTTCGACAGCGATCTCATTCTCGTCGGCGCGCGTCCCTCAATGGGTAAAACGGCGTTCGCCATGAACATCGCCACCGCGGTGGCTGAAAAAACGAACAAACCGGTTTGTGTCTTCTCGCTTGAAATGGCGGCGGAGCAGATCGTGACGAGAATGCTCTCGAGCGAGGCGCTCGTAGACAGTTACAAGATGAGATCCGGAAAACTTGAAACCGAGGAGTGGAAGGCTATCGCCCACGCTGCGGCAAAACTTTCGCGCCTCGATATCAGGATCGACGATACCGCGGGAATATCGATAGGGCAGATAAGGGCGAAGATGAGAAGGGTCAAGGATCCCGCTCTCGTCGTCGTCGACTATCTGCAGCTCATCTCCGCCGACGAAGGCGGAAGAAAACAGGAAAACCGTGTGAACGAGGTCGGCGCGATCTCCCGCGGGCTCAAGCAGCTTGCCAAGGAGATAGGCGCGCCGGTACTTTGCTGCGCACAGCTTTCGAGAAGCCCGGAGAGCAGGCCGGACAAGAGGCCCATGCTTTCGGACCTTCGCGAATCCGGTCAGATAGAGCAGGACGCGGATATCGTTCTGTTCCTGTACCGAGACGAGTATTACAAGGACAAAAAAGACAACCAGAGCACCGCGGACGTCATCGTGGCGAAAAACCGCCACGGCGCAGTCGGAAAGGTTACGCTCGGCTTCGTCAGCCAGTACACGAAATTCGTCACTCTGGCGAACGAAAACGAAGGATAACTTTTTTCTCCCGGAGGCGGCACCCCGTCCCCGGGACGGTTTTTGAGTGCGAGGAACGATATGCTTGAAAACGTAAACTCCCCCGCCGATCTTAAGGCGCTGCCCGAGGCGGATCTTCCCGCCCTTGCGGAGGAGATAAGAGAAAAAATAATAAAGACCGTCTCGAAACGGGGCGGCCATCTGTCGCCGAATCTCGGATCGGTAGAGTTGACGCTCGCCGTTCACCGGGTCTTTTCCGCGCCGGAAGACACGCTTATCTTTGACGTGGGCCACCAGTGCTATACGCACAAGCTGATCACCGGACGGGGGGCGGAGTTTGAGACGCTTCGCGCGCCCGGGTCCGTATCCGGCTTTACGAACAAAAACGAGAGCGAATACGACTCCGTGACCGCCGGCCACAGCGGACCCGCCGTTTCGGAGGCGCTCGGCGTCGCCACCTCGAAGAAACTCCGCGGGGATGAAACGTACACGGTCGCGATCTCGGGAGACGGATCTTTCACGAACGGTATGGTCTACGAGGCGCTCAACAACTGCGCGGCGAAGGGCCTTCGCCTTATCATAATCCTCAACGATAACGGTATGCTGATCTCCGAAGCGGTCGGCGGTTTTTCAAAGCATCTGTCCCGTATCAGGACGAGCGAGCGCTATTTCGCGTTCAAATGCGGTCTGAAACGGTTTTTCTCACGGATCCCGCTGATCGGCCGAGCGCTCGTCAGAGGCGCGCGCCGCGTCAAGGAGTCCGTGAAACGGCTTTTCCTCAACACCAACATGTTCGAGGCGCTCGGGATCGAATACCTCGGTCCCGTCGACGGAAACGACGTTTCCAAGGTAATCTCCGTCCTCGAGGAGGCCAAGACACGGGACGAGGTCGTTCTCGTACACCTGAAAACGAAAAAAGGGCTCGGATATCCGCCCGCGGAAGCGGAACCCGACGCCTATCACTTCGTCACTCCATTCGACCCCGAACGCGGGACGGAAAAAGACCCCTCGACGTTTTGCGCCGCCGTATCGGGCGCGCTTCTGAAACTCGGAGAGGCGGACGAAAAAGTCGTCGCAGTTACCGCGGCGATGCCCGAAGGAACGGGCACGGCGGAGTTCGGCAAAAGATTTCCGGAGAGGTTTTTCGACGTAGGGATAGCGGAGGAACACGCGGCGTCGTTTTCCGGCGGTCTCGCGCTCGGAGGGATGAGACCGTTCTGCGCGATCTACTCCACGTTTGCGCAGAGGATCTTCGATCAGGTGCTCGAGGATTCGTCGCTTCAGTCCCTCCCCGTCACGTTTCTGCTCTCTCACGCGGGGCTGGTCCCCGGAGACGGCGCAACCCATCAGGGTATTTTCGACGTGGCGCTTTTCTCGTCCGTTCCCGGAGTTACCGTCCTCTCGCCCGACTCCCGCGAAGAACTGTCGGAACTTATCGCGGGGCAGTGTGAGAAGAACGGCCCTCGCGTGATACGGTATCCGAAGGGAAGAGAGATCGAATACCCGAGAGACAGATTCATCAGGACGGAGTCCGGCCTTTCCGTTTTCAATCCGGAAGCCGATGTAATGATCGTCACTTACGGCAGGGTTACCGCCCGGGCGTACGACGCGGCGGATCTTCTCGCTCCGGTAATGCGGGTAGGCGTCGTGCGGTTCACGAAGATCGCGCCCCTTGACGGAGGCGCGCTTCTCGACGCCGTTCACGGAGCGAAAGAGGTTTTCTTCATAGAAGAAGGTATAAGAAGGGGCGGCTTTTCCGAATCGGCGGCGGCATATCTTGAGGCCGCCGGATATAAAGGGCGCGCCGTTATCAGCGCGATAGAAGACGAGTTCCCGCCGCACGGCGATCTCGATTTTCTGCTCGACAAATACGGATTCACTTCCGACGCGATCGCGCGCAGGATCCTGTCCGGAAGATAACGCTTTTTCAAAAACAAAAAAATAGCCGGTCACTGTAAATGGCCGGCTTTCTTCATTGTCCCGCTTTCCAAAAGACGTATTTTAAGCCGGTCACTACAAATGACCGGCTTTCTTCATTGCCCCGTTTTCAAAATTCCTTCGATCAGGATTTTTATCGCGAGCGCGACGAGCGCACCGCCTCCGACGATCCTCGCGGGCTTTTCAAACTTATCGCCGAACAACCCGCCGACGTACACGCCGCCCGCCGACAGGACGAGCGTCGTTACGCCTATAACGGCGGCGGACAGGGCTATGTTCACCTCGACGAGCGCCATCGATACGCCTGCAGCGAGAGCGTCGATACTCGTCGCCACGGCGAGAAGAAGCATTTCTTTGACGTTGAGTTCTCCGTCTGCTTTTTCTTCCGATCCCCTGATCGCGTCGACGATCATTTTGACGCCGATCGCGGTCAGGATCACGAACGCAACGATAAATCCGTACCGTCCGATCACCCCGCCGATCGCCGTGCCGAGAAAATACCCGACCGTCGGCATAAGCGCCTGAAAAGTGCCGAACCAAAGTCCGACGATCAGCGCGCGGGAGAATTTTATCTTCCCCATCGCGAGCCCTTTGCATACAGACACGGCGAATGCGTCGGCGGAAAGGCTCACGGCGAGGATCAGCAGTTCAATTATACTCATTCCCTCACCTCGATCCCTTGTTATCGAGGACGCACTGCGCCGCTCTGAGAATACCGAGTTTCCCGCTTTCGTACGTCAGACCGCCCTGAAGGAAAGCCGTGTACGGCTCTCTCATCGGACCGTCCGCGGACAACTCGATCGAGGATCCGTTCACGAACGCACCCGCCGCCATGACGACGGGATCGGAATAACCGGGCATGTCCCACGGTTCGGGAGCGACGTGCGAGTCTATCGGCGACGCGGACTGGATGCCGCGGCAGAATCCGACGAGACCCTCGGGCGTCCCGAGCCGCACCGTCTGGATTATGTCGCTTCTCCTGTCGAACGGTCCGGGATCGACCGGAAATCCGAGCGCGGAGAAAACGTACGCGGCGAGGTGCGCGGTCTTCATCGCCTGCGCGACGGTGTGCGGCGCGTAAAACAGTCCTTTAAGTATATTTCTGTTCTGGCCGAGCGATGCACCCGCGTCGAGCCCCACGCCCGGACAGCATAGACGGTACCCCGCGAGCTCGACGGCTCGGGGCGTACCGATCAGATATCCGCCCGTGTCCGCCATCCCGCCTCCGGGATTCTTAATGAGCGATCCGATGACGAGGTCGACGCCCGCCTCTCCCCCGACGCCGGGGTCGAAGCACGGCTCTTCCGTCTCGGTGAACTCTCCGTAACAGTTGTCGACTACGACGAACGGCGCCGCGATCCCGCGCTCCTCCGCCGTTTTTTTGACCTCGTACGCGGTTTTTCTTATCTGCCTGACGGTCAGCGTCGGTCGGGAGAGATATCCCTTGGAACGCTGTATGAAAACCGCTTTGATTTCTCCGCCTGAGCGCGCGACCCGCTCTTTCACGGCGGCGACGTCGATCCCGCCGTCCGCCATCGGGATCTCTTCGTAATTCACTCCGAAATCAGACAGAGATCCGTCGCCCGGACCCTCTTTTCCCGCGCCGATCACCTCTTCGAGAGTGTCGTACGGTTTGCCGGTCACGGAGAGAAGCGTGTCGTAGGGGCGGAGCAGACCGAAAAGACCGACGGTCAGCGCGTGGGTCCCCGAAATGACGGAGGAGCGCATAAAACCCGCCCCCGCGCGGAAGATCCTCGCCGCCACGGCGTCGATCGCGTTTCTGCCTCGGTCCCCGTATCCGTATCCGGTGCTCGGGGTGAAATGGCTCTCCGAGATCTGCTCCTCGCGGAACGCGTCGAGCACGCGCTCGGTGTTTTCCTCCGCTATCCTGTCGATATCGGCGAACAGATCGCGCATTTCGCGCTCCGCGTCTTTCGCCGTGTTTCTGATCTTTTCCGAAATGATCATCTTTCCCTCCGAGGGCGGTCCGTCAGACGACGGGCTTTTTCAAATTCATACGGTCGATAAGGCACAGACCGTGCTTTTTTGCGAGTTCGAGAGCCTGCTCGTATTCCTTGCCGGGAAGAAGATCGCGCGGATCGTGCGCGTCGACGCCGATAATGAACTCGGCTCCCAGCGGAGCGGCGATATCCATGAACAGCTCGTCCGGGTACTGAGCGTGGAATTTCAGCCCGCGCAGATTTATCTCGAGCGGGGTATCCGTTTTTACCGCGGTCTCGACCAGTCGCGTCATCTGTTCTTCGTATATCTCGTCCGGCCCTGCGAAGTGGATCAGTTCCGGGTGGCAAAGACAGGAGAACAAACCCGTTTCAAGCGCTTCGGATACCTGATCGACGTACGTTTTCAGTTTCTGAACGCTGTCGCTCATGTCGCCCGAGTACTCGCCGTCGTATTCGTTTTTCGTGAAGTGCTGACCGAGTATGAGATAGTCGCACCCCGACGCGGCGAGCGTTTTGACGAGCGCGCCGAAGTGGCGCGGGTAATATTCGACCTCGTATCCGAGGCGGATATCGAGTTTATCCGAGAATCTCTCTTTGCAGCGCAGAACGTCGGCGATATAGTCCTTCATTTCCCCCGGGAACATTCTGAAATTGCTGTAATATCCGTCGGGGAAGGGATACGGCGTGTGATCGCTGAATCCGAGCGTCGAAAGACCCGCCTCGACGGCGGCGTTTGCGTAGTCTTCCGTCTCGCCCGAGGCGTGTCTGCAATATTTCGAGTGCGTGTGATAGTTAGCCGTTATAAGGGGCTCCAAGGTCCGTTCCCAGCCTTTCGTTTTTACTCCGTATAATTTTATCACAACGGCGCTTTTTTTTCAATTCCCCGAGAGAGAAAAAACCTCTTGACAGAACAAACGTTCGGTGCTATAATCAAGTAACGAACAAATGTTCGATATTATGAGAGAGGACAAACGAATGGACGAGAATATACTGAAAGAGGGAAGGGCGGCCCTTATAAACTACGCCTACGAGAGGCGGGCGATCGTCGTAATGAAGGCGCTGATCGAAAAAGATCCGTCGGAGGAACTTGCAAAGAGGATGAAAACGCAGGCGGCGCACGTCCGCCGGGTCGAGGCGGCGCTGCTGCGTCTTACCGCGGCGGAGTACGTTCTTCTCGAGGGCGCGTATATCGACGCGCGGGCGGACGGCGAGCGTATCCTCGCCGAAAAGATCGGATGCGGCACGGATCAGATAAGGGATATGGTAAAGGACGCGCTCGGCTCTTTCTGCGCCTATTTTTTTCCGGACAACGAAAAAAGCCGCGGCGGTGAAGCCGCGGCTGATATTTCCGCGTTATTTCTGAGGAACGATGAGGCCGTACGCCCCGTCCCTTCTCTTGTAGACCGCGCACGTCTCCTCGGTCTGTGAGTCGCAAAAGAGGTAGAAGGAGTGACCGAGCAGATTCATCTGAAGGATCGCTTCGTCGGTCGTCATCGGTTTCAGCGGGAAAGTCTTCGTTCTGACGTCGAAGAGGAGTTCTTCCTCCGCCGGTACGTCGGAACTGTCGGCGACGGGCACCGAGATCGAGGACCTCATTTTCTTTTCGAGTCTGGTTTTGTTCTTGCGGATCTGACGTTCGATCGAGCTCATGCAGCCGTCGAGCGCGTTCTGGAACGAAGAGCTTGACTCCTCGGCGCGGAACAGAGTGCCTCCGACGGATATCGTGATCTCCATCCGTTTTTCGTCGCCCTCGCTCTTGCACGTTACCGAGGCGTCGGCGCCTGACGGGAAAAACTTATCGAACTTCGCGAGTTTTTTCTCGATCAGCGCCTTCGTGTCTTCTCTGACGTTCAGGTGCCTGCCGATTACGGAGATGTTCATTGTTCAACCACCTTTACTGAGAATTCGGGAACAACATCCCTACGGTTATATTGTAGCATATTTATACGCCCGTGTACAGAGTTTTTGGTGAATTTTATGAAAAAGATCGGCTGCATAGCGAAAAGCGCGGCGTAATACGGGAAACCGTCTCTTCCGGGCAACCTATTGAAAAGAGAATAAATATTTGATAAAATGTTATATGCAAGAGACGTTATGACGGGAGACGGAAACGGTATGAGACCTTACGACAAGCGGTGGAAAAGAATAGCGGTGACGACTTTCTGTATTCTGGCGGGGAACGCGCTTCTCGCCTTTCTGGTCGTCGCGTTCATAATCCCGCACGACATCGTCATGGGCGGAACGACCGGTATCGGTATCGTCCTGCAGCGGCTCGCGCCGAATATCGACGTTTCGTACATCGTTCTCGGACTCAACGTGATCCTTCTTCTGCTTGGACGTATCATCCTCGGACGGAAGTTCGCGCTCACGACCGTTGCGAGCACTTTTCTGTTTCCCGCTTTCATGTGGGTGTTCGAGAGGATCCCCGGCATTTACGATATGACGGACAACGCCCTGCTCGCCGCCGTCTTCGCGGGCGTTCTTATGGGCGTCTCGCTCGGACTGGTCATGCGCGTCGGCTCGTCGACGGGCGGAATGGACGTCCTGAACTTGATTTTTCACAAAGTGTTTCACCTTCCGCTTGCCTTGCTCGTATGGCTCGCCGATATACTCGTCGTCGGAGGCCAGGCGATCTTCATCGGGCCGGAAAAGACGATGCTCGGCATCATCGTCATCGTCCTCGAGAGCATTATCCTCGATAAAGCGATGATCTTCGGCAAACCCCAGATCGAACTTTTCGTGATTTCAAAGCAATACGACGCGATAAGGAAAAAACTGCTCGACGATCTCGGCGTAGGCGTGACGCTCTCCGTGATCGAGACGGGCCGCCTCTGCGAGGAACAGAAAGCGGTCATTTGCGTCATATCGCAGCGCAAGATGCACGATGCGATCGAAGTCGTTCACTCGTGCGATCCGCTCGCGTTCATCACGGTCACGCAGATTAAAGAGGTTCGCGGCCGCGGGTTCACCGTCGCGCGCGCCGAAGTCGCCGCGGGACCGTACGGCACGGACGACGAGATAACGGAGATCGAAACGCCGGAGGAAAAGAGCCGGCGCGAAGCCCGCCGCCTGAAACGCGAAGCGAAGAAACAAGCGAAGAAAGACAAAAAACAAAACAGATAACCGGGCTGTCGGATCCAGATGCAGAATTGTCGTTCTTTTCCCGTCGGGCGTATTCCCATACGCCGAGGGAAAAACGGCAATAGAAAAAGCACATAAAAAGAAAAAATCCGTAGGTTTTTCACCTTGAAGAAGATGAAAACTACGGATTTTTCGTTTCTTGATCAATAATTAAACCGTGCTTTTTCGTTCTGCGCTGAAGGCGGCGGCCTCAGCCGACAAGCGCATCTGCGGGAGCCTCTTCAGGGCGGTACCCGCTGAATCCGAGCTCGGGCATTGCGGCGATCGCTTTCATGTCTTCGTCCGTGATCTCGAAGTCGAAGACGTCCATGTTCTGGGCGATCCTCGCGGGGGTTACCGACTTCGGCATCGGGATGACGTCGCACTGCAGCGCGAAGCGGATGCAGAGCTGAGCGGTGCTCTTGCCGTATTTCGCGGCGATCGCGCCGAGCGTCTCGTCCTTGAGGACGGCGCCGCTTCCGAGCGGGCTCCAAGCCTCGACTGCCATTCCGCACTTTTTGGAGTATTCAACGTTGTCCGTCTGTGTGTAACCGGGATGGAACTCGATCTGGTTGACCATCGGAGCGATCTCGGCGGTCTCGGCGAGCGCGTCGATGTGCTTTTTCTCGAAGTTGGACAGACCGATCGCGCGGAGTTTGCCGTCGCGGTACATCTTCTCGAAACCGCGCCACGTCGCGGCGTTGATCTCTTTCCATTCGGGGGTGACTTTTTCCACGCACGGCCAGTGGATGAGGTAAAGGTCGACGTAGTCGAGACCGAGGTTGCGCAGCGACGCCTCGACGGCGGCGATCGTCTTCTCGTATCCTCTGTCGGTGATCCAGTGTTTCGTCGTGACGAAAAGTTCGTCTCTCTTGATGCCTGACGCGCGGATGCCTTCGCCGACGGCGTCTTCGTTACCGTAAACGAGCGCGGTGTCGATATGACGGTATCCGAGGCGGATCGCTTCTTTGACGCCTTCTTTGGCTTCGGCCTTGGGTGACTGCCACGTGCCGTAACCGAGGCAGGGGAGTTTGACTCCGTTGCTGAGAGTTACGAAATCGTTGAGTGTTTTCATTTTTTTGTATCCTTTCATTCGGATTTTCTTTCATGAAAATTATACCAAATCGCCCGTTCGTTGTCAAGAAGAGCGGGGCGGATATCCGCCCCGTCTCGTTTTTTTCAAAAAACCGGTATCGTAAAATTCTGCGGTTCCGGCGAAGCCGGAATTAAATGGGTTGGGTCCCATTTAAAGCGGAATTTTATCCTCAATTGGACACGAAGTGTTCAATTGAGACCGAAACTCACGTTGAGCGCTGCGTTCACCTCGCCCATCACTTCGTCGTTCAGATGGCCCATCTTTTCTCCGAGCCGCCTTTTGTCTATCGTCCTGATCTGCTCGAGCAGAACGACCGAGTCGCGCTCGAGCCCGACCTTTTCAGCGTTTATGTCGATATGCGTCGGCAGTTTCGTTTTGCCGAGCCGGCTCGTTATCGCCGCGGCGATGACGGTCGGCGAGTGTTTGTTGCCTACGTCGTTCTGAACGATAAGAACGGGTCTCACCCCGCCCTGTTCGCTCCCGACGACGGGAGACAGATCCGCAAAATAAATATCTCCTCTTTTTACGGTCATTTGTGTCGTGCCGTTCCTTTCTTACGGGCGGGCGATCGTTTGCCGTTCCCGTTTTTCGGCGGGCTTGCCGCCGTTTTCTGCTTTTATTATTGTCCGCGCGCGGTTCGGTTAAACGCCGATGTTTTCCGCCCGTAACATTTTATTCGCGCGGGGAGGGAACGGTCACGGAAAACTATTGCAAGAGGGAAAGATATTATATATAATAATTATTGAGCAATTTTTAAAGCGAAAGGTCGGAAAATGACCGATATGAAAGATCACGAATTTGCGGGAAAGACGGTCGCGCTGATAGGCGCGGGCGTTTCGAATATGCCGCTCGTACCGTTCTTCGTCTCGCAGGGAGCCTCCGTCACGGTACGGGACTCGAAGAGCGAGGAATCCATGGGCGAAAAAGCCGAAAAAATAAAGGGATACGGCGCGAAACTGATCGCAGGCGACGGATATCTCGACGGTCTTTCGGAGGATATTATCGTCAGATCCCCCGGGATCAGGCCCGATATCCCGGAGTTCAAAGCGGCGGTCGCCGGCGGCTCGACGCTCACCTCGGAGATGGAGCTTTTCCTCTCTCACACGAAGTGCAAGGTGTGGGCGGTCACGGGCAGCGACGGGAAATCGACGACGACGACCGTCCTCTCGAAGCTCCTCGAAGGCGGCGATGGCAAAACGTATCTCGGGGGCAACATCGGCTCGCCGCTCTGCCACCTGTACCCAGAAATGACGGAGCGCGACCGCGCCGCGGTCGAGCTTTCGAGTTTTCAGCTTATGACGATCGACGCTCCGTTTGAGGCGGCGATCGTGACGAACGTGACGCCGAACCACCTCAACTGGCACACGGGAATGGACGAATATATCGCCGCGAAGGAGAGGATCCTCCGCCGCGCGAAACGGGCAGTGCTGAACGCGGGGAACGAAGTGACGGTCGGGATGGGGAAGAGATGCTCCTGCCCCGTGACGTGGTTTTCGCGCGATCCGATCGGCGACGACGTCCTCCGTGACGGCGACTCTGCGATATACCTCGACGGCGGCGTGATAGTGAAACGCGAAAAGGGAGGAAAGAAGGTCCCCGTTCTCGCGTTGTCCGATATCCTTCTGCCGGGTCTTCACAACGCGGAGAACTATATGGCGGCGATCGCCGCGGCGGGCGATCTCGCTGACGCGGAAAAGATCAGAACAGTCGCTTCGTCTTTTCCGGGCGTTGAGCACCGGCTCGAGTTCGTCAGGGAAAAGGACGGAGTGAGATTCTATAACGGTTCGATCGACTCTTCGCCCACGAGGACGGACGCGGCGCTTTCCGCTCTTTGCGGCAGCGCGCCGGACAGACCGATCACGGTCATCCTCGGCGGGTACGACAAAAAGATACCGTTCGCGCCGCTCGCCGACGCGGTCCTCGGAAGAGACCTCGTCGTGCGCGCCGTTCTGAACGGCGCGACGGCCGACGCGATAGAAGACGCGCTGAGGCAGCATCCGCTTTTCGCAAAGCGTGTCGGGGACGGATCGTTCGAGATGCTTCGCGAGCCGTCCTTCGAGGACGCGGTCCTCACCGCGGCACGCGAGGCAAAAGCCGGGGAAACGGTCATTCTGTCTCCGGCGTGCGCGAGCTTCGATCGGTTCGAGAATTTTGAAGAGAGGGGAAAACGGTTCAAAGAGATCGTGACGGGACTATGATCGAATACAAAAAACTTCTTCGTGAGATGACGGCGATCCCGTCCGTTTCCGGATTTGAAAGGGGCGCGGCCGAAGCGCTTCTTCCGACCGTCAGAGAGTATTTCGACGAGGCCGTGATCGACCCCGTCGGCAATCTGATCCTCAAAAGATCGTGCGGCAGGGAGGACGCCCCGCGCATAATGCTCGACGCGCACTTCGACGAGGTGGGTTTCGTCGTTTCCGATATAACGGACGGCGGCTTCGTCAAGGCGTCGCCGGTCGGAGGGCTCGACCCGTCCGTTCTCAGTTCGACCGAGGTCGTGATTTACGGCCGCGAGCCGGTATACGGTCTGTTTTGCGTTACTCCCCCTCATCTCGTCACGAAAGACGACGAGGGCAAACTCCCTAAGATCTCCGAGATGATGATCGAGACGGGATATGAAAAAGAAGAACTTGAAAAGATCGTCTCGGTCGGCGATCCGATCGGATACCGCGCGGGCGGCGCGGACCTTTCCCTCGGAGTTATCGCGGGCCGCGGATTTGACGATAAGAGCTGCGGTGCGGCGCTGATCTGCGCCGCCGCCGATACCCCGCGGGAATCCCTCGCCGGGGACGTATACGTTACGCTTTCTTCACGCGAGGAGACGGGCGGAGGCGGCGCCCGCGTCGCCGCGAGGAAGATCGATCCGGACTTTGCCGTCGTAACCGACGTGAATTTCGCAAAAGCCCCGGGCGTCGAGGCGCGCGAGTCGGGCGAACGCGGCAAGGGACCGATGGTCTCGCTGTCCGCCGTTACGTGCAGACGGCTGACCGAAGGGATCCTCAAAATCGCCGCGAGGGCGGGAATACCCGTCCAGACGGTCGTCGAATCGTCGAATACCGGCACGAATGCGAATCTCCTCCTCATCACGGGGGACGGAGTGCCCGTTGCGGTCGTAAGCCTTCCGCTCGGCGGGATGCACACGTTCAGCGAGACGCTTTCGCTCGACGACGCGGACAAATTCATAAAGTTGATAAAAGAAGTGATCGCCTCGCGCTCGCTCGCCGAAGAGTGGCGCGCCGCGAGGTCGTCTTCCGTGTCCGTCTTCGACGGACTTCACGGGAAAGGGGGCGTCGTCAATGCGTGAACAAACGCTTAAAGGAGTCGCCCTTCTCGAAAAACTTTCTCTGACGTTCGGTCCGTCAGGCTGCGAGGAGCGCGTCGCGGAGACGATCGTAAAAACGGTGTCCCCGTACGCGGACGAGATCGTCCGCGACCGCTCGGGCGGCGTTATCGCCGTGCTCCGCGGCACGGGAAAAGCGAAGAACATACGCCGTGTGATGCTGTCCGCGCACATGGACGAGGTCGGATTTATGATCTCGTCGGTCGAGGACGACGGGACTCTCAAACTCGCGCCTCTCTCGGCGCGCGACCCCAAGATACTCGCGGGTCAGTACGTGACGCTTTCAGACGGCGAGTCGTTTTTTGACGGTGTCGTCGGTATCAAACCGTTTCATCTTAAAAAAGACGGCGCGCCCGAATACGGCGATCTGTATATCGATGTCGGAGCGGGCAGCCGCGAGGAGGCGGAAAAAGTCGTCGGAAAGGGCTTCTTCGGCACTTTCAGATCGGACTTCGTGCGATTCGGACAAAACGGAAGGATGATCAAAGGCAAGGCGCTCGACGACCGGCTCGGATGCACCGTCCTTTGCGATACGCTCCGCGAGATAAAAGAGAGCGGCGAGCAGCTCCCGTTCGATCTGTTTTGCGCGTTCACCTGCCGCGAGGAACTCGGCATTTCCGGCGCCGTCTGCGCCGCGGAAGTCGTAAAGCCCGACGCGGCGATCGTCTTCGAGGCGACGGCGGTAGCCGACGTCGACGGCGTCGACCCGACGCGCCGCGTGGCGGAGCAGGGGTCAGGCGGCACGGTGTCGTACGCCGACCGCGGGACCGTATACGACAGAAAACTGTATTCTCTTATCCTTGATGCGGGCAAAAAACACGGGATCCCGTGTCAGCCGAAAAAATACGTCTCGGGAGGGAACGATTCCGCCTCGATCAGGAGAAGCGGGGAAGGCGTCCGCGTCGCGGCGATCTCAGCCCCGTCGAGGTATATCCACACCGCATCGAACGTCGTCAGAGAGGACGATTTCCTCTCGATCGAAAAACTCGCCCCCGCCGTACTGCGGGAGATCGCTTTGAAGGAGACCGAATTATGAGAGACCTCAAAAAGATACTGCGTGACCTCGCCGCGATCGTCAGCCCGCCGTCTGGCGAGGCGAAGATTGCGGAATATATCAGGAATTACATAAAAGACGCGGCTCCGTCTGCCGCGATCTCATCAGACGCGCTCGGCACGCTGACCGTCGCCCTGAAAGGCGGCGGGGACAGAACCGTGATGCTCACGGCTTCGACCGACGAGAGCGTTTTTGCCGTTAACGACGCCGACGTCGAGGGAAGGATCCGTTTCGCTTCGCTCGGAAATCTTTCGGTTTCCGCGGCTGCGTACTGCGAGGCGGAATTCGAGAACGGCGTACGCGGAACGATCGTTCCTATCGAGAAAAGCGACACGCTTCCCGACGATCCGCTGAAATACGCGGTCGATATCGGCGCATCGGGCAAAGAGGACGCGGTCTCAAAAGCCGCTCCCGGCACGGCGCTGCGTCCGTCGTCCTCCGTTCTCGTGAACGGAGACACCGTTGCCGGTCCCTCCGTCGCTGCGAAGGCGGGAGTCGCCGTTCTTCTCGAGGCGGCTGCCGCGCTGTCGGGACGCGAGCTCAAAAACACCGTTCTTCTCACGTTCGCGTCTCAGGGCAAGGTCGGCGCCAGAAGCGCGGGTCCCGCCGCTGAAGCGGCAAGACCCGACGCGGCGGTCTGCGTCGTCGCCGTTCCTGAGGACGGATCGAAGAAGACGCCGCTCGGAGACGGCCCCGTTGCCGTAGCTGCGGCCGGCCCCGTCGTAGCCGATCCGCGCGTGAGAGACGCGCTCGGTCTGCCCGTCGTTGTTACCGAACCGACCGGGGTTCAGGACGACGGCATTGCCGCCGCAAGGTTCCTTTCCAAAGGCGTGCCCGCCGGGACGGTCGGCATACCGTGCCGATACGCCGGAACGGCGCGCGAGACGGTCGACGCGCGAGATATCGCCGCGGCGGCAAAGTCCCTTTGCGAATTCGTAAACGGAGAATTCTGATATATGCTTTCTTTGACTTATACGGCGGCGCTTTTCGGCATCGACGCGTTTCTCGTCACCGTTGAGTGCAACGCGAGAAGATCGATCCCTCAGTTCGATATAGTCGGCTTGCCGGGCATTTCCGTCAAAGAATCCCGCGAGCGCGTCATGAACTGCGCCGCGGCGTGCGGGATACCGATCCCCGATATGGAAGTGACGGTGAATCTCGCGCCCGCGGACAGACGCAAAGAGGGATCCGATCTCGACCTCGGGATAATGGTCGCGCTATGCCGTTCGTCGGGTCTGCTGCCCGAGGACGTCGATCTTGAAAGCAAATGCTTTATCGGAGAGCTTTCCTTTACAGGCGACGTCAGAGCGGTCAGAGGCGTACTGAGCATGGCGCTCGAGGCGCGAGACCGCGGTATCGCCGAGATATACGTCCCGTACGGAAACATAAAAGAGGCGGCAGCCGCCGTCACTCCCTCCACGCGCGTGTTCGGCGTCAAGAACGTGCCAGAACTGATCGCGTATCTCAGAGGAGAGGGGAAAGTTTACGAGGTTACCGAGCTTCCGAATATCGACCCCGCCGACGGATTCCGTTTCGTCGACGATTTCTCGCAGGTCAAGGGACAGACGAGAGCGCGCAGAGCGGTCGAAATAGCCGCCGCCGGAGCTCATAACGTTCTTTTGGTCGGCCCTCCGGGGTCGGGCAAATCGATGATAGCGAAAAGGATCCCGACCATCCTTCCCGCGATGACCTACGACGAGGCGATCGAGACGACGAAGCTCCACTCCGTCGCGGGTCTTATTCCCGAAAACGGGGACATAGTTACGAGAAAACCTTTCCGCTCGCCCCACCACTCGTGTTCCGTCGTGTCCCTCGTGGGAGGCGGCGCGATACCGATGCCCGGCGAGATATCGTTGGCGCACAACGGCGTCCTTTTCCTCGATGAGTTTCCGGAGTTCTCGAAATCGACGTCCGAGGCGCTCCGTCAGCCGCTTGAGGACTCCAAAGTCACCGTCACCCGCGCCGCGGGCAGAGTCACGTTCCCGTCCTCGTTCATGCTCGTCTGCGCGATGAACCCGTGCAAATGCGGGTACTTCGGGAGCAAGCGCGGCACGTGCACCTGCAAGCCTGCTGACATAAAGGCGTACCTCTCCAAGATCTCGGGACCGCTGCTCGACAGGATCGACATCCAGATGGAGATGCCCGAGGTCGATTTCACGGAGATCTCGGACAAATCGGATTCCGAGCCGTCCTCCGCGATCCGCGAAAGGGTCGAAGCGGCGAGGGAGATCTCCCGCGAGCGTTTCCGCTCGGCGGGATACGAACGCTATTCCGTGATGAACAACGCGATGATGAACACGGACGATCTGAAACGCTTCTGCGTTCTGGACGACGACTGCGTCAAAATAATGGAGGGCGCGTTCCGCCGGCTCAATCTGTCCGCCCGCGCTTACGACCGCATTCTCAGAGTCGCACGCACGATAGCGGACGTGGAGCGCGCACGCCGCCCGGACGACGGGTCGGGCGTCATCGGAGGAAAGATCACGAAAAAAGACGTCATGGAAGCGGTTCAGATGCGCGCGCTCGACAAATACTGGTAAACCGTTGAAAAACTTTCTTCGGAATAGTATACTTATTAAGAGAAAAAACTCCCTTCCGGGAGATCACAGAGGTGAAAAAATGGCAGATAAGATCAGAGTAACGATTTGGAACGAGTACCGTCACGAGGTGAACAACGAGGAGATCGCGAAGCTTTATCCGAAGGGCATCCACGGTCAGATCGCGTCCTTTCTGTCGGAAGAGTCCGATATGGAAGTAAGGACGGCGACGCTCGACGAGCCGGATCACGGCATCCCGGACGAAGTCCTTGACAACACCGACGTTCTCCTCTGGTGGGGTCATATGCACCACGGCGAAGTCAGAGATGACAGAGTCGAATATATCAGGCACAGAGTCTATACCGGCGGTATGGGCTTCATCGCTCTTCATTCCGGCCACCACTCAAAGCCTTTCCGCGCGCTCGTCGGAGCGACCGGCAACCTCTCGTGGGGCGAGAACCAGCACGAGATCCTGTGGAATCTCAAGCCCTCGCACCCGATCGCGGCGGGTATTCCCGACCATTTCCACCTCGAAGAGGAGGAACTCTACGCCGAGCCGTTCTACATCCCGAACCCCGACGATCTTATCCTCGGCGGATGGTTCGAGGAAGGTTATATCTTCCGTTCCTGCTGCACGTTCACGCGCGGGGTCGGCAAGATCGTTTACCTGCAGCCCGGTCACGAGTCCGTTCCCACGTACTATAATCCGTATATCCAGAGGATCATCAAAAACGCGGTCAGATGGGCGCGTCCGAACGATTTCGGATACGAGATCAAGAACGAGGCGCCGTACGTGAGAAGCGCTCTCGATCCCGACGCAAAATGACGAAAGACGGCAAAAAAACGGTAAAGCGGACGGTGAAACTCACCGTCCGCATTTACGACGGGGAAGAGCGCGAACCGGACGGGCGCTTCCCGGAAGATCTCTGCGACGACGATCCGTTCGCGTCGTTTACGTACCCCATCGAGGACGTCGAGGACGCCGTTCTCCGTTTCGTCGAGGAAAAGGGCATCGCCCGGGACGACGATGCGGAACTCGTGACGGCGGGAAGATTCACCTTCGACGGCGACGAGGTCAATATCACCTTCAGCGATCCTTTCGCCGAAGAGGTCGGGGACTCCCTGACCGTGATAAACTTCAGAGCGGACGATCCCGGGACAGTTTCCGTTATGAGATCGGGTTCCGTCGGTTCGATCCTCGTGCTCGAGGAGGGAAAAACGCACGTGTCCGCTTTCGAAACGCCCGCCGGCGCGGTAGAGGCGCGCGTTTTTTCCCGCAGGGTCGTCAACACGGTATCCCCGGTCACTGGCAGAGGGGAGATGCGCCTCGATTATTCCGTCTCCGTCGCCGGATCTCTGCCGATCCGTTCCGTGATGAAGGTCAGGGCGGAATAACGCGGCGCAAAAGCAATTTTTTAAATTTTTGTAAACAATATGTTGACAAATTGTCACAAACGCGTTATAATACTCCGTGAAAGGTGACTTTTTGAGGGGGTGCGCGCAGGTGACAAGTGAATTGACGACCGCTTTCGAGGAATCGGTCGAAACCGGC
This sequence comes from Clostridia bacterium, assembly GCA_017428635.1. Classification (GTDB taxonomy): domain Bacteria; phylum Bacillota; class Clostridia; order Oscillospirales; family CAG-272; genus RUG11130. Next base: position 43,266 of record JAFRQK010000051.1, on the reverse strand, counting down.
GAGAGCGCCCTGCTTTCGGAAGGGCTCGGAGGGCAGACGGCTCTGATCGAGTTTCTCACGGTCGCCGCTGCGGTACTCATCGTTGCCGCAGTCGTATTTATCATTATTCGGATAAAAAGAAAAAACCGCGGTCAGAACTGACTGCGGTTTTCGTTTTTTATGAGGTTTTATTCGCTTTTCAACGATTCGATACAGCCGCGGCAGATCTTTTTCCCTTTGAAATCGATCACCCCGTCCGCTTCTCCGCAGAAAATGCAGGAGGGGCGGTATTTTTTCAATATGATCTTGTCGTCTTCGATAAAGACCTCCACCCCGTCTTTCGGGTTGAGATCCATCATTTTTCTCGTTTCAACGGGAAGGACGATCCTTCCGAGTTCGTCTACCGGTCTGATGATTCCGAGCGCTTTCATCGTATTATTTCCTTTCTTTATGTTTTTCTGCTATATTTTACCATATTCAATAAAAATTGTCAATATGTTGTATAAAAAAAGATTTCGAGCGGGATATGTTGTTCCCGTCCTCTGAATAATGATACTCGGGGCGGGTCAAAAATATGGCAGACAGCGACGCAAGGCGGTAAAAAAATGATAAGAGGATGCCAGCGGAGAATATATTACGTAAAGAATCCCGGAGGGGACGTTTTCGACGAGGCGTATTTCGTGATAAGAAAGGATTACGCGGGCAGGGGCACGACGCTGACCGGCGACGCGGAGATCGCGACGGAGGCGAAAAAGATCGTCGAGCAGGCGACCGAAGGCGGCGCGGGCAGGAAGGGAAAAAGGGAAAAACTGACCGCTTTTTTTGCCGGAGCCGCCGTCGCGCTCGCCGTTTTCGCGGCGATCCTTCTGATCGTCCGATGGTGAGGTTTGCGGAAAACACTTGACTTGCGCGGAAATCCGTGTATAATATTAAACTGAGTCAGGCTGTGCTCCGGTACGCGACCGTCTTTCGCGCCCGGCGGACGTTTTTCGGAAAAGTCCGAACGGCCTCTGTTGAAATTACCCCCGCCGCCCTCGGGGGATCCGCGGATGAACCCCGTCTTCCGCATCGGTTGCTTAAGCAGCCGGCAAAACAGAATACGGAATCCAACTTGACCGAACGGTCAGGTCGGCGCTTTTTGCGTGCTTATATTTTTACGCATTACATATACGTTCCGGACTCATAGAATATCATTGAACAAAGGTAAACAGAAAGGAAAACAATGGCAAAGAAACCTCATACCAAACTCCGGGTCATGATGCTCGGAGGGCTCAACGAGATAGGAAAGAACATCGCCGTTCTCGAATACGGCGCGAATATCATCGTCGTTGACTGCGGGCTCGCGTTTCCCGAAGAGGATATGCCCGGCATCGACCTCGTCATACCGGACTTCACGTACCTCGAAAAAAACGCGGACAAGGTCAAGGGTATCCTCATCACTCACGGCCACGAGGACCATATAGGAGCGATCCCCTACCTTCTCAAAGAACTCGACGTCCCCGTCTACGGGACGAAACTGACGCTCGGGATCCTTGAGAACAAACTCGCCGAGCACAAACTGCTCGGCCACCGCACGATGGTGACCGTGAAGCCGGGCGATAAGATCGACCTCGGCGTCTTCCGCGCGGAATTCATCCACGTGAATCACTCGATCGCCGACGCCTGCGCGATCGCGATAAAGACACCCGTCGGAACGGTGTTCCACACGGGCGACTTCAAGCTCGACGTGTCTCCGATCGACGGGGACATCATGGACCTCACGCGGATCGGCGAATACGGCAGGGACGGAGTGCTCCTGTTGATGTGCGAGTCGACGAATATCGACCGCCCCGGATTCACGCCGTCCGAGAAGAAAGTCGGTTCGTCGCTCGACAGCATTTTCATGACGAACACCGACAAGCGGATCATAATAGCGACGTTCTCATCGAACGTTCACCGCGTACAGCAGATAATCAACACGAGCGTCAAGTTCGGCAGAAAGGTCGCCGTCACCGGCCGCAGTATGATAAACATTATCGACGCGGCGGTTCGTCTCGGCTACATGGACGTCCCCGACCACGTTCTGATCGACGTGTCCGAGATCGGCAGATACCCCGCCGAGATGATAACGATCGTCACGACGGGCTCGCAGGGCGAGCCGATGTCGGCGCTGTACAGAATGGCGTTCTCGGAGCACAAGCAGGTGTCCCTCACGACGGGGGATCTCGTCGTTCTGTCGTCGCACGCCATCCCCGGCAACGAAAAACTGATCGACAGGATCGTCAATGAACTCTACCGCCGCGGCGTGAGCGTTTATCACGACGAGGCGGAGGTCCACGTATCGGGCCACGCGTGCCAGGAGGAGATCAAACTCATGCACGCGCTGACGAAGCCGAAATTCTTTATGCCGATCCACGGCGAATACAGACACCTGATGCAGCACAAGGAACTCGCGGAGTTCATGGGAATGGATCCGAAAGATATCTTCGTGTGCGATATCGGTCAGGTACTTGAACTCGACCGCAAGACGTGCAAGAGGGCGGGGACCGTCCCCGCGGGCAGAACGCTCGTCGACGGCTACGGCGTCGGAGACGTCGGGAACATCGTTCTGCGCGACAGACGCCATCTCTCGCAGGACGGCCTGATCGTCGTCGTCGCGACGCTCGACCTCGACCAGATGACACTTCTGTCGGGACCCGATATAATCTCCCGCGGATTCGTCTACGTCAGAGAGAGCGAGGAACTCCTCGAAGAGGCGCGCGACATAGCGCGCCGCGTCCTCACCGAAATGCTCGACTCGGGCGTCACCGAGTGGACGCAGCTCAAAACGCACGTCAAGGACGCGCTTAGCAAATATCTCTACTCCAAGACGAAGAGAAAACCGATGGTGCTTCCCGTAATAATGAACGTGTAACGGAGAACAGGATGGAAAAACCGATAAGACGCGGAGAACTCCTCTCCCCTGCGGGCGACCCCGAAAAACTGCGCGCCGCCGTACTTTACGGCGCGGACGCGGTGTACCTCTCGGGCAAGAAGTTCGGGATGAGAGCGGCGTCAGGCAATTTCTCGGACGAAGAACTCGAAGCTGCCGTGGCGTTCTGCCACGAAAGAGGGGTCAGAGTTTACGTCACGGTAAACGTGATGCCGCGCAGCGACGAGTATAAAGAGCTCGTCCCGTACATAAAATTTATCGAAGGGATCGGCGCGGACGCCGTCATCGTGTCCGATCCGGGCGTCCTTTTCGCCGTCCGCGAGACTTCGCCCGACCTTGAGATCCATATCTCCACGCAGGCGAGCGCGGTGTCCGACAGGGCGTGTCTCGCGTGGTACTCCCTCGGAGCCCGCCGCGTCGTTCTCGCGCGCGAGCTGTCGCTCGACGATATAAGGCGCATAAGACAGGGCGTGCCGGACGATCTCGAACTCGAGGTCTTCATCCACGGCTCGATGTGCGTCGGATACAGCGGACGCTGTCTGCTCTCAAACTATTTCACGGGCCGCGACTCGAACCACGGCGAGTGCGCTCAGCCGTGCAGGTGGAAATATTCGCCGTCGGCGATCGACCTTCGCGAGGAGAAAAGACCGGACGATCCCGCCGCGATATGCCTTGAGGAGGACGGCGGGGAGACGTTTTTCATGTCCTCGCGCGATATGTCGATGATCTCGCATATCAGGGAACTCGAAGAGTCGGGGATCTCCGGATACAAGATCGAGGGCAGGGTGAAGAGCGCGTACTACGCCGCCGTCGTGACGAACGCGTACAGGATAGCGCTCGACGCTTACAGACGCGATCCGAACTCGTACGAGACCGATCCCGCGCTTCTTTACGAACTCGACAGCGTCAGCCACAGGGAGTACTCGACCGGGTTCTTCTTCGGCGACCCGAAGACCGGCGCGAATACCGTCACCGAACACGGATACGTCAGGGAAAAGTCGTATCTCGCGACGGCCGTCTCGGACAGCGTCGGCCCCGACGCCGACGGCCTTTTCACGGCGCGATTTATCCAGCGCAACAAGGCGGCCGAGGGACAGACGGCGGAGATCATCTCGCCCGGGTCCGTCGGAAAACCGTTCGTTATAAGAGAGATTTTCGGCGAGGACGGGAAGAGGATAGAGTCTACTCCCCACCCGTCGATGATCTTTTCGGTCCGTACGCCTTTCCCCGTTAAGGCGGGAGACATCATGAGAGGCGCGGGCAACTGAGAGAGGGCATCTTCATGCGCTATATTTACGCGATATTTCTCGGCATCGTCGAGGGACTGACGGAATGGCTTCCGGTCAGCTCGACGGGCCACCTTATTTTAGTAAACGGGATCGTAAGATCGGAGGACGTGTTCACGTCCTCCGATCTTTTTTTGTACGTGATCCAGCTCGGCGCGATCCTCGCGGTGCTGACCGTTTATTTCGACCGTCTTGACCCGTTTTCAAAAAAGAAAACGAAGGACGAAAGAAAGAAGACGCGCGCCCTCTGGCGGAAGATCGCCGCCGCGTGCGTCCCCGCCGCCGTCGTCGGTCTTTTGCTCGACGATATCTCCGAGCGGTTTTTCTCGTGGAAAACCGTCGCCGCGGCGCTCTTCGTCTACGGAGTCGCGTTCTGCCTTACGGCGAAACTGAATATGCGCGTGAAGACGGGATACGCGGAGGATATAAGATTCGGAACCGCGCTCGCGATCGGCGCGTTCCAGACGCTCTCGATCGTGCCGGGGACTTCGCGTTCGGGGTCGACGATCCTCGGCGGGATGATCGCGGGCTGCTCACGCGAGGCGGCTGCGGAGTTCTCTTTTTTCCTCGCGATCCCCGTGATGTTCGGCGTGAGCGCCCTCAAAATTGCAAAAAACATCCCGCTTCTGACGGGCGAGAACGTTCTCGTCCTCCTCGTCGGAGCGGGCGTCGCGTATATCGTTTCTCTTTTTACGGTGAAATTCCTCACCGGATTCGTCAAAAAACATTCGTTTTTCGCGTTCGGCGTTTACAGGATCGTCCTCGCCGCCGCCGTCACGGCGTTCTTTATGTTAAGAGGTTGAAGAAACACACGCCTCGAAAAAATCGAGTACGAGGGAGAGAAAGACGGGATCGAGTTCGTTCGCGAGCTCAAGGTCGACCTCTCCGCCCTGCCACGAATTCACGTATTCCGCCGCCTCCGGCGTCAGCCACGGGGTCGTATGTTCGTTCCTTTCCTCTTCGTCGGGCATGAAGAAGGTCGCCCCTTCACGGCTGATCCCGTCTTTGAAGCGGTACAGCGAGACGGCGTAGGGCACGGTGTCGTCCGACGATCCGCCGACGATCAGAACGGGAGTATCCGAGGCGGCGACCGCCTCGTGCGCTTTCGCGTCCGCGTCCGCTCCGAACGCGATGAGATTTCCGAGGAGCATAAACGGATATTCGACGTCGGCGAGAAAGCCGACGCGCGCCTTCGCGTGGTACGCCATCGTTTCCGACGGAGTATCGAACGCCGAGATCACGACAGCGCCGCAAATATTATCGTATCGGTCGAGCGCGCACGCCGCGGCGTACCCTCCCGCGCTGTGACCGAAGAGAACGACGGGCAGGGAATTCATCTTTTCGTCCGTTTTGTGATAGTCAAAGAACGCGAACAGATCGACCTTAACCTGAGCGAGGCCGAAAGTGCCGCTGCCCCCGCTTTCGCCGACGCCGGTCGCGTCGTACGTGACGACGGACCAGCCCGCGTCGCAGAAAGCCTTGATATGGTTAAGATGCGCGTCCGAGCCGTTCTTGACCCCGTTCACGAGGACGACGAGCCCCTTAGGCTCGTCACGCGCGTAAAGGTAACCGACGAGTTCGTTCCCGCGCGAGGTGAACGTGAACCTCTCGCGGGGATAGTCTTCCGCGTCGGCGTCCGAGTAAACGAGGTTGAAGCCCGTCCCGCCGTCCGACCTGCCGAACATGAAAATGGGGACGAGCGCGGTCGCGAGGACCGACAGCACGACGAAAAGCGCGGCGGCGATCAGGAGGATCTTCACGATCCTCTTCACCGTCCCGCGTTTTTTCTTTTCGGTTTTCTTTTCGCCGGTTTCAGTCATTTCTTTGATTTAGTACCAAGAATAAGAACTCGTTTTTGACGTATGCGTGATTGCAAATGTGATCATCCCGACAATAAAGAGAATGTAAAGAACGAAGAACACCGTCAGGGCGATGCTGAGCGGTATGCTCACGATCGAGAAGATCTTGCCGACTTTGGTCTTGCCCGTCGCGGGACCGAACTCGCTCTCATACGCCTTTACCTTTGAACGGGCGATGAAAGCGAAGATGATGCCGACGAACGAAAGCCAGAACGTGCAGGAGAAGGCGAGCGCGATGATCCCGTACGTCAGAACCGATTTCGACGCTTCTCTCTCACGGGGATCTACGGTTTTCGCGTACGGTTCGACAGTGGGAACGACGCGGTTCGGATCGGTCCCTGCGGGAACGGTAACGGCGGTCGCGCCGCAGTTCGGGCAGAACGCAGAGTCGTCGGGGATATTTGCGCCGCATTTGTTGCAGAACATAATAATGATACCTCCTTTTAGGGCAAGGGGCGTTATGCCGTGCATAACGCCCCTTTTGTTGTCTCTGAAAATCCGATCAATAATTGATCTGGCTGGCGAGGTTGTTGAGAGCTGCGCCGGTAACTGCTGCGATGATCGCGTAAATAATGATCACGATCGTTGCGACGATGCCGAGGATGATGCCGACTTTGGAGAGAATGAATCCCACTTTGGAAGCGCCGGTGAGTTCTCCGCCCTGAGCTATGTACTCTTTACCCTTTTTTCTTCCGATAGCGCCGAGGATGATCCCGACGATGGAGGAGAAAACGAGGGACAGGATGCCGAATACCAGAAGATTCGGCTGTGCCGAGGTCTGCTGAACGGGCTGCTGATAGTTCTGATCCATGAGGTACCTCTTTCCGGGCTTTCGCCCTGAATTAAATATATTTCCACGGAACGTCTTCCGTCGGAAACGGATAGATTTATCCCGCGCCTGTGCGGGATCGCTGTCGGGATCAATAATAATAAGAAGAATACGATTTGTACGTCGCCAATCCGGCTCCGATGGCGATCATATAGATCACGAAAAAGACCGTGGCGATGATCGAGAGGATCAGGCCGACCTTGCAGAGGATAAACCCTACTTTGGACGCGCCGGTGAGCTGTCCGCCCTGAGCGATATACGCTTTGCCTTTGCTTCTTCCGATCGCGCCGAGGATGATGCCCACGACGACGGAGAAAACGAGCGACAGGATACCGAACACGAGAAGATTCGGCTGCGCCCCGACGTTTGCCGTCGGCTGATAGACGGGTTGCTGATAGACGGGCTGCTGGTAAGCCGGCTGCTGATACTGGGGCTGCTGCGGCTGGGCTGCCTGCGCGACCGGTTCGCCGCAGTTCGGGCAGAACGCGGAACCTTCGGGGACGACCCCGCCGCACTTGGTGCAGAACTGATTACTCATATTATACCTCTTTTCCGGGCGTTTGCCCATATTTTTTTAATATTTTTTCATTTTTTGTCGGATTTTATCGAAGTTCGCCGAGGAACTCCCCGACCGCGGCGTCGTATTTTTCCGTGTTGTTTATGCGGATCCGCGAGTGCGCCCCGCTGTCGAACCACACGATCTTTTTCGGCGCCGTACATTTATTATACATTATTTCCGTTTTTTCGGGAAGAGAATACTGATCTTTTCTGCTGTGCAGGAACAGGATCGGCTTTTTGAGTTTTCCGATCCTCTTGTACGGCCCGTCGGTGACGGCATTCGCGCCGGAGATCGCCCATATATGGAACATCACGCCCTGCACGATCGGGAATTCGCGCCTCTCGGGGCGGTCTTCCCTCATATGATTTATGAACGAGTCGTAGAAGTTGACGTACATCCCCTCGACGATCAGCGAGTCGATATATTCGGGACACTTCTTCGCCACCGCGGTGAACAGGGAAGTCGACGCGCCGATGCAGATGCCGTACAGCGTTATCTTTTCGATCCCGAACTTATCGTGAAGCATCCGGCTCCACTCGATGACGTCGCGGTATTCGCGGTAGCCGAGCGAGGATATCTTTCCGTCGGAGTTTCCGTGCGCCCTGTTGTCGATCACGAGGACGGAGCACCCCGCCGCCCTCAGCGGCTCGGCGAAGTAATACGAGTAAAGGAGCGACTCCATCCGCCCGGCGATGATGATCACGGCTCTTTTGCTCCCGAAATCGAAGAACTCGCCGGCGAGCTTCAGCCTTCCGCTCTTTACGCTGACCTCCGTTTTGCGGTCTCTGTACTTCTCCTCCCAGGCGATGCCGATATCGAACATCCTTTTGTACTCTTCGTCGTCCGGGATGCTGCACTCTCTGCCCCATTTCTCCGGTTTGTTCCTGACGAGCAGGACGCAGTAGATGATCGACGACATAACGAGCACCGGCAGTATGAAGAAAACGAGGATCGCGCCGAGAACGGCGAGCGTCAGGATCCAGTACCATTCCATAGGGTCCACCTCACATTAGGGTAACAGGGGCTATCCGAACCCGGTTTTGCGCGAACAGATAAAGTCGGCTGTCATTGCCCGATACTGCTGTTCGCACGAAGTTTGCACTGCCGTGCAAACTTCCGGAGTTTAACGGTTCCCCTGCTTCGTTATCACCCTCGCAGGTAGGAGTCGCTACCTGCTTCGGGCACTGCCTTGCCGGGACAAAAATCATCTCCGGCAAAACTCTTCGACCCGGAGCGGATGATTATACGAGCAGATTTTCGCGCCGAGGACGCCGCCTTATAGACATAAGGCAAGGACGAGAAACGAAAATATGCCGTATAGGCGCCACTCCGGGCGGGTTCGGGTAACTCCTGTTACCCTATCCCGGCGATCCAGCGGTATATCTCCTGGCCGCCGTCGATAAAGCTGACGTCCGTCATCGGGTAACGGTAGGACAGCTCTTCCTCGAGCTTACCGTTGAGTTCTTCGTCGCGCTCTTTTCCGCAGAAGATCACGCACGTTTCGCGGTCCTCCATCCCCTCGACCAGACCGAAGGCGTAGACCATCGCCCCTACGGGGTCGTCCGCAACGCACGCAAGGTCTCCGTTTTTCAGGACGATCTGCTCGCCCTTCCTGCAGCTGATCTCGTGGTAACTGTAATCTCTCGATGCGGTCGTCTCGGAAAGCGTCACGACGTCGGAGATCCCGCGCTTCATTTGCGTTATCCTTTTTTCAACGTCGTCGCTGTCCTGAATGTCCATGGCGAGCGCGAAATAACCGTCCGCGAAACTCTCGGTCGGCAGAACGGTGACGTTCTTTCCCTTTGAGAGCTTCGCCGCCTGCTCTGCGGCGCGGATGACGTTTTTGTTGTTCGGCAGGATGACGATCGCGTCGGCGTTCAGTTTTTCGATCGCGTCGACGAACTCCTTGGACGACGTGTTCATCTTGTCCCCGCCGTCGATCACGCAGTCCGAGCCCAGGTCGGAGAACAGTTTTTTCAGTCCCTCGCCGCTCACGACGGAGATGACGGAGAGAGGCTTGTGAGGCGCCGCGGCTGTCTCTTTGTCGTGCTCGTTGTGCTGGATCTGCATATTCTCGAGCTTGAAGGTGAGGAACTCGCCGTATTTCTGCGCGATATGGATGATCGGGGCGGGCGTCTTCGTGTGGATATGGACTTTCACTCTCGTCCCGTCCTGTACGCAGACTATGCTCCCGCCGCGCTTTTCGAGAGAGGTTATGAATCCCTTGAGCCGGAACGCGTCGGAATAGTTCTCGCCGCGCATGAGCTGAAGGATGAACTCCATACAGTAGCCGTCGGTGAACTCGCTGTTCTCGCCGAAGAGCGAATAGTCGACGGTCTTCTTTTCGGGCGTCGCCTCGATCTTTCGTCCGGGATCGATATAGTCCCCGGTCAGAAATTTGAGCATCCCCTCGAATATCAGGATAAAACCGTAAGCGCCGCTGTCGACTACCCCGGCGTCTTTGAGAACGGACAGCATATCCGGAGTGAACGTCAGCGTTTTTTTCATCTCAGCGACGTACATCGCAAGAAGCGAGTCGATCGTCGTCGACCGTCCTATCTGCGAGCGGATGTGCTCGATGCCCTCCCTCGCGACGGAGAGGATCGTCCCCTCGACGGGGTTGATGACGGCGCGGTACGCGATACGGTAACCGCGGATGAGGCCGTTTCTCAATTCTCCGGGGCCGAGAACGGCGCAGCGGGAGAGTTCCTGATAGAACCCCTTGAAGAACTGCGAGAGGATAACGCCCGAGTTGCCCCTCGCTCCGAGGAGCATCCCGTCGGAGAGCGAGCCGAGGTATTCGCCCGCGTGGTCGCTGACCGACGCGCTCTCAAGCGCGTGTGCGAGCGTCATTCTCATATTCGTTCCCGTGTCGCCGTCCGGGACGGGGAACACGTTGAGCCGGTTAAGTTCGTCCTCGTTTCTCGCGAGATTGGACAGGCCGTTTCTGAGCATCTGATCGAGGTTGACCCCGTTGATCTTTCTTGTTGCCATAAATGACGGATCCTTTTCGGATGATTATTTGTCTTTCTTTTCCTTGCCCATACCGCGGACGGTCTTCGGCAGGATGAACGTCAGCGCGAACGCGACGAGCATCGCAGCGGCGCAGATGAGCGTCATATAGATGATCGCGCTCTGTCCCTCGCCCGACCCCTTGAGGCCGGTGAGCACGGGGCCGGTCGCTATACCGGCTGCGACGGCGGAGAAGAGGCCCTGTACCGCGAAGTACATCGCGGAATTGGACTGCCCCGTCCTCGCCTCCTCGTCGGCGGCAAGCTGAGAGGGCACCGAATACGACACCGCGAACAGAGAACCGATCGAGAGCGACGATATCAGCCCCACGACGACCGCGAGGACCGTCTTTGCCGTTCCGCCTGCGAGATTCGCGACGCCGTACATCGCCGTCATGCCGATCGCGTACGTCAGAAGCGTGTAGCGGAACGCGATCGCAAAGCCGTATTTTCTCAGGATCTTATTGTAGATGAGCAGAGTGAACGGAACGGGCGCGAACGAGCACGCCATCACTATCATCATACTCATTCCGGTCTTCGAGAAATACTCGTTGATACCGCCGAGGAAGAGCTGGACGCCGAACGTCATGATCGAGTAAACCAGCATCCAGATTATGAAATCGCGGTTTTTGAACGTATAGCCGAGCGACTTGAAAAGGTTGATTTTCGGCTCGACTTCGACGCCGTCAGGATCCGCTCGCAGATCCTTTTCCTTTATCATGAAGATCGGGATCAGCATGAGCAGCGACAGCGGAAGGACGATCATCGCCACGACGCGGATGTTGAGCCCCTTGAGGAGCGCCGCGACGAGAACGTAACCGATTATGAAGTAGAAAATGTCGAACACCGATTTGGCGTTGGAGACGAGGTTTCTGTCGCGCTCGTTCTCGAGGAATTCGGTGAACGTCGCGTAGTAGGAGACCATCGTCAGAGTATAGGTCGTATAGAACAGGCACAGTATCACGCCGTAGTAGACGGTATTCAGGACGGTCATCTGACCGTGGATCGGAGTCACGAGCGTGAACATCGTGTAGAAGAAGATCACGCCGCAAAGACCGATCAGGATCGCGGGTCTTCTTCTTCCGAAACGCGTGCGCAGGTTGTCGGAGATCGACGCCATCGGAACGTCGATGACGCCGTCGATGATCTTCGCGATCAGCGCCATGATCGCCCAAAGGCCGAACGCGCCGGGAATGACGAGGTTCGTCTGCTCAAACGTCTGATACGGGATCGCCGCTTCGCCGAATCCGCCCGTCAGAAGAGCGGAGCAGAGGTACGACGCCATCATCGTGTTGAGCAGGTTGACGCCCATTCCGGACGCCGCGTAGAGGATTATCTTTCCTCTTCCCGTGATCTTGTTCATCCGTTATTCCCCCTTGCTCAGGAAATTTTCGATGATCTCTTTCTCCTCCGAGAGATCGGACGAGATGGGTCTGCCTACGTAATATGCCGCCATGAGGCCGGGACCGATATTGATCCCGCACGACGGGAACACGTCGTTGATATATACGGCTTTCGGGTGGAATCTCTCTTCGATCAGGCGGCGGTATTCCTCCGCCTGAGGCATACGGTTCGTCTGAGCGATGAAGAAGATCTGGCCCTCGGGATCCTCGACCGTCTTTTCGATGTAGTCGAGCAGCGCGGCGTACGCCGCTTTCGTTCCCTTCGCCTTACCTATGACGGTCGTCAGGCCGTTGTAGTCGAACTCGCCGATCGGCTTCACTCCGGCGAGCGTGCCGAAGAACGCCTTTGCGTGCGTCAGACGGCCTTTTTTTGCGACGAACGTGAGGTCGTCGAGCCAGCCCGCCTGATGGAAGCGGTTCTTATTGACCTCAAGATATTCCCTGACCTCGGAAAGCGTCTTTCCTTCTTCCCTGAGCATCGCGGCGTAAACGGCCATCAGGCCGAAGCCGGGACCGAAGCGCAGCGTGTCGACGACGCTGATCTCGGCGTCCGGATACTTTTCGAGGACGGAATCCCTCGCGGTCACGGCGAAGCCGTACGCTCCGCTGATGCCGCTCGAGATCGTCATGACGAGCAGCGGCGTGCCGTCACGGACGACCTCCTCCATCGCGTCCGCAAACTCGCGCGAGTTCGGCGGCGCGGTCGAGAAGCCGTCGGGATCCTTTTTGAGCGCGGCGTAAAACTCCTCTTTGGAGATCTTTTCCCATTCGACGAACGCGGGCATCTCCTCATCGCCCGGGAATTTAAGATGACCGGGGAGAAGACGCAGGTCGTACTTTTCCGTGAACTCGCGGCCGAGGTCGCAGTTCATATCAGCGAGAATTTCAAAATTTTTCATATAAGCCTCCGCTCAAAGATTTTCGTTTATAAATGAGAACATCGCGCTTTTTGCCGCTTCCCCTCCGGCGGGGAAGGCGACTGTGTGGGCGGCGCCCTCCGTCAGGAAGATCCCCTTCCGGGCGGCGCACGCCTCGTAGTTTTTTTTGCTCTGCTCGACCGGAACGGTCGCGTCCGCCGTCCCGTGAATGAAGAATACGGGAACGCGCGAATTAGCCAGCGCCTCTGTCGAGCTCTTTTTGATGTCGATGCCGAGGGAGATCTTCGCCGCGAGGCGGATCCAGACCATCATAAGGCGCCACGGGAGTTTTCTTCTCTTGCACTCGCAGATCAGCTGCTCGTAAGGCGACGCGAACCCGCAGTCGACGACGAGCGCGCGGACGGTCTCGGGATCGAACCGGTCCGCGGCGAGCGCGAGCGCGGACGCTCCCATCGAAAGGCCGTAAAGGACGATTTTACCGGCGCCGCGCGACGCGGCGTATTCGCACCACTTCACGGCGTCACCGCCCTCGAGAACTCCGAGCGTCGAGCGGTTGCCGCCGCTTCTGGCGTGCGCGCGCTGGTCGACGAGGATGAGGTTGAATCCCGCCTCGTAAAACATTTTTCCCTGGATCGGGAAATTCACTCCCGCGTCGGAGTGGTATCCGTGCAGAAAGATCGCCGTGCGGTCAGACCCGGCCTCGACGTAGTCGGCGGCGAGCGTTATCCCGTCGTTTGACGTTATTTCGACTTCTTCGGGGTTTTGCGCCGCAATGAAATCGCGTCCCTCGATCATCGCGGGGATGAAGGGGGTGTAACGGCTGTCGGCTTTCGATACGTCGTCGAGTTTCACCGACGTCATGCGCGAGAAAATAAAATGGAACGCGACGATCGAAGGCCCGATTATAAAAATGATATACAGAAGAATCAGCGCGGCGGCTGCAATTACGAACGGCATAAAAAACTCCGGCAGGGCAACTTCCGTTACCTTATTTTTTGATACTCGGCGAGGCGGACGGCGTCCCCCTTGACCGTGAAAACGCGAAGCGCTCCGATCGCGTCGGCGCTGACCGACAGGACGGTCTCGCTCTCGCCGTCGGCGAGAAACGACGCGGCGTCCGTCTTCGTCGTATCGAGCGACGCGGGATCGAACCCGCCGCGCCCGCGGCGCTTGAATTCCGCCTCTTTTTTCGTCCAGCAGGACAGAAACGGCAGCGCCCCGTCGGGATACGCGGATCTCTCGTTTTCCGTGAAGAAGCGCTCGCGCAGCTTATCCGTGCGCTCCGACGCTTTCTTTTTTTCAAAATCCCGGACCGATTCGATATCGACGCCGACGGCGTCGCCCGAGACGGCTACGGCGACGGATCCCGCGGCGTGCGAGAGGGAAAAGTCGAATCCCCCGGCGCACCATCTGCCCCGGCGCGTTTTTTTGAACCCGGTCTTCTCGAAATCGACGGCGAGCGACCGCTTCGCGGCGAGCGCGAGGAGCGCCCAGTCGGCGTATTTCGCCGCGCGAAGGGCGTCGTTTCGACACTCTTTTATCTCGCGGTCGCGTTCCGGCGGATATACCGCGCCGTTTTGCGAAAAATCTTCGATCTTTGCGATATATACGTCGCAGATCGGGCGGGAGAGCCAGCGCTTTCGCGCTTCCTCCTCGACCGTACACCGCGCGACGCCGAAGACGCATTCGTTGACGAAATGCTCGCAGTTGTTGTGGATGATGTTGTAGCCCGTCTCGCCGATCCGCGATCTGGCGGCCTCGACGGTCTTCGCGGGCGTCCTTTTCTTTCTCTTCTCGGAGAAAGAGAAGACGGCTTTCTCGATGATCGAGCCGCACGAGAACGTGTCGGCGTCCGTCGCGAGGACGGTGAGCCGTTCGGGGCGGTCCCGGTATTCGGGAACGGGAGGAAGACCGAACGCGATGATCTCATCCTCCGAGACGAAGATCCCGTAGTGATAGACCGAGCCGATCCTGACCCTCACCGTATCGCCGAACGAGCAGTCGGCGGGCAGCCACTTCATTTGAGTTTACCCTCGATGTAGTCCACGACGTCCGAGAGCAGGGCGAAGTCGGATGCGCCGACGTCGTCGAATCTGATCCCGAACTCCTCCTCGATCGCGATGACCATATAGAGCATGCTGACGGAGGAAAGACCGAGATCGGTGGCGAGATTGGAGTCGTCCGAGACGGCGGGGACGGTCCCGTCTCCCGCGGCGGCGAGGATCTCGCGCAGTTTTTCGATTATCTCTTCTCTTTTCATTGGAATTTCTTGTATCTCACTATCTTCATTGCGGGCGTCCTCTCAAAATCGGCGTCGCGTACCGTGATACGGCTGACGCGGAAATGAGACGGGAGCGTCGCGTTTTTCTTTTCGAGTTCGGATACGATGTACTTTTTCTTTTCTTCGGGCTCCATGCCGGCGAGTTCCGTAGCGCGCGGCACGACCTCGAGCGCGAGGATACGCGCGCCGAGTTCGTTCTCGTCCTCAAACACCTGGGAGTCCTGGATAAAGTCGAATTCGTTGAAATACGCCTCGACTTCGGCGGGGGACACGTTCTCGCCGCTCGGCAGAACGATGATCTCCTTGACGCGGCCGGTGATATAGAGGTATCCCTCGTCGTCCAGCCTGACGAGATCTCCGGTGCGGAACCAGTCGCCGTCGTAGGCGTCCGGCTCGTCGGCCCCGACGTAGCCGTCCATCATGTTCTTGCCGCGAAGCAGCAGCTCGCCGCTCTCCGTGATCCTGAACTCCTGATGCGGGAACGGGACGCCGACCGATTCGGGTTTAGCCACGCTCTCCGGGTTGCCCGAGACGAGATTCGCGGACTCGGTGAGACCGTACCCCGCGAGCAGTTTGATGCCGAGGCGGTCGTACTCGCCGATAAGGAACGGCGAGACGGGAGCCGCGCCGCAGATTATCGTCTTGAGGTCGTCGCCGAGCATGTTCTTCCCGAACTTCTTGGAAAGGGTCAGCGCCATCTCCGCCAGCGCCGGGACCATCACCATGATCGTCGGGCGGAAGACCGCGATATCGCGGAACATATCTTTGTTGTTGCGGCAGACGAAGAGCGCGCTGCCGGTGTAGAGCGAGGTCATGAGGTTTCGAACGAGGCCGAAGACGTGGGTCAGCGGCAGGATCAACAGATATCTCTGATAAAACACGTCGCGGTAGCCGTAGCATCCGTTGACCGTGCCCTGCATGACGGCGCGGTGCGAGAGCAGAGCGCCCTTGCTCCGTCCGGTCGTGCCGCCCGTGAAGACGATCGCGCACGGATCGCCTTCTTCGCATTTGACCATAGGGGTTTTCTCATCCGACAGAGCGTCGGCGGGGATCAGCGGAAGATCCGGTCTTTTCGCCTTGAGGATCTCGAGTTTTTCCTCGAGCGCGGGCGAATAGACCAGAGCGGACAGTCCCAGCATCATCGAGCATCCGAGTGCGGTCGGCGCGTCGAGCTGCGGCGGAAGAGCCGCGGCGACGTGGCCCGCCGTCACGACGGCGACGAACGATTTTATCCAGTCGTAGCAGTTCGGCGCGTATATGCCGACGCGGGAGTGCGGCGGCAGGGAAGAGAGCAGCGTGCGGAATCCCGCGGCGTCCTCTTCGAGTTTCGCGAACGTGTACTCGACGCCGCTGTCCGACACGGCGGCTCTGTCGCCGAACTCACGAAGGCAGACGTCCCACATTTCCGTAACCGATCCGTACTCGCGGATGCGGTCGAACTGTTCCCTGTCCGTGTATTTTTCAAAAAGACTGCGCGTTTCAAAGATCTTTTCCATAGTCGTGATCCCCCTTTATGCCAATTCTTTCAGTTGTTCTTCTTTATCCCGCACCGCGCGGGCTATTTCTTCTATCTGAACGAAAGTCGGACGGTCTCCGTAAAACGACGTCACGTCGATCGGCTCGCCGACGACGAACCGCACGCGTTCAAAAAAACTGCGCCGCGGTTTTATATATACGGGAACGACGGGCGCTCTCGCCTGAAGCGCCATGAGCACGAGCCCGGGCTTGAAGTCCTCGAGGTCGCCGGTCCGTTCACCGTTGACGTGCCCCTCGGGGAACATGCTGACGAGGTATCCCGCCTTCATGGCGTCCGTTATCGCGCGAAGCGAGGAGATGTTGAAGTTCGCTCTGTCTATCGGGATGCACAGAAACGACCGGAACCAGAACCGCGCGCGCGACTCGAAGAATTCCTTGCCGCAGACGAAGCGGTGGCGTCTGTACCATATCGCGATCATGAGGAACAGCGGATCGAAGAATCCGTAGTGGTTGGATACGACGAGCGCGCCGCCGCGGATTCGCTTCTTTGCCTCCTCCGATTCGTAGATCCACTTCGGACGGAAGATCAGAAGGCCCGGAAGCCCCGCCGTGACCTTGACGAAATCGTATATGAGATACTTCGGGGAAAACAGCTTAGCCTTTTCCTTTTTCTCCCTCTTCATAAAGCTTTTTCTCCAGTTCGATGATGCGCTCTCTCAGTTTTGCCGACACGTTTTTGAGGTCTTCCTTCTCGCCGAGGTCGGGGTCGGACAGATCGCGGACGTTTATCGCCTCGCCGATCATGACTCGGGCGCGCTTTTTGAAGTTGAAATACGAGCCGTTCGTCACGACCGGGATCACCGGCGCGTCGGCGCGCAGCGCGATATACGCGGCGCTCGTCTTGAACTCGAGCGGCTTTTCCTCGCCCGGCTTTGGTATGCGGCTTTCCGGGAATATCCCGACGACGCCGCCCTTTGCGAGGATCTCCTCGGACTTCGTTACGAATCCGAAATCAAACCCGTCGCGGTCGACGTAGATCCCGCCCATACGGCGCAGAAACCAGCCGAGCAGCTTCTTTCGGTAAAGTACCTCCGCCATTTGAAAACGGAGCGTGCGCGAGAAGAAAACGAACAGATAAACGGCATAGTCGAAGACCGACGTGTGATTCGATATTATGATCGCGGGGCCCTTTATCCGCCGCGAGCAGGTTTTTCTGTTTTCGTAATAAGTTCGGGTTCGGAAGCAGATGAACTGAACCGGCCATCCGGTGATCTTCGCGAACCAGTTCCAGAACCTTACCATCGGGTCAAATCCCTCCGGATCTCTTAATGAAGTCGGCGATCCCGCGCGGCGTATTCAGTCCTTTTCCTCCCTCGGTCGGGAACGGCACGTCGAATTCGTCGCGGAGTTTCGAGATCATTGCGAAATAGTCGATGGAACCGCCGCCGCAGTCAAGGAAGAAGTCGGAATCGGGACCGATCCCGCCCTCCTCGGAATCGAGCGCAACGGAGAAATACGAGATGATCCGCGCGGTCAGGGCGTCGGCCTGTTCCGCGCCGTCCGGGTCGTCGGCGCTCTTTTCGGTGAAAACGCCGCGGGAATACTCGTCCGCCAGCCGTCTTCGGTTGAGTTTGAACTCGTCGCCGGTCAGCAGCGGCTCGGCGATATACGCGATCTTTCTGATCTGGCCGGACAGACCCGCCGATTCGATAAGTCCGCGAGTCTCTTCATCGATCGCGGTCAGCTTTTCCTTTGATATATACTTCCCGACCGACACGAGCAGAACGGAGACTTTGCCCTCGCTCGAATCGCACCCGATGAGGCACACGCCGTGCGCCCCCTTCGGGGTGACGAGCGGCTCGACGAGGTTCGGGTTGAGGTTCTCCCCGCCTCGCGCGACGATCAGATCGTCCAGACGGCCGAGGATCCTGTAGTGGCCGTTCTCGCATTCGGCGAGGTCGCGCGTCGCGAACCAGCCGTCGGGTTCCTTCCTGACGCCGTCTTCGATCACGTATTTCGCTATGACTTTGCCGCGAACGAGAAGTTCGCCGCCGCCGTTTATGCCGTATTCCGCGTACTGCATCGGAGCGCCGACGAATGCGCCGAGCAGATACTTTTTCTTTGCCGAAGTCTCAAAAGACGTGATCCCGATCTCGGACATTCCGTAGCCGTTCGCGAGACGGTATCCGATCCCGTTGAAAAACCGGAGCACCTCCGTGGGGACGGCGCTGCCGCCCGTGATGAGAAAACGGATGCTCGATCCGAAAAGACCGTCCCGCACCTCGCGGAACGCGATCTTCGAGAACGCGCGCGCCGCGGCGTCGGGCAGACGGTCGTAGATCTTCATACCGCGCTCGAACTTGGCGAGGGTCTTCTCGCCGCGGGATCTGATCGTCTTCATCGCCTGCGAGTACACTCTTTCCCAGAAGAGCGGTACGGCGAAGATGTGCGTCACCTTGTGCCGCCTGATCGTGTTGACGACGGTCTCGGCCGACAGATCGGCGAGATGAACGAAAGTTCTCGAAAAAAACGAGAACCAGATATAAACGGCGATAAGGCCGAAAACGTGATAAAACGGCAGGAAAGTGAGGAGTTTCAGCGACCCCTCGCAATGTTTTTTAACGATCCGGCACCTTTTGATGATATTATAACTGTCGACGACCTGACGGTAGAATTCCTCGCCGGAGTACGCGCAGATCTTGACGTGTTCGGTAGTCCCCGAAGACATCACGAGGATCTCTTCCCCGAAAGGACGTCCGGCGCTCTCGCCGTCTTTCGCAAGCTCGGACGGGTCGATCCGGCGCAGACCGAGATCCCGGCTTTCCGAGATCACGGCGGTACATCCGACCGTCCTCGCCGCGTCGGCGAGCGCCGCGTCGGAAAGGCGCATATTGAAGAGCAGCGGACGGAAGCCCGCGGCGATTATCGCCCAGAAACATTCGATCCACTCCGGGGAGTTGTCAAGATACAGACCGACGACAGAATTATGTTCAAGACCGGGCAGCAGAGTTCCGAGCGATCCCGCCATCGACAGCGCGGCGTCCTGCGCCTCGCCGTACGTCGTTTTCCTGATGCGGTATCCTTCGCTTTTCTCGTACATCACGTTTTCACGTTCGCTGAACATCAGCCCGAACATCGTCTCAAGGTCGTGCGCCGATTTCTCGAAACGGTCGAGCTTCGCCTCAACGAAAGCGTTTATCGTTTTGTATCCGCCGAGTCCGTAATCCATCGCGTCTGTCTCCAAAGAGGGTCCCGTTTCGACGGGGGAACCCTATAATAGATATAATTCAAAATATTGTACCATAAAGCGCGCTTTTTTGCAACACGAAAAGGGGTACTCCGATCCAATTATATTTTCGTTTTTTAAGCCTGAATATTACTCCCGTTTTGCCTTGCGCGGGCGGAAACCGGACGGTGGGTTGAAATCTCTTTCAAAAAATGTTATAATATTGCCCGTCACTCACTCCTTTGGGGAGGGAAATGAAGATGAAAAAAAGAATATTTGCGGCGTTGATCGCCTTGATATTTACGGCGTCTCTCTTATCCGCATGCCGGGAAAAGACGCCCGGAGTAGCTATAGAATCGCTGCTTCCCGATCTGACCGCTTCACTGACGGAAGAACCCGAGACCGAGCCGCTCGCCACCGAGCCCGCGGACTCCGCCGCCGGTACCGAAACGGAGACCGACGCCGACGTCGCGGAAACCGCGGAGGGAAGCGACGTCGAACCGTCGACGGAAGAGCAGACCGGAGAGGAGACGGAAGAATACGAGGGGATACCCGATTCGGACGGAGATTTCAAGTTCAAACGCACGGAAGACGGACAGACGTGGCTTGATTCCTATTCCGGGAAATCGGCGTCCGTCGTCATCCCGTCGGAAGATCCGGCGGACGGCTCCCCCGTCACCGGTATCGACGTCTGGGCGTTCCGCGATAACGAGATCGTCAGAAAGATCGTCGTGCCGGATTCTGTGAAGACGATCGAAAAAAACGCTTTTATGTATTGTTCTGCGCTTGAGGAGATCGAACTTCCCGACAGTCTCGAAACGCTCGGGGATCAGGCGTTTTACCGTTGCTCCGCGCTGAAAAAAGTATCGGTCCCCGAGGGGCTTGAAACGCTCGGATACGCGACTTTCATGTTCTGCGAAGCGCTTGAGGAAGTCGTCCTTCCGAAGACGCTTGAAGAGATCAGAGATTACGCGTTCGCCCATTGCGGCGCTCTTCTGACGATCAACTACCGGGGACACGACGCCGACTGGGGACAGATAGGGATCTCGGAGGGCGCGATGCCTCCGACGTGGTATACCATTGTATATGATTACGCGGGTTGACCCCCGCGTTTTCTTTTTTTGCCAACCGCGCGGTTTTTGTGTATTTTCTATACAAACGCCGCGCGCCGCCCGTTTTTTTCAAACATTTTTGCAACCTTTCACGGGTTGCCTTTTTCTTATAAAAATGATATAATACGGTATAAATATTCACCTGCCTTTCAGGATAAAAACCCGGGAAAAAGGGGAACGTTCGGATTTTAACCGCGTTTTTTGCGGTCAAAATACATTTGTTTCAAATAAGAAAGAAGGTACGAAAATGAAAAAACTGATCTCGGTCATTCTCGCCGTCGCGGCGGTATTTACGCTCACGCTTCTGGCGTCCTGCGGAAACGGGGAAAGCGGCGCGGAGAAAAAGACTCTGTCCGTCGCCATGGAATGCGCTTACGCTCCGTATAACTGGACGCAGAGCGACGATTCGAACGGCGCCGTCCCGATCAAGGGCACGACGAACTACGCCAACGGATACGACGTTATGATGGCGAAGAAGATCTGTGAAGCAAACGGCTGGGATCTCGAGATAGTTGCTCTCGACTGGGATTCTCTCGTTCCTGCGGTCCAGACGGGACAGGTCGACTGCGTTATCGCCGGTCAGTCCATGACGGCGGACCGTATGGAGCGCGTCGATTTCGCCGGTCCGTACCTCTATGCGACGATCGTGTGCCTTGTCAAAGCGGACAGTCCTTACGCATCGGCGGCTTCCATCTCGGACCTCGCGGAAGGGACCTGCACGTCGCAGCTCGGAACGATCTGGTACGACACCTGCCTGCCGCAGATCGAAGGAGCGAATATCCTTCCGGCAAAAGAGAGCGCTCCCGCCATGCTTATGGCGCTTGAGACCGGAGAGGTAGATTTCGTATGCACCGACATGCCTACGGCGCAGGCTGCCGTTATCGCATACCCTGATATGAAAATTCTTGATTTTGCCGGGACGGACGGCGACTTCGCAGTTGATGAAGGCGACATAAATATCGGTATTTCCGTGCAGAAGGGCAACACCGAACTGCTCGACGCCATCAACAGCGTCGTTCAGAAAATGAACGCCGACGACTTTAACGCTCTCATGGAAGAAGCGATAAAGATCCAGCCCGTCTCCAACGATTGACCGGTAAGCGGAAACGATGAATTCTGTAATACTCGCCGACGCGGCGGGGGGCGTGTTCTCGAAGCTGTGGGAGGACGTCTGCACCCTCTGGTCGCAGTCGTCCGGTCAGTATCTTCGCGGCGCGCGCGATACGATCCTTCTCGCCGTCGTTGCGACGGCGGTCGGCTGTCTTATCGGGCTGCTGTGCGGTATTCTTCAGACCCTGAAGTATCAGAAGAGCGACTTCTTTATCAAGAAGGCGGTCGTTTGGATCGTTAAGATCGTGATCCGCGTTTACGTTGAAGTGTTCCGCGGTACCCCGATGATCCTTCAGGCGGTCTTCATCTATTTCGGCCTGCCGTATCTCACGAACAACTCGCTGCGCTTCGACGTGATCACGGCGGCGTACGTCGTCGTTTCGATCAACACGGGCGCCTATATGGCGGAGACCGTGAGGGGGGGTATCCTCTCGATCGACGCCGGTCAGACAGAGGGCGCGATGGCTATCGGCATGAATCACTTTCAGACGATGGTGAAAGTCATACTGCCGCAGACGCTCAGGAACATCATCCCGCAGATCGGCAACAACCTTATCATCAACATCAAGGATACCTCGGTAATGTTCATTATCGGGTACGCCGAGTTGTTCGCCGCGCACAAAGCGTACGTCGGAGCCACGTATCTGTACTTCCCGTCGGCTCTGGTCACGATGTTCATTTATCTGTTCATGACGGTCGTATGCTCGCTGCTGCTTCGCCTTTGGGAGAGGCTGATGGACGGGCCGGAGAATTATGATCTCGCCACGACCGATTCGCTGGCGCACACGAGCGGAATGATCAATTACCCGAGCGGAAGAAAAAGGAGCGCCCGCAGATGAACGACGTTATAATCGAAGTAAAACATCTGTCGAAAAGGTTCGGCAGCAATACCGTGCTCCGCGATATCGACTTCACGGTAAGACGCGGCGACGTGATAAGCATCATCGGAGCGTCGGGTTCGGGTAAAAGCACGCTTCTGCGCTGTATGAATCTGCTCGAGACTCCGAGCGCGGGAGAAATACTGTACCACGGCGTCAACATACTGTCGCGGGACGTCAAGGCGCCCGAATACCGCTCGCACGTCGGGATGGTTTTTCAGTCGTTCAATCTCTTCAACAATATGACGGTTCTCAAAAACTGCACGACCGGTCAGCGCACCGTCCTCCGGAAAAGCGCGGGCGAGGCGAAGGCGAACGCGATGAAATATCTCGAACACGTCGGCATGGCGCCGTTCGTGAACGCCAAACCGAAACAGCTGTCAGGCGGACAGAAACAGCGAGTCGCGATCGCGCGCGCGCTGGCTATGGATCCCGAGATCCTGCTGTTCGACGAACCGACGTCCGCTCTCGATCCCGAGATGGTAGGGGAAGTTCTTGCGGTAATGAAGTCCCTCACCGAGAGCGGAATGACGATGATCGTCGTGACCCATGAGATGGCGTTTGCGAAAGACGTAAGCACGAGGGTTATCTATATGAACAACGGCGTAATCTGCGAAGAGGGAACTCCCGCCGAGATATTCGACGATCCCCGGAAAGAAGAGACGAAGGCGTTCCTGTCGAGATTCAGAAACACGTCAAACGAATAAACGGCGAATGAAACGCGGGCGGGACGCCCGCGTTTTCTTTTTGCGCTCGGCGCATACGTTGAAAACACTCTGTAATTTCGCGGAATCACGTTTTTTGATCGATTTTGCGATCCGGGTAAGGGTTGCTTTTTTTTTGCTGTGTGATATAATGAATATACTGTATTTTTTATTACTTTGGAGAGAATTATGGGTGTCGTCAAAAAGCTTACCGCTTTATGGAAATCGAAAAGGGATCCGATTAAATACGCAAGAGAAATCGGGGTCAAAGTCGGTGAAAACTGTAAGTTTTTTTCAACTGATTTCGGCTCGGAACCGTGGTTGGTCGAGATAGGTAATCACGTAGAAATTTCGGGGGGGGTCGGTTCATTACTCATGACGGAGCGACGTGGGTGATCAGAGATACCGAGCGCGCCAAGGACGTCATCAAGTACGGGAAGATCGTGATCAAGGACAATTGTTTCATAGGGCTGGGATCAATTATTCTGCCGGGCGTGACAATAGGTCCGAATTCGATCGTCGCTGCCGGAAGCGTTGTGACGAAAGACGTGGAACCGGATACGGTCGTGGGCGGTAATCCTGCAAAAAAAATCACGACTGTCCCCGAATATATGGAAAAGTGTATCATCAACTGCCCTGAATACGATAAAACGGCATATAAGCAGGACAAGAAAAAGGAAGTCTTGCGAATTCTCGAGAGCAAAGAACAGTAAAAACCGTCGAATGGTTACAGACACGTTCGCGGTTTTATTCCGTTATTTTTGACGTACCTGTGTGAGGACGAATAAATGCCAAAACGTGTAACGCATCTGATAATCGGGCTCGGACTCGGCGGAGCGGAAACGATGCTTTATCAGGTGCTTCTCAACAAAAGCGGTCCGGACACGGTCCACAGAGTCATAAGTCTGGGACAGGGATCGTACTATGAGGATCCGATCAAAGACCTGGGCGTGGATCTGACGGTCCTCCCTTTCAAAAAAAGGCCCGTATCGGTTTTTTTTAAGTTGAAAAAACTGTTATCGGGGACCGATACGCTCTGCTGCTGGATGTATCACGCCTGTTTTATCGGAGAGGCGGCGTTCAGGAAAGAGCGGAAAAAGGGCGGCAGGATCATCTGGAACATACGGCACGGCAATCTGGACAAAGAGAACAACAGCCGCTCGACGATCATTGCCAACGGTCTGTGCGCGAGACGCAGCGGAAAAGTCGATCTGATCGCCTATAACGGGAATGAGGCGCGCCGCGTTCATGAAGAGGCGGGGTACTGTCGGGAAACCGGGGCAGTGCTCGAAAACGGATGCGATACGGAAGAATACTCTCGCGTTCCGGGGGCGGATCGGAAGATAAGAGACGAGCTCGGCGTACCGGACGGAAAAAAGATCGTCATATCGGCGGCAAAGGACCTGCCGATCAAGGATCTTCCGACGTTCATCACGGCTTTCGGACGCGTTCACAAAGATATGCCCGATACCGTCGCGCTGATGTGCGGATCGGGAGTTACGAAGGATAACGAACGGTTGACGGCGCTTTTAAGGGCGGCAGGTCTCCGGGTCGACGAGGACGTGTTCCTTCTCGGCATGAGGCACGATATACCGACGCTGTTTTCGGCGAGCGATCTCTACGTTCTCCATTCTGCGGGAGAAGCGTTCCCTAACACCCTGCTGCAGGCGATGGCGTGCGGATGCCCGTGCGTGACGACGGACGTAGGCGACGCGCGGCGTATTCTGGACGATGAGGAGCGCACCGTAAAACCGGGTGACGCTGAAGCGCTGGCGAAGGCGATCGAGAGCGCTCTTTCCGAACCGGAAGAGGGCAGACGAATAAGAGTTCGCAGGAATCGGTCGGCAGTTGAAGAAAGGTACGACATAAAACGGGTCGTAAAGAATTACGAGATGTTATTCTGACCCGGCTGTTTCCTTTGTATTTTTTCTTTGAAAGTGGATGTGATGATGAAAAAACGGATACTGGTCCTCGTTCCGAATCTGCACTTGGGAGGAGCGGAGCGCACTGCTGTCAAGACCGCGGAGATCCTTGCGGGAAACGGCAACGACGTGTCGATCGCTCTGTTCGATTCCTCGGATCCCGTATACGAAACTTCCGTTAATATTCTTGACCTTGATCTCCCTCATAAAAACGGAAAGGTCGGGAAAACGGTACAGGCGTTGAAGAGAGGCGCCAGGGTTCGAAGACTGAAGAAAAAAAGCCGGATCGACGTTTGTATCTCTTTCGGTCCGACGGCGAATCTTACGAATATCCTTAGCGGGGGCAGATGTAAAAAAATAATCAATATCCGCGGCTTCGCGTCTGCGGACGGTTCTTTTCTCTCAAAGTTTCAATACCGCCGCGGCGACTGCATCGTATGCTGTTCCCGGGAAATAAAGCAGCGTATAGACGCCCTCTTTCCCCGCGTTTCCGAAAAGACTTTCGTGCTGTACAATCCGTTTGACATAAACGGGATAAGGGCGCTAGGGGAGGAGCCGGTTGACGACTTCGATTTTTCAAAGAAGACCGTTGTTACTCACGGAAGACTGAACGTTATAAAGAATCACTATCGCCTTATAAAAGCGTTCAGTCTCGTGCGCGAGCGCGTCCCGGACGTTCAGCTTCTTATCATCGGAGAGGGCGAAATGCGCGGAGAGCTCGAAGATCTGATCGATTTCCTCCGTCTGAAAGAAGAGGTGAGCTTGATCGGTTTCCGCAGTAATCCGTTCAAGTATATCTCAAAGTCGGACGTGTACGTTCTGCCGTCTTTTTCCGAGGGATTTCCGAACGCTCTGGTGGAAGGGATGACGTTCCTTCCCGCCGTCTCCGTCGATTGCCCGAGCGGACCGCGAGAGATCCTCGGGGGAGAAGGGGAACTGAAGCACACTGATTCGGTCGAAGAGGCGGAATACGGGATCCTCGTGAAACCGGCGGGGTCCAGAGAAAACGCGCGCGAAATAACGGATGACGACAGGCTGCTCGCCCGGGCGATCGTCGGTCTTCTCTCCGACAAGGACAAATCGGAAATCTACCGTAGGAAAGCGCTCGAGCGCGCTGCGGAGTTTTCTTTTGAAAAATACCGGGACGGTTTGAATGAGATCACGTCCGTGCGATACGATGACTGAAAGGAACGGTTAAAGATGAAGAAACCGAAAGAGTTTTTTAAGGATCTGTCCGAGAGATGTTGGGTCGGCGCTTCACCCATTCGACAGTTTTTGATGTGTTCGCCTTTCGTTGAGGGAATGGTATACCGTTCTCACACGGCGGACGAAAAATACATAATGGACAAATACGAAAAGAAGCTCGGAAACGGTTTCGATATCGACAACCCTCGTTCGTTTACGGAAAAACTGCAGTGGCTCAAACTGCACGACAGAAAACCGATATACAGCGTAATGGTGGATAAAGTACTCGCCAAAGAATACGTGTCGTCGGCAGTAGGTCCGCAGTACGTTATTCCGACGCTGAAAGTATGGAACAGCGCAAGAGAGATGGATTTTTCCGAACTTCCGGAACAGTTCGTTCTGAAATGCAATCATAATTCCGGACGCGGCATGGTCATTTGTAAAGACAAAAGCGCGCTCGACGAAAAAGAGATACGGAAAAAAATCAAAAAGGCGCTGAAAAGAAGGGAATACCTTGTCAACCGAGAATGGCCTTATAAGAACGTCGTCCCGAAGGTATTTGCCGAACAGCTCGTTTCGGACAGCAGCGTTCCCGAGGGTCAGACGGACGGACTGATAGATTACAAGTTTTACTGTTTCAACGGAAAGCCGCAGTTTTTATATATCGGTTTTGCTAATATCGTAAACAATATAAAACACGATTACCTGAGCTTTTACAATCTTGATTTCACTCCCGCGGATTTCGGAAGACACGATCATCCGAGGATCCCTTTCGAAGTGAAAAAGCCCGACAATTTTGATGAAATGATCCGCATCGCGGAAAAACTCGCGCAGGGGACCCTGTTTGTGAGAGTTGACCTTTATAATCTGGGAGGAGAGATCAAGTTTTCGGAGTTCACCTTTTTCCCGGGCGGCGGAATGGCGCGCTTTGACCCGGAGGAGGCGGAGATCAGGATCGGCGAAATGATCCGGATCGACGGGGAAGAGGACCGGATATGAAGCATATAGTATTCCTGAATTACTCCCTGCAAAACGGGGGCGCCGAACGGGTGATATCCTCTCTCGCCAACGATTTCGTCAAAAGAGGCGACCGCGTTTCGATCGTTTTGCTTGACGAGGAGAAAGAATCCTCGTTTTATCTTGACGAAAGGGTAAGGCTGTATTTTCTCGGCCTTAACAGCGCCTCTTCCAACCTGTTTCAAAGTATGGCGCACATGTTCAAAGAGGTACGCGCCCTTCGCAGACTGTTCCGAAAGATCGAACCGGACGTGGTGATCTCATTCCAGTGCAGAAACGCCGTGCTGGCAAAGACGGCGTGTAAAAATATCAGGGTGATAGGTTCGGAGCGCGCCAATCCGGAACGGATGAATACCAAAACGGACAAGTGGCTTAGGAAAAGATCCGCAAAAGTCGACGGGTTCATCTTTCAAACGAACGGCGCCAAGAGTTATTACCCGACCGAAACTCAGAAAAAGAGCGTCGTGATCCCGAACGGGTTTTCACTGACCGTACCCGCCGTTCTTCCGGACTATCGGGAGCGGGATAAGGTGATCGTTGCGACGGGCAGACTCGCGGGAACGAAACGGTACGACCTGATCCTTGACGCGTTCGCCTCTGTCAGGGACGTTGATCCGGATTTCAGGCTCCGTATTTTCGGAGACGGTCCCGAAGAGGCAAAAATTAAAGAAAAGATCGGTCTGTTGGGCCTGGAGGGATCCGCTTTCGTTATGGGTTTGACGAAAGACGTCGCGGGCGTGCTTCTTTCATCCCGCATTTTCGTATTGGCAAGCGATTTCGAGGGTATGCCGAACGGTCTTATCGAGGCGATGGCGTGCGGGTGCGCGTGCGTTTCCACCGACTGCGATTTCGGTCCGTCCGAGCTGATCGTCAACAGAGAAAACGGACTTCTCGTACCCAAAGGGGACGCGGGCGCGATCGCGTCGGCTCTGAAAGAGCTGATCGCCGATCCAGATCTTGCGTCCTCCTGCGCGAAATCTGCGCAGAAGATCCGCGACACGCATTCTCTTGAGAAGATCGCGGACCGGTATTACGAATACGCTTGCGGTATCACCGGGTAAAAGAAAACCGTTATCGGAGATATAGGCGGAAAAGATAAGAATACGCGGGAGGTGTCCCGCGTTTTCTTTTTTCGTTTTTTTGTGAAATCTTTATACATTCATAGGGAACAGCTCTTTTTTATCAAACAGTTTTGCGGCCCGATAAGGGTTGCTTTTTTCTATTAATATGATATAATATAATTGTTTTCTATGTCTTTCCGGCGGAACGCGAAAAGCGCGAGGCTGTTTGAGACCGTTTATCAAAACACATTCAAGAGGAGAACGATATGAAAATCGGATGCGTCAAAGAGATAAAAAACAATGAATTCAGAGTGGGACTGACGCCCGATAACGTCAAAGCGTACGTTGCTTCGGGTCACCACGTTTACATGGAAAAAGGCGCCGGGGTCGGTTCCGGTTTTTCGGATAACGAATACGTCGACGCAGGCGCGTCCCTGATCGACAACGCAGCGGACGTGTGGAACCTCGTCGACATGATGATAAAGGTCAAGGAGCCGCTCGAATGCGAGTATCCTCTTTTTCATGAAGGACTGATCCTCTATACGTATCTTCATCTTGCCGCGGACAGGGAACAGACTGACGCACTTCTGGCGGGCAAGGTCAAGGCCGTCGCGTACGAGACGATCCAGGAAGCGGACCGCTCGCTGCCCTGCCTCGCCCCCATGAGTCAGATCGCCGGACGTCTTTCCATCCAGGAAGGCGCGAAGTATCTTGAAAAGAAATTCGGCGGCGAGGGCATTCTGCTCGCCGGCGTTCCCGGAACGCCCAAGGCGAACGTCGTTATCCTCGGCGGCGGTACCGTCGGGATGAACGCGTGCAAGATCGCGGTCGGAATGGGCGCCAACGTCACCATTCTCGACGTCAACCTGAAACGGCTCGAGGAGCTCGACAATATGTTCGGCGCGCATATCCAGACGCTCGTTTCCACCGACAGCAATATCGAGAGAGTTATCAAGGACGCCGATCTCGTGATCGGCTCGGTCCTGATCCCCGGCGGCTCAACTCCGAAACTCTTCAAGAAAAAGTATCTGCCCGGGATGAAGGACGGAGCCGTATTCGTCGACGTCGCCATCGACCAGGGCGGATGCGGCGAGAGCAGCCGCGTCACAACGCACGACGATCCCGTCTACACCGTCGACGGCGTCGTCCACTACTGCGTCGGAAATATGCCCGGAGCCGTTCCGCGCACCAGCACCATCGCGCTGACGAACGCCACGCTTCGCTACGGTCTTGAGATCGCCGGGAAAGGGCTGGAAAAGGCGTGCGATAACGGTGCGATCAGGTCAGGCGTGAACTGCTACGCGGGCAAGCTCACCAATAAAAACGTCGCCGACGCGCACGGATACGAATATACCGATCTCGGTACGCTTATCGGTTAAAAACTCATTCTGACGAAACGATCGAGAGGGATTGGCGCAAATGACAGGAAAAAGATCCTGGGTCGAGATCGATCTGCCTCAGCTGAAAAAGAACTTTGAAATATATAAAGCGCTGCAGCCCGAAGGACGCGGGATAATGGCGGTCGTCAAAGCCGACGCTTACGGGCACGGAGACGCGGAAGTATCCCGGGAGCTTTCCGGCGCAGGGGTGGATCACTTTGCGGTTTCGAATATCGACGAGGCGCTCCACGTAAGGCGCGTTACGAGCGGAGAAATACTTATCCTCGGTTATACCCCGGTCGACAAGGCTGCGCAACTCGTTGAAAACGATATAACTCAAACGCTCCTTTCGGAGGAATACGCAGAGATGCTTTTCGCGACCGGACAGCCGGTCAGGTGCCAGTTCGCAGTCGATACCGGAATGAGACGAATAGGTCTGAACGCGGACGACCCGGACGAGTGCGAGCGCGTGATAAGAAAATACGCGGATCGGCTGGAAGGGCTGTTCACTCATCTCTGCGTCGCGGATACACCCGATCAGGACGCGTTTACGAACGAACAGATCAAAAAGTTCAGAACCGTTTGCTCAAGGGTCGCGGACCTCGGCCTTTCCTGCCACTGCATGAACTCCGCGGGCGGTCTTTGGCATACGGCGGATTCGTCTTTCACCCGTCTCGGCATCGTCCTTTACGGACTGAAACCCGATTATGAAAACGAACTTCCCGACGGGATCGCCCCCGTGCTCAGCTGGAAGAGCGTGATAAGTATGGTCAAAGAGATAAACGCGGGCGACACGGTCGGTTACGGCAGAAGCTTCACCGCGGACGGCCGGATGACCGTCGCCACCGTTCCCACGGGTTACGCCGACGGCTATTCGCGTTTGCTCTCAAATAAAGGATCCGTTCTCGTCAACGGCAGAAAAGCGAGGATCATCGGCAGAGTCTGCATGGACCAGATGATGATCGACGTGACCGGCATTCCGGATATCGGAATAGGGACGGAGGTCGTCCTGATCGGCAAAAGCGGCGGCGAGACGATAACGGCCGACGATCTTGCCCGCTTGTACGGTACGATCGGATACGAGATCGTATGCGGGATCAACAAGCGGGTCCGAAGAGAGTATTTGCGCTGAAACGGCTATGGGCCGCAATACGGGGGACCTTCGCCGGGACGGCGGGAACAGCCCCCAAAAAGACGTCTGACTTTCATAGGAGAGAAAAATGTCATTCAGATCATTCATTCATTTGTTTCGGAAACTGTACGTACCCGTTACCAATTCCGAATTAGCCGCTTTCTTTCATGAACATCGCGGTATGTCGGATGAAAAATATATAAAACAGAAATTCAAGAAGAGGTTCGGATATTATCCGGATCTTGATTCTCCGAGCACTTTCAACGAAAAGCTCCAGTGGATAAAACTCTATGACCGCAGACCGATCTACACTCAGATGGTGGATAAATACGCGGTCCGCGAATATGTAAAAGAGAGGATCGGAGAAGAGTACCTCATTCCGATGCTCGGCGTATGGGATTCGCCCGACAAGATCGATTTTTCCGCGCTTCCCGACAGTTTTGTTTTAAAACCGAACCACGACTCAGGCAGCATCGTAATCTGCAAAGACAAAAAGACTTTTGATACAGGCAAAGCCGTCTCAAAGTTGAAGAAAACGTTCAGACATAATTATTACCTGAAATCACGGGAATGGCCGTATAAGAACATAAAGAAAAAGATCGTTGCGGAAGAATACGTGGAAGACGCTGAAACTCATGAACTCAGGGACTACAAATTCTTTACGTTCGACGGTGTCCCGAAGATGATGTTTATCGCTACGGAGAGGCAGAATAAGGAAACGGGAGTCAGATTCGATTTCTTCGATATGGAATTCAACCATCTCCCCATTATCAGCGGTCCTCCGTGCGCCGACGTCCCTCCGGAAAAACCCGAACATTTCGACCTGATGAAAGAGCTGGCTGCGAAACTTTCTGCCGGCACTCCGCAGGTGAGGGTGGACTTTTACGAGGCGAACGGACGGGTCTATTTCGGAGAGTTGACGCTGTTCCATCACGGCGGGTTCTGTCCGTTCGTTCCCGACGAATGGGACAAAACGATCGGTGAATGGATAGTCCTTCCGGAAAAGGCAGAAACCGAAAAAAACAGTAAGAAATAACGTTCTCTTTGTGAGAACGGATACGGTTATTTCGAGCGTTTATACGTTTCTCGGGCTGATTCATCTCCCGCGGGGAAGAAAAAAGCCCGAAACAAATGATTTGGCGAGGTCATACATGATGGTGACGGAACAAAGCAGGTTTATTGCATCGGACAATAACGGAAACAGAAACAGCATTCTGCGCATACTGACCGTTGTGCTGTTTCTGGCTTTTTCCGTTCTTGTCGTCGGCAGAGACGTTGCCGGGCTGCCTGTAAGCAAATATATATTTATCGTGATCGGCGCGATCATCTGTTTTATCTGCGACAAGACCGAGCTGCTCTGCTTCGTCGCGTTTATCGCGCCGCTGCACGAAGGCGTATCCGGAGTGTATATCTCCGGGTTTGCCCTGATCGCTTTCTTTATCAAGAACAAACAGATAAGAAGATTCAACAGAAGCCATCTTTTGATCTTCGTTCTGCTTGCTATGGAACTCATCGTCGGACTGCACTACGATTTTTCATTCGTCGAATACGTAAGATTTGCGGTCTGCTTTATCCTTCTGTTTACCGTTTCCCTCGATACCGGGCTGGAAGTCGACGCGGTAAGAGTTTTGCGGTTCTATATCTCCGGATTCATTATCGCCCTGATAAGCGTCTGGGGTCAGCTGCTGAGGGTATACTCTTTTCCGCAGGTCCTGTCCATGGGCGCGCGTCTCGGAAACCTGGTCGAATCTTCCGGCGCGGAAGAAGGCGTCAGGGTCAGTTTCAACAACAACGACCTCGGATTCGTTTCAATGCTCGCGGTGCTTTTCTGCCTTATGCTGCTGAAAAAAACCGGGAAAAAACTGTATTTCATACCGTTTGCCCTTTCCGCCATAACCAGCGTTATGACCATGTCGCGCGGGGCGAACATCGCTTTGGCGATCGGCTTGATCCTGTATTTTCTCTTATCCGCTGAAAACCTGAAAAAAACGGCGCGCAACATAATCCTGCTGGTCCTTTTGAGCGTACTGCTGATTCAGATAATCTGGTGGCTGATGCCGAACTATATCTCAAGCTTCTCCGAGAGATTCATGGAGGAAGATATCTCAAACGGCCGAGTCGATATTGCCTCGTTTTACTTCCGGGCGTTGTGGAACAATCCTCTCGGGCTCATATTCGGCGTCGGGCTGCAGAAATACAACGCGAAATACGATTATTTCTATTCGGCGCACAACGCGACGCAGGAAATCGTTATCGCGTGGGGCGTTCTGGGCTTTCTGGTCATCGTCGCGCTGTTTGCCAGAGCGATAACGATAACCAAGAGAAATAATCCGAAGTTCCGGCTGTTTCAGGCCGTTCCTCTGATCACTCTGTTTATCGGGTTACAGTCCGGGCAGGGCTTTTCGGGATACGCGCATATGCAGTATCTGCTCGTTTGCTTTATGGCTTTCTATCTGGAGTTTGATAATGGCGGAATCAAGAAAAAGAAACACGATTAAGAATTTTGTCTTCAGTCTTTCATCTTACATATTGAACATGGGTCTGTCCTTTGCAACAAGGACAGTATTCATTTATTGCCTCACGACCGAGTATCTGGGCGTCAGCGGTCTTTTTACGAATATTCTCTCCCTTCTTTCGCTGGCAGAACTCGGAGCGGGAGGCGCTTTCGTTTCTCTTCTTTACAAACCGATCGCTGAAGGGGACGAGCAAAAATTAGCCGTCATAATGAAAACCTTCAAAAAAGTTTATTTCTTTATGGCGCTGTTCGTAGGAGCGGTCGGTCTTTCGCTTACGCCTTTTTTGAAGTATATCATCGCGGAGAATTCGATCGAAAAGCTCCCTCTGATCTACATTCTGTTCATTCTGAATTCCGTTGTGGCGTACGTTTGCGCCGCGGAAAAAGCGCTGGTCAAGGCAAACCAGAAAATGTACGTTATAACGACGATAACTCAGGTCGCCTCGATCGTTCAGTACGCGGGTCAGATCGTCGTTCTTCTCCTGACGCACAACTACATTCTTTTTCTGCTCGTCCAGATTATCTGTACGATGGCGGGCAATATTTACGTCTCCTTTTACTCGAAGAAAAAATATCCGTATCTCTCCCGAAAAGCCGAGAAAATGGATAAGGAGACGAAAAGAGACGTTATTCAGAAGATCAGAGGCGGATTCTGCGTTCACGCGGGTTACGTTATAGCGTCGGGGACAGACAGTATCGTCATCTCGCACTTCCTGAGCCTGACGGTGCTTGGGATTTATTCCAACTACCTTCTGATCATCGGGATCCTTCAAAAACTGGTCATGATGATCTTCGACTCCGTCAGGGCGAGCGCAAGCAATTTCGCCGTTTCCAGCGATCCGGAAGAGAATTACGCGTTCTTTAAGAAAATGAATTTTCTTATTATGATGCTGATGGGATTCATAACGACGTGCCTCATCGTTCTCTTCAATCCGTTTATCAGACTGTGGGCGGGGTCGGATTATCTTCTCGATTTTCCTCTCGTCATCCTCGCTTCCCTGATCAATTTCGTCGGGTGGCACGGGATCAAATTGCCCATGGCGATCTACAGAGACGCGCTGGGACTGTATTACAAAGACAGATATATCGCTCTTCTCGAGGGTATACTGAACATAGTGATATCCGTCGTATTGGTAAGAATAATCGGTCTGGCGGGCGTTTTCCTCGGTACGATTATTTCATCTGTCTGCACGACGGTTTCAGGCTCGTATCTGATCTTTAAGTATTGCTTCAAAAAATCGAGCTGGTACTACTGGAGAAGCCTGCTGACGTATCTGGTCGTGATATCAGGCGTTGCGGTCGGCGCGTATTTCCTTGTCGGTTTGGTAACGTCGACCGGATGGCTGTCTTTCATCCTGAAAACGGCGATCTGCGTCGTTGCGGTAGCGGCGGCGTACGTTCTGATCTTCCACAGAAGAGAAGAGTTCAGGTACTACCTTGACCTGATCAAAGGGATAGGCCGCAGGAAAAAGAAAAGTTGACGGGGCAGTTCGGCCGAAAGCGCTCAGCCGCCCATTCCGCGCTCAGATAACGAGGTGTAAAATGCTGAACGGCGACCAAAAGTATATATTGGCGTTATTGAGAGAGAGTATGGGCGCCGACCGTTCCGACGACAGACCGGAACGCCCCGATTCTCCAGAAGCGGTCGAAAAAGCGATCGTGCGCAACGGGATAATTCTGACCGTGTTCCGTCAGCTCCCCCTGGATATCCGGAGTGACCTGACGACGATCTATTATAAAACGATGAAGCAGGCGGTCACACAGGAACACGAGGGCGAACGCGTGCTCGAAGCGCTTAGCGGCGCAGGCTTCGACTGTATCGGGCTGAAGGGCTGGGAACAGAGAAAGAAATATCCCGACAAGCTGATGCGTCAGATGGCGGACCTCGATATTCTCGTCAGACCGTACGAATACGGAAAGATCAAAAAAACGATGCTGGATCTCGGGTATTCCGCCGGAGCGGAATCATCGTGGAAGCATGACAATTTTTCTTTGAACGAGATAAACGTCGAGATGCATAAGAGGCTGACCGACGACAGCGCCGCGATCCGCAAATGGGAACGATCGGTCTGGGACAGAGCAACACGCGTCTCGGGCAGCGTTTACTCCATGACCGACGAAGATTTTTATATCTTCCATTTCATCCACCTCTACAAGGATTTCATGAACGGAAGTCTGGGACTTCGCCGCATCGTCGATACGTGGCTGCTCGGGAAACAGGAACTTGACCGCGAGTTTATAAACGCCTTTTTTGAACAGATCGGAATAACCGGATTTCACGATAAAATGGTCGGTCTGAGCCAAGCCTGCATGGGCGAGGCGGAGATGTGCCCCGATTATGAGACGCTGCTCGATCACGCTTTCAAATACGGGATCTACGGTTCGGGGAAAACGTACAAGGCGGGACGGATAGTTTCGATGTCGTCCGGTTCGGTCGCATCGGGTAAGATACGGTCGTTCATTTCTGCGATCTTTCTTCCGTTCGGACGGATGAAAGCGCAATTCCCGATCCTTGACAGATGGCCGATCCTGCTGCCGTTCTGCTGGATCAAAAGAATTTTCGGGTATCTCAAAGGCGACCGCAGGGCGAGCAGAGCGAAACTTGACTACCGTGATATAAAGCAGGAAGATTTCGACGAGATAAAGGAGTTTTTCAAAGCGGGAGGCGTCATGGAATGACGGACCGCTCCGACACAAAACAACTTGTAAGACCGGAGGACAGAGCTTTGAATTACGCAGCGATTATCCTTTGCGCCGGAAAAGGCACGAGGATGAACGACGACTCAAAGAACAAGGTTTGCTTTGAGTGCGCCGGAGTTCCGGTGATAAAGAGAATAATTTCCAATATGCGTCTCGGCGGAGTGTCGAGATTTGTCGTCGTCGTCGGCCATCAGTCAAGGTCGGTGATGGACTGTCTCGACGGAGAACCCGGCGTCGTTTACGCGTATCAGAAGGAGCAGAAAGGAACGGGGCACGCCGCTCTCTGCGGGCTCAAAGCGCTCGAAACGGTCGGTTACTCCGGTCCCGTGATCGTCTCCATGGGCGATAAGATCATATCGCCCTCCGTGATATCTTCCCTTATTGAAAAAGCGGGCCGTTCCGAAGCGGTGTGGGGCGTTCAGCCGGTCGCGGCGAATCCGGGCGGTGGACGCGTCGTTGTCAAGAGCGGAAAACCGTACGGCGTCGTGGAACTGACCGATGCGGCGTTCATGACGCTCGCCGATCTGTCCCCGGAAGAATATCAGGGTAAACTCGAAATGATCGGACTTAACGCTAAAAAGGCGCAAAAAGTCCTGAAACTCATAAAAGAACGCGCGCCCGAGAAGACGAAGAGCCTCGGCGGAGAGGTCTTTTCGGCTGATGAGATCCTGTCGTCTCCGTTTGCGAACGCCGGTCTGTACTGTTTCGACGTCAGCCGCGCGATCGAGGCTATCGAAACGTTCAACGCGTCGAACGCGCAGGGCGAGATATATCTGACCGACGCGCTCGAGTGGTTCTCGAAAAACAGTTCCGTCGAACTGTATGAGGTCGGAAAAGCCTCCGATATGCTTACGTACAGCACCAAGCCGGAACTGCGCTCGATGGGTCTCTGGTTCATGCGCAGTGCGTCGGAATTCAGATCCGATATCACGGAAGGGAAGCTTGACGGCGAGTTTTCGAGACTTTACGGCGGCGGACCCGACGCTCAGAAAGAGCGTTATATCGCGCTGATCGACACGTTTGTCTCCAAGTTCGGCGACCGAAAGGTGGTTATTACAAGGGCCCCCGGCCGCTTGAATCTCATGGGCCGCCACGTCGACCACCGCGGAGGCGGGATCAACGTGATGGCGACGGACACCGATACAGTGATCATCTCGTCTCCCCGCGAGGACGATGTCGTGAATATTTCGAACGTCGATCCCGTATATCCCGACAGACGGTTCTCGATAGGGGATCTGATGGGAGAGACCGAATATGAAAAATGGACCGACTTCCTCGAGGACGCACGGATAAAAGAGCTGCTCGGGCAGAGCCGCGGGGACTGGTCGAACTACGTGAAATCTGCGGTACTCCGCGTTCAGTTCGACAGCGATATGCCGCTCTGCGGAATGGATATGGTCGCGTGCGGCAATAATCCGGTCGGAGCGGGGCTGTCGTCTTCGTCGAGTATCGTTGTCGCCGCGATGGAAGCGGTCGTCTCGCTCAACTGTCTCAATTATACGGACAGAGAATTCGTAGAGCTCTGCGGCGAGGGCGAATGGTTCGTCGGATCGCGCGGAGGCGCGGGGGATCACGCCGCGATGAAATGCGGAAAACGCGGCAAGATCACACATCTCGGCTTCAAGCCGTTCGAGATAGGCGGCAGCGCGTCGTTTTCGGACAAATACGCCATCCTTGTGGCGAACAGCATGATACAGGCGAAAAAATCGGAGGGGTGCAAGGACACGTTCAACGCAAAAGTCGCATCCTATGAGATCGCGTTCATGATACTGAAACGCGAATTTCCGGAGTACGACCTGCGAGAGTTCAGGGATATCGCCGCGATCCGTCCGTATTCCGCGATATACAAGATGCTGAAATCGGTCCCCGAGACCATGACCCGCGGTAGCGCCAAAGCGCTTCTTCCGGAATACAGGGAAATACTTGACCGCATCTTCGAGTCGCACGCCGATCCGCAGGTCTACGATCTCAGAGGCGTCGCTCTGTACGGCATTTCCGAGTGCGCCCGGTCGGACAGATTCATGGAAGCGCTCGACGGTTCCGATTATGAACTCATAGGCAGGATGATGAAGATCAGCCACGACGGAGACAGGATCGGTACGGTCGATCTCTCCGACGAAGTCCTCGACCGGCTTGCCGAAGAAAACGCCGATATAGCGCTGCAGTGCGGCGCGTACGGTTGCTCGACCGTTCGGATCGATGAACTCTGCGATCTGCTCAACAGCACGGACGGCGTCCTCGGAAGCGAACTCGTGGGGGCGGGGCTCGGCGGATGCGTGATCGCTCTGGTCGAGCGTGACAAAGCGGACGCTATCATCGAAAAGATCAACGGACAGTACTACGATTTCTACAAATACGAACACGGAGCGAACGTGTTTACGTCCGCCTGCGGATCATCCGTTCTGTATTGAGGCGCAGACCCGATCTGAATGTCATTTGAGCGAAGACGTATCAACGCGCAAATCGACGTATAAAAACGGGTCCCGGCCCGTGTAATAAGGAGAAAACAAAAATGAGCACTCTGCAAACGCATCAGATCCTGATGATGGTCGCCATGGGCGTCTATCTGGTCGGAATGATCGTTCTCGGGATCATGTATTCCGGAAAGAACAGATCGACTTCCGATTTCTATCTCGGCGACCGGAAACTCGGTCCTCTCGTCACCGCGATGAGCGCGGAGGCGTCGGATATGAGTTCATGGCTCCTGTTGGGTCTTCCCGGCGTCGCGCTCGCCACCGGTCTTCCGGAGGCGTTCTGGACAGCCCTGGGCCTCGGGATCGGAACGTACATAAACTGGCTGATCGTGGCGAAACGCATACGCCGTTACTCTCAGAAGATCGACGCGGTCACCGTGCCGGAATTCTTCTCGAAACGCTACCGTGACAAGAGCCGTCTGCTGTCTCTTGTTTCCGCGCTTGTCATAATCGTATTCTTCGTTCCGTACGTTGCCTCCGGATTCAACGCCTGCGGCACTCTGTTCTCAAGCCTGTTCGGCGTGAATTACTTCACGGCGATGCTTGTGTCCGCCATCGTCATTCTGGCGTATACGTCGCTCGGAGGATTCCTCGCTGCGTCTACCTCCGACCTTATCCAGTCCGTCGTTATGACGGTCGCTCTGATCGTAGTGGTCATGTTCGGAGTATCGGCTGCCGGAGGGTGGAATTCCGTTTCGGCAAACGCTCAGTCCCTCGACGGATTTCTTGACGTGTTCAAGGGATACGATCCGGCGACGGGCGCCGCCTCGACGTATTCTCCTTTGGTGATCGTTTCAACGATGGCGTGGGGTCTCGGATACTTCGGTATGCCTCACATACTCCTTCGTTTCATGGCGATCAAGGATCAGAAGAAACTCAAACTCTCCAGACGCGTCGCGACGGTCTGGGTGTTCATCGCGATGGGCGTTGCGATCCTCATAGGCGTGGTCGGAAGCGCGATGATCGCAAACGGCGCGATCGATCCGCTCGCAACAAGCGATTCTCAGCGTATCATAATCAAGATAGCCGAACTTCTTGCAAACAAGGGCGTTCTGCTCGCTCTGCTCGCCGGCGTTATCCTCTCGGGTATTCTCGCCGCTACGATGTCGACCGCCGACTCGCAGCTGCTCGCGGCTGCGTCCAGCGTCACGCAGGACCTGCTCCAGGATACTTTCAAACTGAAGATATCCCAAAAGGTCTCGATGATCATAGCGCGCGTGACCGTTCTCCTTATCGGAGCGCTTGCGATCTTCTTCGCAAGGGAAGAGGGAAGCGTTTTCAAGATAGTGTCGTTTGCCTGGGCGGGATTCGGAGCCGCTTTCGGTCCGACGATGCTTATCGCGCTTTTCTGGAAGAAGAGCACGAAATGGGGCGCTCTTGCCGGTATGCTCGCCGGAGGCGGAATGGTATTCATCTGGAAATACCTTATCGCTCCCATCGGCGGAGTACTCAATATCTATGAACTTCTTCCCGCGTTCATCTGCGGTATCGTCGTCAACGTGATCGTCAGCCTGCTGACGCAGAGATCCGTCCGCGCCGACGCCGAAGAGATCGAAGAGGAATTCAAAGTTATAAAAGCAAAAGAGTTTTAATGAAAAACAGCCCGTGTCGATTCAGGCGCTTCCGCCTGATACGCCGCGGGCTTTTTCTGCGATCCTGAATCTGCGGGAGGTGAAAAGTTGAACGCGAAGACTATCGTCGGCAAAGATTTTCTTTTGAGGACCGAAACGGCGAGGCGTCTTTACGGGACGTACGCCGAAAACGAGCCGATCATTGATTACCACTGCCATCTCGACCCGAAACGGATCGCGGAGAATTCTCCGTTTACATCTGTTACCGATCTGTTTCTTTCCGGGGATCATTACAAGTGGCGCGCGATGCGCGCGTTCGGCGTCCCCGAGGAGCTGATCACCGGAGACGGCGATCCGAAGGCAAAGTTCAGAGAGTATGCGAAAACCGTGTCGTACGCGATCGGAAATCCTCTTTACCACTGGACCGCGCTCGAATTGAAGAGATATTTCGACGTTGACGTCGCCCTGAACGCGGCGACCGCCGACGCGATATTCGACGCGACGCTCCCTCTTTTCAAAAAAGAGGAGTACACCCCTCGCGGGTTCATCTCGCGCTCGAACGTCGAGGCGTTATGCACGACGGACGATCCCTCAAGTTCGCTTGAATACCACGAGGCGATAGCAAAGAGCGGGTTCGGAACGAAGGTCGTCCCCGCGTTCCGCCCCGACAGATGCGTCAATATCGGAAAAGCCGGTTTCCGCGAGTATATATCCGAACTCGGAGCAGAGGATTACGACGGGCTCAAAAGGATACTGTCGGGATCGATGGACCGTTTCGGCGCGCACGGATGCCGTCTTGCCGATCACGGCCTCGACTTCATTCCGGAAAAAACGAAAGATCCCCCCGCCGCGGTCCTCGAAAAAGCGATGGCGGGAGGAGAACTTACCGACACGGAAGAGAACGCCTATATGTACGACTTGCTTCTCTTCCTCGCTTCGGAATACGCCCGGCGCGGATGGTGCATGCAGCTTCACGTCGGAGCGATGAGAAACGTAAACTCGGCGGCGTTCGGGAGGATGGGACCGGATTCCGGGTACGACTGTATAGCCGATACCCGCCTCGCGCGGCCGCTCGCCCGCTTTATGGACGAACTCGACGCCTCCGACGCTCTTCCGAAAACGATCCTTTATTCACTCGATCCGAACGACCTTTATATCCTCGGTACGCTTATGGGTTGCTTTGAGAAAGGTCCGTCAAGATCGCGTGTCCAACTCGGCTCCGCGTGGTGGTTCAACGACCACAGGGACGGGATAAATACGCATCTCAAAGCGCTCGCGAACCTCGGCGTCCTCGGTACTTTCGTCGGGATGCTGACCGACTCGCGCAGTTTCGTGTCGTACCCGCGTCACGAGTATTTCCGCCGTATCCTGTGCGACCTGATCGGCGGCTGGGTCGAACGGGGAGAGTACCCCGACGACGAAGAGACGCTCGGCGCGATCGTCAGCGGTATCTGTTACGGAAACGCGAAAGAATATTTCGGATTCTGAAAAAAGCGTCCCATGCGGGACGCTTTTTTTATCTGTCGTTCGTTATATTCCCGTCTCCGTCGAGCGGTATCTTATCCCCGAGGTACGTCGGTTTCGGTTTGAAAAAGGCCGAGGCGAAGTCTTTGCATCTCGCGAGTATCTCGCGCAACTCGCGGCTTTCCTGGCCGCCGTACGTGTGATAGTCGGACGCGACGCCGTATGCTTCGAGACCGAGCTTTTCTGCGATGAACAGAGCGCGGTAAAGGTGATATTCCTGCGTCACGATGATCACTTTCTTCGCGCTGAAGATCTCTTTCGCGCGATAGACCGATTCGTACGTCGAAAAGCCCGCGTGGTCCATAAACACGTCGCTCGACGGCACTCCGTTCTCCGTTGCGTAATCTTTCATCGCATTGACTTCGTCGTAAACGTCGGTGCCGTGGTCGCCGCTCATGAGCAGTTTCGGAGCCGCGCCGTTCTCGTAAAGTTCGACGCCACGGCGCAGTCTGTCGGCGAGCATATCGCTGAGCGTATGGTCGATCTTGACGGAGCATCCGAGGACGAGTATGCAGTCGGCGTCCCCGATCGCCGCCGCCTCTTCGGGCGTGACGATCCGACTCCCGCCGACGCTTTTGACGTACGCGTTCAGCCCGAACACGGCGCATACGGCGAGGACGATGAGAAGGACGATCGTTATCGCTGTTGCTTTGAGCAGTTTTTTCATAATATGGAACTCCTTGAGGTGTTAGATTAAGTATACCACATCGGAGGGGTTTTGTCGATCCGGGCGCGTTAAATAAGACGTCTTCGTTCTATATCCGCGCGCCCTGTCAAATTCGCCGGAGGCGAATTTGTTGAAGACAGAAAACCCGGAAGATCACCTTCGGTGATATATT
The DNA here is from genome assembly GCA_017428635.1 of Clostridia bacterium. GTDB lineage: Bacteria > Bacillota > Clostridia > Oscillospirales > CAG-272 > RUG11130. Next base: position 445 of record JAFRQK010000051.1, on the reverse strand, counting down.
TGCGCCCCTTCGCCTGGTGAGCGAGCTCCCCGATCTTCGGGGCGCAAATGCGAACCGGTATCCGGGGTGGCGAAAGCGGATGCGTTCGTTTTGCTTAACCAATGAAGTTTCAGTTGTCGCCTCAACGGAGAGCCGGATCCGGCTCGACGTTGTGGTGACATCTGAATAAAAAAAGCACGCTATGCGTGCTTTTTTTATTCAGGCGCCACCCGGAATCGGACCGGGGATAAAGGTTTTGCAGACCTCTGCCTTACCGCTTGGCTATGGCGCCGGGACGGATCTCGTCCGGGAAAAGAAGACGGACACGCCTCAGTCGTGTCCGTGAAGAGCGGATTACGGGGCTCGAACCCGCCACCTCGACCTTGGCAAGGTCGCGCTCTACCAAATGAGCTAAATCCGCACGTGCCTCCGGTCGGAATCGAACCAACGACACGAGGATTTTCAG
>JAFRQK010000050.1 GCA_017428635.1 Clostridia bacterium | reverse complement strand
GTGGTCTTGCCGTGGTCAACGTGACCGATGGTACCGATGTTAACGTGCGGTTTTGTTCTTTCGAATTTTTCCTTTGCCATGGTTCTTTCCTCCAAATTTAATTATTTTTTATTTTATCTGCCTTTGGTTTTTAAAATATTTTCCATAATCGACTTAGGCACCTCCGCGAAGTGCGAGGGCTCCATCGAATACTGGGCGCGGCCCTGGCTTCTCGAGCGCAGGTCGGTGGCGTATCCGAACATCTCGGACAGCGGCACGAACGCGGTGATCTCGGTGGCTCCGTTCTCGGACTCCATCGCGTTCACCTGACCGCGGCGGGAGTTGAGGTCCCCGATCACGTCCCCGAGGTACTGATCCGGGGTGATTACGTTGACCTTCATAATGGGTTCCGTCAGGACCGGGTCGGCAAGTCTCATCGCTTCCTTGAAAGCCATGGAGCCGGCGATCTTGAACGCCATATCCGACGAGTCGACTTCGTGATACGAGCCGTCGTAAAGCGTGACCTTCACGTCCACGACGTTGTACCCCGCGAGCACGCCGTTCTGCATGGCGCCCTGGATACCCTGATTCACGGGTTCGATGAATTCCTTCGGGATCGATCCGCCCGTGACGTTGTTGATGAATTCGTAACCTCGGCCGGGCTCGTTCGGCTCCAGGATGATCTTGACGTGCGCGTACTGACCCGAGCCGCCCGTCTGACGGCGGAACTTGGTCTCGTGGTCGACGCGTTTTCTGATCGTCTCTTTGTAAGCGACCTGGGGTTTGCCGATGTTTGCCTCGACTTTGAATTCGCGGAGAAGTCTGTCTACGATGATCTCAAGATGAAGCTCGCCCATTCCGGCGATGATCGTCTGACCGGTGTCCTCGTCCGTGTAGGTGCGGAACGTGGGGTCTTCCTCAGCCAGCTTCGAGAGCCCTATGCCCATCTTCTCCTGACCCGCACGGGTCTTGGGCTCGATGGCGACTCTGATGACCGGTTCCGGGAATTCCATCGACTCGAGGATGACGGGGTGGGACTCCTCGCAGAAGGTGTCGCCCGTCGTGGTGAACTTCGTCGCGACGACGGCGGCGATATCGCCGGCGTACACCGCGTCGAGGTCGCGCCTGTCGTTGGCGTGCATCTGGACGATCCGTCCGAGCCGCTCCCTCTTGTCCTTGGTGGAATTGTAGACCGTGGATCCCGCGGACACGTGGCCGGAATACACTCTGAAGAAACAGAGTTTTCCGACGAACGGGTCGGTCATGATCTTGAACGCGAGCGCGGAGAACGGTTCGTCGTCGGACGCGTGTCTTTCGACTTCCTGATCGTTCTTCGGGTTCGTTCCCTTGATGGCGGGAATATCGGTGGGCGCGGGCATATAGTCGACGATCGCGTCGAGCAGTTTCTGCACGCCCTTGTTCTTATAGGAAGTTCCGCAGACGACGGGGACGATCTTATTGTCTATCGTGGCGGCGCGGAGCGCGCGCTTGAGTTCGGGAACGGTGATCTCCTCACCGCCGATGAACTTGTCAAGCAGCTCCTCGTCCGTCTCGGCGATCGCCTCGATCATCGCCTCGCGGTACTCTTTTGCCTTCTCGACCATATCCTCGGGTATCGGCTCGACCCTCATATCCTTTCCGAGATCGTCGTAGTAGACGTCGGCTTCCATATTCATAAGGTCGATGATACCGCGGAAGGTCGCCTCGGCGCCTATCGGCAGCTGGATAGGCACGGCGTTTGCCTTGAGCCTGTCCTTCATCATGTCCACCACGTGGTAGAAGTTCGCGCCCATGATGTCCATTTTATTTATATAGGCCATTCTCGGCACGCGGTACTTGTCCGCCTGCCTCCAGACCGTTTCGGACTGGGGCTCGACTCCTCCCTTGGCGCACAGGACGGTGACGGAGCCGTCGAGGACCCTGAGGGATCTCTCGACCTCGACCGTGAAGTCCACGTGGCCGGGGGTGTCTATGATGTTTATGCGCGTATCTTTCCAGAAACAGGTCGTAGCGGCGGAGGTGATCGTGATCCCTCTCTCCTGCTCCTGCTCCATCCAGTCCATGGTGGCGGCGCCCTCGTGGACTTCGCCTATCTTATGGGTCTTTCCGGTGTAGAACAGGATGCGCTCCGTCGTCGTCGTTTTACCGGCGTCGATGTGAGCCATAATGCCGATGTTTCTGGTACGCTCAAGCGAATATTCCCTAGGCATCGTAAATCCTTTGTCTCCTTTTGCGTCTTTTCGTCAAGACGCCGATCAATATCTGAAGTGTGCGAACGCCTTGTTGGCTTCCGCCATTCTGTGGGTGTCTTCCTTCTTCTTGAAAGCCCCGCCGGCGCTGTTCTTCGCGTCGACGATCTCAGCGGCAAGTCTCTCGGCCATCGTCTTTTCGCCGCGTGAACGGGCGTAGTCGACGAGCCATCTGAGCCCAAGCGTCTGGCGTCTCTCCGGTCTGACCTCTATCGGGACCTGGTAGTTGGAACCGCCGACTCTGCGCGCTTTGACTTCAAGAACGGGCATAATATTTTCAAGAGCTTCGTTGAACACCTCAAGCGGGTTCTGTCCCTGCTTTTCCTCGATGATCGAAAATGCGTCGTAAACGATCTTCTGGGCAACGCCCTTCTTACCGTCGTACATCACGTTGTTGATGAGTTTTGTGACGACTTTCGAATTGTAAAGAGGATCGGGCAGGACGTCTCTCTTGGATATCTGACCTCTTCTCGACACTTTACTTCCCTCCTTCATTAAAAATATGAAATCTCAGGTACTCGGGACGGCAGCCCGTCCCGTATGTGTCGGCTGCATCTGCGTTTATCACGAACCAGCTCTGACACATATTCTTCCGGCTATTACTTCTTACCTCTCTTCGCGCCGTATTTCGAACGCGCCTGGTTGCGTCCGGAGACGCCCTGTGCGTCGAGTGTGCCGCGGATGATGTGGTAACGAACGCCGGGCAGGTCGCGGACTCTTCCGCCTCTTATGAGGACGACCGAGTGCTCCTGCAGGTTGTGACCGATCCCGGGAATGTAGCAGGTTGCTTCCATTCCGTTGCTGAGACGGACTCTCGCGATCTTACGAAGAGCTGAGTTCGGCTTCTTGGGGGTCGTCGTCGTGACCTTGGTGCAGACGCCGCGCTTCTGAGGGCTGCTCTGATCCGTCGCACGGTTCTTGAGCGTGTTGAATCCCTGCTGGAGCACGGGTGCTTTGGACTTGTAGACCTTGTCCTGTCTGCCCTGTCTCACAAGCTGATTGAGTGTCGGCATGCTCTGTCTCCTTTCTTCCGTGATAAGCGCCCGGATGCAATTTTTGCATACCAAAGCAAGGGTAACCGCCGTTACCCGACTATATATTCTACACCCGGAAAGTCAAATTGTCAATAGTCGCGCCGCGAGGCGTGATTTTTCTCCTCTTTGCACAATTATGGTTCCCCGAAAAATCCGTTCAATGACAGATTTCCCGTGAAACCGGCTCCCGGAGGCGGCTTCCGTCGCCCCGGGAGGGGTGTAAAACCGTAAGTTAATTCTTATTTGTTCTCTTCGTCGACGATCTCGTCGATGAGAGCGTCGACCTCGTCGACCGCTTCTTCCTCGTCGAATTCCTCGTCGTCGAACTCGCCGTCGCCGTCAGCGTCGAATTCCTCGTCTCCGTCGACGGGGGCGGAGCCGCCCTCCTCCGCTCTGAAAGCGGCGGAGAGTTTTTCGATGGAATCGTCGTCTTCGTCCAGCTCGTACTCGGACAGATCGATGTCGATCGGGTTCGTCCTCTCGACTTCGACGCCGCGGTAGCGCTCCATGCCGGTTCCGGCGGGGATGAGCTTTCCGATGATGACGTTCTCTTTAAGACCGACGAGATGGTCGACCTTGCCCTTGATCGCCGCTTCGGTGAGGACCTTAGTGGTCTCCTGGAACGACGCCGCGGACAGGAACGATTCGGTGAGAAGGGACGCCTTGGTGATACCGAGGAGCACGGGTTCGCTCGTCGCGAGCCTGAGATCCGCCTCGCCCGCGGCGATGCGCGCCTCGAGCGCCTCGTTCTCCGTCAGGAACTCGTTGACGTTGACGGTCGAGCCGGGCAGCAGCGAAGTGTCGCCCTCGTCGAGTATCTTGACTTTTCTCGTCATCTGACGGGCGATGACCTCGATGTGCTTGTCGTTGATGTTGATCGACTGAGAACGGTAGACCTTCTGCACCTCGAGGATGATGTAATCGTAGACCGCGTCGATGCCGTTGATGCGGAGGATGTCCGCGGGAGCCTTGTCGCCCTCGGTGAGGTCGAAGCCCGCTCCTACGTGGTCGCCGTCCTCAACGGTGATGCGGGTGCCGAACGGAATGGTATAGACCGCCGGATCGGATCCGTCGTCGGGCGTGATCGTGATGTTTCTCATCTTCTTCACGTCTTCGATCGAGATGATGCCGGCTTTCTCCGCGATGACGGACGCCTTCTTCGGGCGGCGCGCCTCGAAGAGTTCCTCGACTCGCGGCAGACCCTGCGTGATGTTCGCCGCCGCGACGCCTCCGGTGTGGAACGTTCTCATGGTGAGCTGCGTACCCGGTTCGCCGATGGACTGAGCGGCGATTATGCCGACGCTCTCGCCCACGTTGACGGGACGGTCGTTCGCAAGGTCGGAGCCGTAGCAGTGAGCGCAGATCCCGTGGCGGGACTTGCACTGGAGCACCGTTCTGATGTGGACCGATTTGATCCCCGCCGCGATGATCCTGTTCGCAAGCGCGTCGGTGACCATCTCTCCGTCCGGAACGATGACCTCGCCCGTGGCGGGATCGACGACGTCGCCGATGACGTATCTGCCGAGCAGTCTGTCGCGCAGCGGTTCGATGACGTCCTCGCCCTCCATGATGTCGGAGACCACGATGCCGTGGGTCGCTCCGCAATCCCTCTCGCGGACGATGACCTCCTGAGCGACGTCGACGAGACGGCGGGTCAGGTAGCCGGAGTCTGCGGTCTTCAGAGCCGTGTCGGACAGCGACTTACGCGCGCCTCTCGCGGCGATGAAGTAATCGAGGATGTTAAGACCTTCGCGGAAGTTGGATTTGATCGGGATCTCCATCGTCTTACCGGAAGTCGCGAACATAAGTCCGCGCATACCGGCGAGCTGACGCATCTGGGTCATGGATCCGCGGGCGCCGGAGTCGCTCATCATCTTGATGGAGTTGTATCTGTCGAAGTTCGCCTGAAGAGCAGCGACGACGTCCTTCGTCGCCTGTTCCCAGACGGCGATGACGTTCTTGTATCTCTCCTCGTCGGTGATCTCGCCGCGCATGAAGTGGCGGTGGATCAGGTCGACCTTGTGCTCGGCTTCCTCGATGATCGAGTATTTCTCCTTCGGGATCGTCATATCCGCGACGGATATGGAGATCGACGCCTTGGTGGAGTACTTGTAGCCCATGCTCTTGATCGCGTCGAGCACGTTCGCCGTGACGGCGAATCCGTGACGCTTGATGCAGCGGTCGATGATCGCCGCGAGCTCCTTGGAGCCGGTGACGAACATGATCTCGAGATCGAACGCCTTTTCGGGATCGGACCTGTCGACGTAGCCGAGGTCCTGAGGAATGTTTTCGTTGAATATGAGCCGTCCGAGCGTCGCGTCGATGATCTTCGACTTTTTGACGCCGTCTATCTCCTTTTCAACTCTGACTTTGATGGGAGCGTGCAGACCGAGGAATCCGGCTCTGTACGCCATCATCGCCTCGTTGAAATCGCGGAACAACTTGCCCTCTCCGGGTTCGCCCGGCTTGTCGAGGGTCAGATAGAACGAACCGAGGACCATGTCCTGAGACGGAACGGCGATGGCGCGTCCGTCGACGGGCTTCAAGAGGTTGCCCGAGGAGAGCATGAGGAATCTCGCCTCCGCCTGCGCCTCCGCGGAAAGCGGGACGTGGACGGGCATCTGGTCGCCGTCGAAGTCGGCGTTGAACGCCTTACAGACGAGCGGATGAAGCTTGATCGCCTTGCCCTCTACGAGGATCGGCTCGAACGCCTGAATGGACAGACGGTGGAGCGTCGGCGCGCGGTTGAGAAGAACGGGATGGTTCTTGATGACCGTCTCGAGAGCGTCCCAAACGTCGGGGTTGATCCTCTCGACCTTCTTCTTCGCTTCCTTGATGTTGGTGGCGTTCCCGGTCTCGACGAGGCGCTTCATGACGAAGGGCTTGAAGAGTTCGAGCGCCATCTCCTTCGGGAGGCCGCACTGATAAATCTTGAGGTCCGGACCGACGACGATAACGGAACGGCCGGAGTAGTCGACGCGCTTGCCGAGCAGGTTCTGACGGAAGCGGCCCTGCTTGCCTCTCAGCATCTCGGACAGAGATTTGAGCGGTCTGTTGGACGGTCCGGTGACGGGCTTGCCGCGTCTGCCGTTGTCGATCAGGGCGTCTACCGCCTCCTGAAGCATACGCTTCTCGTTGCGGATGATGATCTCCGGAGCGCTCAGCTCCATCAGTCTTTTAAGTCTGTTGTTTCTGTTGATGACTCTGCGGTACAGGTCGTTCAGGTCGGAGGACGCGAAGCGGCCGCCGTCGAGCTGCACCATCGGTCTGATCTCCGGCGGGATGACCGGGATCGCGTCGAGGATCATCCACTCCGGACGGTTGCCGGACTTTCTGAACGCTTCGACGACCTCGAGACGCTTGATGATGCGCACTTTTTTCTGGCCCTGCGCGCGGCTGAGTTCCTCGCGGAGTTCCTCGGAGAGACGCTCCACGTCGATCTCGGCGAGCAGTTCCTTGATCGCCTCCGCGCCCATTCCGACGCGGAAGTCGTTCTCGTATCTGTCGTAATATTCCCTGTACTCGCTCTCTTTCAGAAGCTGATACTTCTGAAGCGGGGTCTTGCCCGGGTCGATGACGATATACTGTGCGAAATAGAGCACTTTTTCAAGGAGCCTGGGCGAGATGTCGAGCAGCAGTCCCATTCTCGACGGGATCGCTCTGAAATACCAGATGTGCGAAACGGGAGCGGCGAGTTCGATGTGACCCATCCTCTCGCGTCTGACCTTCTTCTGCGTGACCTCGACTCCGCACTTTTCGCAGATCTTCCCCTTGTGTCTTATGCGCTTGTACTTTCCGCAGAGGCATTCCCAGTCTTTCGTCGGACCGAAGATGCGCTCGCAGAAAAGTCCGTCGCGCTCGGCTTTAAGGGTACGGTAATTTATCGTTTCGGGTTTCTTGACTTCACCGTGAGACCATCCGCGGATCATCTCGGGAGAAGCAAGGCCGATCTTTATGGAATCGAAAACGTTTCGTTTCATTTATATTCGTACCTTCTCTTTTAAATTTTGGGTGCGGGGTCAGGTTCAGAATTCTTCGTCGTCCATTCCGAATTCCTCGATCGCGTCGTCCGCGTCGAAAACTTCCTCAAGAACGTCGCCGATGCCGCCGTCGTCAACGTCGTCGTCGTCGAATCCCGTGTCTCCCTTGCGGGTGTCGGCGTCGGAGTCGAAGTCCTGATCCGTGTAGGAGTCGAAAAGATCCTTCGTCTCGACGGAGGAACCGACGTCCTCCTCGGAGATGCGGTCGGGACCGCCTCTGCCGGGCTCCCAGTCGTCCTCTCCGATGGAAGAAATTTCAATTTCCTCCCCGTCGTCGCCGAGCACTCTGATATCGAGAGCCAGGGACTGAAGTTCTTTCACCAGGACCTTGAAGGACTCGGGAACGCCCGGGGTCGGGATGTTCTGACCCTTCACGATCGCCTCGTACGTCTTGACGCGTCCGGTGACGTCGTCGCTCTTGACCGTCAGGATCTCCTGAAGGGTGTAAGCGGCGCCGTACGCCTCGAGAGCCCAGACTTCCATCTCGCCGAAACGCTGGCCGCCGAACTGAGCTTTACCGCCCAGAGGCTGCTGAGTGACGAGGGAGTACGGACCCGTCGAACGGGCGTGGATCTTATCGTCGACGAGGTGATGAAGTTTGAGATAGTACATGATACCGACGGTGACCGGGTTGTCGAAAGGCTCGCCCGTTCTGCCGTCGTAAAGGATCGTTTTGCCGTCGACCACGCGGAGCTTGCCCGCCTCGCGCAGTTTTTCGATCTTGCCTGCGTCTTCGCGCTCGTCGCCCTCGATCGGACGGAGAGTGCGCTTGCCCTTCTTGTCGAAGGTCTCCTCGAAGATGTCCTTGCCGTTGAGATTCTCGCCGGGGAGGACTTCGCGGTCAAGACCCGCGTCGCGCAGACAGTTCAGGATGTCGCGCTCCGTCGCGCCGTCGAACACGGGCGTCATGACGCGCCAGCCGAGGCGTTTCGCGGCGATGCCGAGGTGGACCTCAAGCACCTGACCGATATTCATTCGGGAGGGAACGCCGAGAGGGTTGAGCACGATGTCCAGCGGTGTGCCGTCGGGCAGGAAAGGCATATCCTCCGGCGGCAGGATGCGGGACACGACGCCTTTGTTTCCGTGACGGCCCGCCATCTTGTCTCCGACGGAGATCTTTCTCTTCTGCGCGATGTAGACTCTGACGACCTTGTTGACGCCGGGGCTCAGCTCGTCGCCGTTCTCGCGGGAGAAGATCTGCACGTCGACGACGATACCGTTTTCGCCGTGCGGGACCTTCAGGGAGGTGTCTCTGACTTCACGCGACTTCTCGCCGAAGATCGCGCGGAGCAGTCTCTCCTCGGCCGTCAGTTCGGTCTCGCCCTTCGGGGTGACCTTGCCGACGAGGATGTCGCCCGCGCGGACCTCGGTACCTTTTCTGACGATACCGTCCGCGTCGAGGTCCTTCAGGGCGTCGTCGCCGACGTTCGGGATCTCGCGGGTGATCTCCTCCGGTCCGAGTTTCGTGTCTCTCGCCTCGTGGGAGTATTCTTCTATATGGATGGAAGTGTAAACGTCGTCTCTGACGAGCCGCTCGTTCAGAAGGACGGCGTCCTCGTAGTTGTAGCCTTCCCACGTCATGAATCCGACGAGGGCGTTCTTGCCGAGCGCGATCTCACCCTCGGAAGTCGAAGGACCGTCCGCAATGACCTGTCCCTCTTTGACCTCTTCGCCCTGAGCGACGATCGGTCTCTGGTTGACGCAGGTGCCCTGGTTGCTTCTCTTGAACTTTATGAGTTCGTAAGTATCGCGGGTGCCGTCCTCGCAGTTGATGACGATACGGTCCGCGGTCACGGTCTCGACCCAGCCTGCGCGCTTTGCAAGCACGACGACGCCGGAGTCGACGGCGACCTTGTATTCCATTCCGGTTCCGACGATCGGAGCGTCCGTCATGAGGAGCGGGACCGCCTGCTTCTGCATGTTGGAGCCCATGAGCGCGCGGGAGTTGTCGTCGTTCTCGAGGAACGGTATCATCGCCGTCGCGGCGGAAACGACCATCTTCGGGGAGACGTCCATATAATCGACCTCGGACGGGTCGACCTGAACGATCTCGGCTCTGTCTCTCGCGGTGACCTTTCTGTTCTTGAAGCAGTGGTCCTCGTCGAGCGGTTCGTTCGCCTGAGCGACGACGTAGTTGTCCTCAACGTCCGCCGTCATGTATTCGATCTCGGTGGTGACTCTGTGACGGACCTCTCCGTTCTTCTTCTTTTCGTGGACGACCTTGCGGTACGGCGCTTCGATGAAGCCGTACTCGGAGATCCGCGCGTAAGTGGAGAGATAGGAGATAAGACCGATGTTCGGACCTTCGGGGGTCTCGATCGGGCACATTCTTCCGTAATGGGTGTAGTGGACGTCACGGACTTCGAACGACGCCCTGTCTCGCGACAGACCGCCGGGGCCCAGAGCGGAGATCCTTCTCTTGTGAGTGAGTTCGGCGAGCGGGTTGTGCTGGTCCATGAACTGGGACAGCGGGGACGAGCCGAAGAACTCGCGGATCGCCGTGACGACCGGTCTTATATTGATGAGAGTCTGGGGAGTGAGCGACTCGTTGTCCTGAACTGTCATTCTCTCCTTGACGATCTTGTCCATCCTCGCCAGACCGATACGGAGCTGGTTCTGGAGGAGTTCGCCGACGCATCTCAGTCTTCTGTTGCCGAGGTGGTCGATGTCGTCGACCGTGCCGACGTCGTGAGAAAGCGCTATTAAATAATTAATTGAAGCGAGGATGTCATCGACGGTTATGTGCTTCGGGCAGAGCTCGGCTATCCTGCGCTTCGCCTCGGCCTTGACCGCTTCGACGTCGTCGCCGCACTGCTCTTTGATCTCGAGCATGACGGACAGGCGCGCGCGCTCGTTGACGCCGCAGTCCTTGAGGTCGTAACCGAAAACGTATTCCGGCTCGACGGCGCCGTTTGAGAACACCTTGACCTCGCGTTCTCCGTCGACGAGAAGGGTGACCTCGTTCACGCCGAAGTGCTCGATCTTCATCGCGTCTTCCTGCGAGAGGAGTACACCCGCCTCAAAGAGGACCTCTCCGGTGATCGGGGAGACGGCGGGAGCGGCGAGGATGCGGCCGGCGATCCTCTTGCCGAGGGCGACCTTTTTATCGAATTTATGTCTTCCGACGGGCGCGAGGTCGTAACGCTTGGGATCGAAGAACAGGTTGTTCATCAGGATCTCTGCGGATTCGACGATCGCGGGCTCGCCGGGACGGAGCTTCTTATATATCTCTTTGAGCGCCTCGTCGCGGATGGAGCAGTTGTTTTCGATCGCCTGCTTCTCGCACGGGTCGCGCTCGAGAGTCTCCGTGATCTTGGGGTCGGAACCGAACATCGCCTCGATCTGCTCGGGAGTCTCGACGCCGAGAGCGCGGATCAGGACGGTGACGGGGAGTTTGCGGTTTTTGTCTATACGGACGTAGAAAACGTCCGCGGAATCGGTCTCGTACTCGAGCCATGCGCCGCGGTACGGGATGACCGTTGCGGTATAGATCTTCTTACCGGTCTTGTCCACCGTGGAATCGTAGTACATTCCGGGCGAACGGACGATCTGGGAGACGATGACGCGCTCCGCTCCGTTTATGACGAACGTGCCCTTGTCCGTCATTATCGGGAAATCGCCCATGAAGATCGGGGACTGTTTCACCTCGCCGGTGAGTTTGTTGGAAAGTCGAACGTCGACTCTGAGCGGGGCGGCGTACGTTACGACGCGCTCCTTGCACTCCTCTACCGGATACTTCGGCGCGGAGTCCAGAGAGTAACCGACGAATTCGATGATCAGATTACCGGAGTAATCAGTGATCGGGGAGACGTCCTCAAGGACGTCCATGAGACCCTGATCCAAAAACCAGCGGTAGGAGTTTTTCTGGATCTCAAGAAGGTTCGGGATCTCCAGAACGTCGTCCGTTTTGGAAAAACTCATTCTGACGTTCTTTCCGACTTGCTGCGGCTTTACCATCAAGTTGACACTCCATTCTCTTAGGTTAACTTCCGTTACCCTATTACTTGCGGCACAGGAACACAAAAAGGGGGTTCGGGGGTGGTTTTTTACGCCGTTTTTGCCCGTTTTTATGAGAAAACGACAAAAAAACTGCCTCCGGACCGCCAAAGGGCGAACCTAATGCAGTTTATTATTTTAACAAATATATTGTACAAAGTCAATGAACGGGTCAAAATTCAAGTAGCAAATTGCTGAATTTACACTTTGCTTACAAAATATTTACAATCTTTTTAATTGTAAACGTTTTGTAAACATTTCCATCCCCGCCCGATATTACCCTATATAATTGAAGGTTTTTTCACGGGAGTGCATTTTGAAGCGCATAAACTTCGCTCGCGAAGTGTAAGGTATGGATAGCGGTTCAGCGCATTATGAACCCTTTTTTCTCTAGAGAAAAAATGCTTCACCGAAAAAAGAGTCGTCCGGGCGAGGGAGGGACCTGTTCAGGGGCTTTGACGCGGCTTTCATGAAGCCGCAAGCCCCTTCACAAACCTCCCTCCCCAAGGACCTTCCCCTCCCACCTCGCGACAAAGTCACGTCGTCTTGATATTCAGCGTCGCGAAATGAGAAACAGATCATTTCTTCGTTTTTCTTGTTTACCGTAACGTGAAATATGATAAAGACCGCAGGCGAGACGAGGTGGTGTCGGCGATTCGTGCTGATCTTTTTCTGTATGTTTCAGATACCGACGGTTTTGTCGGTCGTTTGAACTTTTCGCCTGCGAACGATTATATAAAACTTTACTGCGCGAAAGTGACTGCAAGAGAGAAAACCTCCCCGCGTGGGAGGGAGGGGGCGGTTTCGGGGGAGGGAGGGTTTGAGCCGGGCTGCCCCGCAGCCCTACGCGAAACCTCCTCCCTCCCCAGAGCGACTCTTTTTTTCAGCGCAGTCTTTTTTTCTCTAGAGAAAAAAAGATTGCAAATCCCGCAGGAGCACTGTCCATACTTTACGCTTTACTTGGCGGTTAATATGCTTCAAGTTTCCCGCTAGTGGAATTTCTGAAAACACAGCAATACCATACTTCTGTCACATAACGAAAAACCCCCGCGGGGATGATCCCGCGGGGGGTGAGGTTTGCCGGGAATTATTTGCCTCTGTACATGAAGGTCACGACCTGAGCTCTCGTGCAGGTGTCCTTCGGAGCGAAGTGCGTCTCATTCTTACCGGTGGTGACGCCGTTGGCGACCGCCCAGAGGACCGCGTCGTAGAAGAAATCTCCGCTCTTAACGTCTTCGAACGGGTTCTTTGCGCCCTCGACCTTAGGCGAGCC
>JAFRQK010000049.1 GCA_017428635.1 Clostridia bacterium | reverse complement strand
GTCTTCAACGGCGACAAAGCGGGAAGGTTCAACCCGAAGGCGGACATCACCCGCGCCGAGGCTGCGACGCTTCTGCACAACGTGCTGAAGGTCACGGCAAACCTCTGGGACGGCTATACGCCGGATATCGCCGCCGATACCTTCGTGTTCGGCGCGAAGTATCTGTACTGGAACGGTTTCATCCTGCAGGGCAAGCTCGGAGAAGAACTCCGTGAGGACGCCGAGTATCCTTACCTCTCGGTTTACCCCGACGACACGTATATCGACCAGCATCATATCGCCTACAACAAAGAGGTCTCGATCCCGCTGAAATCGTACGAGCCGCTCGACACGTTCGGTTTCTCGGCGACGAATCAGCTCGCGGATCTGACGAGGACTCCGTTCGTGAAGATCTGCTACGAGTATACGGGCGGCGAGCCCGATACTCTCTTCCCCGCGTATATGTCGACGAGGATCACCTTCGATTACACGTATAAGTCCGCGCCGCTGTCGTTCGAGCAGGGTCCCGAAGACGCGGGATACAAGACCGCGATCTGCGACACGGCGGAGGCGGTCGCGGCGCTCGGCGTCACGTTCGATATCGAGACTGCCGACAACGTCCACGTGATGATAAAGCCCTTCGAGGGCGCGCCCGAGGGCGCGGGCTTCCGCGTCCGCTATATCGCGCTCTTCGCGACGAGGGAAGCGGCTGAGTCCTACAAAGGTGAGGTGCACGCCGATTTCCTCAAGAACTATCATCCCGACGAGTACGTCGAAGCCGAAAAGGTCGACGACGCGACGGTCGAGAACTACCTCGCGCTCATCCGCGAGAAGATAAAAGAGATAAAGGAGAGCCCGTCCTCCTTCACGCCGGAGGACGCTCCCGAGGGCGCGACCGTCTGGTACGTTTCATCCATCCACGGCGACAGCGCCAACGACGGCCACTCTCCCGAAACGCCGCTTTCCTCCCCGGAGGATCTTTTCCGCCGCCTCGGAAAAGGCGACAACACCGTCTATCTCTCAAAGGTCAATAAAGGCGACTGGGTCTTTTTCGAGAGGGGCAGCGTCTTCTATCCGTGGAGATACTACAACCACACGATCGCGACGCTGACCACGCAGGAAGATTCGTACTACGGCGCATACGGCGACCCGTCCCTTCCCAAGCCGGTATTCAAGGGTTCCTACGATTTCGGCGGCGGATGCGGCGACTGGAAAGCTACCGAGTGGGAGGATATCTACGTCCTCGATCTGCTGCCGCTCGTCCCCGAAGGCAAAGAAAACTTCGCGGGCGTCGACGGCGATATCGGAAAGATAATCTTCAACGGCGGGCAGTACCTCGGCGTCAGAGTTTTCCCGGACGAGGAGTCGGAACATGAAGACGTCGCCGCGGAACCGTTCGGAGAGGGCAAGACGACGCGCAATATGTACGAGCAGGGCAACTGCGACGAGTACTTCATGTCGGGCGGCACGACGGCAGCCGATCCCGGAGACGCGCTGCGCCATAATCTCGAATTTCTGCACGACAGATATAACTGCAAGCTGTATCTGCGCTGCAAGTGGGGAAATCCGGCGGACGTGTTCGTTTCGGTCGACGTGTGCCGCAACGGGAACGTCGGCTGGCTGTCCGACGGCGGTCACTACGACAACCTCTGCTTCCTGTACTCCTCTTACATCTGCGCCGATATCGGCAACAATGCGGTCGTGACGTACTGTGAGGCCGGCTTCGCCGGCGGATGCGTCGGCTCGGTCGGAACGGGCATCGGCGGATTCGGCTTTTGCGAGCGGCTCGAGATCGACCACTGCTATATCCACGACATCGACGACGGCCCGATGGGGACGCAGAACACCGGGAACGACGATGAGGGGAAAAATACGCTGAACAACGTCATCCTCACGAACAACGTCGTCACCACGGCGCAGAACCTCGTCGAGCTCTTCCACACGAACCGCACGGCGGGTCCCGACGGACTCGGCATGAACAAGATAACCGGCGCGCGCGTGATCGGAAACTGGGGCGCGTACATCGGTTACGGCTACCCGCGCACCGTCAATCAGGCGGCTGAGGGCAACGCGCTCCAGAACGCGTACTGGGGCGAGATGATCGACTGCATCTTCGCGGAGAACACGCTCGTCTGCTGCGAGGGCTCCGTGATCGCGGGCAACGTCGCCGCGGACTGCAATCCGCGCGGATGGCTCGTCCACGACAACACGTACGTCCTCAACCCGCGTATCTGCTATATCCTCTCGGGTTCGGACGGCACGCTCTTCACGAACCTCACCAAATGGTTCTACGCGGCTTACAAGATGCCGTACACCGACAGGTATCTGTCCTATCTCGTCAGCAACGGTATCGACTACGGCTCGAAGTTCTACACGTTCGACACGATCTCGGAGGGCGAGGCGAATCACTATTTCGTCACCACCGGATATTACGTCGAACGCGGGATCAGACCGAACTGACGGTTAAAAAGCGAAAAGAGGGCGGCCTTTCGGGCCCCCTCTTCTTGCAATAACGGACTTTTTTTGATATAATTGAAGGACAGGTCAACAAAAGGAGATATAAAAAACCCATGAAAAAATCGTTATCGCTTATCCTCGCGCTTCTGATGCTGACGGGCGTATTCGCGGCTCTGCCCGCGTCCGCGGCGTTTTCCGACGTGAAAGCCGACAGATGGAGCGCGGCTGACATTTCGTACGCCTTCACCAAAGGATATATGAACGGCGTCGGCGGCGGCAAGTTCGACCCGGCGGGCACGATGACCCGCGCCATGGTCGTCACCGTCCTGTACAGAATGGAGGGTTCCCCCGAGATCGCGTTCCGTCCCGATTTCAGTGACGTGACCGACGGCAAGTGGTACTCGTCCGCCGTCATCTGGGCGAAGGACGCTGGCGTCGTTCTCGGCGTCTCTGCCGACAGATTCGGCCCCGACGGCAAGATAACGAGAGAACAGCTCACGACGATGCTCTACCGCTATTCGTCGTATAAGAACTTCGATCTGACGCCCTCGGCCGATCTTTCTCTGTTCCCGGACAGCGGTAAGATCAGCGCTTGGGCCGCCGAGTCCCTCTCGTGGGCGGTCGGAGGCGGCCTGATAAAGGGAACGAACGACGGGCGGCTCTCTCCCGACGGCAAGGCGACGCGCGAGCAGTTCGCGGCGATCCTTCACAGATTCGACGATACGTTCTCTTTCAAATACAGAGCGCCCGCTCTCGTCTCGCATTACACCGAAAAGGATTATCCGCTCGCGGGTGACGCAGACTTTTACGTTTCGACGACCGGATCGGACGAGAACGACGGCTCCTTCGATCATCCGTTTGCAACTTTCGCCCGCGCGGTCGAGGCTGTCAGAACGCTCGACAAGACGCCGGAGCGCGGCGGTATCAAAGTCGCCTTCATGGCGGGCGATTACGGTCCCCTCGCGGTGAACCTCACCGCCGGGGACAGCGGGACCCCCGAGTGCCCCGTCGTATACTGCAAATACGGCGACGGCGACGTGACGTTCAACGACGGCAAAGACGTCCCGACGTCCGATTTCAGGCCGCTGACCGAAGAGGAGAAAACGATCTTCTCCGAAAAGGCGAAAGACAAGATATACGTCGCGGACGTCTCCGGAAAGATCGCGGGCTACAACGTCGAAACGCTCGTGTTCTCCGACTCGGGAGAGATGACGGTCGCGAGATATCCGAACAAATACAGCGACAACACCGACAACCTTTTCAAAAACGCCGCCGAGACCACGGGTATCAGCACGATGCGTATGTTGAACAAGTTGCTCAAGGATAAGATCGCCACAAAATACCACACGCTCGAAGGGCTCAAAATGTACGGTTTCCTCACCTTCGACTGGTACAAAGAGACGCTCTCGATCGCGGACTATAACGCTGAAACGGGCGACTTCTACGTCCCCGATCACAAGAGAGCGCGTTCCGCGGACTGGACCGGAGGACTCAGATACGAGGAAGACGAGGAGGGCAACGTGACGCTCGTCAAGGACGACGTTCACCTCTGTCTGCTCAACGTGTCCGAGGAACTCGACGTCAAAGGCGAATACTGGATCGACACGGCAAACGCGAAGATGTACGTTTACGGCGAACCGGAGAATTATCACATAATGGCCGGCACGAGCCCCATGATCTCAGGCAGCGGGATCACGAACGTTTCCTTCGTCGGTCTTGACTTCTACAACGCGAACGAAGGATTCATCAGCATATACGGCGACGGGATAACGGTCGACGGCTGCGTCTTCTCGGGCTGCGGCACGGAGTTCGGCGTCCACGTCGAGATCCCGGAGAACGCGAACGGCGGCGGAGTCGCGCTCGGCACGGCAGTGAAAAACTGCGAGATCTCGAACTGCGCCGGCAACGGCGTCTTTATCGAAGGGTGCCGCAGAGGAGCGAACATACTGAAAAACCGCTCGAACGTGACGGTCGACAACAACTATTTCACCGAGTGCAACATCAGACAGTCGAACACCGGCGCTCTGCGCATACTCGTCTCCGGCGCGACGGTGACTCACAACTACTTCTACAGCACCTCCTGGGAGGGTATGGACTACCGCGGAACGGCGTTTCTGACCGCGGAATACAACGTGTTCGAGCGTATCTGCTACAACGGAGACGACACCGGAGCCGTCAACTCCTACGACGGCGAAGAGGCCGAGGGCAACGTCATCAGAAACAACCTGTTCCTCGCCGGGACCGGCGGGACGGTCGGCAGATACTGCGCGTATCTCGACAACTCGTGCGGTACGGAGTTCTGCTACAATCTCATCTATGACTGCGGTATCGCCGTGATGAGCAACGGAAACAGGAACAACTCGGTCCACCACAATCTGATCGTAAACACGGTCGACGAAGATCCGGCGGGGATCACGATAAAGGACGAAAGCACGAAAGTCGTACTTGAAGCCGGAGCGACGGGCGATTTCTCAGCCGTTACGAAAGCCGACAACTATAAGCGCTGGAAAGATCTCCTTCAGAAGATCGAGACCGATCCCGAGTGGCGCGCGGCGGCTGAGGCGAACCTGCCCGGACTGCTCGAACTGACGTACGATCTCGACAGATGGGCGGAACCCGAATTCGTCCTTAACGCGGCGAACGACGTGTACTGCAACGCGGCGTTCTCGCAGTCGGGAGAGGGCTTCGAATTCAAGAATACGGTGACCGATTACGGCGAATACCACGACAACGCCGGATATACCCTCGAGGAAAACCCGATCTTCGTCAATCCGTCGACCGGAGACTACCGCGTCCGCGGCGGCGTGGGATTCGACGGGTTCGAATTTGAAAAAATAGGCAGATATTAAACAAAAGAAAAGCCCGCTGTTCGTTATGAACAGCGGGCTTTTTTTATTATTTTCTGTCGATGCGGAGCAGCTTCATTCCCGCGGGGATGAAATAAAACTCGCCGTCCTCGTCGTCTCCGACCTTTCCGCACTGTTTTCCGTTCATGCGGACCTCGGTGAGCGTGCACTTTTCCGCGTCGTGCGCGATCCTTATAACGCCGTAATGCTTCGTGATCCCGTGAACGACGCAGAGGTATTCCACGCCGTCTTCATCCTCGAAGAACGACACGATCGCCTCGTCGTCGGGTCTGATCGACTTGATCAGCTCGTGAGTGCCCTCGGTGAATTCCGGAAAGACGCCGCGGTCGCTCTTGACGGCGTACGTCTTCTTGTGCTTCAGCTTCATTAAGATCTGCCCGTAGTTGTCCGAGAATCTCCTCTGGCAGCGCATCATCGCAAAGTACGCTTCCGTCTTGTTGCCGAACTCGTCGATCGGCGAGCCGAACAGTTCGTTCGCGCCGACCCTGTCGTAGAAACGGAACCACATGATCCCGCGAAGACCGAGCGCCGCGGACATATTGATCTGCCAGCGGATATCGGTCTCGTTCGGCGCGGCGAAAACGTGATGGCCGGAGGAGAGCAGGCATCCCCAGACGTCGCAGCCCGACTCCTTGCCCATATCGCTCATCGTCGAGGCGGTGTCGAAGAAGATCGTCTTCCCGCCGCCGTCGTTTACCATCTGGCTGTACTCGTCGAAGGTGAACACGTTGATGCCGGTTTCCTCGCGGACCCGCCTCATCCACTCGCCGGGCGTTCTTCCGCCGAGCTCCTCTTTCGAGAATCCGACCGTGCCGCCTCTGTAATTGAGGAACGGAGTGAGGTGCGGAGCGATCTCTTTATTTATCCTGATGCAGTTGTACGCCGCCTCGATCGGCTCGCCGCCCTTCGGCTCGTCGCCGACGTATAAGCCGTAAAGCGCGGGATAGTGACCGATCCGGTCGACGATCCGGTCGACCCTTTCCGTATACTCCTTCTCGCCGAGGCGGATATAATCCTCGTAACCGACGTCCGTGACGTTCGCGATGAGTTTGATCCCTCTTTTCTCGGCGCGTTCGAGATAAGGCGTGAGCGCGCCGACGTTGCCGTGGGTGACAGCAGGGCTCATCGGCACGGTCATTCCGCAGTCCGCCCACACGTCGACTTCGTCAGGCGTGAACTCGTTTATCGGCGCGTAGACCCACATCGTAAAATCAAATCTTTTTTCCATCGTTTCCCTCCGTTTTCAAAACTCCTCTTCGGACAGTATCTGCCCCATTCTGACGCCCATTATCGACGCCATCATAAGCCCTCGCGTCCATCCGCTCGAGTCGCCGAGGGTGTGCAGCGACCTGACGTTCGTGTTGAAACGCGCGTCCATCTTGACCCTGTTGCTGTAAAACTTGAGTTCCGGCGAGTACAGGAGCGTCTCGTAAGAGGCGAAGCCGGGGACGACCTCGTCCATCGCCGCGATGAAGTTTATGATGTTGACCATCGCGCGGTACGGCATCGCCGCGGTAATGTCGCCCGCGACCGCGTCGGGGAGCGTCGGGCGCAGATTCGACTGCGTCAGCTCCTTCTGCCACGTTCTCTTTCCGTCGAGGATGTCGCCGTATCTCTGCACGAGGATGTGGCCCGCGCCGAGCATGTTAGTCAGCTCGCCGACCTTCTGCGCGTACGCGATCGGCTCGCGGAACGGCTCGCTGAAATTGTGCGAGCAGAGGATCGCGAGGTTCGTGTTCGGCGATTTCAGTTCTTTATACGAGTGGCCGTTCACGACGGCGAGATCGTTGTCGTAGTTCTCCTGCGCGACGAATCCGCCGGGATTCTGGCAGAACGTTCTCACCTTGTTCTTGAACGGCTTCGGGTAGCCGATCAGTTTCGATTCGTAGAGCACGCGGTTGATCGTCTCGATGATCTCGGACCGCACCTCGACGCGAACGCCGATGTCGACGGTCCCGGGCTGGTGCGCGATGCCCTTCTCCGTGCAGATGCCCTCGAGCCAGTCCGCTCCGCGACGCCCGGTGGCGACGACGGTGTGGGACGCGTAGATGTCCTCCGAGCGGTCGCCGCGGCAGACGGTGACGCCGAGGCACTCCGAATCGGTGAGGATCAGGTCGCGGCACTCCCATCCGAACATGATCTCGACGCCCGAGTTTATCAGCTCGTCCTCGATGGCGTGGTACAGGTCGTGCGCGCGCTCCGTTCCGAGATGGCGGATCGGGCAGTCGACGAGTTTCAGACCCGCGCGGATCGCCCTTTTCCTGATCTCGCGCACCTCGTCGTCGTTACTGACGCCCTCGACGTGAGGATCCGCGCCGAATTCGAGGTAGATCTTGTCGGTGTATTCGATAAGTTCCTGCGCCGCGTCCTCGCCGATCAGAGAGGGCAGGTCGCCGCCGACCTCGGGGGAAAGCGACAGTTTTCCGTCGGAAAACGCCCCCGCTCCCGAAAAGCCGGTGGTAATGTGGCAGTACGGCTTGCAGTTCATGCACTGACCCGTCTTTTTCTTCGGGCAGACGCGCTCTTCGACCGGTTTGCCCTTCTCGACGATCGTGATCTTCTTTTCCGAGCCGCGCCTGATGAGTTCCAGCGCGGTGAATATACCGGCGGGGCCCGCCCCGACGATAACTATATCCGTTTTCATATTACAAAAGTTTCCTTATGATCTTTCCGCTGACCGTCTTCGGGAGCGAATCCCTGAACTCGACGATACGCGGGTATTTGTAAGGCGCGCTGTGCGTCTTGACGTACGTCTGGATCTCTTTTTTGAGTTCCTCGGTCCCCTCGGTTCCCTTCGTCAGGACGATCGACGCCTTGACGATCTGCCCTCTCACCTCGTCGGGCACGGGAGATACGCCGCACTCGAGGACGTAAGGCAGTTCCATGATGACGGACTCGATCTCGAACGGGCCGATGCGGTAGCCGGACGACTTGATGACGTCGTCGACGCGCCCGACGTACCAGAAGAAGCCGTCCTCGTCTCGCCACGCGACGTCGCCGGTGTGGTAGAGGCCGTCGTGACGGACCTCGAGCGTCTTCTCCTCGTCGAGATAGTATTCGGTGAACAGTCCGCAGGGCGAGCCCTTGTCGATGCGGATGACGATCTCGCCCGTCTCGCCGTTCGCGACCGGTTTGTCGTCCGGGTCGACGAGGTCGACGTCGTAGATCGGCACCGGTTTGCCCATCGCTCCGACTCTCGTCTCCGCTCCGGTGAGGTTGCCGATGACGAGCGTCGTCTCCGTCTGGCCGAAGCCCTCCTTGACGTCAAGGCCGGTGAGCAGTTTCAGCTGCTTGATGACCTCGGGGTTGAGCGCCTCTCCCGCGACGGTCGCGCACTCGACGGAACTCATATCGTACTTCGACAGATCCTCTTTGATCATCATGCGGTAGATCGTCGGCGGAGCGCAGAACGTGGTGATCCTGTATTTTTTGAACATCGGCAGGATGTCCGCGGCGTCGAAGCGGTCGAAATCGTAGACGAAGATCGCGCCTTCGCTGAGCCACTGCCCGTACAGTTTTCCCCACATCGACTTCGCCCATCCGGTGTCGGAGATCGTGAGGTGAAGACCGTCCGGGTTGACGTTGTGCCAGTAGTGAGCGGTGTGGAAGTGACCGAGCGGATATTTGTAGTTGTGGGAGGCGATCTTCGGGTATCCGGTCGTGCCCGAGGTGAAGAACATCAGCATGCGGTCGTCGCCGCACGGAGCATCCTCGGTCCGGGTGAACTTGCCGGTGAACAGTTCGTATTCGCTGTCGAAGGTGTGCCAGCCGTCGCGCTGTCCGCCCACGATGATCTTATTCGCCATCTTGCCGTACGATTCGCACGCCGCCTCCGCCTCATCGGCGACGTCGCCGAGAGCCGTGCAGAGGATCGAGGTGATCCCGGCGGCCTCGAAGCGGTACTCGAAGTCGTGCTTTCTCAGCTGGTTGGAGCCGAGGATCGCGATCGCTCCCAGCTTGTGCAGGCCGAGGATCGCGAACCAGAACTGATAGTGGCGGCGCAGAACGAGCATTACGCGGTCGCCGCGCTTGATGCCGAGCGATTTGAAGTAGTTGGCGCACTGCGATGACGCGCGCTTGACCTGCGCGAACGTGAACCGTCTCTCAACGTGGTCGCGGTCGACGTGGAGCATCGCGAGGCGGTCGGGTTTCCGTCTGCCGAGGTCGTCGACGACGTCGAACGCGAAGTTGAATTTATCCTCGTTCTTGAACTTGATCGAGGTCGGCGTTCCGTTTTCGTCCTCCTCGACGTCGACGTATCTGTGCCAGATCATGTCGGCGTCGTCTCTGCCCCTCTTCGCGGGGACGAGAGCGGGAGTGTTCGCCGCATCCGCGTGCGTTATCGTCTCGAGGTTCTCTCCGTTCGGATTTAAGACAATTGCATAAAACATGCAGTCTTCTCCGCCGACGGCGATCATGCCGTGAGGAGTCGACGAGTCGTAGTAGATGCTGTCGCCCGGGCCCAGGACCTCCTGGTGGGAGCCGACGCGGACCTTGAGCGAGCCGGAGACGACGATGTCGCACTCCTGACCCGTGTGCGTCGTCAGTTCGATCTCGGAGTTCTGCGCCTCTTCCGACCAGATCGCGCGGACGAAAAGCGGCTCGGAGATCCTGCCCCTGAAGGAGGACGCGAGGCCGTAGTAGACCATCCCGTGCGCCTGCTGGATGCGCTGACCGCGGCCCGCGCGGGTGACGGTGTACGAGCGCAGGGTCGGGCTCTTACCCTCGATTATGTCGGTGACGTCGACGCCGAGCGCGATCGCGCAGCGGTAGATGAACGCGAACGTCAGATCCCCCTCGCCCGACTCGCAGAGCAGATACTCCTCGAGAGGGACGTCGGTGAGACCCGCCATCTCGGCGGGCGTCAGCCCCGTTATCATGCGAAGTTCCCTGATCCTCTCGGCGACCTCGTGCAGCCTCAGATCAAGACCTGTGATGTTACCCATTTTTTATGATTCCTTTCCTGCGAAAAGCAGCTGTGCCTTTGTTTCTTTTTAGTGAAGCCTTCCTTGTCACCTCAATCAGGTCGCATTGCTTCGCAATGCTGCCAGCTGTCTCGCCTGCGGGCTCGGTCGGGCGCGGCTCTGACAATCCCCCGGATTGTCATTCACTACCGCGCCGTGCGCTTCGCTACCCTCAAGGGGAAGCCTAGGCATAAGGCGTTCCCTAAAGTCTTCCCCTTGAGGGGAAGGTGGATTTGAGGGTCGTAAGACCCGAAAAGACGGATGAGGTGAGAAACAAAAAACGCCCGTCTCAGCATTGAGACGGGCGATATGCCCGCGGTACCACTCAATTTGCGCCTGTTGTGAAACAGGACGCCTCTCTGCGATCCCGTCCCTCCGGGATCATCGCGCTCACGCGGCGTCACGGGAAGGTTCTACTCGTCCGGGCGGCTCCACCGCCCTGCTTTCTTCCTTCCGACTCGGGAGCGACCGATCTCGCGACGCGGACAGCGGCTCGCACCGAAACGCCGCCTCTCTTCCGACCGCAACTCGCGGATCCCTCTCCGTCAAAGTCATTGAAAACAGATATATTATATTGAAAATACCCCCGTTTGTCAAGGGCTTTTTTAAAAAACCCGTCTCACGCCTTTCAACGCGCGAAGCGCTCATAACTCGACTCAGCCGATCATAACGCGCGAAGCGCTCATAACGTTCCGTCTTTTTAAGACGGAACTCATCACTGCGCATGCGGGAAACGGGTTTTGAGTTATGAGTTATGAGTTATGATTTGCCGCTCCGCGGCAAAGTTATGAGATGCGTTTCGTCCTGAAAAGGACGAAACACATCATTCCGCATATAATGCGGTAGGAGGTGATATTTTGATCCCGGATGAAGGAATAGGATATCTGAAAGTGCGGGCGTCGACTGCGGGGGACGTGATCCCGGTCGAGGGCGCGGTCGTCTACGTGCGCTCGCTCGGCGAGGGGGACGACCGCCTCGTTTTTTCGCTCAGAACGGACGCGTCGGGTCAGACGCGGACGGCGGCGCTCCCCGCCCCGACGGCGGCGCCGGAGGGCGCGCTGCCCGACGAGGAGCCGGTGCGCTCCTACGGCGTCGAGATAATGAAAGAGGGATACAGAACGGTCGAGTACGCGGGAGTGCCGATCTACGCGGGGATCACGACGCTGATCGAGGCGGAACTGCTCCCGGAGAGCGAGGACGAGAGCGAGGCGGACTTCCCGCCGCGGGCGGAGCTGATCCCGCCCGGGCGCCGCCCCGACCTGTTCGGCGGCTCGGGGAGGTGACGGCGTGGCGCAGGGACTTCCCTACATACCCGAAACCATCACGGTGCACCTCGGGCCGCCCGGCTCGGAAGCCGAGAACGTGACGCTGCCTTTCGCCGACTATATCAAGAACGTGGCGTCCTCGGAGATCTACCCGACGTGGCCGGAGGAGGCGATCAGGGCGAACGTGCTCGCCGAGATAAGTTTCGCCCTGAACCGCGTCTACACCGAGTACTACCGCTCGCGCGGGTACGACTACGATATAACGAACTCGACCGCCGCCGACCAGTCGTTCGTCAAGGGGCGCGAGATCTTCGAGAATATCTCGCGGATAACGGAGGAACTTTTCACAAGTTATCTCTCCCGCCGCGGCGACGAGACGCCGCTCTTCGCCGCTTACTGCGACGGGCGCGAGGTGACGTGCGACGGGCTGTCCCAGTGGGGCTCGGTCGATCTGGCGAGAGCGGGATATTCGGCGGAGGACATAATCAAAACGTATTACGGCCGCGACGTCGAGATCGTCTCGAACGTGCCCGTCGAGGGCTTCTCGGAGAGTTATCCCGGCTCGCCGATCAGGATCGGAGATTCGGGCGAGGACGTTTTCCTGATCCAGACGCGCCTTTCGCGAATCAGGCGCAACTACCCGATGATCCCGCCCGTGACGCCCGACGGCGAATTCGGCGAGGACACCGAGGCGGCGGTCAAGGCGTTCCAGCGGATCTTTTACCTGAACGACGACGGGATCGTCGGCCGCGGGACCTGGTACAAGATCGCGGGGATCTGGGCTGGCGTAAAACGCCTCTCCGACCTGAACTCCGAAGGCGTCGCGCTCGAGGAGATCGTCGACTCGGTCGCGGGTCTGTTCGTCGGGTCGACGGGCGCGAAAGTACGGGAACTCCAGTATCTTCTGAGTTACGCCGCGGAATTCGACGAGTCGATACCGAATATACTTATCGACGGGATATACGGCGAGAGGACGCGCGAGGCGGTCGCGGCGTTTCAGGCGGCGTGGGACCTTCCCGTTACGGGCGAAGTCGACGAAGCGACGAGCGGCGTGCTCTTCTCCGTCTACCGCGGGATCCTGACGGCGCTGCCTGAGGAGTTTCTCGACGCGGCGCGGGCTGAGTACCCCGGCGAGCCGCTGTCCGAGGGCTACCGCGGCGACGCCGCCTCGACGGTGCAGGAATATCTGAATTTCATCGCCGAGGACACGCCGTCCGTCGCGCGGCTCGCCGTCGACGGGTACTACGGCCCGAAGACCGCCGAGTCGGTGCGGTCGTTCCAGCGCGCGTTCGGTCTTCCCGTGACGGGCGTCACGGACGCCGCCACGTGGGCGGCGATGGCGAAAGCGTACAAAGACTCGGCGGCCGCAAGGCTGATAAACGTGAGGTGAGAAAATGAGAGACAGAAAGAAAAAGCCCGCGGCGATCTGTCCGTTCCCGGACGTCTCCGGGTACGCGGTAAAACGCGGGGAGCACAGCGACCTTGTCGCGATGATCCAGCTTATCCTCGAAAACCTCGCTCCGATATACGACTTCGGCGCGATCCCGCTGAGCGGCCTAATGGACGAGGCGACCGAGGCGGCGGTGAGACGGTTTCAGGAGGCGGGCGGCATGGAGCCGACGGGCGCGGTCGACCTTGACACCTGGAACAGAATGGCGGAGGAATACGACCTCGCCTGCGACTGCGACGAGAGATAGAAAAAACCCCGCGGGGCATAGCCTCGCGGGGTTTCGCTCGTTTTTTACTTACGGTCTCGGTTTGCCGCAGTTCGGGCAGAAGTTGCCCGCGTTCTCGGAGCCGCATTCGCAGGTCCATTTTTCGGGCTTCGGTTTGCCGCAGACGGTGCAGAATTTCCCGGTGTTCTCGGCTCCGCACGCGCAGACCCATTTCTCGGGCTTCGGCTTGCCGCACTCGTTGCAGAACTTGCCGGTGTTGACCGTTCCGCACTCGCACGTCCATCCGTCGGCAGCAGCGGCGTCCTTTTTCGGCGCGTTCTTCTGCGCCATCTCGAACAGTTCCTGAGCGTTCGACGAGTTTCCTGCGTTCGCCGCCATACCGAATCCCATGAATCCGGTCATCGCGCCCGCGGAGTTCTTCGCCGCGTCTTTCATGGCGTCCGCCTGAGAGTCGACCAGACGCGCAGCCGCCATGCCGGGGTCGCGGGAGACGGCAGCCTTCTGCAGATCCTTGATATCCTGTTCGTCCTGAGGGTCGGCGTTTACTGAGTTGATGCCGAACGAGAATACCTCGAGACCGCGGAGTTCGCCCCACTTCTTGCTGAGAGCCTCGTCCATCGCCTCGGTGAGCTCAAGAGTGTGGCCCGGGAGCGCGCTGTAACGGATGCCCATCTCGGAGATGCGCGCGAACGCGGGCTGGATAGCCGTCAGGATCTCGGTCTTGAGCATCGAGTCGATCTCGTCGCGGGTGTAAACGTTTTTGACGTTGCCGCATACGTTTGAATAGAAGACCATCGGGTTGACGATGCGGTAGGAGTATTCGCCGTTGCAGCGGATACGGATGTCCATATCGAGGCCGATGTTGTTGTCGACGACTCTGAACGGAACGGGAGACGGAGTGCCGTACTTGTTGCCGGCGATCTCCTTGATATTGAAGTAGTAGATCCTCTGATCGCGTCCGGGGATACCGCCGAACTTGAATCTTTCCCAAGCGTCCTTGACGGAATTCTTGAGCCCTTCGAAGAACTTGCCTCCGAAGACGGAAGGAGACGCCTGACTGTCGTAGATGAATTCGCCCGGCTCCGCGCAGAGTTCCGCAACTTTGCCGTCCTCGACGATCATCATGCACTGTCCTTCGTTGACGGCGATGACCGATTTGTCGGTGATCACGTTGTCCTCGCCCTTGGTGTTGGAGGAACGCGAGCTCGTTCTCTTCTGTCCCTTTGCTGCGAGAACGTCAGAGCTCATGGAATCACAGTAAAAATACTCTTTCCACTGATCGGCGAGCGTACCGCCGACTGCGCCCAGCGCGGCTTTGATAAGTCCCATGTTTTTATCTCCTTTATGTGATCGATTTCAGGTTCTGCCATAATATTACCATACTTTTCGGAATAAATCAAGGTTCGTTGACAACGCGGCTCGCCGCGTGGTAAAATTATGTCGACGACACAAGACGGGAGGAGAGAAAAATGAAGAAAAAGACCGTTTTTTCGGCTTTGGCGGCGATCCTCGCCTGCCTTTTTCTCCTCGCCGGATGCGGCGCCGATATCGTCACTTCCCTTCCGCCGCACGGCGGCGCCTCCGTCCCCGCCCCGCTCGTCGGTCTGCTTGACCCGGATTCCGAGATAAGAGGCGTGTGGATCGCCTCGGTCTACAATATCGACTTCCCCTCCGCGCCCGATCTTACGGCCGGGGAACTTAAGGCTCAGCTCGACGCGATCCTCGACAACTGCGCGGCTTGGGGACTCAATACGGTCTTTTTCCAGGTGCGTCCGTCGTGCGACGCGCTTTATAAGAGCGATATTTTCCCCGTCTCGCGTTTCCTCTCGACGACGGGATCTCTCCCCGTCGACCCGCTCGCCTATCTGCTCGAGGCGGCGCACCGCCGCGAGATCTTCGTTTACGCGTGGGTCAACCCGCTGAGGATAACGACGGCGTATACCGCCGAGCCTACCCTGCCGGCGGGCGTCACGGACGAGATGACGGCCCTTTACGACGGCAAGCTCGTCCTCAACGCGGGAGTTCCCGCGGCGCGGGATCTCGTCGCGGACGGCGTGCGTGAGATCGTCGAGAAATACGACGTCGACGGCGTCGTTTTCGACGACTATTTCTATCCGTATCCGGTGAACGACGACGCGGGCGCGCGCGTCCCCTTCGACGACGCCGCGGCGTTTCAAAAATACGGCGGCGGCGAGGATCTCGCCGATTTCAGGCGGCAAAGCGTCAACGCGCTGGTAAAGGCGTGCTACGACGCGGTGAAGGGCGCCGATCCCGAATGCCGGTTCGGCGTGTCGCCGTTCGGCGTTTGGCGCAATTCCGAGGAATCGGGCGGCGCGGGCACGCTCGGCCTCGAGGCGTACGACGAGCTTTACTGCGACGCGAAAGCGTGGGTCTCGGGCGGGTACGTCGATTTCCTCTGCCCGCAGATCTACTGGCAGTTCTCGACGGCATCGACGCCGTACGAGACGCTCGTGAAGTGGTGGAACGGGGTGCTCGGCGCGGGCGACGTCGATCTTCTGATCTCGCACGCCGCGTACCGGTACGAAGAGGGCGACTGGGACGACCCGTCGGGCGAGATGAAAGCGCAGGTGCAGTTCGCGCGTTCGCAGATGGCGTACCGGGGATCGGTCTTCTACGGTTACGACGAGTTGAAAAACGACGTGTCCGGGATCACGGACGAGGTGACGGAAGTTT
Organism: Clostridia bacterium; assembly: GCA_017428635.1. GTDB lineage: Bacteria > Bacillota > Clostridia > Oscillospirales > CAG-272 > RUG11130. The sequence goes on along the minus strand of JAFRQK010000049.1, from coordinate 7,005 downwards.
ACGAGAACGAGATCGTCTATCTGTCCCCGTCGTCCGACGGATCGGATATAACGGTGTCCTCTCACGAGAACTACGCCTCCGTCGGTCGCGGCGAGGTCTTTCTGTCCGGTCATTCGGACCCGTCCCTTCCCCTTTTCCTCAACGGCGAGCCGGTCGGACGGCTCAAAAACGGCGATTTCAGCGTCAGGGTGACCGTCTCGGGCGGCGAGAACAGATTTCTGTTCACCCAGCGCGGAAAGGAATTGCTGTTCGTGCTGTACGGATAACGCGTATTTACAAACCCCGCGGATCAACGCGGGGCTTTTTCTTTTCTCACGAGTATATAAAATACCCTCCGCGGGGAAACTTTACTGCGGAGGGGTTTTTATGAATACCGATAACAAAACCTACAAAAAATACGCGGCGGGCAGAGCGAAGAAGTCGCCGATCCTCAAAAACTGCGCGTCGGCGTTCGCGTCGGGCGGCGCTATCTGCGCCGCGGGCCACGGCCTGCGCCGTCTTTTCATCTATGCCGGCCTGTCCGACGACAACGCGGGGATGCTGACGTCCTCGGCTCTGATCCTGATCGCCGTTCTGCTGACCGGCTTCGGCGTATTCGATACGGTAGCCAAGCACACCGGGGCGGGCACGCTCGTTCCGATAACGGGATTCGCCAACGCGGTTGCGTCGTCCGCGATCGACAGCAGGACGGAGGGGCTCGTCCCCGGCATCGGCGCGAAGATCTTCACGGTCGCCGGACCGGTCCTCGTGTGGGGGATCTCCGCCGGCGCGGTATGGGGGATCGTCTACTTCCTCGTCGGCGCCGTTTTCATGAAAGGCGGGACGTGATGAGCAGACTTCCGATAAGACTCGAAAAGAGCGTGTATATCGCAGCGTCCGCGTCCGCGGCGGGCAAAAACGAAAAAGAGGGCCCGCTCGGGGACTGCTTCGATCTGACGTCGGACGACGACCGCTTCGGTCAGGACACGTGGGAGAAAGCGGAGAGCGAGATGCAGCGTCTCGCGCTCGACGCGGCTCTCGGGAAAGCGGGATACGGTCAGGACTCCCTCGACGCCGTTTTCGCGGGCGATCTGCTCAACCAGTGCGTCGCGTCGAATTACGGGCTGATGTCTTTCGGGATCCCGTTTTTCGGACTCTACGGCGCGTGCTCGACGGCGGCTGAGAGCCTCATCCTCGCCTCGCTTCTGTGCGGGGCGGGCGCGAAGAGGTGCGCCGCCGTGACGTCCTCTCACTTCTGCTCCGCGGAGAGACAGTTCCGCTTCCCGCTCGAGTACGGCGGCCAGCGGACGCCGACGGCGCAGTGGACTGTGACGGCGGCGGGCGCGTTCGTACTGACTGACGACCGCGAGGACGTCAGGACGGACGCTTCGGTCAAGGCGATCCCGCGGATCGCCGCCGTGATGCCCGGCATCGTGACCGACCGCGGGATAGACGACCTTTCCAACATGGGAGCGGCGATGGCGCCCGCCGCGGCGGACACGCTGACGCGGTATTTCTCGGCGGGAGCGGATCCCGGCGAGTTCGATCTCATCGTGACGGGCGACCTCGGGCGAGAGGGAGCCGAGATCCTTCGCGATCTGATCGCCTCGACGGGACGGGATATAAGGCGCAACCACGTGGACTGCGGTCTGTTGATCTACGACTGCGACGGAACGGACCGCCACGCGGGCGGATCGGGGTGCGGATGCTCCGCGGCGGTGATGGCGTCGAATATCCTGAGCAACGTCCGCGCGGGCGTTCTGAAACGCGTTCTTTTCGTCGGGACGGGCGCGCTGATGAGTCCGCTCACGGTCAACCAGAAAGGGACGATCCCGGGGATCGCGCATCTGTGCGATATTACGGGGGAGGTGACGAAATAGTGGAGTACCTTCGGGCGTTCACCGTCGGCGGGGCGCTGTGCGTTCTGGCGCAGATCCTGATCGATAAAACGAGGATGTCGCCCGGACGCATCCTCGTGATCTACGTCGTCGCGGGCGTCGCTCTCGGAGCGGTCGGTCTGTACGGCCCGCTCGTCGAATTCGCGGGCGGCGGCGCGACCGTCCCGCTCACCGGATTCGGCTGGCTGATCTCGGAAGGAGTGAGGAAAGCGGTCGACGCGGAGGGCGCGGTCGGGATCCTCAAAGGAGGCGTCTCGGCGGCGGCGGGAGGGATCACCGCGGCGCTCTTTTTCGGCGCTGTCGCGTCGCTCGTTTTCAGGAGCAAACCGAAAAGATAACGCCGTCGGATTATACAAAAACGCGTCATATTGTATGTATAAGATGCACAAAGAAAGTTCTCCCGAAAATGCGTTTCCGTGCAACCGGGAGAACTTGTTTTTTACCCGTTGACAAACGCCGAAAAAGGAGTATAATATCCACCGGAAAACGAAAGAGGAAAGGAGGAAACAGATGAACAGAGCGTACAAATATCTTTACAGAGTGCACCTCGTCACGGGCGCGGACGTCCTTGAATTCACGAAACTCGCGTCGCGCGCGGAAGGCAAAGTTTACCTTGTGAGCGGGGACAGAAGACTCAGCGCGAACAGCATCCTGGGCGTGTATCTCGCAAAGGTCGCGTGGGATGAGATCTACGTCGAGGCCGATTACGACTGCTATTTCGAGTTCAGAAAATTCATCGTTGAGTAAGCGCTGACACCCACCGACGACAATTCTGTCCGGTCAGGCGGTTTTCCCGTCCCCGGATTTTTTCATTATAAGTAATGCGCCGGAACGGCGCAATATTTTTATGACGCCCGAGCTGCAGCTCGGGCGTCAATTCACGGAGCGCTTTTTCGTTTACGAAAAGCGCGAGAATTCACGCGGCGTAAGCCGCAATTCACGACGGCGCAAGCCGTCAATTCATTCCGGATCGAATGAATTGCGCCGTTCCGGCGCATGAATTGAGCCCCGCTCGTCGCGGGGCTCATGAATTGATTTCGCGCCGTGCGCAAAAACATGAATTGCGCCGTTCCGGCGCATTATAAACGACGGCAAAGCCGTCCGTTTATCCCTCGTAATCGTTCCCGGACGGCGTGAAAGAAACGTGGAGCGACGGGTCGACCGGCTCGCCCGCGAGGAGGAGTTCAAAGTGAAGATGCGGCTCGTCCTCGCACTCGATCAGCGCCGTGTCGCCGACCGCGCCGATCGTCTGCCCCGCCCTGACCGAAGCGCCTTTTACTATCCCGTCGGGGATGACCGTCGAGAGGTTCCGGTAAACGCTCTCGAATCCGTCGGCGTGGCTTATCCTGATCGACTGGCCCATCATCGGGTCCTCCCACACCTCGTCGATCACGCCGTCGGCGCAGGCGAAGACGGGATCGCCGATCTCCGCCGAGACGTCAACGCCCGCGTGAGTGCGGTAGTCGTTCATCGTATTCGAGAAAACGGGCACGGCGACGCTGAACTCACCGTAAACGGAGCCCGCCGCAGGCGCTGTGAACGTTACCGGTTCGGGCGTCAGCGAGACCGGTTCGGTCTCTTCCTTTTCCGTTTCAGGCGTAGGTCTTACGGGGATGATCCCCGCTTCCTTTTTGTCCGTCTCCGCGTTTTCGTCGGGTCGGGGCTTCGCGGCGGGGGCTGCCGTTTCGGTCTCTGTTTCCGCCGTTCCGATCGGCGCTCTTCCCTTTTCGCTCTTTTTGTACGTTCCCGTCACGGCGGCGGCGACCGCCGCAGTGATGAGAAGGATCACGAAACAAAAATAAAGAATTCTCTTTTGCTTTTTCTCCCTTGACGTGGACATTTTATCTTTCCTTTCTCAGTCGTTCATAATTCCACACCGTTATTTTTGCCTCGCAGCGCCCCCGTTATTCGCGCCGGGGCGTAAAAACCGTTCCGCGCTATTGTGCCCGCGCGGATTTTGTGGTAGAATGGTAGAAGAATGATGATCCGGAGGCGGAAAGATGATTAAAATCGAAAAAACGTCCGTGATGAATATGGACGCCGCAATCAGAGGCGCCAGAAATCCCATGAACAGCTGGGACAGGAGCGATTCTTTCTTCGATGAGGACAAAAACTTCAACGTCGGGGACGCAGACAAAGAGCTTGGTCACCGTCTCGCCGTGTCTGGTCCCGATCACAGGAAATTCCTGCGTCAGATCTTCGTCTCCGTCGATATAACCGCTCCCCTTTACTGGTGGAAGGAGTTCGACACGTATAAAGTCGGCACCGTCGCGAACTCGACGAGCACGATGCACAAGATCCACTCGAAGGAGTTCTCGCGCGACGATTTCAGCTGTGACAGAATGACGCCCGAGGCGCTCGAATGTCTCGACGCGACGATCGCTTTCCTCGAAAAAAGGCGCCTCGAGTTCGTCGAGACGCGCGACAAAAAGTACTGGGATGATCTGATCCAGCTTCTCCCGACGTCGTACAACCAGAAGCGCACCGTGACGATGAACTACGAGAACCTCGTGAATATGTATTACGCGAGGTACAACCACAAGCTCGCCGAGTGGCGCGAATACTGCGCGTGGATCGAAACGCTCCCGATGGCGCAGGAGTGGATCCTCGTAAAAGAGCGCATCTATCCGCATCTGTGGAACGACGCCCCGCCGAAAAAAGACTGAACGATATAAAAGAAGCCCGCGCGGTTTTCCGCGCGGGCTTTTTTCCGTTATCCTATCGGTATCTCGGGAAGTTCGTATTCACCGCCGCCCCAGAACGAAGGGATCTCCTCTCCGTCCGTCTCATCGTCCGTGTCGGGAACGATCGGAATCACCGAATCGCTTTCTCCGCAGACGGTGCAGACACCGTTCACGAAGTTGTGGCCCGTCGCCGGGATCGCGTCCTTCACGGTGAAGTACGCCCCGCAGCGGGAACACGTATAGCGGAGCGAACCGTTCTCGTCACACGACGCGGGAGTTTCCACGCTCTCCGTATAGTTGTGACCGGTCGCGGTCACGTAGTCGCTCGCGTACTTGAATCCGCACTTCGAGCAGGTGTGGAGCGTGTAACCCGCCTCCGTGCATCCGGGTGCGACGACAGTGTCGGCAAAAACGTGTTCGCATCCGTATCCGCAGACGCGGCACACGCCGTTCCCGTCGTAATCGTGCGCTCCGCTCTCGCCCGCCGCTCCGCAGAGGGTGCAGACGGCGCTGTGACCTTCCGCGTCGAATTCATATCTCCAGACGTGATCGGTTGCGGGGACCGTCTCTTCCCTGATGACCGTGCCGTCGGCAGACCGGTAAGTCACTGTGTGCGGGACGGTATGATCCTCCGCGTCCGGGATATCGTCCGGGACGGTGTCCGTTCCTTCGTCCGTATCGGCGATCTCAGCCGTCCCGGTCGAAAGCTCGCTCTCCGTATCGGTCCCGGTCGCGTCCGGTTCCTTTTTCTGTCCGCACGCGAACAGCGTCAGGATCAGAGCCGCAGCAAGCAAAACGATGAATATCTTTTTCATGGTAATCTATCCTCCCCGGGAACTCACCGTCCGAAACCGGAATATTCGGCGTTATCCCCGTCTTCTTCCGTATCAATATCTCCGCCGCCGTTTTTCAGGCTGCGGACGTACTCGTTGAGCATCATCTGCTCAACGCTTTTTTTCATCCGTTCGCGGTCGCAGTCTTCACACCGGTCGTTCGTCCACGAGCACAGCCGCAGACGGATACAGACCGGAGCAAGAGCGCAGGTCCGGCATTCCGGTACCTCGACGCGTTCGCGCCATCGGGCGACGGTCCCCTGATCGGCGATCCCGTCGTAAATATTCCCGACAAGCAGCTGTTCGCTCTCGTGTTCGCATTTGCCGATCCGGCCGTCGGGCAGGATCGTGACCGCGCCGTCGTTGTCCGCCATACATCCGTTCGTTCTGATACTGCGCGGCAGTCCGCGAACGCCGCCGATCGGCGAAGCGAGTATCTTTTTCTGAAGCGCGTCCCATGCGGCAAGCGCCTCGGCCTCCGCTTCGGGATGCGTCCCCGCGGGGCTGAAATCGCGCAGAAGAACGGAATACAGCGTGAGCTTCTTTTCGTCGCCGAAGCGGGCGCTGAGCTCATCCGTAAGTTTCGTGAGATCCTCCATATTGGAAAGATCCGCGTTCATCCGGATCGCGACGCGGACGCCCGCGTCAAGAAGGAGCCCGATATTCGAAAGGACGCGTTTGTAGGCGCTCCCCTCGCATCCGACGATCCCCTTGATCCGGTTATATTTCTCCTCGGTCCCGTCGAGCGTGATCTGAACGCTTCTCAGCGCCCAGTCGTTTTTCGCCGTCCCTATAAGATCGGCGTCGAACAGATATCCGTTCGTCACGATCTTCGACGTGAACGGCACGCCGCGCCGGCGAAGCTCCGACGTGATAACGTCGATCGCGCTTCGTCCCATTAGCGGCTCGCCTCCGAACCAGGAGATAGAGACCTTCCCGCCTCCGCTGACGCGCGAGATATACTCCGCAGCGTCGGCTGCGGTCCGGTCGCTCATGGGAGTTCGCGGCCTTCCGAGCTCGTAGCAGTACGGGCATCGCGCGTTGCAGTCGGTGGTCGTGAAAACGGTAAACGACGTTACCGTTTTTTTCTTCGGAGCCAGCGTTCCGGCGACCTGCCGGATCTGGCGGCAGAGGCGGTATTCGTCGTAATCTTCAGGCACGAGGAAACGGCGTTTTATAAGCTCCGAACGAAGAGATCCGCCGGGCTCGTCGCCTTTGTCCTCGTCCTCCGACAAAAGAAGCAGTTCTCCTGTCAGCGTATGATAGAGCAAAACTCCTTCTTCACACGGAGCGCGAAGAGCGTAGCGCGAGGGACGGTACGGACCGTCTTTGACCGTCGGCTCCGCACACAGTTTCCGTGCCGCGCTCATCTGCGGAAGTATTACGCGCATGATCGCCTCACCTCTCTTTATCAGTTCGGGCAGGCGGCACGAGGCCGCCTGCCCGATTCTGATCAGTCGGTTTTAAAACTGTCCTGCTGTTTAGTCTTCGATCTCCTGCTCGGCCGTTTCAACGCCGCACTCACAACCGGAACCGGTTATAACGTCTTCGGCGTTAAGGCTGATGATTTCCATTTCAGGAGACGTGTACAGTTCTTTCATTTCTAAGTAC
>JAFRQK010000048.1 GCA_017428635.1 Clostridia bacterium | reverse complement strand
CATATACGCTTTACCGAGGGCGACAAACTCGTCCTGACCGCCGCCCCCAAAGGGTTCGGCAGCGAAAACATGAGCGCGCTGAAAATGATGACGCCGTCCGCTGACGAGGACGACGTCGTGAGATTCGTTACGGAAACAGTCCGGCGCGCCGGCGCGAATCCTTGTCCTCCGATCTGGATCGGCGTGGGCATCGGCGGCGACTTCGAGTCTTCGGCGCTTCTCGCCAAGAGGGCTCTTCTGAGAGAGGAGCCGTCCGACGACTGCCGCTACGCGGCGCTCGAGGAACGGATAAAAGATTCCGTCAACGCGCTCGGCATCGGACCGCAGGGTTTCGGCGGTTCGGTCACCTGCCTCGGCGTTTTCGTCGAACGCGCGCCGACGCACATAGCGGGACTTCCCGTGGCGGTCAACATAAACTGCCACGTAAGCAGACATAAAACCGTCGTTATCTGATCCTTTACCGTCTTCTTTGCGGCCGTCTCTTAACGGACGGCCGCTTTTTCTTTTTGTTCGACGCGATCAACGCTCCCAGAAAACTTGCGGCGGGGATGAGAAGAAACAGGGCGGCCGTCAGCGGGACCGGTCTTTCTCCCGACCCTTTGACGAACGCGCCTGCAATTGCCGCCGCCCCCGCGATCGCGGCTCCCGGAAGAAGCGCGGCGGCGGGAACGCCGGTTTTCTTCATCATTATAAAGCCCGCCGCGGCGGAACTCGCGTACAGGGCGGCCAGCCCGACAGGGAAATAAAAGGCGGACGGATCGGGGACGAAAAGCAGAAACGCCGAAGAAAGAACGGCGATAAGAAGAGCAATTCCGGCCCCGACCCCCGCGCTGAAGAGCGCAGATAACGCGACTCCGGTCCTTTCGCTTTTTGTTTTGCCTTTTCCGGTCATAAAAAGATCCTCCGACGGATATTTCTCTAAATATCTATTCGGAGGATCTTGCCGTTATTCCGTTTTTATTTCGCGTCCTCGGCTCTCACGTCGACGGATTTGACGGCGCTCTTGAGGAAGCGGATCCTGACCTTGTCTCTTCCGGTCTCAAGAAGGAAGGTCTCTTCCTTTATCGAGACTACCTTGCCGATTATCCCGCCTATCGTTGTAACCTCGTCTCCGACCTGCAGGCTGTCGCGCATATTCTTCGCTTCTTTCTCCTGCTTCTTCTGAGGTCTGTACATCAGGAAATAGAAGAGCGCTACCATCGCGACGAGCATTACGATCGTGATTATTCCGCCGAAACCGTTCGACTGAGTCGAGGTCGCCGTGCTTTCAAGAAAACTGAACATTCCGGATATTCCTTTCAAAACTGTTTTTTCTCTGGAATATAATAACACATCCGGCGGGATTTTTCAACACTTTGGGGAAAACAACTTTTCGACAAAAAAAGAAGGGGCGCCGTACTCCGGCGCCCCCTCGGCGGCAGATCAGTATTTGGCGGGTTCGCGCTCTCTGAAGAGAAGCGAGATGCACCACAGTCCCGCGATCGCGACGAGAGAGTAGATCACTCTCGCAAGGACCGCGTCCTGACCTCCGCTGATGAATGAGACGATATCGAACTTGAATAGTCCGATAGAACCCCAGTTGATCGCTCCCAGGATGACCAGAACGAGCGAAATTCTGTCGAGAATCATCATCTCTTTTACCTCCGGTTCCAACTTGAAATTTGACCCCTTGACGACTCACGTTGTTATTTTTCCCGCAAGTGCCGAAATAATAACGGAAAAATAAGGAAAAACGGTGTAGGCCGGGGAAAGACGCGAATATAATGGGAAAGATACCGTATTCACCCGGAGGGTCCCATGATCGCGATCTTTCTTGAAATAATCCGTACTCTGTCGCTTTTTCTTCTGAGCGCGGCGCAGAATTCCGGGTTTCCGCCTCCGCTGGGACGGGAGGAAGAGGCGCGCCTTTTCAGGCTCGCGCGGGAGGGCGACGCGGACGCACGAGCTAAACTCATATGCCACAATCTCCGCCTCGTAGCCCATATAGTGAGAAAGTATTACCCGTCGTCGCCGTACAAGGAGGACCTGATCTCGATAGGAACGGTCGGCCTGATAAAATCGGTCGATTCGTTCGATGTCAGAAACGGCGCGCGATTCGCAACGTACGGCGCGAAGTGCATACAGAACGAGATCCTGATGTATTTCAGATCGCGCAAGAAACTCGGCGCGGAGGTCTCGATCAACGAGACGATCGACACGGACAGGGAGGGGAATCCGCTTACCTACATAGACGTCATCAAGATCGACGACACGATAGCGGACGACCTCGACGTGAAATTCAAGACCGCCCGCGCCGCGGAATACGTCGCACGTTATCTTTCTGCGCGCGAGAGGGAGATCATCACTCTTCGATACGGTCTTTCCGGCGCGGACCCCGTGACCCAGCGCGAGGTCGCAGCGCGCCTCGGGATATCCCGTTCCTACGTCAGCAGGATCGAAAAATGCGCTCTTGACAAGCTCCGCGCAAAATTATCGTAAAAAAACCGTTTTCGGTGTTGACAAACGGCGCGGGGGGTGATATAATACACGTCGTAAAAGGAAGAAGAACTTCGCATGGTTCTCACCGTACCGCCTCCGAGCGCGTACGGTCAATAATCCGCTCACACCCGTGAGCGTTATTCTGTGCGGGAGTTTTTTCGTCCCGCACGTTTTATTTTTCGGAGGTGTATAACCATCAGCGCAAAAGAACTTCATATCAACGATGAGATCAAGGCGAAGGAAGTGCGAATGCTCGACGAAAACGGCGCGCAGCTCGGCATAATGGACTTTGAGTCCGCAAGAAAGTACGCCGAGGACCGCGATCTCGATATCGTACTTATCGCCCCTCAGGCAACTCCTCCCGTTTGCCGCGCCATGGACTACGGCAAGTACTGCTACGAGCAGGACAAAAAGGAGAGAGAAGCGAGAAAGAAACAGCAAGTCGTCGAATTGAAGGAAGTCCGGCTCTCATGCAGGATCGACAAGCATGACTTCGACACCAAGGTCGCCCTGGCAAAGAAATTCCTTTCAGGCGGCAACAAGGTGCGGGCGAATCTCAGATTCAAGGGACGCGAGATAACCCACCCCGAGATCGGTACCGAGATGCTTGAGCGTTTTGCGGAGGCGTGCTCCGAGGTAGGCTCCGTAGAGAAAAAGCCGAAACTCGAAGGGCGCACGATGTCGATATTCATCGCTCCGTCCAAAGGCGAATAAAACACAAACAAAGAAAAAAAGTTCAGCCGGTCTTCCGGCTCAACCGAGTTAGAAAGGACACAGAAATGGGAAAGATCAAGACACACAAGGCGTCAGCCAAAAGAGTACACGTGACCGGAACGGGCAAGGTCAAGGTTTTCCACGGCGAACACAGACATAACCTCGGTCACAAAACGCAGAAGAGGAAGAGACATCTTCGCAGCAGCCAGATTCTCAGTCCCGCTATGACTGCAAACTACAAGCGCCTCGTAGGCAAAGACTGAAATCAACATCGAGATTGAGAAAGGAAGCATGGTAAAATGGCAAGAGTAAAAGGTGCGCTCTCCACGCGCAAGAGAAGAAATAGAGTCCTCAAGGCAGCGAAAGGTTACTGGGGTTCCAAGAGCCGTCACTTCAAGATGGCTAAGCAGGCCGTGATGAAGAGCGGTAACTACGCTTACATCGGCAGAAAGCAGAAGAAGAGAGAGTTCAGAGCTCTCTGGATCACCCGTATCTCCGCGCAGGCAAAGGTCTGCGGTATCAACTATTCGCAGCTTATGCACGGCCTCAAACTCGCAGGCATCGACCTCAACCGCAAGATGCTCGCCGAGATCGCCGTCTCCGATAAAGAAGCGTTCGCAGCCATCGTCGACAAGGCGAAGGCAGCGCTTTAATCATCAAAACAGGGTGTTGCTCGCACGCGTGCGCAACGCCCTCTGCTTTTATATGAACGTCATCAGATTAAAAAACGGCGCCGAACTGCGGTATATTTCGTCCCGCTCGAACGCCGAGGTCGTTTCGGCGTCGAAACTTACGATGAAAAAATACCGCGAAGAGCAGGGACTGTTTCTCTGCGAAGGCGAAAAACTCTTTGAGGAAGCCGTCCTTTACGGAGACCCTTACGCTGTCTTCGTATCGGAGGATTCGGTCGACCGTCTCTCCGATAAAACGGCGGGGTATCTTTCCGACCCCCGCTTTTCGGACAGAGTCTTTTTGCTCTCGCGGCCCGCGTTTGAAAAAATAACGACGGAAAGATCTCCGCAGGGCGTGATCGCCTCGGTCCGTATTCCGGAAAGGCGCGGCGTCCGCGACGCCGTCTCCGGTCTCAGATCCGGAGAGAGCGCGATCATTCTCGACGGCGTAAGAGATCCCGGAAACGTCGGAGGCATACTCCGCACGGCGGCAGCCTTCGGATTCGGATCCGCCGTTCTCATCGACTGCGCCGACCCGTTCGGCGACAGGGCGGTAAGGGCGTCCATGGGCGCGGTATTCAGGATCCGCATCACGGAAACGGAAAGCGCGGTTGAAGCGGCGGAACAGCTCGCATCGTCGGGACGCAGACTCGTCGCGGCGGCTTTGACCGACGATTCCGAGACGCTCGGGTCGTTCGAGCCCTCGGACGACGACGTCGTCGTAATAGGGAACGAGGGACACGGTATTTCAAAGAAAATGCTTTCAGTCTGTTCCGTAACGCTGAAAATCCCGATGGCGGAGGGATGCGAGAGCCTCAACGCCGGTTCTGCGGCGGCCGTCATACTCTGGGAATACCGGAAAAACAGACGGTGACCATAAAAAACTGGAGTGACTTGAAAAAGTGACAGACGACAGAATATACTGGATCTGGCTCGCGGAACAGACCGGAGCCGGATCATCGCTAGGCGTTAAACTCGTCAACCGTTTCGGTTCCGCCCGTCTCGTTTACGAGGCGGAGATCGGAGAAGATACGGAACTTCCCGGGTTCAACAAAAACGAGATCACCCGCGCGAGAAAGATAATAGGCGAAAAATCGACGGAGAAAGCGGAAAAGATACTGAAAGAGGCGGAGGAACTTGGTCAGCGTGTCCTCGTGCCCACTGACGCAGATTTCCCGCTCAGTCTCAAAAACCTGCGCGACGCGCCTCTCGTACTGTACGCCGTCGGCAGGATCCCGCGCTTTGACCGCGATCTGTTCGTTTCAGCGGTCGGCTCGAGAAAAATGAGCGAATACGGAAGGGATTCCGCATATGCGATCGGGTACGGTCTGGCTTCGGGCGGAGCGTGCGTCGTCAGCGGAATGGCCCTCGGCGTCGATTCGGTCGCCATGACCGGCGCGCTTGAGGCGGGCGGCGTCACCGTCGCCGTTCTCGGGTCCGGCGCGGACGTTATTTATCCCCGCGAACACGGCGATCTTTATCGCGCCGTCATACGCGACGGCTGCGTCCTGTCGGAGTATGCGCCGGGAACGGAACCCGCGGGTTTCCGGTTCCCCGTAAGAAACAGAATCATCAGCGGTCTTTCCGTCGCTACCGTCGTTGTCGAAGCGGATGCGGGAAGCGGATCGCTCATCACGGCGAGACACGCGGCATATCAGGGCAGAGCGGTTTTCGCCGTCCCGGGCAGGGTCGGAACGCCCGGCTCGTCAGGAACCAACAATCTTTTGAAAAACGGCGCGCTCGTGGCGACGTCCGCAGAGGATATCCTTGCGGAATATGAATTTACGTTCCCGCATTCGGTATCGCTCGGCGCATGCAGGAACGCCCTTCGAGGCGTCGATATCTCCGTTGCGGCGGAAGAAGCCGTCAACCGCATGCGCGTAAGTTCGCGCGGAGCGGGCAACTATTACGGAAAGGGAACTTACGGCGGCAAAAAACTGCCCGCAGCGTCCCGCCCGAAAAACGAAAAGCAGAAAGACGGGACCGTACGTCTCGGCGATCTGTCGGAGGATCTGCCCGCGGGATTCGTCCGCGTCGGGAAAAATGCGGAGCCTCGGGAGCCTCAGAGGATCGACCTCGATATGCTTGACGAAGTCAATATCAGAGTGTATAATCTTATGACGCCCGACGTTCCGGTCACGGCGGACGAACTCGTGAGACCCGACCTTCCGGTCAGCGAGGTCTTATCGTCCATGTCCGCGCTCGAACTCGCGGGAGCGATAGAAGCGGGCGCCGGAGGATACTATCTCCGCAGGGGAAGCGACGACATCAACGCCCCGGAAGAATAAAAAAGTAAAATCAGCGGGAGGAACCCGCTTTACGAAAGGATAACCCTGAATATGCAGAACCTTGTGATCGTTGAGTCGCCCGCAAAGGCGCACACAATAAAGAGTTACCTCGGATCGGGGTATAAGGTGGTGGCATCGAAAGGTCACGTGCGCGATCTGCCCAAATCGACCCTCGGTATCGACGTTGAAAAGGGATTTGAGGCGCACTATATCAATATCAGAGGAAAAGGCGATCTTATCAGCGACCTGAAAAAAGACGCGAAAGCGGCTGACCGTATCTTCCTCGCGACCGACCCTGACCGCGAAGGCGAGGCGATCTCGTGGCATCTCGCCGCGGCGCTCGATATCCCCGAGGGCAAATCGAAGAGGATCACGTTCAACGAGATCACGAAATCTGCGGTCAAAGAGGCGATCAAAAAGCCGAGAGACATCGATATGGATCTCGTGAACGCCCAGCAGGCACGCAGGATCGTCGACAGGATCGTCGGCTACAAACTTTCCCCGTTCCTTTGGAAAACGGTCAGAAGCGGCCTTTCCGCGGGACGAGTTCAGTCCGTTGCTACCCGTATCATCGTCGAGCGCGAAGAAGAGATCAGAGCGTTCGTTCCCGAGGAATACTGGTGCGTCGACGCGGAACTCGAGACTCCCAAGGGCAAAACGTTCAAGGCCGCTTATTACGGCGGTCTCGACGGCAAGAAGGTCGAACTGAAAAACGGCGCCGACGCCGAAAGGATCGTAAACGCTACCCGCGGCAATCCCTTTGTCGTTGCCGACGTCAAGAAAGGGAAGAAGACGAAGAATCCCGCTCCTCCTTTCACCACGTCCACCATGCAGCAGGAAGCTTCGAGAAAACTCAACTTCCAGTCGCAGAGAACGATGAGAGTCGCCCAGGAGCTTTACGAGGGCGTCAATCTCGGACCTGCTCTCGGCGGAAGTCAGGGTCTTATCACTTATATGAGAACGGACAGCCTTCGCGTCGCGGACGAGGCGAGGGAAGCCGCAAAACGGTATATAACGGAGAAATTCGGCAGGGAGTATTATCCCTCGCGTCCGAGGATCTATAAATCCAGATCGAATTCTCAGGACGCTCACGAGGCGATCAGACCGTCGAATCCCTCCCTCGATCCCGCTCGCGTAAAAGAGTTCCTCACGGCGGATCAGTTCAAGCTTTACCGCCTTATCTGGAACAGATTCATCGCGTCCCAGATGGCGGGCGCGGAGCTTTCCACCGTTCAGACGGACGTCACGTGCGCCGACTGCCTTTTCAGAGCGACCGGCTACACCGTCACCTTCGCGGGCTTCATGACGCTTTACGAAGAGTCGACGGACGACGACAGCGGCGAGAAGAGTGAGAAGATCCCCGCCCTTGAAAAGGGCGAGACCCTCAAAACGATCGCCGTCACCCCGACTCAGCATTTCACCGAGCCTCCGGCAAGATACACCGAGGCTACCCTGATCAAGTTCCTCGAGGAGAAGGGCATCGGCAGACCGAGCACTTATACTCCCATCATCACGATAATCCTTTCCCGCGGATACGTTGAGAGAGACGGCAAGTCGCTCAAACCGACGCCGCTCGGAGAAGTCATCACGAAGATCATGCGCGAGCAGTTCCCGGATATCGTCGACTACAAGTTTACGGCGTCCCTTGAGGACAAACTCGACGACGTCGAGCACGGGACCGTTCCGATGCAGACCGTCCTCGGCGAATTCTACTCCGATTTCGAGAAGGAACTCTCCTCCGCCAACTCGAACGTCCGCAAAAAAGACATTGAGATCCCCGCCGTCGAGACGGACATCATCTGCGACAAGTGCGGAGCGAGGATGATCGTCAAGGAGGGAAGATACGGCAAATTCGCCGCGTGTCCGAATTATCCGGAGTGCAAAAACACGAAACCGCTTACGCCGAAAAAGGCAGAGCCCAAAAAGCCCGCCATCGTTGAGGGCGAACAGCTCAAATGCGACAAATGCGGCGCCGATATGGTGCTCAGATCCGGCAGATTCGGGTCGTTCTTCGCATGCTCCCGTTATCCGGAGTGCAAGAACACGAAACAGATCGCCAAGAGCACCGGGATAAAGTGTCCCGACTGCGGCTCCGACGTCGTCATAAAGTACGGCAAGAGCAGAAAGATGTTCTACAGCTGCGAGAAATATCCGGAGTGCAAATTCTCCGCGTGGGATATGCCGACGGAGGAGAAGTGTCCGCGCTGCGGCGGTATGCTTCTCAGAAAAAAGGGAAAGAACCAGCTTTACTGCAGAAACGCCGAATGCGGATATAAGGCCGACGAGCCTAAAAAGGAAGAAACGAAGTGACGGATCGTTCTCGCGTCACCGTTATCGGCGCGGGCCTTGCCGGATGTGAGGCGGCGAAAATGATCGCGTCTTTCGGCGTGCCGGTCACTCTTTACGAGATGAAACCCGGGAAAAAGACGCCGGCGCACAGGTCGGACAAGTTCTGCGAACTCGTTTGTTCGAATTCGCTCCGCTCCGCGGAGGTCACGAACGCCTCGGGTCTTCTGAAAGAGGAACTCAGACGGATGGGCTCCGTCGTTATGGAGGCTTGCGGCGCGACCGCCGTTTCGGCTGGCGGGGCGCTTGCCGTCGACCGCGATCTTTTCTCGTCGTACGTCACCGAAAAAATCGAGGGCGATCCGCTCATCACGGTCGTTCACGAGGAGATCGCAAGGATACCGGAAGACGGCGTCACCGTTGTCGCGACCGGTCCTTTGACGTCCGACGCGCTCGCCGAGGATATCGCCCGTCTTACCGGCAAAGAGGGGCTCTGGTTCTTCGACGCGGCGGCCCCGATCGTGTTGTTCGACTCGATCGATATGAAAAAAGCATTCTTCGCCTCCCGCTACGGGAAAGGCGGAGCCGATTACATAAACTGTCCTTTGAACGCTGAGGAATACGAGGCGTTCGTCGACGCTCTTCTCTCCGCGAGACGAGCCGAACTTCACGGTTTCGACGAGCGCGAACTCAGGGTGTTCGAGGGTTGTATGCCGGTCGAGGTAATGGCCGAAAGAGGACGCGACACTCTGCGTTTCGGACCGATGAAACCGGTCGGTATCTCACATCCCGAGACGGGAGCGACGTATTACGCCGTCGTTCAGCTTCGCCGTGAAAACGAGGCGGGAACGATGTTCAATCTCGTGGGTTTCCAGACCCACCTCGCGTTCCCGGAACAAAAGCGCGTATTCGGAATGATCCCGGGCCTTGAGAACGCCGAATTTCTGCGTTACGGCGTTATGCACCGCAATACGTTTCTGAACTCGCCGGGCTATCTCGGGAAAGACTATTCCGTCGGCGGGGAAAGAAAGCTTTTCTTCGCAGGTCAGATGACGGGCGTCGAGGGATATATCGAATCGGCGGCGTCCGGATTCGTCGCCGGTCTGAACGCCGCGCTTGCCGTAAAAGGCGAGGATCCTTTCATCTTTGACGACGTCACGGTCACCGGCGCCATGGCGAAGTACGTGTCGGAGGGCGGCGTCGGCGACTTCCAGCCGATGAACGCCAATTTCGGCGTAGTCGCGCCGCTCGACCGCAAGGTCAAAGGCGGCAAAAAAGCGCGGAATCAGGCGCTCGCGGAAAGGGCGCTCGCGGCGGCGGACCGCTATGCGAAACAAATAACGAATTTAAGGGAAGGGGTGTGATCCGTTGAAACTGATAATCGACGCTATGGGCGGCGACCGCGGTCTTGCCGAGGTCGTAAAAGGCGTGGCGGACGCATCTCTCGAGAGCGATTCTCTGTTCGTGATCGTAGGTGACGAAGAAAAGATCAGAGAAGAACTCGCTCCGCTTCATGCGGATCACGCGAAAATCGAGATCGTCGGAGCGGAAAGCACGGTCGAGATGACGGACGACCCGATGGTCATACTCGGCTCGAAAAGGCACTCTTCGATGGGCGTGGGGCTCAAACTCCTCAAAGAGGAAGGCGACGCGTTCATCAGCGCGGGAAACACCGGCGCGCTTTTCACCGGCGCGTCGACGATCATTCGCGGCGCTCCGGGCGTCAAACGCGCGGCGATCGCGACCGTTCTTCCGTTTGAACTGCCGATACTCCTTCTTGACAGCGGGGCAAACGTCAACGTCACCCCCGAATTTTTAGTCGAGTGGGCGCGTCTCGGAACGCTTTACGCCAAAAACGTTCTCGGGGTCGACAATCCCGCGGTCGGTCTTCTCAACAACGGAACGGAGCCGCATAAGGGCGGCGCGCTGCGTACGGAGGCGTACGCTCTTCTGAGCGATACTCCGGGTATCCGATTCGTCGGCAACGTCGAGCCTTCAGAACTGGCGCACGCGCCGTGCGACGTTCTCGTTACAGACGGGTTTACGGGCAACGTCGCTCTGAAACTCATCGAAGGGATGAGCGCGTATTTCTTCTCGACAATGAAACATATAATGACCGAGTCCGTGCTGACGAAGATCGCTTCCGTTCCCCTTTCCGGCAGGGTGAGGGAAATGAAAAACGTTTTCGATCCGACCGAATACGGCGGCGCGCCGATCCTCGGCCTTTCAAAACCGGTCATCAAAGCGCACGGTTCGTCCGGCGCGCAGGCGATAACGTCGGCGATCCGCAGAGCGGAGGCTTTCGTCAGATCGGGCGCGACGGAGATGATAATCGAAGAAGAGAAAAAAGACGGGAAGGGAGGGACTGAAAGTGAGAAGTGAAAACTACAGATCGCTCGAGGACACGATAGGATACCGTTTCCGTGATCCCGAGCTTCTTGCCGCCGCTCTGACCCACTCGTCGTACTCAAACGAGAAAAAATCCAAGGGCGTCGACGTCGAATGCAACGAGAGGCTCGAATTTCTCGGCGATTCCGTCCTTTCCATCATAACGAGCACGTATCTGTACGGCGAATACGAGAATTTTCGCGAGGGCGACCTCACCAAAACGAGAGCTGCGGTCGTTTGCGAAAAGGCGCTGTCAAAATACGCGGGGATGATCGGCCTCGGCAAATATATCTTTCTCGGTCACGGAGAGGAAATGAACCGAGGCAGAGAGAGAGCGTCGATCACCGCGGACGCTTTCGAGGCGCTTCTCGCCGCCGTTTATATCGATTCCGGCTTCGATATCGACGCCGTCCGCGCTATCGTTCTGCCATTTATCAAAGAGGAGATCGAAGCGATCAGGACAGGTTCCTCTTTCGAGGATTGCAAGACCGCTCTTCAGCATATAGTCCAGCAGGTCAATTCCGAAAAACTCGAGTACGTTCTCGTCGGCGAGAGCGGTCCCGATCACGACAAGGTCTTCGAGGTCGAGGCGCGCCTCAACAGCAACGTTATAGGGCGGGGCAGGGCGAGATCGAAAAGAGAGGCGGAACAGCTCGCCGCAAAGGAAGCGCTCCGTCTTTTCGGAGAAAAATGAAAATGAAACACATAAATATTCCGGTTTTCGTACCGCATATGGGATGCCCGAACAAGTGCGTGTTCTGCGATCAGCGCGCTATTTCGGGCGTCCGTCTTTTTGATCTTGAAGACGCCGCGCGGACCGTCGAGGAACATCTCGCCACCGCTCCGCCCGACGCCGAGGTCGAGATCGCTTTTTTCGGAGGTTCCTTCACGGGTATCGACCGCGGCCTTATGATAACCCTTCTCGACATGGCGCAGGGATACGTCAGGGACGGGAAGGTCACGGGGATCCGTATGTCAACGAGGCCCGACTATATCGACCGCAAGATCGTCGATATCCTCGGGAACTATGCCGTTACCGCAGTCGAGCTCGGCGTGCAGAGCATGAACGGCGAGGTCCTGCGCGCCTCGAGGAGAGGCCATACGCCGGAAGATTCCCGACGCGCGTTTCGTCTGCTTAAAGAGGCGGGTATCGCTTCGGTCGGTCAGATGATGGTCGGTTTGCCTCTGTCGGCCCGCGAGGACGAGATCCGCACCGCGGAGGAGATCTGCGCGGCGGGCGCGTCCGGTTCCCGTATCTATCCGACGGTCGTTTTCGAAAACACGGAACTGTGCGAAATGATGAGAGCGGGGGAGTACGAGCCACTGACCGTCGGGGAGGCCGTTTCACGTTCCGCGGACGCGCATTCCGTCTTCGCTTCACATTCTGTTCCGTGCCTTCGCGTCTCCCTTTACGGAGGAGATACGCCCGGCGGCGGGGAAGCGGTCGCGGGGCCGCTCCATCCCGCACTCGGAGAACTCGTTCTGGGCGAATATTACAGACGGCTCATTACGGAGAAACTCGACGAAATCACGTCGAACGAAAAACCCTCTGCCGTCACCGTGTTCGTCCCGAAAGGCGACCTGTCCGCCGCGATCGGTCACAAAGGAGCAAATCGCGTATATTTTTCCTCAAGATACGGTAATTTGAGGATGATTTTCCTTGAAAAAGAGGATATTATAAGATATAATATAATTTTAGAGATATCTTGACCATTTCCCCTAAAGACCATAAAACGGAGGAATTCGATTTGTATCTGAAATCACTCGAAGTACACGGCTTCAAGTCGTTTCCGGAAAAAACGGTACTCAACTTCAATCCCGGTGCCACGATAATCGTAGGTCCCAACGGGAGCGGAAAATCGAATATTACGGACGCGATGCGCTGGGTACTCGGAGAACTCTCTTCAAAGAACCTCCGCGGCAGCCGTATGGAAGACGTTATTTTCGCCGGTTCCGACGGCGTGCGGCCCATGGGGTACGCCGAGGTCTCCGTCACGTTTGACAACAGCGGAAAAGAGAAGACGATAAACAGCGAATACGACGAGATCACCGTCACGCGCCGCTATTTCCGGTCCGGAGACAGCGAATATTACATAAACAGAAAACAGGTCCGTCTGCGCGATATCACGGAACTCTTTATGAATACCGGTATCGGCAGAGAGGGTTATTCGATAATCGGACAGGGCAAGATCGCCGAGATCATCTCGAAGAAAAGCGAAGACAGGCGAAACATCTTCGAGGAGAGCGCCGGTATCACGAAATACAGGTACCGC
Organism: Clostridia bacterium; assembly: GCA_017428635.1. Classification (GTDB taxonomy): domain Bacteria; phylum Bacillota; class Clostridia; order Oscillospirales; family CAG-272; genus RUG11130. Next base: position 15,808 of record JAFRQK010000048.1, on the reverse strand, counting down.
AGGCAGGAATCCGAGAAGAAACTGAACGAGACCGCCGCGAATATGCAGCGCGTCGGCGACATTGAGGCCGAGATCGGATCGCGTCTGCCGTCCCTCGAGCGCGACGCGTCGAAGGCGAGACGGTATCTCGAACTCTACGGAGAGAAAAAGATGCTCGACGTATCCCTGTGGCTTTACGACATGAAGGGAACGCGGGCGGAATTCGAGAAGACGAAGACCGACGCCGAGATGTCCGCGCACGAACTCGAGATGGCGGAGGACACGGAAAAACAGATCGACGTTCAGATCGAGTCCGTCGACGAAAAAAGAAGAAACAACAGAGAGACGTATCAGCGCACCGTCGAAGAACAGAGCGAGAAGAACAGATCGTCATCGCAGTTCGAAAACGACGCTCTTCGTCTTGAAAACAATATCATCCACTCAAAAGAGAGGATCGACTCCGTAAAAGAGAGGATCTCCTCCGCGCAGGACGCCGAAAAGAGAGAAGAAGAAAAGGCGGAACGCCTCGCCGCGGAAGCGGAGAAACTGAGGGAAGATCTCGCAAGATCGAAGGATAACGAAGACGCCGTTTCGGCAAAGAGAGAGGACCTCATCAAAAAGCGCGGCGAGCACGACGCTCTGATCGACGGCCTTTTTGAAAAGAGAAGAGGACTCGAAGAGGAACTTTCGGGCCTGACGGTAAAATTGAACGTTCTTAAAAACGCGGTCGACTCTCAGTCCGAACAGAAGGAAGAACTGAAGGAACAGATATCCGCCCGCCGCGGCGAACTTGCCTCGGCGCAGGCCGAAGCCGAAAAGCAGAGCGAAGTCGTAGCTTCGTACGAGAAAAAATCGGAGATGGAAAAATCATCCCTCGACGAGATTCTCGGAAAACTTTCGGAACTTTCGGAGCGAGGCGATTCCGTAAGGCGCGAGTTCAACGAATCCACCGCGTCCCTCGAGGCGATGGAAGAGCGCGCCGCAGCCATAAAGCGGATGGTCGAGCACTTTGACGGATTCAACAACAGCGTAAGGTTCGTCATGAAGGCGTCCTCGGTGGGAGAACTTTCCGGCATCCACGGACCGCTCTCCCATCTCGTCAAGGTCGACGAGAAGTATTCGATCGCCGTCGAGACGGCGTTCGGAAACGCGCTTCAGAATATTGTCACGGAGGATGAATCTGCGGCAAAAGCGGCGATAGCCGCGCTCAAGAGAGAGTCCGCGGGCAGAGCGACGTTTTATCCGCTGACCACGGTCAAAGCCGGTCCTCGCGGCAGCGAGGCGGAAGGCGCGAAAAAGCACAGGGGCTTCATCGGTTTCGCCGACGACCTCGTTTCATGCGATCCGAAGTATAAGGACGTAGTGTCCTCCGTCGTCGGTAAAACGGCGGTCTTCGATACGCTCGACAACGCGTCCGATATGGGAAGGGCGCACGGCTGGCGCGTAAGAGCGGTCACTCTCGACGGTCAGCAGATCAACGTCGGCGGGTCGTTTACCGGAGGCAGCCTCAAGCGCGACAGCGGTATGCTCACCCGTACGGGCAGGATCGAAAGACTCAACGAAGAGATCAAGGCGGAGAAGAAGAAAAACGCCTCTCTTTCGGACGAACTCGGAAAGATCGACGAAGAGATCGCCGCCCTGACGGCGGAACGGCTCGACAAAGAAGAAAAGAGCAGACTCCTCGCATCTCTGTTCGGCGTCGAAAAGGCGTCTCTGACCGAAGCGGAAGCAAAACGCGATTTCCTCGCGGAAGTCCTGTCCAAACTCGAGGCTGACCTCGAGGGATCCGACGGTAATCGCGAAAGGAACGAGACCGAGATCGCCGAAACCGAGACGATGATCGAAGAAAAGAAAAAAGAGATCGAGGGCGTAAACGAGGAAAGAGTTGATCTCGCGGCAAAGCGCGGAGAACTCGACCTTTCCGCCGAGGACGCGACCGAGGAACTCTCGGGCGCAAAGATCGAAACCGCGCGGATCGAAAAAGACCTCGAACTGAACGGTCAGCTCATCATCGAAGCGAAAGCGGCGGCTGAGGCGCGGCGCGCCGAATCGGCCGACGGAGAAGCGGAGATCGCCCGTCTCGGCGAAGAGATCAAAAACGCCGAGGACGCAAAAGTCAGACTGCGCGAACAGGGCGAGCAGATGGACGCCGAAGCCAAGGCGCTCGATGACAAACTGAAAAAACTGAGCGCCGAATCGGACGAACTCGAATCGCAGCTCACCGCTCTTCGCGCCAAAGAGAGGGAGCACTCCTCGAAGAAGGAACTCCTGCTCGTCGCCAATACGAAAAACGAGAATAAACTCAACCGTCTGAGCGAGAATATCGACAAGATGACCGCTCGCCTTTGGGACGAATACGAACTGACTTTCTCGTCGGCGGTCGAACTCGAAAACGAAGAGGGCTTCGAAAAAGTCGACGAGAAGAACAGAAGATCGGTCCACTCCCGTTTCGTCGCTTTGAGAGACGAGATCAAGTCTCTCGGCGTCGTAAACGTCGGAGCGATCGACGAATACGCGACGGAAAAGGAGCGTTACGACGGTATCAAGAGGCAGATGGACGATCTTATCGCCTCCCGAGCCGAACTTGAAAAGATCATATCTTCGATCGACGAGGATATGAAGAAGATGTTTACCGAGGCGTTCGACCAGATCAACAAAGGTTTTTCCGAAGTGTTCCGCGAACTGTTCGGCGGCGGAAACGCCGAACTGTCCCTCACCGATCCCGACGACGTTCTGAACAGCGGCATCGAGATCAGCGCGGCTCCTCCCGGAAAGACGATAAAACATCTGTCGCTGCTGTCCGGCGGAGAGCAGGCGTTCATAGCGATCGCTCTGATGTTCGCTCTCGTGAAATTCAATCCGTCTCCGTTCTGCATTTTCGATGAGATCGAATCGGCGCTCGACGAGGTCAACGTTGCGAGAGTGGCGAACTACGTCAAGCGTTTCTCCGATCAGATCCAGATCATCATGATCACTCACAGACGCGGAACGATGGAGATCGCCGACACGCTCTACGGAGTTACGATGCCGCGTCACGGCATATCAAAGGTGTTTACGCTCAACGTCGGCGACGAGGGCAACGAGAAGTTCATAAAATAAAGGGGGGCGGCCCTTAATGGCATTTTTCGACAAACTGAAAAACGGTCTGAAAAAGACGAAAGACGCTGTCATAAACCGCGTCGACGCGGTCGTCAAATCGTTCAGAAGCGTCGACGAGGATCTTCTGGAAGAGCTTGAGGAGATAATGATCTGCGCAGATATGGGCGTCGAGACGACAGAAGAGATCATCGACGAACTCCGCGACAGGATCAAAGAGGAAAACGTTAAGGATCCGGAACTCGTGAAAGACGCGCTTTGCGCCATACTGCGCGACCACGTCGGCGAAGGAGGAGAACTCGACCTTTCGACCGTCCCGTCCGTGATCCTCGTTATAGGCGTCAACGGCGTCGGCAAAACGACTTCGATCGGGAAAATTGCGGCGGATCTTGTGCGTCGCGGCAAGAAAGTCGTCGTTGCGGCGGCGGATACGTTCCGCGCGGCCGCGATCGAACAGCTCGCCGTCTGGTGCGAAAGAGCGAACGCGGAACTTATCAAACAGAGCGAGGGCTCCGATCCCGCGTCCGTCGTGTTCGACGCGATCGCCGCGAGCAAAAAGCGCGGTGCTGACGTTCTGATCGTCGATACGGCGGGAAGGCTCCACAATAAAAAGAATCTCATGGACGAACTCGCCAAGATCGACCGTGTGATCGGCAGGGAACTGCCCGGATGCTCCCGCGAGACGCTCCTCGTTCTCGATTCCACGACGGGTCAGAACGCCGTTCAGCAGGCGAAGGAATTCAAGAAAGCGGCGGACATAACCGGTCTGGTTTTAACGAAACTTGACGGTACGGCGAAAGGCGGCGCGATCTTCTCGATAAAGAACACCGTCGACATTCCGGTAAAATATATCGGAGTCGGAGAGGGTATCGACGATATGGAGCCGTTCGACGCCGACCAGTTCGTAAGAGCGCTGCTCGACACGGAACAGGAGAGCGCGGAATGATAGAAGCGGTACTTGCCTCGCGGAATGCGAAAAAGATCGAAGAGCTGAGAAGGATCCTCGAGCGGACGCTCCCGGGCATAAGACTTCTCTCGCTCTTTGATATCGGATACGATGATGAAATTGAAGAGACGGGCGGGACTTTCGAGGAAAACGCGATAATCAAGGCGTCGGTCCCCGCGTCGCTCGGATATATCGGCATAGCGGACGACTCCGGTCTTGCCGTCGATCGTCTCGGCGGCGCTCCGGGCGTTACGTCGGCGAGATATGCCGGAGAGGGATGCACCCCCGCCGACTGCCGCGTGAAACTGCTTGAAGTCATGAAAAACGTCCCCGAGGGGGATCGCGGAGCGGGATTCGTCTCCGTCATGGCGCTCTGCCTGCCGGAAGGATCAGCGATCACCGTGCCGCCCGAATTCGCGATAAGCGAAGAACTCGCCGCCGTATCGGGCAGAAAACGCGAGTTGACCCTCACCGTACGCGGAGAGTGCCGCGGGAGGATAACGGACCGCGAGATAGGTTCCGGCGGGTTCGGATACGACAGCGTTTTCATGTCGGACGACCTCGGAGTTACGTTCGGGGAGGCGACGGCGTCGGCCAAGGACGGCGTCAGCCACAGAGGAAGATCGCTCGAAGCATTTTCCCGCGTTCTCGGCGAAGTATTCGAAGGAGTGAAATAAATGCTCAACAGCAAACAGAGAGCGTACCTCAGAGGGTGCGCGAACACGATGGATCCCGTGACTCAGGTCGGAAAGGGAGGAATAAGCGACGCGCTCGTCAGGACGGTTTCCGACGCGCTCGAGGCGCGCGAGCTGATCAAACTCAGCGTGCTCGAAACGTCCTCAGCGACCGCCCGCGAGACGGCGGACGAACTCTCCCGACTGACCGAAGCGGACGTCGTGGGCGTCATAGGAAGAAGGATCATTCTGTACAGAGAATCCTCGAAGGTTGAAAACAGGACGTTCTCTCAGCAGATCAGAGGTATGCATGGAAAGAATCGAACTGACCGATGAGATGATCTCGGTCCTGCGGGAGCGGGTGCGGGATTATCTCAAGCCGAAGAGGTATCTTCACACTCTCGCCGTCGAAGAAGAGGCGGCGCGTCTCGGCGGGATGTTCCTGCCGGAGAGGGTAAACGCGCTGCGCGCGGCGGCGCTTCTGCACGATATAACGAAGCGCGACGACCTCGAAAAACAGTTGCAATATTGTTCCGAATTTGGTATAATCTATGACGTCTCGGAGAAATCGTCCCCCAAACTTTTTCATGCGAAGACGGCCGCGGCGCTCGCCCGGCGGGATTTCGCGGAGTTCGTTGACGACGAGATCGTATCCGGGATAAGATGGCACACGACCGGCAGGGCGGAAATGACGACGTTCGAGTCGATCGTTTACCTTGCAGACTACATCGAAAAGACGAGAACGTTTCCCGACTGCGTTGAACTGAGACGGTATTTTTGGGACGGGGTCGCCTCCCCCGGCGTCGACCTCGCCGAGCACCTCAAAAAGACGATGGTCAAGTCGTTCGATCTGACCATCGGGAATCTCATCGAGGAGAACAGTCCGATAGACAGAGATACGGTCGCCGCGAGAAACCGGTTCATTCTGGAATTGCGGGAAGACGTGAATTGAAAAACGGAAAGAAGACGGAAAAATGAACGAAGATTTCGGAAGAAAAAGAAGAAACAAAAAAGGAAAACTGTCGACGGCGGCGAAAGTAATAATCGCCATCGTCCTCGTAATATACGCGATCGTAATGTTTGCGATCGGCTTTATCGTATTCTATAAGCCGAGCGTAAAAATGGAGGTCCCTTTCAATCCGACCGTAACGGATGAGAAAGGCGTTACCCATACGGTCGATTTCGTGCCCAAGGGCGACTCGTATAACTTTCTGATCCTCGGACGCGATAAGATGGCGTTTCTGACCGACGTTATGATGATAATAAACGCCGATCCGGTGAACCACTCGCTGTCGGTTATGCAGCTTCCGAGAGACACGTATATATCGGGCGGCTATCCCACAAACAAGCTCAACGCGGTGTTCTCGACGTTTTACTCGAAGGGCCTCAACGGTCTGGGTATGTCGCGCGATGAGGCGGAGAAATACGCCCTAGGCGAATTCAAGTCTCTTTTGGCGCAGTCTCTCTGCATCAAAATCGATTACGCGGCGATAATGAATCTCGAGGGATTCAGAAACATCGTCGACATTCTCGGCGGCGTCGACATCTATGTTCAGTCCGGCATGTATTACTCCGATCCGGATCAGGGCCTCTACATAGATATCCCCGCCGGATGGCAGCATCTGAACGGCGCTCAGGCGGAGGGCTTCGTCAGATTCAGATCCGGATACGCGACTGCGGACCTCGGACGAGAGGACGCCCAGAAGCAGTTCATGTTCGCCCTGCTTGATAAGCTCAAAGGCAGCAGCGTGACGACGCTCGTACAGCTCGGCGGTCAGGTCCTTGACAATCTGGTCAAGGATTTTGAAGGTCTTGATACGCTGTTTTTCGCTAAATTCCTCGTCGAGTTGGATACGTCCAATATTTCGATGTTCACCATCCCCGGAAATATGTCGGGCGGGTGGTGCGTCATAAGCAAGAAGGCAGCTGTTGAGAGGATATTCAACCACTTCTATTCCGACATCCATTCCGATACGTCCGATCAGTTCAACGGCGTCGACGGTCTTTACGAGGTGTTCGACCGCAACAGGATATTCGACAACGGTTACGGAACGTACGACCTCGAGGGATATCTGTTCGGCGAGGAATACGGATCGGGCGACGATATCTCCATCCCGCGCAACGGTTATTAAAATTCGAAAGGGAACTTAATGGAAAACGAAAACAAAAAACTCACGCCTCTTGAGGTCGCCGAGTACGCGGTATCGGTCCTCGACGGCAAGAAGGCGAAAGATATTAAACTTCTTCACGTTGAAAAGAGAACGATCATCGCCGATTACTTCATAATCTGCACCGGTACTTCCCGCACGCAGATCCGTTCTCTCGCCGACGAGGTCGAGGAGAAACTCGCCGAGCGCGGTTATCCCGTCCTGAGAACGGAGGGAATGGAGACCGGAACGTGGGTCCTCAAGGATTTCGGGCCGGTGATTATCCACATTTTCAACGCGGAATACAGAGATTTTTACAAACTCGAAAAGCTTTACGACGACAACGGAGAGGTGAACGTCGAGGCTTTTCTCGGAGAAGAATAATAACGGTTGCCGCAGGGGATCATTCCGTCTGCGGCAGTCGGTTTAATTGAAATAACGGAGCCATGATATGAATCACGATTTTAAAACCATAGAGCCGAAATGGCAGCAGAAGTGGGAAGAAGCCGGCGCGTTTCACGCCGGGGACGACAGATCGAAGCCGAAATTCTACGCGCTCGTTGAGTTCCCGTACCCGAGCGGCGCCGGTATGCACATCGGTCACGTAAAGGCCTACGCGGGCCTCGAAGTGATATCGCGCAAGAGAAGGATGGACGGTTACAACGTCCTCTTTCCGCTCGGATTCGACGCTATCGGGCTTCCGACCGAGAACTACGCGATAAAGACGCACGTTCACCCTCGCGTCGCTACCGACCGCAACATCGAGAAGTTCACGATGCAGATGAAAAAGATCGGTTTCTCGTTCGACTGGTCGCGCACGATCGACACGACGGACGAGGGTTACTACAAGTGGACGCAGTGGATCTTTCTCAAAATGTTCGAGCACGGTCTCGTCTTCCGCGACAAGACGCTCGTCAACTATTGTCCGAGCTGCAAGGTCGTCCTCTCCAACGAGGACAGCCAGGGCGGCAAATGCGACGTCTGCAAGAGCGACGTCGTCCAGAAGTCGAAGGACGTCTGGTATCTGCGCATAACGGAATACGCCGACAAACTGCTCGAGGGGCTCGATCACGTCGATTATCCCGCCAACATCAAGGCGCAGCAGGTCAACTGGATCGGCAAATCGCGCGGCGCGTTCGTCGATTTCTCACTCTCCGGGATCGACGAAAAACTCACGATCTACACGACGCGTCCCGACACGCTTTTCGGCGTCACTTTCATGGTCATGGCGCCGGAACATCCTGTCCTCGATAAGTACAAAGACAGGATATCGAACTTTGACGAGGTCGAAAAATACCGCGCCGAGTGTGCGAAAAAGACGGAATTCGAGCGCACGCAGGTAAACAAGGACAAAACGGGAGTCCGCCTCTCCGGTCTCACCGCGCGCAACCCGGTGACCGGCGGCGACATTCCGATCTTCATATCCGATTACGTCATGATGGGCTACGGCACCGGCGCGATAATGGCGGTCCCGGCTCACGACGAAAGAGACTACGAGTTCGCCCGCAAATTCGGCGTCGACATAATCGAGGTCGTCAAGGGCGGCGACATCTCGGAAGCGGCGTACACCGGCGACGGCGAGATGGTGAATTCCGGATTCCTCAACGGTCTCTGCAACAAGGCGGATTCCATCGCCCGCATGATCGACCATCTCGAAAAAGAGGGAATAGGCAAAGCGGGCGTCCAGTACAAGATGAAAGACTGGGCGTTCAACAGACAGAGATACTGGGGAGAGCCGATCCCGATCGTCCACTGCCCGGTTTGCGGGATGGTACCAGTTCCTTACGAAGAGCTTCCGCTCCGTCTGCCCGAAGTAACGAAATTCGAGCCCGGCGAAGGCGGCGAGAGCCCGCTCGCGGCTATCGATTCGTTCGTGAACTGCAAGTGCCCGAAGTGCGGCGGCGACGCGAAGCGCGAGACGGACACGATGCCTCAGTGGGCGGGTTCGTCGTGGTATTTCCTCAGGTATATCGATCCGAGAAACGATAAGGTCTTCGCCGATCCCGACCTGCTGAAGTACTGGATGCCCGTCGACTGGTACAACGGCGGTATGGAGCACGTCACGCGCCACCTTATCTATTCGCGTTTCTGGTACAGATTCCTTTACGATATCGGCGAGGTCCCGTATCCGGAACCGTATCTCAAGCGCTCGGCGCAGGGGCTGATCCTCGGACCGGACGGCGAGAAGATGAGCAAATCGCGCGGCAACGTCATCGATCCGCTCGATATCGTCGCAGCATACGGCGCAGACGTCCTCAGAACTTACATCCTCTTCCTCGGCGATTACGGCGCGTCCGCTCCGTGGGCTGACAACGGCGTCAAGGGATGCCGCAGATTCCTCGAGAGGGTCGCCGCGCTCACCGATATCGCGAAGGGCACGGGCTCCACGAAGGAACTCGAACGTGATTTCCACAAGACGGTCAAAAAAGTCACCTCGGACATCGAGGATATGAAGTTCAATACCGCGATCGCCGCGCTTATGACGCTCCTGAACAGGATCGGCGAGGTCGGCTCGCTCACCGCGGACGAACTGAAAACGTTCGTGAAACTCCTTTCTCCGTTCGCTCCTCACATCTCCGAGGAGATCTGGGAGAAACTCGGCGGTAAGGGATTCGTATCGCTGTCCGGATGGCCGTCTTACGACGAGGCGCTCACGGTCGACTCCGAGATCGAGATCGCCGTGCAGATCAGCGGCAAACTGAGGGGTACCGTCCTCGTTCCGGCGGACGCGGATCGCGACGCGACTCTCGCGATAGCAAAGAGCGATCCGAAGATCGCGGCTGCGCTCGAGGGCAAAACGGTCGTAAAGGAGATCGTCGTTCCCGGCAAGATCGTCAATATCGTGGCTAAATGACGTTATTTGAAATTTCGTATTGACAAAGACGGCGGTCCCGTGGTAAAATATTCTTCGGCGTTCGGGAAAACGTTATTTCCGCGCCGTGATGATTTTCTTGATCGCGAAGGGAGGGAAAAAGAGAATGGCAGAGATCAGGGTCAAAGAAAATGAGTCCCTTGACAGCGCACTGCGCAGATTCAAGAGACAGTGCCAGAGGTCTGGCATCCAGGCCGAACTTCGCAAGAGAGAGTGCTACGAGAAGCCCAGCGTCAGAAGAAAGAAGAAATCCGAAGCCGCAAGAAAGCGTAAGTATAAATGATCTTGCACGCCCTGTTCCTTTTCGGAACGGGGCGTTTCCATTTTTTGAGGGTTACATTTTCACCGCCCGCGGATTATAATGATTGATGAGATAAAGTGAATCGGACGGTGGAGCGCGGTGGAATGTATCAGAATAAGCGACAGCAAGATCAAACTCACACTCGGACCGGACGAGGTCGAAAAATACGATTTCGAGCCGGTCAAAAACGGTGAAGAAAGAACGGGGAACTCTTTTTTAAGCGGATTCAGACGGATACTGCGCGACGTAAGGCGCGATACCGGATTCGACGCGGACGGCAAAAGGGTGCTTGTCCGCTATTTCTACGGCAAAGACGGCGGCTGCGAGATGTACATAACGAAACTGCGCGATCTGTCGCGAGGAGACGGGGTGAAAAACCTGAACGGCGCTTATCTCTGGGGCGTATCGCCGTCTTCCGCGCGAGGCGTCGACGCCGAAAGATCCGTTTTCCGCTTTTCCGATCTGTCTTCTCTCACAGCGTGCTGCCGGTTCCTGAAACGGATAGGCTTCGGAGGCGCCTCGGAAGCTTTCGCCGATCGAAGGCGAGGCGCATATTACCTCGCTCTTTCCGGCGGGCATCCCGCCGTTTCGGAATACGGCGCGCCGTGCCCGAAAGGCTCCTATTTCTTTATTCTCGAACACTTTGAACGCTTTTCATCGGATGCGGTAGGCCGTCTGGGACGGCTGTAGGCCGTCCCGGATAAAACGGAGGAAATGGGCGCGCTCCGGACCGCTGTCTTTCGGTTTCTCTGATACGACGGTTTTTTCCGCGCGGTGATTGAAAATCACCGCGCTTTTTGTTATAATGATTAGGAATTACGAATGAAAGGTAAAAAACGACAATGCGCGTATCTAAACTTCTCGGTCAGAGATTCAAAAATCCCCCGTCCGACTGCGTGATAGAGTCTCACGCACTGATGGCGAGGGGCGGCTATATGAAGTATATGGCGAACGGGATATACTCGCTTTATATGCCCGGACGCAGGATAGTCAGGAAGATCGAAGCGATCATACGGGACGAAATGGACCGTGCTGACGGACAGGAAGTCCTTTTCCCGGTCGCTATGCCCGCGTCGCTCTGGGAGGAATCGGGCCGCTATTCTTCGATCGGCTCCGAACTGGCTCGCTGGACCGACCGGTCGGGCAACAAGATGGTCCTCGGAATGACGCACGAGGAGGCGGCCGTCCACCTCGCGCGCGACACCGCGGCATCCTACGCCGACTATCCGTTCATGATCTATCAGATCCAGACGAAGTTCCGCGACGAGCCCAGAGCCCGCGGCGGTCTTATCCGCGTCCGTGAGTTCACGATGAAGGACGCTTACTCGTTCCATACCTCGATGGAGGACCTCGAGAGATATTACGCGATCCAGCATAAGGCGTACGAGAATATCTTCCGCCGCGCCGGCGCGAAAAACGTGATCTCCGTCAAGAGCGACTCGGGAATGATGGGCGGCTCCGTTTCTCACGAGTTTATGCTCCTCTCCGAGGTCGGCGAGGACACTCTCGCTATTTGTCCCGAGTGCGGATATTCCGCCAACATGGAGGCGGCGGAGGTCAAAATCGAAAACGAACGCGTCCCCTCCGAATTTCTTGAAAAAGTCGCCACGCCCGGAAAGGGAACCATCGAGGAAGTATGCGAGTTCCTCGGCGCGGACAAGAAACGCTCCTGCAAAGCGGTCGTCTATCAGAAAAACGATGACGACAGTTATATAGTCGTATATATCAGGGGCGACCTCGACGTCAACGAGACGAAACTGCGCAATTATCTCGGTTTCGAGATCCATCCCGGCACAGTCACCGAGGAGTCGGGCATCGTCGCAGGATATATCGGACCGGTCGGCGGTCCCGCCGTCCGTACGGTCTTCGACAACTCGCTCTGCGGTATCGGAAACCTCGTCTGCGGCGCGAATGAAAAGGATTTCCACTACAAGGGTCTCGATCTCGACCGCGACGTGGAAAACGCGGAATACGCCGACGTTGCCAAGATATTTGAGGGCGCGGTCTGCCCCGGATGCGGCAAGCCCGTTATCACCATCAAAAAAGGTATCGAAGTCGGCAACATCTTCCAGCTCGGGACGAAATATACGAAGGCGATGGGGATGACGTACCTCGACGCCGACGGTGAGGCGAAAAACCCGATTATGGGATGCTACGGGATCGGCGTCGGCAGACTCGCCGCGTCGATCTGTCAGGAGAGCCACGACGACTACGGTCCGATCTGGCCTATGTCGATCGCGCCGTGGCAGGTCGAAGTCTGCAACCTCAGGTGTGACGATCCCGCCGTTAACGCGACCGCTGAAAAACTGTACTCCGATCTTGAGGCGCTCGGAGTCGAGGTTCTCTATGACGACCGCGATATCAGACCGGGCGCAATGTTCGCCGACGCCGATCTGTTCGGCATACCGATCCGCGCCGTCGTCTCCCCGAAGACCGAGGAAAGAGGAGTGATCGAGGTCTCGTACCGCGACAAATCTTTCCGGGGCGACGTCGAGAAACCCGGAGCCGCGGAAGCGATCCGCGATATGGTCGCCGAAGAACTCAAAAAGTACGAATAATCATAAGGGGCGAAGGATTCCTTCGCCCCGGTCTTTATTTATTTACGATCGCTTTCATCCGGTCGAGCTTCTGTTCGATTTCAGAGACAAGTTTTATCTGCGTCCTCGCCCTTACGAGATTGTGTTCCGGGTACGCCGTTTTGAAGTACACGTCGCCGTCTATATAGTCGGCGAGGAAACGCATACCGCACTCGAGCGTCATCAACTTGACCGAGAAGGGCAGGAGTTCTTTTTCATTTTCTGTTATCGACGGCGTCGCAACGAGGAATCCCTTCGTGAAATACTCGAAGTTTTCAAGTTCGAACCGGATCTTCGACAGATCTTTTTCGTCCTCCGCGCCGGACGATCCGGCGAACCGGAGCGCGTCTCCGAAATCGTAGAGGAGCGATCCCGGCATGACGGTATCGAGGTCGATAACGCAGACGCCCTCGTCCGTATTCTCGTCGAACAGGACGTTGTTCAGCTTCGTGTCGTTGTGTGTTACCCTCACTGGGAGCTCGCCCGATCCGAGCGCGTCGATAACGACTCCGCAGTCGTCCTCGCGGTCAAGAATGAACTTTATCTCATCTGTCACGTTTTCCGCGCGGCCCGAAGCGTTTTTTTCGACCGACGCTTTGAAATCGCGGAATCGTTTTCTCGTATCGTGAAACGACGGGATCACTTCATGAAGCGTGCCTGCGGGAAAATCGGCGAGCATATTCTGAAATTTTCCGAATGCGCGCGCCGCCTGATAAAGAAGATCCGGAGATTCCGCGACGTCGTAACTTTTCACTCCGTCAACGTAAACGTACGCTCTGTAATAATCTCCGTTTTCCGTCAGACAGTAGGGAAGGCCCTCGACGGTGTCGATGAAGTTCAGCGTTCCCTTTGCGGGGTCTCCTCCCGCCTCGGAGATCTTCCTTTTGAGATGTTCCGTCACCGCCTTGACGTTTTCCATTACGGCGACGGGATCGTGAAACACGTTTTTGTTGATCTTCTGAAGAACGTAATCTCCGCCGTCCGATACGAGGTAAGTCTCGTTTATATGCCCGTTCCCGAGCGGCTTCGGTTCGCCTGAAATATTGAAATGCTTCAGAACGTCGTAAATATTCGCAGCCATATGAAACAAACCGCCGCGGCGGTACCTCCGATCATTTTCTTTACGCCGGTAAAGTATACCATACTTTCGCGGAAAAGTAAATAAAACGCGCCCTTTTTCATCTTCTCACTTGATTTTCACCGTGTTTTGTTATAATATAATCGTATAATAAAAAGCGAACCGTCCGTCCCCTATGGGCGAACGGCACTTTGTGCGTCCCGGAGGTGTCATTTGGCGGATATTTTCGAACTGTTCAAAAAGATAGGGCGGCGCGAGGAGAAGGTCGGGCCTCCCGAGTTCCTGATCGTCGGTCTCGGCAACCCCGGAGACCGGTATGAGGGCACGCGTCACAACGCCGGTTACGCCGCGCTGGACTATATTGCCGACAAAATGTCGGTCAAAGTCCGCGATCTAAAATTCAAGGCGCTCACGGGACGCGGCACGCTCGGCGGCAAGCCGGTGATGCTGATGAAACCGCAGACGTATATGAATCTCTCGGGAACTTCCGTCAAAGAGGCGAGCGATTTCTACGGCGTGCCTCCGGAAAAGATCGTCGTCATCTCCGACGACGTCAATTTCGAGCCCGGAAGGATCAGGGTCAGACGCTCCGGTTCCGACGGCGGTCACAAAGGCCTGTACAACATTATTTATATGCTTTCATCCGACGCGTTCCCGCGCGTCCGCCTCGGCGTCGGCAAAAAACCGGACGGATACGATATGGCGGACTGGGTCCTCTCCCGCATGGGAAAAGAGGAAGCGGAGGCGCTCACGGCGACTTTCGAGAGCGTCCGCGACTCCGTCGTTCTCATAATCGATGGCAAAGTCGACGACGCGATGGGTAAATACAACGGTTCGGGCAAAACGCCCGAAGCCGACGAATAAACGGGAGTTGTCCATGGATCTTGATCTCGGCTCGGCGATCCTGCGATCCTCGCGGGAGTACCGGGAATTCATCGGGACGGCAACGGCGCCGCCTTCGCGAGGCGCGCCTCCTCCCGTCTTCGTCAGCGGCCTTTCCGAGGCGGCGAGAAACGTTTTTCTCATCGGTTCCGCACGCGACGTCACCGCCGCGGGAACGCCCGCGCTCTTTATATTCTCCGACGACAGGGAAGCAGAACGCGCGGCTGACGAGATGGAGGCGCTCGGCGTCGAAGCTCTTTTCTATCCCTCGAAGGATTACAATTTCAATAACGTCACCGTATCCCGTGAAAACGAGTGCGCAAGGCTCCGCGTCCTCAGTGCCGTTTCTGAGGCGAAGAGCCCTTTTGCCGTTTGCGCGGGAGTCCACGCGGCGCTCCAGATCACGCTCGGCAAGGAGGCGATCGACGCGCTCTCGGTGACCGTCGGCCCCGACGGTACGGTCGATCTTCCGGACCTTATCGACAGGCTCATGACGGCGGGCTATAAAAGGGTCGAGATGGTAGAGGGCCCCGGCCAGTTTGCCGTCCGCGGCGGCATTATTGACGTTTATCCCACTCGCGGCGAGGCGATCCGCGTCGAACTGTTCGGCGACGAGGTCGACCGCCTCGGCAATTTCGACGTTATGACGCAGCGGTTCACGGATTTTTTGAACGGTCCCGTCACCGTCCCTCCCGCGCGGGAGATCCTGATCGGCGACAGCGACCGCGACGAACTTCTCAGACTTCTTCGCCTTTACAAAAAGAAACTGATGCGCACGACAGGAGACACGCGCGCGCTTCAGGTGATCGATTCCGAGATCAACTCGCTTTCCGAGCGGATCGAACTCGATTCCGCCGACAAATATATCCCGATCCTCCTGCGCGAAGGGACTTCGCTCGCCGAACTCTTCCGCGGAACGGTCTTTCTCATCGGGCCGGGCGATCTCAAAGAACGCGCGGACGCCGCTTCGCTTCTCCTCGACGGTACCCTGACGAGTATGATCGGGCAGGGGGAACTGTTCACGTCGTTTGACTCCTCGGGTTACGTCCGACCGTATTCCGTTCTTGAGAAAAAAGAACCGGGACGCGTCCCCGTTTTCATCACGGGAGTGATGAGGAACGCGGAAGCCGCGTCGCGCGGCGCCGCCTCGTTCGTCTTCGATTCCCGCCATATACCCGCGTACAAGAGAAATACCGAACTCTTTTTTGAGGACGTCTCAAACTTTGTCGCGGGCGGTTACGTCGTCGGCGTCGGGTT
>JAFRQK010000047.1 GCA_017428635.1 Clostridia bacterium | reverse complement strand
TCAGCCCCCACTTCAATCCGCGGCGGATCGAGAGCATACAGATCGGGAGCATGCTCAGCACCGTCACCGAGCCGCCGAGCGGCAGCTTGAAGAGAGTCAGGAAGCTGAGTCCCGTCGCGAGCGCGACCATTATGGTGCACTCCATCATCGGATATAACGCTTTGTTTTTCATGTTCACCTCCGAAAAAAATACGCGCCGGACGAGTCCGGCGCGCAGATCTTTGCGATATTTTGTACCTACGCCGGTATTATCCGTATCAGGTTCGGGCATTTTTGCCCCGGGGTTCGCCTCGCGGCGTCTCAGCATCACTTTCGTGCAGCACCCCCGTATTCATTTCTTAGGGTAACAGGGATTATCCGAACCCGCCTGAAACGGCGCCTTGACGGCATCTTTCGGCTTGTCCTCCTTGACTTACGCTAGTAAGCCATCGTCGTCCGTACCGAAACATGCTCGACGATCCATCCGTTTCAGGTCGGAGAGTTTTGCCGGAGCTGTTTTTTGTTCCGGCAAGGCAGAACCCGAAGCAGGTAGTAACCTACCTGCAAGGGTGATAACGCAGTTGGGGCGAAAAACAGCCCGTCAAAACCGGGTTCGGATAGCTCCTGTTACCCTAAAGTAGGAGGTCGCGATGACGGATAATTATTTGAATGATATATATGAAGACCTGACCGGCCTGCGTCAGGCGGAAGACGCGCCTTCTGATGACAGTGTATCTGACGGCAGACGCACCGCGATCCTCGTTTCCTCTTATCAGAGCAACGGTTACGATGAGGCGCAGATATCTCTTGAGGAGCTTGAAAGACTCCTCGACACCGCGGACGGCGCTGTAGCTGGGATAATCACGCAGGTCAGGGACAAGCCGGACGGCAGGACTTATATCGGAAAAGGCAAGATGGAAGAGCTGTCCGATATGGTAAGATCCACCGGAGCGGAGCTTGTTATATTCGACGCGGAGTTGTCTCCCGCGCAGATCAAGATAATCGAGGACGAGCTCGAGGGGGCCGCTTCAGTAATAGACAGGAGCATGCTGATCCTCGACATATTCGCCGCTCACGCGACGAGCGCGGAGGGCCGTCTTCAGGTCGAGCTCGCACAGCTGAAATATACCGCTCCGAGACTTATGGGTAAAGGCAAGCAGATGTCCCGACTCGGCGGCGGAATCGGCACGAGAGGTCCCGGTGAATCGAAGCTCGAGATAGACAGACGACGCCTCAAAACAAGGATCAGATCGCTTGAGGATGATATAAGAAAACTTGAGGCGGTCAGAAAGACTCAGAGAAGCTCAAGGGAGCGCGGCGGCATCGCCTGCTGCGCCGTGGTCGGATATACAAACGCCGGGAAATCGACTCTACTCAATCAACTGACTGACGCGGGGGTCCTTTCCGAGGACAAGCTCTTCGCGACGCTCGACCCGACGACGCGTCAGTACACGCTCGCGTCCGGAAGAAAGATCCTGCTCACTGATACGGTCGGATTTATCAGAAACCTGCCGCATCACCTGATCTCGGCGTTCAAAAGCACGCTCGACGAGG
>JAFRQK010000046.1 GCA_017428635.1 Clostridia bacterium | reverse complement strand
TCTGTCGCCGCCCACGCCGAGCATATATCCTTTGTCATACGCGTAACAAATGGAACCGTAGCTCCATCTGTTCACGTCGACGTCGGAGAACGCCGTTCCGATTTGGATCTCGGGAAGTTCGACGGACGACGTTGCCGATACCGATAATGCGAACATTATCGCCGCAAGAATGAAAGCGAATGCCTTTTTCATGGTTTTTCTCCTTCGTAAATATGATCCGGTCGCGTACTCGGACTGACGCGCGGAGCTGTTGTAATTATCCGACGTTTCTGAAAAGGAACGTAACTACTTGCGAACGCGTGCAGGTATTTGAAGGCGAGAATTTCGTCTTGCTCACCCCGTTCGTGATCCCGTGTTCAACCGACCACAGAACGGGAGCGAAATAATAGTCGCTGTCTTTCACGTCGTCGAAGGGGTTATCCGTGCTCGACGGCGCGGGACTGCCTTCCGATCTGTGAAGGAACGTTACGATCTGCCCGCGCGTGCACGTCTGTTTCGGGGAGAATTCGGTTTTGCTCGTTCCGAGCGTTATGCCTTTGCCGACCGCCCAGAGCACCGCTTTATAGTAGTAGTCGCCGCTTTTTACGTCTTTGAACGGGTTGACGGCGCTGTCGGGTTCGGGAGAACCGGCGGCTCGCCACAGGAAAGTGACGACCTGGCCTCGCGTGCATCCCTTTTCGGGAGAGAACTCCGTAGGCGACGTTCCGTTGGTGATACCGTTCGCAACCGCCCAACTCACCGCGTCCTCGTAATACGCGCCTTTTTTCACGTCCGTGAAGATCGCGGACGCTTTTTTCGCCGTCGCCGCGCGATAAGCCGCCGCGACGTCGTCGGCCGTCATCGCGCCTTCGTAAACGCGCGCGAGGTTGATCTCCGTCCGGGCGCTGACGGGAAGGATGACCTCTCCGTTGGGGTTTTTGGCGAAAGACATCGAGCCGACCCACATCGACCCGCCGTACGGGTCGTCGGGGAAGTACGGATCTCTGATCCCTCCCGTGCCCTTTCCTTCTCCGACAAGTTCACCGTTTAAGTATAACTTGATCGAGAGGCCGTCGTAAACGGCGACGGCGTGGACCCATTTGTTCTGAGGAACGGGCGCCGTGACGATCACCCTGTCGGTCGACGCGTGGTCGGCGTTGGAAACGAACGTGCCCCACAAAAACAGGTTTCCGCTGTCGACGCGCAGCGCGATGTTCGCGGAGTCTATCGACCCGAGGATGCACTGCGCGGTCTGGTTATTGCTCAGTTTGAAAAAGGCCTCGAGCGTCGTCGCGTATTTGATCTTGTTGAAATCTTCCTGAGTGAAGGAGTATCCGATCCCGCCGAGTCCGAGCAGTCTGACGGACGTTTTTCCGGTAGAGGCGTCCTCGACGAACGTCGTTCTCGCGGGTTCCTCGTTGACCGTTCTGCCGTGCGTTTCTTCATAGGACCCGGAATCGGCCATGACTTCGAAAATCGCCTCCGCGGGGTATTTCGTCTCGAGCACGCCTACGTTTATCGTCCCTTCCGCGTTGATCCACGAGGACGACTTTTTATATGCGGTCTGCGCGCGCACCTTGACCGTGTAATCGACGCCCTGCGTCAGCCCCACGAGCTTGAACGTCAGCTTTTCGGGCCTGTTCACGATGTGCAGATCGTTCATATAATTGTAAGTCGTTTCATTACCCTCGGGGTCGGTCAGGACGACCTGATATCTCCAGACGTAGTCTCTCGCGAGATCCGATTTGGGATTTGCTCTCGTCGTCGTCACGAGGATCGAATCGTGGTTGCCCACGTCCTCGACCGTGACTTCTGCGTCGGCGGGAAACTTCGGCGCGGCGCTTTTTTCTCCGTACGATCCTGCGGCCCTGTCTGTTACGTAGTAAGCGGACCCGTCCGCCCGGATCTGGTTCGCGGGGTCTATGATGAATTCTTCATTCTCGAATATCTGTTTTCCGAGGTTAATATCGAGCCGTCTGACACGGACGGTCCCGTTTTTCAGCACGTCGACCAGCAGACACTGGCACGAATTGGGGACCGAATCCGCATACGGTGCGTCGGTCGTGCCGGTACCGGCGTTTTTCGCCGAGCCCGCGTTCGTCGCCCCGTACGTGTTGCCGAGCGTTCCCGTCCTGATCTGCGTGAATCCCGCGCCCTGATAGATCACCCGCGCGGTGTCGTAAAGCAGGGTATGGCTGTGACCGGTGAAGAAGATTAAGTTCGGATGAGCGCGGAACGCCTCGATCACCGCGTCGGTGTAATAATCGGTTTGTTCCTTGAAAGGTGTGTTTATCGGGTGATGCGCGATACCGAGGATCGGACCCGTATAGCCCGTAGCGTCGATCTCGGCGAACGCGGAGAGGACGAACTCCTCGTTTTCGTTATACGTCAGTTCTCCGTCCGGCGCCTCGTCGGGGCTCATCTTAATGATCGGAACGCCGCAGACCCAGTACAGTTTCTGCGGGATCTGACCCGTCTTCTCGGTGAAAAGAGCGTGGCTGCCGACCCCGTCGTCGTATTGCAGTTCGTCGTGGTTTCCCATCGACATGATCGTCGTACCGACGGCGGAACCCGTCGCGGTGATCCCCGAGCCCTCGACGTCGACCGTCGCTGACGCGGTATATTTGTTGACGATAGCCATGAGTTTGTCGTACTGGTCTGGCCTGCCGGCGTCGGTGAGGTCGCCCGCGATGATGAACGCGTCGACGCCGCCGATCTTCCCGAACGCCTCGTACGCCGCGGGGAGTTTGCCGGTGGAATAGTAACTGTCGAGGTGCGTGTCGCCTCCTATGGCGAAGCGCGCCAGAACGTCGTCGCCTTTTTCTATCGGCGTCCAGTCAGCGCTTTCCGGATGCCAGAGACCGCTCGCATCGGGAGCCCCGGCGTATGCGAATCCGGCGGCGCATGACAGCGTAAACAGAGCGGCAATAAACAGACAAGCGATCTTTCTCATTTTCATCGTCGTATCGTCCTTTTGAAATACTTGAAATCTATTATCAAGTATAAAAAAAAGAGCGGCCGTTGTCAAGTGAAATCTCACGTTTGAAACCGTCTTCGGGCCCCGTCCGCGCCCGTCCCGTCCCGCTCCCGCGTAGAATTATTAACTTGACCGTATGTTGCAAAAGATGTATAATAAACAAAACGCCCCGCAAGGCGTTCGGTACGCGGAAAACGGTACGTTTCGCGGCGATCCGCCGCGTTGAACGAACGGGAGAACGTAATGGCGGTTTTCGGCTCAAAAGAAAAGAAAAACAGACGGCGGGACGGCGCGTCCCGCGCGATCGGTGACGCGGCGCTCGAGGCTCTTCTCGGGCGTGAAGCGATAAAAACGGATCTGAAGGAAGTATTCGACTTTATAAACGGAAAAGTCGTCATGGTCACCGGAGGAGGCGGATCGATCGGCTCGGAGTTGTGCCGACAGATAGCCGCTCACGGTCCGAAGACGCTCATCATTTTCGATATATACGAGAACGGAGCATACGCGATCCTTCTTGAACTTCAAAGAGAATACCCCGACCTCGACCTGAAGGTCCTGATCGGTTCGGTAAGGGATGGAGCGCGCCTGCGCGAGGTGTTCTCCGAATACCGTCCGCAGATCGTTTATCACGCCGCTGCGCACAAGCACGTCCCGCTTATGGAGGACAACCCGAACGAAGCGATCAAGAATAACTCGATCGGAACGTTCAAAACGGCTTACGCCGCAATGACGCACGGGTGCGAGCGGTTCGTCCTCATCTCCACCGACAAAGCGGTCAATCCGACGAGCGTTATGGGCGCAACAAAGCGGATTTGCGAGTTGATCGTCCAGTCTTTCGACGCAAAGATCAAAGAGGGGAGCGCGTCCGGTATCCCTCGGCTTGTTCCGCTCCGCGGCGTTTCGAACGAGGGCGGAGACGCGGCGAGCCGTGTTTTTGAGGAAACGAAGACCAGATTCGTAGCGGTTCGCTTCGGAAACGTGCTCGGGTCCAACGGTTCCGTCGTCGAGGTCTTCAAAAAGCAGATCGAGAGCGGCGGCCCCGTCGTAGTAACTCACCCGGATATCGCCAGATATTTCATGACGGTCGAAGAGGCCGTCTCGCTCGTGCTGCTCGCGGGAACGTACGCGTCGGGAGGAGAGATCTTCGTGCTTGACATGGGGGATCCCGTCCGGATCGACACTCTTGCCAGAGAAATGATAAAACTGTACGGATTGAAGCCCGACGAGGACGTCGCGATCGTCTATTCCGGTCCGCGTCCCGGCGAGAAACTCTTCGAGGAAAAGCTGATGGCTGAGGAAGGGCTGAGAAAGACGGACAACGATCTCATTCACGCAGTGACGCCGATCCCGTTCGAGCCGGACGTTTTCCTGAAACGGTTCTCGGAACTTATCGGGGCGGTTTACGGAGACGGGGAAGATCCGCGGCAAAAACTCAGAGAGATCGTTCCCGCTTATCACCCCGAAAACGCGGGGAAAGAGTAAAAAAGCATTATACGTCGCAGGGCTCTGCCGCCGTGTTATTTCGGCGGGGGGTCATACAATTGAGTATTCGACGTTTTTCTTCTCGGAGATTCGGTATGAAAAAGTACGCAAAATGGATATTTCTCGTTCTGACGGTCCTCATGATGGCTTTCATTTTTATAATGTCGTCCCACACCGCGGACGAATCGACGAACGAGAGCAGGGGAATCGACAGTATTATAGGCCGCATCTTGTGGCGGGATTTCGACGAATGGAGCCCATCGGACAGGCTTGATTTCGTTACTAAAATCGACGGTACGGTCAGAACGCTCGGTCACTTTATCGAGTTTGCCGTGCTCGGTTCTTTGATCCATCTGACGTTGCGCGCGTGGGACGTGAAGTCGAAGATCGCGCTTCCCGCGTCGTTCGGCGGCGGAGTTTTTTACGCTCTGACCGACGAGTTTCATCAGATGTTCGTGGACGGACGCGCCGCGCAGATCGGTGATCTGCTGGTCGACTCCGCGGGGGTGGCTTTCGGCTGCCTTATCGTATGGATCATCCTGACAGCCGCCGCGTCAAGACGCGCGAAAAAAGGAAAGGCGGACCCGTCCGCCGCGTGGTCGTGAGATGAAAGATTTTATTTACGCCGACTGTGCCGCGACTGCGGCGCTTTCTCCCGACGCGCTCGAGGCGATGCTCCCGTGGCTGACCACGGATCACGGGAACGCCTCTCAGCCTCACATGTCGGGTCAGCGCGCCCGCGAGGCGGTGGAAAATGCGCGTGAGACGGTGTCTGGTCTCATAGGCGCGTCGCACGATGAGATCGTTTTCACGTCCGGCGGTACGGAGAGCGACAACTGGGCGATCCGCGGGTTTGCTCCCGCGTCCGGTAAAAGGCGGATCATCGCGTCCGCGATCGAACATCACGCAGTCCTCAACGCATGCCGCGAGGCGGCAAATGAACGGCAGGGAGCGACAGAGATCGACACGGTTCCGGTCGACGCTTTTGGCATCGCCCACGAGGATGCGCTTCCGACGCTTTTGAAAAAAGAAAAAGACGTCCCGACGCTCGTTTCGGTGATGCTTGCAAACAACGAGATCGGAACGGTCGAGCCGATAAAAAAGCTCGCCGGGACGGCGCGCGCCTACGGCGCGTATTTCCACACCGACGCCGTTGCGGCGGCGGGAAAGATCCCGATCGACGTCGCGGATCTCGGCGTCGACCTGCTGTCCGCGTCCGCCCACAAATTCGGCGGTCCTCAGGGCGTCGGGTTTTTGTATATCAAAAAAGGCACGCCCATACGCCCGCTTCTTTTCGGCGGCTCGCAGGAGCGCTCGATGAGGGCGGGGACCGAAAACGTCGCAGGCATCGTCGGAGCTGCGGCTGCGCTCAGGTCGTGCTGTGAAAACATGGAACGAACGACGGAACGCCTGACCCGGCTTGAAAACCGTCTGCTCGCGGGCATTCGCGGGACCGATCATATAAGAAACGGCGCGGAGTATCACGTTCCCGGCCTCGTCAGCATCTCTTTCCGTGGCGCCGACGGAGAAACGATCCTTCACCGTCTCGACCTCAAAGGCATAGCGATCTCCACGGGTGCGGCGTGCGACAGCGTCAGAACGAGAACGTCTCACGTGATCGGCGCGATCGGCGTACCCGCCGAGTACGCGAACGGCACCGTCAGGATCTCTTTCGGCGCGAACAATACGGAAGATGACGCGGACCGCATCGCCGCGGAACTCCTCTCCGTGGTAAAGGAAAAACTATGATAACAAATGAAATTCGCGAGGCGCTGTTCGCCTTGCGGGATGAAAAATACGCCGCGTTTCAGACGGGGCTTATCCCGAAGGCGCCCGCCGACCGGTTCGTCGGCGTCAGAACTCCGGATCTTCGCCGTCTCGCGAAAGAATTCGGAGCCCGCGGGGACGTCGGCGAGTTTCTCGCCGTCCTCCCGCACCGGTATTTCGACGAGAACCAGCTTCACGCTTTCATCCTTTCGGGGATGAAGGATTACGGACGCTGCATTGCCGGGGTAAACGCGTTTCTGCCGTTCGTCGACAACTGGGCGACGTGCGACCAGATGTCCCCGAAAATCTTCAAAAAACATAAAACGGAACTTCTCGCCGAGATCGAAGAATGGCTTAAGTCGGACAAGACGTATACCGTCCGTTTCGCGGTCGGTATGCTGATGGAGCATTTCCTCGGCGAAGATTTCGATATCTCGTACCCTGAAAGGGTCGCGGCTATCCGCTCGGAGGAGTACTACGTCCGTATGATGGTCGCGTGGTATTTCGCCACCGCGCTGGCTAAACGGTACGACGCCGTCATTCCGTTCATCGAAGAGAAAAAACTCGACCCGTGGACGCACAATAAAGCGATCCGAAAGGCGATCGAAAGTTACCGCATCGCCGACGAACAAAAGGAATATCTCAGGTCTTTGAAGATCAAAAAGAACAGCGGGGAATAAATGAAAGTCGAGGTAATAAGGAGCAGACGCAGGACGCTCAGCGCGTCAGTCAAAGACGGCGTTCTTGCCGTTCGCGCTCCGCTATACGTGACGGACGCGGAAATAGACCGTTTTCTCGATAAGCACCGCGCCGGCATCGACAAACTGACTAAAAGAGCGGAACAGTTCGAAAGGGAAAAAGCGTCCGTCCGCAAACTGACGCCGACGGAGATCGACGCTCTTTACGAAAAGGCGAGGGCCGTCATCCCGGAGCGCGTGGCGCATTACGCTCCTTTTGTCGGCGTGACGTACGGCAGGATCACGATTCGCCGGCAGAGATCGAGATGGGGAAGCTGCTCGTCGAAGGGGAACCTCAGTTTTAACTGTCTTCTGATGCTGGCGCCTCCCGAGGTCGTCGACAGCGTCGTCGTCCACGAGCTGTGCCATCGCAAAGAGATGAACCATTCGAAGAGATTTTACTCCGAAGTTCTGCGCGTTTTCCCCGGGTACCGCGAAGCGGACGGATGGCTCAGGGAAAACGGAAGACTGATCATGGCGTCGGTCGAAGAATGAAAACGGCTGTGCCGCAGATTATTGCGCTGTACGGCCGTTTTTTTCGTGAGAAGTGAGAACTTTCCCGCAATATTACGACTAACGGGTGAATTCTGAAGAAAGGAGAGACGGTATGATCGGGGACGCCGCGGCGCTTGAGAGCTACAAAAGATACACGGCGGGAGACGACTCCGCCCTCGGCGAAATTATACGCGCATACGCCGACGGGATGACGTTTTTTACGACGACGCTCGTGAAAAACCCGGACGACGCCGAGGAGATAGTCTCCGACGCGTTCGTCGAAATCGCGCTGAAGAAAAAAGCGTTTCGCGGCGAGTCCGCGCTGAAAACGTACCTTTATGCGATTTGCCGCCACAAGGCGATCGACCTGATTCGCAAGAGAGCGCACCTCGGACAGTTCGTTTCGCTCGACGACGGGCAGACGGCGGACATCGAGACGCTCGAAGGCCGCGTCCTGAAATCAGAGCGCGATGCGCGGATCCACGCGGCGATGGGGGAACTGTGCGAAGAATACAGAGTTGCTCTTTACCTCGTCTATTTCGAGGGGATGAGCCACGAGGAAGTGGCGCGGGCCATGAAAAAGAGCCGCAAACAGACCGAAAATACCGTCTTTCGCGCGAGGCGCGCTCTGCGCGCGCTTCTTGAAAAGGAGGGCGTCACCTGTGAAAACTTATGACGAAATGACCGCTGAGGTCCTGGAAAAAGTAAAAACCGAGAAAAAGAGAAGACGAGGCGCGGTCAAGAAGATAACTTCCGCAGCGCTCGCCGTCGTGCTCGTCGGGGGAGGCGTCTTTGCGGCGTACCGCTCGGGCGCGTTCACGGGCAAGGTCAAACCCGCAGAGATCGGAGGGGTGATTGCCGCCGCGTGCGATTACGGCGAGATCTACGATCTGCTCAAAACCGAACCGGACTCCGATCAGTACAGAGATAACGATTTCACGTCCAAGGTGATCGAAAATGTCGGCGAAGCTGAAGGCACCTCGTGGGGCGTCGCGGAGTCCGAAGCGTCGTTTTATCTCAAAGACTCTGAATACTCGAAGACGAACGTTCAGGTCGACGGGATCGACGAGGCGGACGTCGTGAAAACTGACGGGAAGTATATTTACGCCGTCAGTTACAGCAACGTGTACATCCTTTCCGCGGAAAACGGTCAGCTTGATACTGTGTCGAAAGTCCATTTTCTGGATCCGGACGGTTTGTTTACACCCGGGGGAACGTATACTCTGACCGATGGGACCGATGATTTAGGCATACTTTATGCCAACTTCGGACGGAATACCGAAATTTATATTGACGGCGACCGCCTGGTCATCGTCGCCCAGACGCAAAACTTGCAGGAGGGAAGCCTGTCAGTAGGACGCACGTATTTCACCGCCGCGTTCTACGATATTTCGGACAAAACGTCGCCCGCGCTTATTTCGACCGCGTCCGTCAGCGGATACGGCGTGTCGAGCAGGCTTACGGACGGCAAACTCTATCTCGTTGCGGCCGACAGGTATTACGGCGAGCCCGAAAAAAACGATTTCTGGTCGTATATTCCGTCCGTTTACAAGGACGGCGAGGCGGAACTGGTCGAACCGGGCTCAATATTCTGCGGCGGCAATGAGACCGACTGTGAGTATCTCAACGTTATGGAAGTCTCCGTCTCCGACGCGTCCGTGATCTCGTCGCTCTCGCTCCTCGGATACGACGGGGAGATCATGTATCAGAGCGCGGACAACATCTTCGTCGCCCGGACCGATTACAGGGACGAGGAAACACGCACCGAGCAGGACGGGATCACAACCACGGTATATAAGTACGATTGCGACACGGTCCTCGTCAAAATTTCCGCGGACGGGGAACTCGCCCTAGCCGGTTCGGTCCTCCTTGACGGATATATCCACAACAGTTTCTCAATGGACGAATACGGCGGCTATCTCCGCGTAGTGACGAGCGTCGATCACGAAACGTATGAATCGAAATGGCGCCTGAACGAACAGGCATCTGAACCGTACGATACCGATATAGTATACTACGGCGCCGGGATCGGCGACGGCGAAACCGAATATTACGGAGAGGTCGACTACGACGACCCGGACTGCTATTATGAACCGATCGAATACGTCAGCGAGAATTGGGTCGAGGATACGTACAATAACTTGTACGTTCTCGACGCTTCTATGAACGTGACGGGCAAACTCGAGGGACTCGCTCCGGATGAGAAGATCTACTCCTGCCGGTTCGAGGGTACGGACGGCTACTTCGTAACGTATCGCGAGACCGATCCGCTGTTCCACGTTGATCTCTCCGACCCGACCTCTCCACGCGTGATCGACGAGCTCACTCTCCCCGGCCACTCCGACTATCTCGAACGGTTCGGCGATCTGCTTTTCGGTTTCGGAGAGGACGACGACGGGAATCTCAAGCTTTCGATGTTCTCCGAGGACGAAAAAGGAGCGATGAGCGAGATCGCGACGGTCTCGATCCGCGGGGCGTACTACAGCGAGGTCGCTTACGACCACCACGCGATCCTCGCGGACGCGGGACGCGGGATCATCTGCTTCGGAGCCAAAACTCTGGATGAAAACTATCAAGAAGGCGCGTCAATGTACTCGTCAAAATTCTACGTCGTCTTCTGGAACGGTCAGTCTTTCGAGATAAAGGCGGCGGCTGACGTCGGCGACTGGTCCCGGACGATCCGTTCGCTGTATATCGGAGATTACGTTTATCTTTACGCAAAGAGCAACTATTCCGAAGATTCGGTGACTTCTTTCTCCCTTTCGACCTTTGAGCAGATCGACAGAGAAAAACTCGACTGCGAACTCACCCCCGGGTATTACATATACGACGGTGACACTGTCGTCATCGACTGAGCGAACGAAAATGAACGATATGATCAGAACCGTAACCGAAAAGATAAATAAGATCGCCGCGGGCGGTCGGCTCGTAACAGTCGCGATCGACGGGCGATGCGCCTCGGGCAAGACGACTCTCGCCGACGCGCTCGCCGAGCGCCTCGGCTGCGCGGTCTTTCGCACGGACGACTTTTTTCTCCGCCCCGTGCAGAGAACGCCCGAACGGCTCGCGACACCGGGCGGTAATATGGATCGCGAGCGTCTTCTCGACGAGGTGATCCTCCCGCTTGAGAGGGGAAAGAAAACCGTCGTTCACAGCGCGTACGACTGCAAGACGGGAACTATGACGCCGTCCGTTGAAACAGAGATCGGGAACGTAGTGATAATCGAGGGCTCTTACAGCTGCCATCCCGATCTGTGGGATCACTACGATCTTCGTGTTTTTCTCACCGTCTCACCGGAGGAACAGATGCGCCGTATCACGGAGCGAGAGGGCGAAGCTGCCGCGGAGGTTTTCAGACAAAAGTGGATCCCGCTTGAGGAGGATTACTTCAAAGCGTACCGAGTGGCGGAACGCTGCGACCTTTCTTTCTCTGCGGATTGAAGGAACCAAATTAAAATCCGGGTCTTCATGACCCGGTTTTTTGTTTTGCGGCCGCTGAAAAACCGGCTTGCGGGCGCCTACCGCTTTGTGATAGAATAAAGACGAAGACGCGAAGCGAGGTGCCGAAAGATGAGAGAAGAAAGACCGATAATACTTGAGACCGAAAGGCTGATCCTCCGCCCGTGGTACGAATCGGACGCGCAGGAGTGCTTCAAATACGCCTGCGACCCGCGCGTCGGCCCTGCGGCGGGCTGGCCGCCCCACACTGACGTCGAGAACACACGCGTAATCATCCGCGACGTTCTCGCAGTCCCCGAAACGTACGCTGTCGTTTTGAAGGAAACGGGTCTGCCTATCGGGAGCGTCGGTCTTCACAAGAACGATCTCGCTTCAAAGGACGACGAGGCGGAACTCGGTTACTGGATCGGCGTTCCGTACTGGGGGCGGGGCATCGCTCCCGAGGCGTCGCGCGAGATGATTCGCCACGCGTTTGAAGATCTCGGGCTTCAGCGCGTTTGGTGCGGCTATTACGACGGAAATGAAAAATCGAAACGCGTGCAGGAAAAACTCGGTTTCAAATATCAGTGGACGAACGAGAAAGTCCCTGTTCCGCAGATGGGAGAAACGCGCAAAGGACACGTGAATCTCCTGACGAAGGAAGAATGGCTGCAAAGCAGGGACAAAAATTGTTTAACCGAAATCCGGAAGCAATAACGTTAAATCCGAAAACTTTAAAAAAGCGCGGAGGTAAATATGGATCTTCTGAAACGGATACTTTGCCTGATCCTCCTTTCAACGCTGCTCCTGTCGGTCGCGGCGGGGTGCGGAAACAAAAAGGATGATCGGGAAAGCGACGGATTCATGACTTCTTCGGTCGACAGCGGGGACAGCGTATCGATGCTCAAAGGCGAAGAGTCTGCCTTCGATGAGGAGTACGTACCCGACTTTGTCAGCGTAAAGGACGTCGATCCCGACATGAGCGTAACGGTCGTCGCTCCGAAGGGATATACCGCCGAAGACGTTATGGCGGGGACGGTTCTGAAAAACCTCTCCAATCCCGTACTGACCGATCCCGAAGAGAAAGATCTTTTAGAGCCCGATAAGTTGGCGGTTGAAGGCGGAAACGGAACGTTCACCGTCGCTTGCGAGGGTGGTTTCAATAAAGGAGAGATCTATCAGATCGAACTGACCGACAGCGCGCTCTCTTACGACGGCGAAGGAAACGAGGTCAGACTGTACAACATAACGGTCGCAGGAGAAGAGACGAACAATCTGCGTCTTGCGGGAGATATGAAGTATCTCAGCGCCTCCGAGCTCAGCGAAGAAGACGCCGGGAACGCTATGAAATACGACGGGATACTTCGTTACGACTATCAGAGCGGTCCGCTTTCCGCAAAAAGCGGGACGGGCAGCTTCACTTATGCGAAAGATACATACAATCCGGGAGACGTCATCGCGATTTATGAAGGCGACAGACCCGACGACAGAGACGTCGACGATACGGAGCAGGGTATCGCCTATATCCGTATAACCGAGGTGAAGGATTCGGGCGACGGCCGATCCGAATACGTTTACGAGGGGGCGGAACCGGAAGACGTACTGTATGTTCCGGACGTTATCCCGGTCAAGGGCGAATGCGGCCTCGGCGTCGGCGAAGAAGCGGAAATAACGCTTTCCGCATCCGAACTGGAATTTACCTCTGACGGCGAGTTTGCCGAAATGGGACTCGATGAGAACACGGTCGTAGAGCCCGGCGACTTCCTTGCGTTTTATACCGGAGACGCGAAAAACGGAGAGATCTCCGCGTACGCCGTGATAAACGGGATCACGTTTACCGAGGGCGACGGCGAAGAGGATACCGCCGAGATCGATTATACGGTCACGGAACTTGAGGACCTTCTCGCGAGCGCCGAGGTTTATCACAGAGGTACGCTGACCGAAGATCAGATCCGCGATTCTTACGACGAAGAAGCGATCAAGCGCGGCGTCGTCGAGGACCTGACGAATAACGGTTATCTCGCCGAGAGCACGTATAACCTCGCGGAGCTGGCGATGGAAACCGACGAGGCAAAGGAGATATTCGAGGACTCGGATCTCGAAGACCTGACGTTCTTTTACGGCGAGGACGAGGAGGTATCCCTCAGCGGAAAGAATTTCCTGGCAATCGCCGAGGGCAGGGCGCCCAACGGAGTCGAAGTCAAGGGAGATCCCGACGTCGTTATCTCTCCGAACACGGTACACTTTGCGGGCAAGACCGGATACAGTATGGGCGTCCGGGTCGAAGCGCACGCAAAATACATAATCACCATCAGGGGATCGGAGCTTGCGAAAGCGGGTCTTCGCATCACTCTTACCTTCTTCTTTGAAACCGAAGTCGTGCTCGGATACACGTTCGACTCAACGTCGATCTGGAAAACTTGGCTGATCTTCCCGTATCTCTACGACTACAACGTGACGGGAAGCTGCACGTGCGGACTGTACGTCGGAGTGGGTTTCACTGCGGAGGCGACGCTCTTTGAAAACAATCCGACGATGGACGACATCAAGAATTCCGCAGGAATTCCGTGGCCGGAGGGCGTCGACAAGACGGCGGGTGCGGAGAAGGTCAAAAAACTGTGCGAATATATAAAGGACTTCGGGAAGAAACACGAATCCATTTTCCCGCAGCAAACGACTGGCGGAGGATCCCTCACCGAAAAATACTCCGCGTTCATAAAGACTGCCAACAAGAGCTGGGTCGATATAATAAACGAAAACATTTTCGACTGGAACGGCGCGATAGATCCCTGGCACGTGCTCGCGTACAGGATCAAGTGCGATTTCATCGTTTCGGCGCAGATGAACGCCGCGATCGGGGTCGGCGCAAACTATGAGCGATCCTACAGAAACACGTTCAGCTTTATGATCTTCCACCACGACGACAGCACATCCAAGACGGATGAGACCGATACGTCCCGTTTTCGCGCGGATTTCTACGTTTTCGGCGCGCTTGGTATCCGCGCGGGGCTCCGCCTCACCGTTTCCGCGGGCCTCTTTGACGCCCGTCTGGACAGCATCGGCGTCGAGATCGAGGGCGGCATCTACCAGCGCTTCTGGGGATTCTTCTACGCAGGCATCGAGATCAACGACGTGGGAAGCGACGCCAATAAGGATATGTACTACGCGGGCGCGATACTCGCCGAGACAGGTGGCTATTACAGTTTCACTTTCGTCGCGCAGGCGGGAGACGGGGCGATCTCTTACAAAAAGTACATTGGAGGCGGAGAATATCCGTTCCTCCGATTGGGAACGGACACTCTTGTCAGCGACTTCGCTTACGATCAGGGAGATGAAAAAGTCAATTTCTACGGAGACTATACCGGTTCCGATAAGAAAGTGATCATACCCGAGGCTGTGTTCATGATGAACGCAATGAGCGTCAAGGACGGAACGGTCTCGAGCGTCAGCAAGAAAGGTAAGGAGACGAAGGATCTCTTCGAGATCACGTTCGACGATCCGAATTTCTCCTACGTCTATGAGGACAATACCAATTACGTGGTGAGAAAGGACGCCCCGGGCGGTTCCGGCACCGTCACTATGAAAGTGAAGTGGAAGGGCAACAGTTTCCAGACGCTTTCAAGAGACCTCGAGAGAACGATAAAGATTGAATGGATAGCGAATAAACGCACGGTAAAATTCCTGAATAAAGACGGTTCGACCTTCTATATGATATCAAAGCCCGAGGGAACGGCGCTGAGCGCGAACGATTTCCCGAAGAACGAACCGACGGCATACGGATATGATTTCAACGGCTGGGTCGACGGGGACGGAAACGTAGTTGAAAAACTTCCCGACACCATGCCAGATCACGACGTCACGTACAGATCGACGTGGAGCGGTTCCCCGGTATCCGTAAACGTCAGATACTACGTTCCTTTCTACCGCGATACTCAGGGAAGGATGCAGTATACGTTTGACGGTACGGACGTGATCGACGGCCTCTTCCTCAACGACGATACGGTTAAAGACGTAACGGATGCTCTTGCCGAAAAACATCTGCTGCGTACGCAGCCCGATTATGATTATGAAGGCAAAGAACCTTACGATGGGTACAGGGTCAACAGATCCGACTCAACGCTCTTTGCGGAACACGTAAAATTCGACGGTTCAACGACGTTCAGCGTCTATCTCGAACTAGACACGATCACCGTTACGTACGACAACGGCGACGGAACAAAGAGCACCAGGGAATACCTGCCCGGCGCTCATATCGACTTCCCGAAACTCGATCGTCCCGGATACACGTTCAAGGGATGGACCGACGATGACGGCAACTTCGTATCGGCTGACGATCCTCCGGTATGCGACGGCACGGCAAAATACACCGCGGTCTGGGAGAAGGATCCGCCTACGCTGAAAGTCAACTGTCAGGTCAAAGTCAGATCCTGGGGGATGAATT
Organism: Clostridia bacterium; assembly: GCA_017428635.1. Classification (GTDB taxonomy): domain Bacteria; phylum Bacillota; class Clostridia; order Oscillospirales; family CAG-272; genus RUG11130. The sequence continues at coordinate 142,928 of JAFRQK010000046.1, read as the reverse complement.
ACTACTGGAATACCGTTCTCTCGAAGGTGATCGTAGCCGACGGGTACGAGATCGCAATTGACGATATATTAAAAGATATAGAGATCGAGGGATATAAGTTCTCACCGGACAACAGCGCGTGGAGATCCGGCGATACCGTCACGATCGCAGAGGACGGTTCAACGGTCATAACGCTGAGATTTATCGGTCAATAAACGGTATCCGCCCGGTATTAAAAAAGCACTTCGCAAGAAGTGCTTTTTTTCGTCGACTCCGAGGCAATTCGAACCGCGCGTGGCGTTGGAAATACCGCATTTTGTATTTGAGCGTATCGCCACGCAGCGAATTTGCTTTGCGAATTCGGCGATGATTTTCAGTTGAGAAAATGAAAAAACACAGAGGCGTAATAGACGCCTCTGTGTTTTTTTCGTCCCCGAATGGATTCGAACCATCGACCTTCCGCTTAGGAGGCGGACGCTCTATCCAACTGAGCTACGGAGACGTATTGCCTGCGGATCATCCGCGGACGCAAGTGATATTTTAGCACAATCCCCGGTGTTTTGCAATACCCCGCGGTCAATTTCTGCGGGCGCCGATCGACCTCGGGATCTTCTTTGCAAGCAGCTGCGCGACGAGACCCGTGAAAAGACCGGTGAGGATCCCGGAAAGGATCAGAACGGGGGACCAGACGAACACCGACGCGGTTCCGTACATTATCGCCGCGGCGGTCAGCTGACCGGCGTTGTGGAAGATCGCGCCGATCACGCCCGCGACGAATATCTGGTCCTCTTTCAGCAGTTTCCTGAGTAGCAGGATCGCGACGAACGCGAGAAGACCTCCCGAGAGGGAAAAGACGAAAGACGGAACGGTCCCCGTGAATATCGAGCCGAGCGCGATCCTGACGAGCGTGATGCCGAGCGCGTCCGGCGCGCCGATCCGAATCAGCGCCCAGACCGTGACGATGTTTGCGAGCCCGAGTTTGACGCCCGGTATCGGCACGACGGGCGGTATCTGCGCCTCAATAACGAAAAGAACGAGGGCAACCGCGGCGAGCACGGCGTCCGTTACTATCCGTTTTGCCATCTGGTCCCCCTCCTTTCTTTGTCCTTTTTAATATCAGCCCGCTTCCGCGTCCGCCTCGCCTTCCGCGCCGACGATGCGGATGATGAGTTCGTGCGGCATGCAGATTATCGGGTAAGGGTGATTTTTCGACGCCCATCCGGTATTCACGCAGATCTTGTCGGGACAGTCCGCGCTCGAAACGCATATCATCCCCGGCCTCACCGTCACGGTGTTTCTGTCTCCGTCCTCGTCGCCGATCTCGATCTCATATTCAGTCGTCACTTTATCAAGGTCGATCGTATAAAGCACCTCGCCGCCCTTGACGATCTCCGCCGTCGTACCCGGCGCGCCGAAAAACCTGATCAGAAGGATCGCTCCCGCCGCCGCGACGGCGAGCGCTGCGATAATGACGATCCACGTTCTCGTTCTGATCATCCGATCACCTTCAATTCATATCCCGAACCGCCGTCGAGGAAAAACGAATCTTTGATCCCATCCGTGACGAGCACTTCGCCCGCCTTTGTCACGAGAATCATCTCGAACCCGCCCTCGCTCTGCCACAGCGCCTTTGCCTTTTCGGCTCCCATGACGAAGATCGCCGTCGACAGTCCGTCGCACAGAACGCACCCCTCGCCGATCACCGTCGCGGAGAGAAGACCGCCGTCTGCGGGCTGTGCCGTCGCGGGGTCGATTATATGCCATCTTTTCACGCCGTTCTCGTCGGTGAAATACCTTTCGTAGCCGCCGGACGTCACGACGCATTTGTCCGTCACTTCGATCACGCCGACAGAGCCGTCGCCGTTCGGGTCGCGGATCGCCACGCGCCACGGAGAACCGTCAGGTTTGTCCCCGACCGTGACGATATTCCCGCCGAGGTCGGCTATCGCCGAGGTTATCCCCGAATCTTTCAGAATAACGCGGACTCTGTCGCCGAGATATCCCTTGGCGACCGCGCCGAGGTCGATCATAAATCCTTCGGGGACCGACACGGTATCGCCGTCGATATCAACTTTCTCGTAGTCGGTCAGGGCGCGCAGTTCTTCGATCCTTTCGGGGGAGGGAACGGCGTAATCGCCTGTCGTAAACCCCCACGCCTTCACCGCCGGGTAGACGGTTATATCGAGCGCGCCGTCGGTCTTTTCCGAGATCTCAAGCGCTTTTTCAATGAGCTCGACGGTTTCCGTAGACGCTTTGACGCTCCCTTTCACATTGAGAACTCCGATCTCGCTGTTTTCGTCCGTCACGGAGAAGAGCGATTCAAGCCTCTCAGCCTCCTCTTTTACCGCCCCCGAGGCGTCGGTCCCGTACGTCTTTGATGACATATACGTATCCATGGCGAAAAAGTCGGACGCATATTCGCGCGGGGCGCCGCACGCGGAAAGCGACAGGAAGACGAAAGCAGCCGCGAAAAGAAGAGAAAGATTCTTTTTCATTCTTTTTACCTCAAAGGCGGCGGCGCTCCTCCGGAACGCCGCCGCCAGACGCGTTTTTATAACGTTTAACCCTGATCTTCGGTCTCTTCTTCCTCTTCGACCTCTTCGGTCTCGGGTTCGGTCTCATTCTCGTCTTCCGTCACGTCCGGATCGTCGACCGCGTCTTCGTTGGTCCAGGAAGTGAGGTAGTAAACGATGTAGTCGCCGTCCTTGACGACAGCCACGTTTGCAAGCTCGGTCGAGTCCTGACCGTTCAGTTTGTAGATCCAACCGGAGACGACGCCGTTAGCGGAGCGCTCCTTCTGGTTCTTGATCGAGGTGAAACCGCCGGTGCTCTCGTCGATGGTGTACTGGATGGAATTTTCTTCAAGGATCTCACGCGCCGCCTGAAGCACTGTCGGCGGGTTGTTCGCGGTCCCTTTTATCTCGCTTTCCATAACGCCGCAGATGAGATCTTTCGAACCGTTGGCGTTAACTTTGATAACGGCAAGTCTGACTTTTGCGGAAACGACTTCTCCGCCGCATGAAATCAATCCCATCGTGACGAGAACGACCGCCATCAGAAGGGAGATAAGTCTCAGTTTCTTCATTTTGATATTCCTTTCAAAACACGCGTTTTGCACATATAAATATACAATAATTCCTCTGTTTTGTCAATATCATTTTTCAGTTCCGCACGGCGAAGCCGACCGTCAGATACAGAAAAAACGCTTCAAGCGCCCAGAGCGGAACGGCGGCGATAAAAACGCATACGTAAAACCGCCCGCACCTGACCGCGGCGGGTATGAGGACGATCGCTGAAACGAAAAGCGCCGCGGAAGCGATCGCAAACTTGCCCGCGAAGAAAAGAGGACACCAGAAAAGGGCGAGAAAGTATCCCGCTGCGGCGTTGATCAGCGCGCCCGACGCCTTTTTCACTGCTCCTTTGGTTATTGCGGCGAAAACGCCGAAAAGAAGGTACGTCATGACCCAGAGAACGAACAGAACGGAAAGGGGAGGGGTCAGCGGAGGCTTTTTCATTATTCGCCAGAAAACGCCCGCTCCGCCCGACGTCGTCCACGTCAGGATACCGAGCGCCGCTCCGACCGCGCAGAAAACGATCAGCGCGACCCTGATGTTTTTGATACAGTACAGCTCGCTTTTCAGTCTTTTGAACATAAAAGATCACCTCATAGAAAAGTATGAGGCGATCCTTTTTTCTATTCCGTTATTTGTCGGTTTTCCGCCACCCGTCGAGCTCCCCGCGCTCCATCGCTCCGATTATCGAATCGTAAAGTCCGCGATACTCTTTGTCAAGGGCGTGAAGCGTATTTTTCATCCGTTCGCGCTCCGTCTCGCCGTCCGCGGGACAGATCTTCTCTGCGACGGGAAGGGAAAGGACGCGGCAGAGAGGTCCGATCTCCCGTTCGCGCATATAGATCAGCGGTCTTATCAGCCTTATCTTTTCGTATTCGGTCACCGGAGAGAAGCACCCTATCTTTCCGCCGATGAGCAGATTCATCATGAAGGTCTCCGCGGCGTCGTCCGCGTGATGACCGAGCGCCAGCACTCCGCAGCCGAGTTTTTCCGCCTCGTCATTCAGCGCGCCGCGTCTCAGACGCGCGCAAAGACTGCACGGCCGTTCCTCTCCGCGCGCTTCAAAAACGATCCGGGCGATCTTCGTTTTGACGACGGTCAGAGGGACTCCGAGTTCATCGCAGGTCGCGCGAATCGCAGACGGATCGAAGGCGCCCCCGCCGACGTCCTCGAACGACGGGTCGATGCATATCGCCACGAGCTCGAATGAAAAGGCGTCGAACCGTCTCAATTCCGCGAGCAGCCTCAGAAGGACGATCGAGTCTTTGCCTCCCGAGACGCCGACGGCGATCCGGTCGCCCGGTCTGATCATTCCGTAGTTTTCCACTGCGCGGCGCATCACGCCGAGTGCGGTCTGTACGTTTTTCATATTCGCCTCTTTTGTGTGTCAATCGGCTCTCTGCCGAATAGAATAATATCGTGAACAGATAAAAGGAGAAAACAGATGGCTGAAAAGATATACATAGATCAGGGGCACAACCCGCAAAACCCGAATTCGGGCGCGGAGGGAAACGGGCTCCGCGAACAGGACCTCGTCTACACGATCGGAGTGCGTCTTTCTGAGATCCTTCGCGCGGGAGGTCTCACAGCCCGCCTGTCGCGTCCGTCTCCGACGACGCAGCTCGGCACGTCCGTCGCGACCTCGCTCGCCGCGCGCGTCAACGACGCCAACTCGTGGGGCGCAGATTATTTCATAAGTCTGCACACAAACGCCTCGAGCGTCACGACGGCGAGCGGATCGGAGTGCTTCGTCTACAGCGAGGGAAGTCCCGCGTACGCGCTCGCCGAGAATATCGCGTTTCGTCTCAACGCCGCCACGGGTCTGCGCGACAGAGGAGTTTTTACCCGACCGTCTCTTTACGTATTGAGAAGGACGGCTATGCCCGCCGTCCTCGTTGAACTCGGTTTTATTACCAATCCCTTCGACGCGGAACTCATGCGATCGTCCCCCGAAGTTTTCGCCGCGGGAGTTGCGAACGGAGTGTTCGCTTACCTCGGCCTTTTATGACCGATCCTTGAGCAGATCGGGTCTGCGTTCCCTCGTGATCTCAACGGACCTTTCGTGCCTCCACTCGTCGATGTTCTTGTGGTGACCGCTGAGCAGTACTTCCGGCACTTCCATCCCGTGAAAGACGGGCGGGCGGGTGTACTGCGGGTATTCGAGCAGACCGTCGGTAAGCGATTCCGCCTCAAAGCACTCGGGATCGGAGAGTACGCCGGGGCAGAGCCTCCCGACGGCGTCGGCAAGGATGCACGCGGGTATCTCGCCCCCCGTGAGAACGTAGTCTCCGATCGAGATCTCCTCGTCGATTATCTCGTCGATTATCCGCTGGTCGACCCCTTCGTAGTGACCGCAGAGAATAATGAGCTGACCGTACTCCGAGAGCCGTTTTGCGTCCTCCTGACGGAGCAGTTTTCCGCGCGGGCTCATATAGACCGTGCGGATCTGTTCGCGGGGCAGGCTTTCGGAATCTTCGACGATTGCCGAATAACAGTTGTAGATCGGCGGCGCAGCCATGAGCATCCCCTTGCCGCCTCCGTACGGCGTGTCGTCGACGCGTCTGTTTTTATCCTCGGAATAATCTCTGATATTGTGGGTCCTCACGTCGAGCGCGCCGCTCTTTCTCGCTCTTCCGATGATGCTCTCGGAGAGAACGTATTCCACGAACTCGGGGAAGAGCGTCATAACGTCAATTCTCATCTTTGCCTCCCGTCTCGGGGACCATCCCGTCGATGAGGTGAACGTAAATTCCCGCGCCGTCCCCTTCGGGGACGACTTTTTTTATGAACTCCGGTACGCCGGGGATCATAAACTCGTCCCCCGCGTCCGTTTTTACGACGTACAGATGCTGTATCCGCTCCGTCAGGACTTCGGAAAGCGTCCCGATCGCGCTGCCGGTACTCTCGTCGATCACGGGAAGACCGATAACGTCGGCTATGAAATAGTCGCCCTTTTTCAGTTTGAACGATTTCCGGTCGGCGAAAAAAACGGTTCCTTTCATCGTGATCGCGGTATCGAGATCTTCGATCCCTCCGACCGATGCGACGAGCAGACCTTTGTGAATGAATCCTCCCTTGACGTCCCACTCGCGCCACGAACCGTCTTTGTTCTCGGTGTAGTATTTTTTGACTTTGGCGAGTGCCTCGGGCGAGTCGGCGAGCGAGGCGAGTTTCATCATCCCGCGAACGCCGTGCGTTCCGACGACGCGCGCGCATTCGAGATACTGTTTCATACGCGCCGACCTCCTTCTTTTTTTGATATTTTACCACATTAACGCCCGGTAAGCAAGCACTTGCGAAACGCGGCGATATGGTATATAATAATGGAGGCGATCGTTCGCCGGTGAGTTCGAAACCATCCTCACCCGGAAAGACGCGTTCTTTCCGAAATCAAAACTAAGGGAGCAAAAAGAATATGAGAAAAGAAGTTCGTTTTATCACGACGGGCGCGATCATCGCCGCCCTTTACGCCGCGCTCACGATGGTGCTGTGGGAGATCTCCTCCGCGGGGATCCAGTTCCGTCTGTCCGAGGCGCTTTGTATTTTACCCGCGTTCACTCCGGCGGCTATCCCGGGGCTCACGATCGGGTGCGCGATCGCAAATCTGGCGGGCGGAACGTGGGTCGACGTCGTCTTCGGCTCGCTGGCGACGCTTCTCGCGTCGGTATGTACGTACTTTATCGGCAGAGCTTTCCGCGTCGGGAAAACGGATAAGATCAAACTTCCAGCGGCGCTCCTTTGCCCGCTTCCGCCCGTGCTCTTCAACGCGGCGATCATCCCGTTCGTTCTGTACTACGGATACGGTATGACCTCGGCGTTCGGAGTGGAAGGCGCGGCCCCGGTCCTCCTGATCCACGCGGGTACGGTCGGCCTCGGCGAGGCGGCGGTGTGCTACATACTCGGGCTGCCTCTCATGGACGCCGTGAACAGATTAAGAAAAAAGATGAAGATATGAAAGAAGGCGGCTTGCATCGGCAAGCCGCCTTCTTTTATTTTGCAGCGTATTCTTCAAGACATATGTTTTGTTCTTTTATCGCGTACGCCGCCGCTCTCCCGACGTATCTGAAATGCCACGGTTCAAACCTTACCCCGGTGACGTCGGTCTTTCCTTCGGGATAACGGATGATGAATCCGAATTTCCACGCGTTCTCTTTGAGCCACGCGTAGGCTTCGGTCGCGGCGAACGACTCGTCCGCGTATCCGAGATTGTGCATCTCGACCGCGAGCCCCGTCTGATAATCGCTCGTCCCGGGGCGGGGCGAATACGTAGAGACGATCTCTTCCGCCTGTTCGCGTTCCAGCGACGGATCGGCGGAGAGCTGATCCGCGACGAATCTCTCGAATTGCGCGTTCTGCTCTGCGTACGAAACGTAGCCGGTCGTCACGTTCACGTCGGTGAAGCCCATCGAGTTCATCTCGGTGAAGAGCGCCTCGAGCGCCTTCTCGGCGTAAAGCCTCATTTTCTGCGTGGCGCGTCCGTCCTGCCGCGTCATTCCGACGTCGGTGAGGTCTTCCGGCACGTACGCCGCGCTCAGAGCGTTCTGCGCGTTCACGAGGATGAGATACTCCTCCGCGTCGGGCGGATTCATATACGTTTCGTAAGAGGACAGATCGTTTATGAATTCGGGTTCGGGGACCGAGATCGTGTCTCCCGGACGGAACCCGTCGAGAGGATTCTGATCTTTCAGTTTCAGCGAAACGGGAAGATATACGGGCTTGTTTTTACCCGAAAGTTCCTCGTCCTCGATACGAGAGACCGACACGGTATTTTTGGATCTGTTGTATACGGAATTCACCCCGTCGATGAATTCGCTGACGAAACTGAACGGGACCCACATTTTTTCCGCAGCGACACGGCATTCCGCCTCGACCGTTATCCTGTGGGAGCCTACGTAAACCGTTCTTGATTTGTCGCGGAAAGTAACTCTCTCTTCGTTTCCGGTTCCGGCGCTGTCCTTTTTTTCGTCCCATTCGGGGAAGATAAACGTCATCTCATCGGCTCTGCCGGTGACGGCCATCGAGAGATAATCGCTCACGTCGTTGAAACAGATATAGAGCACGCCGTCCCTGAAGGCGGTCGACGCGGACTCTTTTCTGACCGTTTTTCCCCCGAACAGATACGACACGTCGGAGGTTTTGGGGGCGTCCGGCGACCGTGTGAAGAAAAATGCGAATGCGCCGACCGATAATGCGGCGAGGATGGCGAAGATCACCGATCCGACGAGAAGCCTTCCGAAAAAGATTTTCCGTTTCACCTTCCGGTCGGCTTTTCGCCTGACTTTCATTTTTTCTTTGAGAGCGCGTTTTTCGGCGCGGAGTTTTTCTTCTCTGATCTCTGCCTCACGCCGTCTTTTTTCATGCTCGGCGCGCCGTTTTTCGGCTCTCAGCTCGTCGAGCCGCGCCTGACTTTCAGCCCGCCGTCTCTCGGCTTCGCGGGCTCTGTTTCTCGCTTCGCGTTCGGCGTTTTGCACCTGTCTGCCGTCGGCGTACGTCGGCGTACGTCCGTAATTTGTTTGCTGACGCTGATACGGCCTCTGCTGCGCGGGTCTTTGCAGAACCGGACGCTGCTGCGCGGACCTCTGTTGAACCGGTCTTTGCTGAACCGGTCTTTGCTGAACCGGTCTTTGCTGAACCGGTCTTTGTTGAGCGGGTCTCTGTTGCGCCTGCCTCTGCTGCGTAGGCCTCTTTTGCGCAGACTTCTGTTGAACGGGCCTTTGCTGAACCGGTCTTTGCCGATCCGGGATCTGCTGGGGTCTTTGCTGCCCCGCTCTCGCGGGAGCGGCTTTCCCCGCGCGATCGACGGGGCCGTACCCCTGAGGGTATCTCGCGCTCCTGTATCCCGAGGATGCGCCGTTTTTTGCTTTGCCGTCAAAAATATCGTTTCTTTTTTCGCTCATACCGGCGCATACCTCCTTTCCCGGTTTTTGAGAAGTCTTTTTTTATTTTGTCTCGATAACGAAGAAATACGGACTGGTCGGTGAATTGACAAGTTTTATCTCCGCCGCCGTGTACTTGAATCTGGAAAGAGAAGAGAAGTACTCGCCGAGCGCCTCTCCTTCCGCTTTACCCTCCGGATGACCCGGGTAGACTGCGACGATCAATACGGCGTCTTCGCCGAGCATGCCGACCGCGGACGCGACCGCGGGTAGCGTCGTTTCCCGCATCGTGGTCAACTCTTTCTTCCCGGATCCGGGCAGGTACCCGAGATTGAATATCCCTGCGCGGATCTTTTCCTTAACGAATTCGGGCGCTCTGTGATGCGATGCCAGGATCAGTTCCCAGTTATCGGGGCACCCGGTCTCGGTCAGCCTTTTCCTCGTCGATTCGACCGCGAGTTCCTGTATGTCGAAGGCGTAGACCTTCCCGGTCTCCCCGACCGTTTTCGACAGAAACTCGGTGTCGTGACCGTTTCCCATCGTGAAATCGACCGCGACGTCGCCCGGGCGCAAATGCGCCAGCAGGAAACTCTTGTGCATTTCGAGCAGATCGAGCATGTCCGTCACTCTCCCAACTGTTCTCTGAGTTCTTCTTCCTCCCGCCAGAGGCTCATAAGTCTGTCCTCGACGATCGTTTTTCTGTCGTACAGTTCCGCCGCTCTGACGTAATCGGAGGCGGCGTCGCCGAAAAGTTCGTGGTCGATATCTGCGATCTCGATCTCGAGTTTTTCCGTTTCTTCAAAGATCGCTTCTAGCCGTCTTTCCGCTTTCCTTCTGTCCTGAACGGCGCGCTTGCGGGCGAGGTATTCGTCTTTTTGGGACGGGGGAGCGTCCGGGTCTTCCTTCTTTTCAGGCGCCGTCCCGCCCCGCTTCTTCCACGTTTCGAGATCATCGTAAGTACAGATCAGGTCCTTCGCGCCCCCGTCCTTCATCAGAATGAACCGCGTTGCAAGTCTTCTCACGAAATATCTGTCGTGTGAGACGCAGATAAGCGTTCCGCCGAACGACGAGAGCGCCCGCTCGAGCGCCTCCCGTGAATCCGCGTCGAGATGGTTGGTCGGTTCGTCGAGGATGAGAAGGTTGACCTTCATCAATATCAGTTTTGCAAGCGTCAGCCGCGCTCTCTCCCCGCCGCTGAGGACGGAGACTTTTTTCTCCACGTCCTCCCCGCGGAACGAAAACATCGCGAGCGTATCGCGTATCTTCGTCTGCGGAAGATCGGGGTACGCGTCCCAGAGTTCGTCGAGGACCGTATTCTCTTCGGTCAGCCCCTGATTATCCTGAGAATAGTACCCTATCTTTACGTTATATCCGGTCTCGACCGTTCCCGAAACGGGATCGAGCTGTCCCATAAGGATCCTTAGCAGCGTCGATTTACCGCATCCGTTCGGGCCCTGAACGAACATTCTGTCGCCGTTTTTGAGGACGAAAGACAGATCGCGGAAAAGCGGCTTTTGCGGAAAAGCCATCGTCAGCCCGTCGACGTACATGACGTCGTTTCCGCTCCGCGACGCCTGATTTATACTGAATGATATCGCGCGCGGCGCGGATTTAGGACGTTCGATCTTTTCCATCCGGTCGATCGCCTTCATCCTCGATTCCGCGGCGATGATATTTCTCTCTCTGTTCCACCTGCGCTGATTTTCGATGAACGCCTCAAGACGGGCGATCTCTTTCTGCTGCAGGTCGTATTTCTTTCTGTAAGCCTCCCGCGCCTTCTCCTTCTCTTCAACGAACGCCGTGTACGGGACCCCGTAAAAGTGCGTCGTTCCGTTTTCAACGTCGAGCGTCCTGTTCGTGACTCTGTCAAGGAAAAGCCTGTCGTGACTGACTACGAGAAACGTTTTTTTGTACGTTGAAAGATATCCCTCGAGCCATTCGAGCGTATCGACGTCGAGGTGATTCGTAGGCTCGTCGAGCAGCAGAATATCCGGTTCCCCGGCGAGAAGCCTTGCAAGTGCGAGCCTCGTTCTCTGCCCGCCGCTGAGCGATTCGACGGGAAGGGAATGGTATTCCTCTCCGAATCCGAGGCTGACGAGCAGGCTTTTGCACTTCGATCTGAAGAACAGTCCTCCTCCGTCGGTATAACGGGAATTCACCGATGCGAGTTCGGACGTCAGTTTTGCGACTTCATCGGGATCGGTCGCCGCGGAGAGCGACTTTTCGAGTTCCTCGGTCCTTTGCTCGAGGGCGAGCAGGTCGGAGCGCGTCGCCCACATCTGCTCAAGTACGGTGTCGGGGCAGGACGGGTCGATGCGAAAAGCGTCGTCCTGGTGAAGCATCTTCACCGTTTTGTCCTTTGCGAGGAATACGGACCCGCCGTCCGGCGCCTCCTCGCCCGAGAGAATTCGGAAAAGGGTGGATTTACCGCTTCCGTTCACTCCGACGACGCCGACCCTGTCTCCTTCCTCAACGGAAAAGGTCACGTCCTGCAAAATTGTCGTCGCGCCGTATCCGTAGGACACGGCGGCGGCTGAAAGTATCATTTCGGGTCTCTCCTAATACAATAATGCGGCGGCGCGTTCAAAAACCGCGCCGGGGCGTTTTTCCGCCCGGCGCGGTCCCGCCTGCAATTTCAGTGTCTTGTAAATTCTCTCGTTGCGCTCGCGTCGACGTTTTCCTCGCCCGCGGGCGTTCCTCTGTAATATTCTCTGTCGAAATCCACTCTCTGTCCTCTCGGCGGAGCGGAAACTGTCCTGCGGTTTACGTTGTTTACGGGGTTCTGCATTCTTTGACCGGGACGAGCCGTCGGTGACGATTCGGGATATACGAATCTGTCGCCACCGCGTTCACCCTGACTGCGCGCGCCGTATTCGCGATCGAAGTCGCCTCTTCCCGCCGGAGACTGACCGTAGGCGTTCCGACCGTTCGAAGGCGCTCCGAAATAGTTCCCGCGGCCGCTCTGGGCGAGTCTTCTCCTTTTTTCCTCAAGTCTCAGACGGCGTTCTCTCTCCTGCTTCTTTTCAAGGTAGACGAGAAGACCGTAACCGCCTCCGAGAATGGCGGCGATAATGAGCACGATAACGAGGAATATGACAAAGCCGTTCTTTTTCTTCGGCGCTTCGGACGAAGATTTGTCCGCGGCTTCAGGCGTTTTTACGTTTTCGGATATGAAAGACGAGATCGCTTTGACGGTCGCCGAGAAACCCGCGCTGTAATTACCCGCTGCGAATTCCGGTTCGAGGACCGTGTTCATTATTTCTCCCAGCTTTTCATCCGTCAGAGTATCGGCTATGGACGAACTCTGTACCGCGTAATAGAATTCGGTGCTCTTTACGGCGAGGATCAGGACGCCGTTGACTCCCCATTCTCCGAACACGCCTCTTGCGTAAGTGTTGGCGGGGATGTCGCCCGTGTTGTCGACCGTACAAACGGCGATCCTGACGCCCTTCGCTACGAACAGGGCGTCGCTGACGCTTTTGATCTCGGCTTCAGCCTCTTCGCTGAGCATTTCGGCTCCGTCATAAATAAACGTTTCGCTTTTCGGATAATCGGCGAAGACCGATACGGCGAGCGCCGCTATGATTACCGTTGCGATGACAGCTGCCAATACTTTTTTCATTTCGATTCTTCCTTCTCTCCGTTGACTTCAAGCAGTTTTTGTCTGAGTTCGTTTTCTATGCCGCGCAGCTTCGCCTCGGCTTCGGCTCTCTTCTCTCTGCCTTCGGCGTGGATCTGCTGCACCTCGTCGAGCGTGGCGATCAGCTGCTCGTTCGTATGTGTGAGCGTTTCCATATCGACGATACCTCTCTCCGTCTCTTTGGCTATCTCGACGGTTGAGGTGTGAAGCGTCTCGGCGTTCTGGCGGAGCAGTTCGTTCGTCATATCGGTGACGCTGCGCTGAGCCTTCATAGCTTCTTCGGAGTGCGCGATTCCGAGCGCAAGGACCATCTGGCTCTTCCAGAGCGGGATCGTGTTGACGAGAACGGTCTGGATCTTCTCGCTCATCATCGAATCGTTGTTCTGCAGAAGTCTGATCTGCGGAGCCATCTGTATCGCGACCATCCGGGTGAGTTCAAGGTCGTGAAGCTTTCTGTCGAATCTGTCGCAGATCTCGGAGAAATCGTTCGCCGCCTGCGCGTCCTCGGGAAGACCCGTCTCTTTCGCTTTCGCCAGATATTCGGGAAGGGTGTTCTCCCTTTCGTAAGCGAGCTTCTTTTTGCCCGCGGCGATGTACATCGTCAGTTCTTTGAGATAATCGAGGTTCATCTCGTAGAGTTTGTCGAGCGTCGTGATGTCCTTGAGCAGGACGACCTGATGGCGTTCAAGTTCGCCGCTGATCATCGAGACCGACTCTTCCGCTTTGGCATATTTGATCTTCATCGACTCGATCTTGTTCTTCGTTTTACGGAAAAGGCCGAAGAATCCGCCCTTGCCCTGGTCGTCGTTGAGCCCTTTGAGCTGGGAGATGAGATTCGAGATCATCTCGCCGGTCTGACCGAAGTCCTTGGTACGGACGCCCTCGAGAGCGGCGTCGGAGAACTCGGATACTTTTTTCTGCGCCGGCGCGCCGTAGCTGAGCACCATGGTGCTGTCGGTAATATCGATCTTTTCCGAGAACTCGTCTATCTGTTTCTGTTCCTCTTCGGTGAAGACGAATCCTTCGGGAGCCGCGACGTCGTTTGCGGCGTCGGCTGCTGTGGGGACGGGATCCGCGGCGGCGGCCGCTCCGGACGTCAGAGTGAGTTCGGGAATTCCGTTTTCCATTTTTTATTTATCCTTTCTGCTTAAAATCCTGTAATTATTCCGGCTGCTTCCCGGGATCGGGCTCCGCCTCCTGTTTTCCCGCGCGTATCTGCCTCCCTGTCAGGACGAGCAGATAGAGGGCGAAAAGACCGACGGATATGAGGAGCGCGTTCACGATGAACGGCGGGCTTTCAAGCTGAGATGTGAAACGAAGTACGATTCTCACCGCGGCAACGGGCAAAGCGATAAACGCCGCGCTTACGCGGGTGAAAACCGCGAGGACAGGGCTGATCCTGTCGATCCTGTCTCGCGTGTCGCCGAGGAAGAAGAGAAGAACGACGGACAAAAGGACGTTCGTCATTCCTTTTTCGGGGGAGTTGATCGGCGCGGTGGTCATATCGAAATAGTAGATGAAGATCAGAAGACCCGTGAATATCACGGGGAAGAGCGACAGGATCGCTCCGCCGGAGCCGGAACCCCACGTCGTCGCTCTGAGTATCATTGCGACGGCGGAAACGGCGGCGACGAACAGCGCGATCTTTTCAAGAACGCCCCCGGGAAGACCGCGGGACGAGATCAGCACGGATACGACGTACGCGGCAAACAGAAGTCCGGAAAGAAAAGTGAAGAAGACCGCGGATGCGCCGGGAAATTCGATCCGGCTCGCAGCGCCCGTTCCTCTTGAGGCTATCCCGGCGACGAGCGCAGAAAGTGCGGACGCCGCGATCAGACAGCCTGCGAGCACTATGAGATACGATCCCGTTCTGAAGTGCATGATCCCGGGCTCGTAATCATTGACGTATGCGAAAAAATAAACGATCGCTCCGGCGATACCGAAGATCGCGGAAACAACGGAACACACGCGGAACAGTACCGGGCTGCCTTTCGGTTCCGGACGGACCTTTTTTTCTGTTTTTTTCTCGCTGTTTTGAGTGTCCATCGGCGGTTTTTCCTTTCCGGGGTTATTTATGTCTGGCGCGGACCGCGGGCGATCGCCCGTACGGTCCTGTCAAAAATCATCCTTCTGTATATAATAGCACATTTCAAAATTGAATTCAATATACGCGCGCGAAATATGCACTTTTTTTGCTTATTGGCGAAGCGATCCTAGTCCCGGACCGTTTTTTCGTCTCCTGAATGCGGAAAAAGGCGAAAAACGAGGCGTTTTGTGAATTATTACCAAAAGAGTCTTGTTTTCGCGCGAAAATTTCTCACATTATTTTTTCAAGTCAATTTCGGAACAGTTGTTGAAAGCGTCTTTCATTTATGATATAATACTGCTGTTTGATGCGCGATGATGCGGGAGGTTGCCGAACGCTCCGAACTGTCAGGGAGCGGGCGGGGAATTTCCGCGGAGTATGTCCGGCATAAGCCGGGCGGGGAACGCGCGGGGCGCGCTCCTTTCTGCTCTGACTGCGGGGGCATCTTTGCCCTTTTTCGAACCGGGATCGACGTTAGTCGGTCTCGGCGCACTTTCGGAGACAAAAGGAACGCCCGGACGCGTGTAAAGCGCCTCAGAAAAAAACACATATTTAAAAGGAGGCAAAACATGGCAGCAAGCGAAAAGATCAGAGTAAGGCTCAAGAGTTACGAGCACACCCTCGTTGACTCTGCGGCGGCTAAGATCGTCGAGATCGCGAAGAGAAACGGCGCGGAGGTCTCCGGACCCGTTCCGCTTCCCACCGACAAAGAGATCGTCACGATCCTTCGCGCGGTCCACAAGTACAAGGACAGCCGCGAACAGTTCGAGCAGAGAACGCACAAGAGACTTATCGAGATCAGAAAGCCCTCGCAGAAGGTCGTCGAAGCTCTCATGTCCGTGGAACTTCCCGCGGGTGTGGACATCGATCTCAAACTGTAAGGCAAAACCCACGTACCAACGGGCAGATCTCACATGCCCTTTGGAAATAAGCCAACCCGTACAGAGCGATAAAGGCGGAGATCCCCTCCGGATCGAGACCCGAAGCTTGATGGCGGCGAGGTCAAGTTGGCCGCGAGCCAACCAATAACCTTTTTAAGGAGGAAAAAACGATGAAGAAAGGAATCATCGGCAAAAAGCTGGGGATGACGCAGATCTTCGACGAGAACGGTTTTGTGATCCCCGTGACGGTCATCGAGGCGGGTCCATGCCCCGTAACTCAGAAGAAGACCGTCGAAAACGACGGATACGAAGCCGTACAGTTGAGCTTCGAAGATATCCGTGAGAAGCTGGTCGGCAAACCGAGAGCCGGTCACTTCAAGAAAGCGGGCGTCAGCCCGAAACGTCATCTCAAGGAATTCCGTCTTGAGGACGCCGCTTCGATGAACGTCGGTGACGTGGTTGCAGTCGATACCTTCGCCGCAGGCGACAAGGTCGACGTTACAGGCACCAGCAAAGGTCACGGTTACTCCGGAGCAGTCAAGAGATGGGGCTTCCACACTCTCAAGATGACGCACGGTACGGGTCCTGTCCACCGTCAGCCCGGTTCCATGGGAGCCAACTCGACGCCGTCCAGGATCTACAAGAACAAGAAGATGGCGGGACAGTACGGTAACGAACAGGTCACCGTCCTGAATCTCGAAGTCGTAAAAGTCGACGCGGAAAAGAACCTCATCGCCCTCAAGGGAGCCGTTCCCGGATCCCGCGGCAATATCGTGTTCATCCGCGACAGCGTTAAATAAGTCGGAAGGAGGAAAGAAAAATGCCAGAAATCAAAGTTGTCAACATGGCGGGCGGCGAAGTCGGAACGATCAGCCTCTCCGACAAAGTGTTTGCAGCTCCCGTTAACGGTGCTGTCCTCCACGCGGCTGTCAAAAACTATCTCGGCAACCAGAGACAGGGCACTCAGTCCACTCTGACGAGGACCGAGGTCTCCGGCGGCGGCAAGAAACCGTGGCGTCAGAAGGGGACCGGCCGCGCCAGACAGGGTTCCACCAGAAGTCCTCAGTGGACTCACGGCGGAGTCGCTCTCGGCCCGAAGCCCCGTTCGTACAGAACGAAACTCAACCGCAAGGTAAGAGCCCTTGCGATCACCGGCGCTCTCTCGTCCAAAGTAGCGAGCGAAGACATGATCGTCATCGACGCTATAAAGACCGAAGAGTACAAGACGAAGACGATGGTCAAGATGCTCTCCGACGTCGGAGCGGCGAAGAAAGCCCTCGTCGTCATTCCCGAGAAGGACGACAAGGTCTATCGCAGCCTCGGCAACATTCCGGGCGTCACCGTCGCTTATCCGAACACTCTTAACGTGTACGACATCCTGAACTGCACGACCCTCGTGATCGCTCAGGACGCCGCGCGTAAGATCGAGGAGGTGTACGACAAATGAAATTCGCACAGGATATCATTCTGAAGCCGATCATCACCGAGAAATCGATGGACATGATCTCCGAGAAGAAATACACCTTCAAAGTCGCGCCCGACGCGACGAAGCCCGAGATCGCGAAAGCCGTTGAGGAACTCTTCGGCGTCAAGGTCCAGGCCGTCAACGTTATGAATATGAAGAGCAAGCCCAAGAGAGTTCGTTACGTTCCGGGCAGGACCGCCGAGTGGAAAAAAGCAATCGTAACTCTCAAGCCCGAATCAAAGACGATCGAGTTCTTTGAGGGCATGAACTGATGAAGGAGGAGAAACAGAATGCCGGCAAGAAAATATAAACCGACCTCTCCTGCAAGAAGACATATGTCAGTGCCCTCCTTCGAGGAAGTAACGAAGTCCACTCCCGAAAAGAGCCTTCTTGCAAAGAAAAAGAAACATTCCGGCCGCAACAGCTACGGCAGGATCACCGTTCGTCACAAAGGCGGCGGCAACAGACAGAAATACCGTATCATCGACTTCAAGAGAGAAGACGGCAAGAAGACGGTCGTCGGCGTCGAGTACGACCCCAACAGGACCGCTTACATCGCCCTTCTTCAGGATGAAAACGGTAAGAAGAGCTACGAGGTAGCATCCGTCGGCGTCACCGACGGTATGGTGATCTCCTCCGGCGCGGATTCCGATATCAAGCCCGGCAACACCCTGCCGCTTGCGAATATCCCCGTCGGTACGTTCATCAACAACATCGAGCTTTACCCCGGTAAGGGCGGACAGCTCGTACGGTCTGCGGGCGTGCAGGCTCAGCTGATGGCTAAGGAAGGCGAGATGGCTCAGGTCAGACTCCCCTCCGGAGAAGTCCGTTACATCCGCATCGGATGCCGCGCGACGATCGGCCAGATCTCCAACGTCGAGCACGACACCGTCAAGATCGGTAAAGCCGGAAGACGTCGTCACATGGGCGTTCGTCCGACGGTCCGCGGTTCGGTCATGAACCCCTGCGATCACCCGCACGGCGGCGGCGAGGGCAAGAGCCCGATCGGCCGTCCGGGCCCTGTGACCCCCTGGGGCAAGCCGGCTCTCGGCTATAAGACGAGAGACAAGAAGGCAAGGACCGACAAGTTCATCGTCAAACGCAGAAACGACAGGTAAGGAGGCAGCATAAATGAGCAGAAGCTTGAAGAAAGCGCCGTACGTTGAGGCGAAACTCTACGCGAGGATCTCCGCCATGAACGAAAAGGGCGACAAAAAAGTGCTCAAGACCTGGTCAAGAGCCTCTACCATTTTCCCGGAATTCATCGGCCATACGATCGCCGTTCACGACGGCAGACGTCACATCCCGGTTTACATCACCGAGGATATGGTCGGCCATAAGTTGGGCGAATTCGCTCCCACCAGGACCTTCAAGGGCCACGCGGGATCGAAGACCTCCAACAACGGTAAGTAATGAGGAGAGGGAGGAAAAGCAATGGAAGCAAGAGCAACACAGAAATATATCCGCATCTCCCCTCGTAAGGTCAAGGTAGTCCTCGATCTGATCAGAGGCAAGAGCTACGCCGAGGCAGTCGGTATTCTCAGGAATACTCCGAAGGCCGCAAGCGAACACGTGCTGAAACTTCTCCGTAAGGTCGCGGCTGACGCCGAGCACAACTTCAGCATGGATCCCGAGACCCTCGTCGTCTCCGAGTGCTACGTCGGAGCGGGTCCGATCCTCAAGAGGATCATGCCGAGAGGCAAGGGTTCGGCGGACCGCATCAACAAGAGAACCAGCCACGTAACCGTCGCGGTTACGGAAAAACAGTGAGGAGGTAGTCGAAAGTGGGACAGAAAGTTAATCCGCACGGACTCAGAGTCGGCGTAATCAAAAACTGGGATTCCAGATGGTTCGCATCCGATGAGAAATTCGGCGACATCCTCGTCTCTGACTACAACATCAGAGAATATCTTAAAAAGAAGCTTTTCGCGGCAGGCATCCCGAAGATCGAGATCGAAAGGGACAACACCGGCCGCGCGAGAGTGTTCATCCACTGCGCTAAGCCGGGTATCGTCATCGGACGCGGCGGCAGCGAGATCGACGCTTTGCGTCTCGACCTCGAAAAGAGGATGGGCGTTCCCGTATCGGTGAACGTAGTTGAAGTCAAGCACATCGACCTTTGCGCACAGCTCGTCGCGGAGTCGATCGCCTCTCAGCTCGAGAGACGTATCGCGTTCCGCCGCGCTATGAAGCAGGCGATCGGCCGCACCATGCGTATGGGTGCGAAGGGTATCAAGATAGCGGTCTCCGGACGTCTCGGCGGCGCCGACATCGCCCGCAGCGAGCACTATCACGAGGGTACCATTCCGCTGCAGACGCTCCGCGCGGACATCGACTACGGCTTCTGGGAAGCCGACACCACCTACGGCAAGATCGGCGTCAAAGTATGGATCTACAACGGCGAGGTCCTCTCCGAGGTCGCACG
Organism: Clostridia bacterium; assembly: GCA_017428635.1. Lineage (GTDB taxonomy): Bacteria > Bacillota > Clostridia > Oscillospirales > CAG-272 > RUG11130. The sequence goes on along the minus strand of JAFRQK010000046.1, from coordinate 123,505 downwards.
CACCGGCGAACGGCGCGACGACAGACGCGGCAGAAGACCGGGCGACCGCAGAGACCGTCGTGACGGCGACCGCAGGGGCGGCGATCGCAGAGGCGACCGTCGTGACGGCGACCGCAGAGGCGGCGACCGCAGAGACGGCGGCAGGCGCGACGGCAGAGGACGCGACGGCGTCGAGCGCAAAGAGGGCAGAGGCTTCAGAGATCCCGGTTTCAGAAGAGAAGCCCCCAAAGCTCCCCGAGCTCCCCGTGAAGAGGCGCCCGCGGCCGACGCACCCAAGGAAGGAGGCGTGACCGATGTTAATGCCTAAAAGAGTAAAATTCAGAAGGGTTCAGAGAGGACGCATGAAGGGCGTCGCCACCCGCGGCAACAAGCTCGCGTACGGCAGCTACGGTCTCGTAGCCAGCGAACCCGCCTGGATCACGGCGAATCAGATCGAGGCGGCCCGTGTCGCCATGACGAGATACATCCGCCGTGGCGGTCAGGTCTGGATCAAAATATTCCCCGATAAGCCCGTGACGAAAAAGCCGCTTGAAACCCGAATGGGTTCCGGTAAAGGCGCGCCCGAATACTGGGTAGCCGTCGTCAAACCCGGCAGAGTTCTCTTCGAGATGGACGGAGTCACCGAGGACATTGCGCGCGAGGCTATGCGTCTCGCTATGCATAAGCTCCCGATCAAGTGCCGCTTCGTCTCCCGTGAGATGCTTGAAAGTGAAGTGGAGGGATAAGCTGTGAGAACGTCAGAACTCAGAAATAAAACCGGCGCGGAACTCGAAGCCATGCTGAAGGATCTCAAGGGAGAGCTCTTCAACCTTCGTTTCCAGCACGCCATCAACCAGCTTGACAATCCCCACAAGATTTCCGACACGAAGAAAGAAATCGCCAGGGTCATGACCATCATCAGCGAGAAGAACGCGTGAGGGGGATATAAAAGATGGAAAACACACGTAACCTTAGAAAAACCAGAGTGGGCAAGGTCGTCAGCGACAAGATGGACAAGACCGTCGTCGTCGCTATCGAAGACAACGTAAAACACCCCACGTACGGTAAGATCATCAAAAGAACTTCCAAGGTCCACGCTCACGACGAGAACGGCGAATGCCGGATCGGCGACAAGGTCGAGATCATGGAGACCAGACCTCTCTCGAAGACCAAGAGATGGAGACTCGTGAGGATCATTGAGAAAGCAAAATAATCTTAGCGCCTAAACCCCCTTCCCGGGCGTCAAACGCCGCGGGGAGACAGAGGACCGCGCAAAATCGTGGTCCCGCAAAAAAATCCAAACGGAGGATGTCTTTAAAATGATTCAGCAGCAATCATATATGAAGGTAGCCGACAACACGGGCGCTAAGGAACTTATGTGCATCCGTGTGCTCGGCGGCACCGGAAGACGGTACGGCAACATCGGCGACGTTGTTGTCTGCACCGTCAAGAAGGCTTCGCCCGGCGGCGTCGTCAAGAAGGGCGACGTTGTCAAAGCGGTGATAGTCAGAAGCGTTAAAGGTCTTCGCCGTCCCGACGGTTCTTACATCAAATTCGATGAGAACGCGGCGGTCATTATCGGCGACGACAAAAACCCGAGAGGGACTCGTATCTTCGGTCCTGTGGCGCGCGAACTCCGCGAGCACGAGTACACGAAGATCCTCTCCCTCGCACCCGAAGTACTTTGAGATCGGAGGAGACATAAATGAATAAAGTACACGTCAAGAAAGACGATACCGTCATAGTCGTCTCCGGTGATGACCGCGGCAAGACCGGTAAGGTCCTTGAAGTTTCCCCGAAAGAGGGAAAGGTCATCGTTCAGGGCGTCGGGATCGTCAAGAAACACGTCAAGCCGAGACCTCCGCAGGAGAACGGCGGTATAGTCGAGGTCGAGGGCGCAATGTACGCGTCCAAGGTCCAGATCGTCTGCCCGTCCTGCAAGAAGGCGACCAGAGTCGCCCACAAATTCGTGGAGAAAAACGGCAAAAAGAAAAAGGTCCGCACCTGCGCTAAGTGCGGAGCCGAGCTTTGATAGGAGGTAAGAGCAATGTCAAGACTTTCGGAACTGTATAAGACCGAGGTTGCTCCCGCCCTCATGAAAAAGTTCGAGTACAAGAGCGTGATGCAGATCCCGAAGATCGACAAAGTCGTCATCAACGTCGGCGCGGGTGAAGCAAGGGAAAACACGAAGGTCATCGATTCCGTTATCGAGGACCTCACCAAGATCTCCGGCCAGAAGGCTGTGCCCACGTACGCGAAGAAGTCCGTTGCGAACTTCAAACTCCGTCAGGGCATGAAGATCGGCGCGAAGGTCACTCTCCGCGGCGAGCGTATGTACGAGTTTATCGACAAACTCTTCAATTTCGCTCTCCCGCGCGTCCGTGACTTCAAAGGTATCAACCCTGAGGCGTTCGACGGCAGAGGAAACTATGCCCTCGGACTCAAAGAGCAGCTCATATTCCCCGAGATCGAGTATGAAAAGGTCGATAAGGTCCGCGGTATGGACGTTTGCTTCGTCACCACCGCTCTGACCGACGAGGAAGCAAGAGAACTGCTCACCCTCATGGGAGCTCCTTTCGCAAACTGACGTTTCGTGCCGCGGCGTGACCGCGGCTCAAAGAAGAATGCGCGGCAAACCCGCGCCAAGCTTAAAAAGAAAGGCATGGATCATTCATAATGGCTAAAAAAGCGATGATCAACAAGCAGCAGAAGAAGCAGAAATACTCCACCAGAGAGTACAACCGCTGCAAGATCTGCGGCAGACCTCACGCCTATCTCCGCAAATACGGCATCTGCCGTATCTGCTTCAGAGAGCTTGCCTACAAGGGAGAGATCCCCGGCGTCAGAAAAGCGTCCTGGTAAGAGCGGGAGGAGAAGTGCCGACCGGCTTCGCGCCGGCAGGCAGCGGTATGGGACGGAGTCCCGACTCCGCAGTTCCGCGCCGATAGGAAATCCTCAACGGATTTAACCGTCGGCGAGCGGCTGGCGCTCACGCCGGCAGCAAGATAAACTTGCATGACAGGAGGAAAAAATTATGCAGATTTCAGACGTTATTGCGGATATGCTGACAAGGATCAGAAACGCAAGCAGCGCAAAGCACGAGACCGTCGACATCCCGGCGTCCAACATGAAGAAGCAGATCGCGGACATTCTGCTCCGCGAAGGCTACATCAAGGGCGTTCAGGTAATCGAAGACGGCAAGCAGGGCGTCATCAGAGTCGCTCTGAAATACGAGACGGGCAAGAAAGCGGTCATCCACGGTCTTCGCCGCGTTTCAAAACCGGGTCTCAGGATCTACTCCAACTGCGATGATATGCCGAAGGTCCTCGGCGGCCTCGGTATCGCCATCGTTTCCACGTCCAAGGGTATCATGACTGACAAAGAAGCCAGACGCGAACACGTCGGCGGCGAGATCCTCGCCTTTGTCTGGTAAGGAAGGGGGATACTGAAATGTCAAGAATAGGAAGAGCCCCCATCGCCGTTCCCGCGGGCGTTACCGTCAACGTTGACGAGGCAAACCACGTCACCGTTAAGGGCCCGAAGGGCGAGCTCAATTTCGACGCTCCCCACTCCATGACTGTCAAGGTCGACGGCGCGGTCGTCACCGTTACCCGTCCCGACGACACGAAGGAACACCGTTCACTCCACGGCATGACGAGAACGATCATCAACAACATGGTCGTCGGCGTGTCGACGGGATTCTCGAAGAAACTCGTGATAGTCGGCGTCGGCTACAGAGCGGCGAAGGAAGGCAAGCGTCTTGTCCTCAACCTCGGTCACTCTCACCCGATCTACTTTGAAGAGACCGACGTCGTGAAGTTCGACGTTCCCGATCAGAACACGATTATCGTCAACAGCTACGACAAGCAGGTTTGCGGACAGATCGCCGCGGAGATCCGCTCCAAGAGACCTCCGGAACCGTACCTCGGCAAGGGTGTCAAGTATGAAAACGAGCACATCCGCCGCAAGGCCGGTAAGACCGGTAAGTAATTAGGAGGGACGACAAATGGTAAACAAAAAAGATAAAAACATTCAGCGCCTGAAAAGACACGTACGTGTCCGCGCTAAGATCAGCGGCACCGCCGATCGTCCCCGCCTTTGCGTCTACCGTTCCAACGCGCATATCTACGCTCAGATCATCGACGATGATAAGGGCGCGGTCCTCTGCACGGCTTCCTCGAACGAAAAGGGTTTCGAGGGGATCGGAAGCAACAAGGAAGCGGCTAAAAAAGTCGGCGCCAAGATCGCAGAACGCGCTCTGGCAAAAGGAATCGAAACGGTCGTCTTTGACCGCGGAGGATACATCTATCACGGGCGTGTATCGGAGCTGGCAAGCGGCGCGCGCGAGGGCGGACTCAAGTTCTGAGTCCGACGGAGTGCGAGTCCGTGCCGGAAGGCCGGTTTGTACACTGTTTAATCAACCATTAAACACACCAGAGGAGAATTACAGATGTTAAGAAATTTCAATCCCGAGGAGCTTGACCTCAAGGAAAAGCTCGTCGTAGTGAACCGTGTATCTAAGACCGTCAAAGGCGGTCGTATCCAGCGCTTCGCCGCCCTCATGGTGGTCGGAGACGAAAACGGTCACGTCGGCTACGGTCTCGGCAAAGCAGCCGAGGTTCCCGAAGCCATCCGCAAGGGCATCGAAGATGCCAAGAAGAATATGATCGAAGTATCGATGCGCGACACGACGATCCCTCACGAGGTCATCGGCGAGTTCGGCGCAGGCAGAGTTCTTCTGAAGCCTGCCGCAAAAGGTACCGGTATCATCGCGGGCAAGACGGTCCGTATCGTTCTTGAGCTCGCAGGCATCAAGAACATCAGAAGCAAATGCCTCAGATCCAACAATCCCGTCAACGTCGTCAAGGCGACGTTCGAGGGACTCGGCAGTCTGAGAACTGCCGAGCAGGTCGCAAAGACCCGCGGCATCAGCACGGAGCAGGTCAGGGGTTAAGGAGGTCGAACGGTAATGGAAAACGTAAAAGTAACTCTCGTAAAGAGCCTTATCGCGTCTAAGCCCGCACAGAGGGCGACCGCAAGATCTCTCGGCCTCCGTAAAATCGGCGATTCGATCATTCACGAGGCAGGTCCGGTCATCGACGGAAAAGTCAAGGTCATCTCGCACCTTGTCACCGTCGAAAAGGCTTAATCGCCTCAACGTTATAAGAAGGAGGATCAAAGATGAAGCTCCATGAACTGTCACCCGCTCCGGGTTCCGCGAAAAAGGCATGGCGCAAGGGCAGAGGCCCGGGTTCCGGCAACGGCAAGACCGCAGGCAAGGGACACAAGGGTCAGAACGCCCGTTCCGGCGGCGGCGTCCGTCCGGGATTCGAAGGCGGCCAGCTCCCTCTGTACCGGAAACTTCCGAAGAGAGGGTTCAAGAACCGTTTTGCTAAGAATTACGCCATCATCAACGTCAAGACGCTGAACGACCGCTTCTCCGACGGAGATACCGTGAACCTCAGCGTACTGATGGAAAAAGGCATTATCGACAAACCACTGGACGGGCTCAAAATACTCGGTAACGGCGAAATCGGCAAGAAAATAACCGTTGAAGCCAAAGTTTTCTCGGCAAGCGCAAAAGAGAAGATCGAGGCGGCCGGTGGAAAGGCCGAGGTGGTATAAGTGTTTCAGACCATTAAAAACGCTTGGAAGCTCGCCGACCTGAGAAAGAAGATCCTTTACACTCTTCTGATAATCTTCATTTACAGGATCGGTACCGCGCTTCCCGTTCCCTACATGGACGCAAACGCGATCAACAATCTGGCGTCTCAGATGTCCGGATCCGTATTCCAGTATCTGAACATCCTGTCCGGTAACGCGCTGTCCAGAGCGACGATCTTCGCTCTCGGCATTCAGCCGTACATCACGGCGTCCATTATCCTCCAGCTCCTCTGCGTCGCCATTCCCGCGCTGGAAAGGCTCTCCAAAGAGGGTGAGGAAGGTAAGAAAAAGATCAACCAGATCACGAGATACACGACCGTCGCTCTGGCGCTCATCTCCGCCTTCGGCTACTATCAGCTGCTGAAGTCGCAGGGCGTCATCACCGACGGGGGCTGGTTCCCGATGATAGTCATCATCGTAAGCTACTGCGCCGGTTCCGCGCTGGTCATGTGGCTGGCTGAAAAGATCAATGAGAACGGTATCGGAAACGGTATCTCCATCATCCTTTTCGCCAACATCATCTCTCGCGGTCCCGCGATCGTAAGCGGGATCATCAGCTACGTCAGAGGTACGTCCACCTACACGACGGCAAGCGGCGAGACCGCAACGATCCCTCAGTGGGTCGGCATCATCATCGCCGTCGTCGGCCTCATCGCGGCAGTCGCGATGATCGCGTTCATCGTGTGGATGACGAACTCCGAGAGACGTCTTCCCGTCCAGTACGCGAAGAAAGTCGTGGGCAGAAAGATGTACGGCGGGCAGAACTCCAATCTGCCGATCAAGGTCAACATGACCGGCGTTATGCCGATCATCTTCGCCAACTCCATCATCACCGTCCCGCAGACCATCGCGATGTTCACGGGAACACCGTCGAGCGGATTCTGGAAGGGCTTCCTCGACCTGTTCGATACCGGAAGCTGGTTCTACGCCGCTCTGACGCTCGTACTCATCGTAGCGTTCTCGTACTTCTATATCGCGATTTCCTTCGATCCCGTCGAGGTATCCAACAATATCAAGTCGCAGGGCGGCTTCATTCCCGGTATCCGTCCGGGACGCCCGACGGCTGAGTATATTAAGAAGGTACTCTCCCGCGTAACGTTTATCGGCGCTCTGTGTCTGGCAGTCGTCGCGGTCCTTCCGCTCGTCGCCAACATCGCGTCCGGCAGAGCTCTCAGCTCGATCGCTTTCGGCGGAAGCTCGATCATCATCGTGGTCGGCGTCGTCCTTGAAACGATCCGCGAGATCGAGGCCCAGATGACGATGAGACACTACAAGGGCTTCCTTGAATAAAGCGGGGACGGACACTATGGCAAGAAAAATAAATCTCATCCTTCTCGGCGCTCCCGGCGCCGGAAAGGGAACGCAGGCTGAGATAATTTCCGAGAAGTACTCCATCCCCGCCATCTCGACCGGCGCGATCATTCGCGCGGCGATAGCCTCCGGCTCCGAGATGGGCAAAAAGGTCAAGGAGTATACCGATCGCGGCGATCTCGTCCCTGACGAGGTCGTGATCGAGATCATCAAGGAAAGACTCTCCAAGGAAGACTGCGCCGGCGGATTCATCCTCGACGGATTTCCGCGCACGGTCCCTCAGGCCGACGCTCTCGAGCGCCTCGGCGTCGAGATCACCGACGTGATCTCGATAGAGGTATCGGACGAGGATATTATGGACAGGATGGCGGGCCGCCGCGTATGCCGCGCCTGTGGAGCCACCTTCCACGTCAAGTACAAACCTTCTCCGAACGGCGAAACGTGCCGCTGCGGCGAGCCTCTCACGAGGCGCGCCGACGACGACCCCGAAGTCGTCGCGTCGCGGCTGAAGGTTTACCACGATCAGACCGAACCTCTCAAGAAGTTCTACGAAGAGCGCGGTAAACTCAAGATCGTCATCGGACAGGAAAAACTTGAGGATACGACAAGATTGACTGCCGAAGCCCTCGAGGGCTGACGCTTGTCCGGAATAATCAGGGACAGCCGGTCGGACAGAGGGCAGGATAGTATGATCATTATCAAGAATTCCGAACAGTTGAAAAAGATGAGGGTGGCGGGTAGGATCACCGGCGAGGCTCTCGCTCTTGCGGGCGAGGCGGTTCGCGAAGGCGTTACCACCAAACACCTCGACGATATCATCCGTCACCACATCGAAAAATGCGGAGCGCGTCCGTCGTTCCTCGGATACGGCGGATTCCCCGCAAGCGCGTGCATATCCCTCAACGAAGAGGTCATCCACGGCATACCGTCCGGAGACCGCATCCTGAAGGAAGGCGACATCGTAAAGATCGACGTCGGCGCCTTCAAGGACGGGTTCCACGGCGACAGCGCGAATACGTTCGCGGTCGGGAAGATCTCCGATGAAAAAAGACGTCTTATCGAAGTGACGAAAAGATCCTTCGAACTCGGCGCGGCAAAAGCGCTCGACGGGAATCGCCTCGGCGACGTCGGTCACGCCGTGCAGGAATACGTGGAAGCCGCCGGTTTCTCGGTCGTCAGAAAATACGTCGGTCACGGCGTCGGAGCCGCCCTTCACGAAGATCCCAACGTTCCGAACTACGGGGTCGCGGGAAGAGGTCTCCGCCTCTGCCGGGGCATGGTGATCGCGATCGAGCCGATGGTGAACGCGGGCGCTTACGAGGTCCGCGAGCTGAACGACGGCTGGACCGTCGTCACCAAGGACGGCAAGCCTTCCGCACACTACGAGCACACCGTGGCGATCACGGAAAACGGCGTCGAGTTTCTTACGAAGATATGAAGGATAAAAACGCGAAAGAGATCCCTCGTATCGGTTCGGTCGTCGTGTCGACGGCGGGACGCGACAGAAAGCGCGTCTTCGTCGTCACGGACGAAACCGTTGAGGCGGGCAGGATCATGCTGACGGTCGCGGACGGCTCTCTTCGCCGATGTGCGAAGGCAAAACGGAAAAACGCGCGTCACGTCAGACGGATCGCCTCCGTCACGGAGGATGAACTCGAAAAACTCACGGCGGGCCCGGACGACGGGTTCGTGAAGAAGCTGATCGGAAAATACGACCCGCAGAAACGTGCGGGGAGCAGTGAAGAAAGTCGCCCGGAAAGAGGCGGCGGGGAGAATTGATTTTATGCCAAAGGACGATGTGATCGAATTTGAGGGAACGGTCGTTGAGGCGCTGCCCAACGCCACCTTCAAAGTGAAGCTTCCCAACGATATGATCGTGACCGCTCATATCTCCGGGAAACTCAGAATGAACTATATCAAGATCCTTCCCGGTGACAACGTGAAGATCGAGGTATCGATCTACGACCCCACAAAGGGACGGATCACGTGGAGAACGAAGGGCTGACGCCCGGCGTTCCCCTATAACTCGAGAAAGGTGGAATAAACTGTGAAAGTCAAACCTTCCGTAAAGAAAATTTGCGACAAGTGCAAGATCATCAAGCGCCATGGCAAAGTCATGGTGATCTGTGAGAATCCGAAGCACAAGCAGAGACAGGGTTGATCCCCTGATCATCGAACAGAAAGAGGTGAAACGAAAGAATGGCTCGTATATCAGGTGTTGATATTCCGAACAACAAACGGATCGAATACGCTCTGACTTACATCTACGGCATCGGTCTGAAGAGTTCTCAGGATATCCTCGCGAAGACCGGCATCAATCCGGATACCCGCGCGAAGGACCTGACCGAGGACGACATCGCGAAGCTCCGTGACGAGATCGAAAACAACTACAAAGTCGAAGGCGAGCTGCGCCGTGAAGTCGCTCTGAACATCAAGCGTCTCATTGAGATCAACTGCTATCGCGGTATCCGTCACAGAAAGGGTCTTCCCGTTCGCGGCCAGAGGACCAAAACGAACGCCAGAACGAGAAAGGGTCCCGCAAAGACCATCGCCAACAAGAAAAAGTAAAAGGAGACAGGAGAGCAAATGGCTAAGGTTGCAAAGAAAACCATCAAAAAGCGCCGCGACAGAAAAAATATCGAAAAAGGCGCTGCCCACATCCGCTCGACTTTCAATAACACTATCGTTACCATCACCGACGTGGCGGGCAACACGGTAGCGTGGTCGTCGTCCGGTTCGCAGGGCTTCAAGGGCTCCAGAAAGAACACTCCTTACGCCGCTCAGACCGCAGCCGAGGCTGCCGCGAAGGGCGCAATGGAACACGGCATGAAGACTGTCGAGGTTTTCGTCAAGGGTCCCGGTAACGGACGCGAGGCGGCAATCAGGGCGCTTCAGACCGCTGGGCTCAACATCACTCTTATCAAGGACGTGACTCCCATCCCGCACAACGGATGCCGTCCGCCCAAACGCAGAAGAGTATAAAAACAGGAGGAAAAAGTTATGGCAAGATATACAGGCGCGTCCTGCAAGCTCTGCCGCAGAGAGGGTAGAAAACTCTTCCTCAAGGGCGAGCGCTGCCTCAGCGACAAGTGTGCCGTCGTCAGACGCTCCACCGTTCCCGGTCAGCACGGCATGGGACGTAAGAACGTCAAGGAATACGGTCTCCAGCTGAGAGAAAAGCAGACCGCAAGACGTTACTACGGCGTACAGGAAAAGCAGTTCAAGGGTTACTACGTCAAAGCCGACAAACAGGAAGGCGTCGCGGGTGAAAACCTTCTGTCCCTCCTCGAGAGACGTTTTGACAACGTAGTTTACAGAATGGGTCTCGCATCCAGCCGTAAGGAAGCGCGTCAGTTCGTCCGTCACGGACACTTCACGCTCAACGGCAAGAAAGCGAATATTCCGTCCATTATCGTCAAAGTCGGCGACGTAGTCTCTCTCAAAGAGGGCAGCAGATCGCTCGATAAATTCAAGGGTCTTCTTGAGACCGCCGATACGGTCATCAAACCCAAGTGGCTCGACGTTGATGACGAGTGCCTCACCGCGAAAGTCGTAGCGATCCCGCAGAGGGACGACGTTGACTTCCCGTTCGAAGAGCAGCTTATCATCGAGCTTTATTCCAAATAATAACCTGACAAGCGGGGGATGCGTACGCACCGCAATCGGAACGCCTCGGTATGTCGGGGCGCGGACCTGAGAATTGTGCGAAATATTTAGGAGGGTTATTAATGATAGAAATAGAGAAGCCGAATATTGCGACTCAAGACATGAGCGAAGACGGTAAAAGCGGAAAGTTTATCATCGAGCCTCTCGAAAGAGGTTACGGAGTCACACTCGGGATATCGCTCCGCCGAGTTCTGATCAACTCACTTCCCGGCGTTGCGGTTTCACGAATCAAAATAGACGGTGTTCTTCACGAGATCTCCACGATCCCCGGGATCGTTGAAGACGTGCCCGAGATCGTTCTGAACGTCAAAGGAATAGTCGCACGACTGTTCACCGAGGGTTCCAAGACGGTCGTTATCGACACGACCGGAGAGCGTGAGATCACTGCGGAAGACATAAAGACGGACGCCGATATCGAGATCCTCAACCCCGAACATCACATCTGCACCGTCGGCGAGAACGTGAGATTCTACATGGAGATCACTTTCGACCACGGCAGAGGATACGTTTCCAGCGAATACAACAAGCAGACGTATCTCGAAAACAACGCGGGCGTTGCGGCTCCGATCGGAACGATCTTTACCGATTCCAACTATACTCCCGTTTATCACGTCAATTATACCGTTCAGAACACCAGAGTCGGCAGCAGCACCGATTTCGACAAGCTGACGCTCGAAGTGCTCACGAACGGCGTGATACTCGCGAAAGAAGCGATTTCTCTTGCAGCCAAGATACTCAACGAACATCTCAACTTGTTTGTCGATTTGTCAGACGAGGCGAAGAACGCGGAGATCATGATCGAGCGCGAAGAGACTATCAAAGAGAAAGTCCTTGAGATGACCATTGAGGAGCTTGACATGTCCGTCAGAAGCTTCAACTGCTTGAAGCGCGCGGGCATCGACACGGTCGAGGATCTTATCGGAAAGACCGAAGAGGATATGATGAAAGTCAGAAATCTCGGTAAGAAATCGCTGGAGGAAGTCATGACGAAACTTGCCGCCCTCGGACTCGAGCTCAAGAAAGAGGAAGAGTAAGGGAAGGGCAAAGTTTCCCTCGATGTGAGGGAAGACAAACTTTAGCAAAAGGAGGACAGAACAATGCCAGGAACAAGAAAACTCGGCAGACCGACCGCGCACAGAAACGCAATGCTCCGCGGCATGGTCACTTTTCTGATCGAAAACGAACAGATCGAAACGACGGTGACGAGAGCGAAGGAAGTTCGTTCCATGGCTGAGCGTATGGTAACGCTCGGTAAGAAGAACACCCTTGCAGCGAAACGTCAGGCGCTTGCATACATCACCAAAAGGGAAGTCGTCACGAAACTTTTTGACGTGACTGCGCCCCGTTATGCCGACAGAAACGGCGGTTACACCAGGATCTATAAGCTTGGTCCCCGTCGCGGTGACGGCGCGGAGATGGCTCTGATCAGGTTCGTCGACGTGAAGTTTGACGCGAAGAAAGACAAAAAAGAAGACAAGAAATAATATGATCCCGCGCGCCGTTTTATCGGCGCGCGGTTTTCTTAAATAGCCTTCCCCTTGAGGGTAGCGAAGCGCACGGCGCGGTAGTGAATGACAACCCGGTGGGTTGTCAGAGCCGCGCCTGACCGAACCCCGCAGGGTAGACAAGGTTGGTCCGAAGGACCCGGATGAGGTGAGAACAAAGGATTAAAGGAGAATCACTATGAGCGTAAAAACGAAGAAAATGACGCCCGTAATGGGCTGGAACTCCTACTGCAACTGCGACTGCTCCCCGAGCGAGAAGATCATCACCGACGCCGCGGACGCGCTCGTCCGCCTCGGCCTTTCCGACCTCGGGTATAACATGGTCGGCCTTGACGACGGATATCTCGGCCGCGAGAGAGGAGCCGACGGTCAGCTTGTCTGGAAAGAAGACATTTTCCCGCACGGTATGAAGTGGCTCACCGACTATATCCACGCCAAGGGACTGCTCGCCGGATGCTATCTCGGCTGCGGGCTTACGACGTGGTGGGGCGACGCCGGCACGCTCGGCCACGAATTCGAGGACGCAAAACGCATCGCCGAATGGGGCTTCGACCTCGTCAAATACGACAACCACCCGACGGACGGCGACGGCGAGCGCAACCTCGTCAAAGAATATATCAAAATGGGCATCGCCCTGAAAAACTGCGGCAGAGATATCATCTACGCGATGTGCGAGCACGGCGCGACCCGTCCGTGGCTCTGGGCGCACGGCGTCGGCGATATGTGGCGCGTCGGCGGCGACATCCGTGACAGCTTTTCGCGCGAGACCGACCAATACCGCGGCATTCTCGGCGCGATGGACGAATACGGCTCCGATTCGACGCCGCACACGAGAGCGGGCGGCGTCAGCGACCCCGATTTCCTCGTCGTCGGCATCAAGGGCAATTCGCAGTTTATGGAGCTCGGCAACGGTCTCACGGACGCCGAGGGCAGAACGCAGTTCGCCCTCTGGTGCATGACGTCTTCTCCGCTCATCATCGGCGCAGATCTAAATAAACTCGACGAGGAATCGCTGAAGACGCTCAAAAACAAAAACCTGATCGCAATCGATCAGGATCCGCTCGTTATCCCCGCCCGCCGCGTCTCCTCGGAATATCACGGCAGGGAACTGTGGACGAAGGAACTGTCCGACTTCCGCTGGGCGGTCGCCGTCCTCAACAGAGGAACGGAGACGAACCGCTTCTCGTTCAGATGGGAAGAAGTCGGACTCGCTGGAGGCATCGGAATGACCGTCCGCGACGAGTGGACCGGAGAGACGTTCCCCGAACAGTACGGTATCTTCTCCTGCGAGGTCGCCTCGCACGACACCCGCGTTTTCACACTTACGCCGGAGATGTAATTATCAAGAGGGGTACGGTTACAGAACCGAACCCCTCTTTTTGCACTTGCAAAAACTTCTTTAATGTGATAAAATCAAATTGCGACACAATTCGTTATTTCTTCTTGTATGGGTATGTATTTTTGCTTAGGCAAAAATGCATGCTCCTTTCCCGCATTCCTATACAGGAAGAAAGGAATTGTGTCGCAGCAATTGGAGTTGTGCGTTTTTCGGTGCGCGGCTTCGGCTGCGCACTTTTTTATAATGCGGATGAAATAGAGGAGGTCGACCCATGGCGCAGAAAGTACAGATAATTATTAAGAGTTGCGATCGCAGAGTTCTCGAACTCGAACAGGTCAAAAACTGGTTTATCGCAAACGGTTACAAAATATCGAAGAACCATTATTCGGTAGATAAGACCGCCGACATCATTATCCTCACGACGTGCGGTGTCACCCAACTTCACGAGGATTTCACGTTTGAAATGCTCGAGAGGATAAAGGCGGGCAAAAAACCCGGCGCGCAGATCATTCTGGGCGGGTGCGTTCCCGAGATAAATCCGGAGCGTGTCGCCGAGGAATTCGGCGGCCCGACCTTCAGCCCGAAGTCGTATGAAAAACTCGACCGTATCTTCGATATGCCGAGCAAACTCGACGAATTCGAACGACCTAACCTCTATAAAATGGAAGGACTGTACCGAAGCGACGTGGGAAATACCCTCAGTGCCGTCAAATACGTCACGAGTCTGAGTCCTCGGGCGATCATGCGCGGTTTGAGGCTGAGGGCGACCAACCGTAAGACGTTTTATATCCAGATCCACGAAGGCTGCTCGATGGGATGCACGTACTGCGCGATCCAGAAAGCGATTGGTCCGCTCAGAAACAGCAAGCCTATCGAAACGGTCATAGCTGAGTTCCGGGAAGGTCTTGCAAACGGATATAAACATTTTAGGCTGATAGGCGACTGCGCCGGAAGTTACGGTCTCGATATAAAGACAGATCTCGGTAAACTCCTCACGGCGATCTCGGAGATTGAAGAGAAGTTCACGCTCGAACTGACGGACATCAACCCCGTCTTTTTGAAGATAATTTTCGAACCCGTAAAGACGCTGTGCAGACAAAAAAGGCTGTCGAATCTTTACATACCGATCCAGTCGGGCAACGATCGCGTTCTTGGCTTGATGCACAGGCGTTACGATATCGAAGAGACAAAGCGGATGCTACTCGAACTGAAAGAAGCAGCGCCGAAAGATTTCAGGATCGGAACGTCCGTTATCGTCGGCTTTCCGTCCGAAAGCGACGAGGAACTCAAAGATACGGTCGATTTCTGCAACCTTATGGCGTTCGACTGGATCTACTGTCACGGCTTCTCCCCGAGACCCGGCACTCCCGCCGCGGATCTCCCGGATCAGTACACCGAAGACGAAGTAATGCAGCGCGTCGAAAGTTTCAAAGCCGCCATCGCCGACCCCGACTCGGTCGTTTTGGATTTCAAATAATAAAAAAAGAGAGGGACGCATCCCTCTCTTTTTTCTTTTACAGAACTTCTTTTATCGCCCTGAGCAGATCCGCGTATTCTTCGAACGCGGGGAGCTCGGGGTGATCCTTTTTGATCTTCTCGGTCGAGCGGAAGAGGAATCCCGCGCGGCTCGCCTTTATCATCTCAAGGTCGTTGAAACTGTCGCCCGCGGCGATCGTGTCGTAACCCATCGACTGAAGCGCTCGCACCGTCGTCAGTTTCGTCTTCTCGCAGCGCAGCCGGTATCCCGTCACCGTTCCGTCGTCCGCGACGGTGAGCGAGTTGCAGAAGATCGTCGGCATACCGAGTTTCTTCATCAGCGGACCCGCGAACTGCTCGAAAGTGTCGGAGAGGATCACGGTTTGTGTGACCGAACGGAGTTCGTCGAGGAATTCCTTCGCGCCCTCCATCGGGTCGATCCCGCCGATCACTTCGCGGATCTCGTTCAGGCCGAGATGATGCTCCGCGAGCGTCCTCAGTCTGAAATCCATCAGTTTCGCGTAGTCGGGCTCGTCGCGCGTCGTGCGCCTGAGTTCCGGGATCCCGCTTTTTTCGGAAAACGCGATCCATATCTCGGGGACGAGAACGCCCTCGAGGTCGAGACAGACTATATTCATACCGTACCGCCTTTTTTGATCCTCGCCTCGGCTTTCAGCCGCAGTTCGGTGTTCAGTATCCTCTTTCTGAGACGGATGTTCTTCGGAGTGACCTCGATAAGCTCGTCGTCGGCGATGAATTCGATCGCCTGCTCGAGCGAGAGTTCCTTCGGAGGAACGAGACGGAGCGCTTCGTCCGCGCCCGCCGATCTGATCGAAGTGAGGTGTTTCTTCTTGCAGACGTTCAGGGCGATATCCTCTTTCTTAGGACATTCGCCTACGATCATACCCTGATAAACGGGCGTCTGAACGCCGATGAACATCACGCCTCTGTCCTGACAGTTGAACAGGCCGTAGGACGTCGATTCGCCGTCCTCGGACGCGACGAGCGATCCGGTGAATCGGGTCGTGACGTCGCCCTTGTACGGCTGGTATCCGTCGAAGACCGAGCTGATGACGCCTTCGCCTCTCGTATCGGTCATGAATTCGCTTCTGTATCCGAGCAGACATCTCGCAGGGATCGAATATTCGATCCTCATGCGCGAACCCGCGGGTCCCATCTCGAGCAGTTCTCCGCGTCTTGCGCCGAGTTTTTCGATAACTGCCCCGACGTATTCCTCGGGAACGTCGGCGGTCACGCGCTCCATCGGCTCGCATTTTCTGCCGTCGATCTCACGGAACAGAACGCGCGGTGTGGAGCAGCAGAGCTCGTATCCTTCGCGCCTCATCGTCTCGATGAGGATGGACAGGTGCATCTCGCCGCGCCCCGCGACCTTAAAGCTGTCGGTCGTGTCGCCGTCGGAAACGCGGAGCGAAACGTCGCGCAGCGTCTCTTTGTAAAGACGCTCTCTGAGCTGGCGGGAAGTGACGAATTTGCCCTCGCGTCCCGCGAACGGAGAGTCGTTGACGGAAAACGTCATCTCCATCGTCGGCTCGCTGACCTTGACGAATTCGAGCGGCTCGGGCGCGAGCGGGGAAGCGATCGTATCGCCGATCGAGATGTCCTCCGCGCCGGAGAAGCAGACGATGTCTCCGACCGTCGCCTCGGTGACTTCTTTCTTGTTCAGCCCGTCGAACTGCCAAAGCGTGACGATCTTCGTCTTCTTCGGTACGGCGTCCGGGTCGTGGTAGTTGACGATGACGGCCTCGGCGCCGACCTTCGCCGTTCCTCTCTCGATACGGCCGATGCCGATACGTCCGACGTAATCGTTGTAGTCGATGCTCGATACGAGCAGCTGGAGCGGCTCTTCGGGTTCGCCCTCGGGAGCCGGGATGTATTCGAGGATCGTATTGAAAAGCGGGTCGAGATTGACGCCCGCCTCGTAAGGCGAAAGGGAAGCGGTGCCGGCTCTGCCCGAGCAGAAGATCATGGGCGAGTCGAGCTGTTCGTCCGTCGCGTCCAGATCGAGCAGCAACTCGAGAACTTCCTCCTCGACTTCCTCAAGACGCGCGTCCGGTCTGTCGATCTTGTTGATGACGACGATGACGCGGTGACCGAGTTCCATCGCTTTTTTCAGGACGAAACGGGTCTGCGGCATCGGACCCTCGGCTGCGTCGACGAGAAGAAGAACGCCGTTCACCATTTTGAGTATTCTTTCGACCTCTCCGCCGAAATCCGCGTGTCCGGGAGTGTCGACTATGTTGATCTTCACTCCGTCTCTCATGACGGAAGTATTCTTCGCGAGTATCGTTATTCCGCGCTCACGCTCAAGATCGCCGGAGTCCATTACTCTCTCTCTCACGACCTGATTTTCGTGATACTCTCCGCACTGTTTGAGCATCTCGTCGACGAGCGTCGTCTTGCCGTGGTCGACGTGAGCGATTATCGCAATATTTCTGAGATCTTCTCTTATCAAAGTCCGAACCTCTTTTCCGTGTACTATCTGTAGACCACCCTATATTCTAACACAACTCCGGGGAAAATCATATATTTATTTTGATATTATTTGCGCCGTCTGCGCGGGTTTTTATGTTATTTTTAATCAAGAACAAAAAAACCGCGGAGGAAAACCCTCCGCGGATTTTTCAGGGATATCAGGATTTGAACCTGAAACGACAGAGTCAAAGTCTGTTGTGTTGCCATTACACCATATCCCTGCGTACGGCGTATATTTTAACATACCGCCGCGCCGAAGTCAAGCGAAAAAAGAGCGGGGCGGCGTTTTTCGCCGCCCCGTAGCGCTATGTTTTTCAGTCGTCCGTCGGACCCATCTTTTCGAAAGGTATCGGCTTGAAATCCGGTATCTTCTTATAAAGAGGCGCGTCGGGTCTTATCCTGTAATCGCGCCCTTCGAAATCGACGAATCCCGGATCCCCCATCGTGATATAGTTCGTATCGAGACCGGTCGCGGATTCCGTTCCGACGTCGAGCTTGAACGGTCTTGACGCGCGGACGATGACGTTGTTTTCGTAGTGGTTGCACCACGGAGTTCTCAGCCGTCTTTCAGCCTCGCCCGATTTCTCGACGTAGTTCGGATCTTTGAGATCCTCGTGATGCCGGATCGCCGCCGCCGCCCACTCGCGGAACGTCGGATTCCTTTTGAGGTAGACGTCGACGCTCATTTCGACCGCCGCGCCGTAGATCCCCTCGAAAAACGCCTTCCATGCGCCGAACGGCTCGAGCCAGTACGTGATATCTCCGCCGAACGCGAAGAAACCCGCGTCGATACTGACGTTGTTCCAGAAGCAGTGCTCGCCGCCGTTGTGGTGGTTGTAGCCTCTTCCGCCCGAACGCCATACCGTTCCGTCTTCCTCGGAACCGTTTCCGACGACAACGTTGCCGTACGCGTACATTCCGCGCGACAGATCGTCGAAATAGATACCGTAGTCGCCTTTGACGAAATCGTAGAAATAGTTGTATCTGTAATGGTTGCCGCAGGACGAGCATCCGCCGCCGCCGACGTAGATCATACCGGTGTCGTGCGCGACGGTGTCGCCGCCCTTGATGACGTTGTACTCGAAAATGCCCTCGTTCTGACCGGCGTCTCCCATCGTCGCGTTTTCAAGATAGTTGTGCGACACGACGTTGCCGACCCCGCCTCCGCACATGATGCCGAAACGGTTTTTGCCGTTCTTCACTACGTTGTTCTGAATGAAGTTGTTGGCGGGCGTAAGCGTTTTTCTGTCGCCGCCCGAAACGGAAAGGGCGCGGTTGGTGAACTCCTCGATCCGCGAGGAGATGAACCCGCATCGCGCGCCGTCTTCGACCGCGACGGCGCAGTCGTCATCGTCGGGATGTTCGCACGTTCCCGTGACGAGGCACCTCTGTACAACGACGTTTTCACATCCGAAAACGTTTATCGCGGCTCCGCCGCACCGTCCGATATCGAGGCCGTCGATGAGGACGTATTTCGCGTCCCTGACGGTGAGAACGTCGCAGTGACCGGTGACGAAGCGGATATCGTCGCCGTCCTTGAGCTCTCCGTCCGGAGGAATGAGATAGAGCTTTCCGGTCTTCCTGTCGAGATACCATTCGCCGGGTGCGTCGAGCTCTTCCGGAACGTTTGTGAAATAAAAGTCGTTGTCGGCGGAACCGATGATCGCGTCGCCCGCGAACGGCCGCTCGCCGATCACCGTGCGTTTCGTCTTATCGAATCGGGCGATCCTTCCGTGCATTATGATCCAGTCGTGGGTCAGCGCGCCGTAGACGTAGATCTCGTCTTCTTCGTCCCAGGTATAAGGGCGGTCGTCGTCGACTTCGATCTCCCAAGGCTGTTCGTTGCCTTCTTCGTCGAAACCGGTCGACCAGATCTTTCCCGTCGGATGAAACGGCGCCTCTCCCGCGTTCGGATAACGGGCAAGATCGAGGATCCTGCCGTTGAAAACGAGAGCAGAACCGTGCGTATTGCCGTAATGCTTACGCGGAACGGATACCGCGCCGAGATCGTCGACTCCGACAGAGCAGAGATCCGCGCAGACCACGCGGTCCCTGACCTCCGGCTTCAGTTTGAGGAGAAAGCCGTCTCCCGCGGCGGACGAAAACGCCGATACCGGGATCTTTTTCGACGAGGAGATCCTCGCCTTCTCGCCTTTTTCGACCGTAATGACGAGCGGTGACTTCGCCGTTCCCGAATGCTCGGGGCCGAGACACAGCGTCTCTGTCAGGTCGTAGTCGCCTCCCCTGAGCACGATCTTCGCCCCCCCGAGTCCGCGGACGCGGTCGGTCGCTTCTTTGAGCGTGCGGATCGGATCGTCTTTTCTCCCCGTAGCTCCGTCGGTCCCGTCGGGCGACGCGTAAAACGTGTTTTCGTTCGATTTTTCAAACGCGTCGGGACAGAACGGACGGACGACGGTTATCTCGTCCGGCAGTTCGGCGACCGCTGCGAAAAAGCGGTCTCTTACTCCGCCTTTGGCCGTCGGCCTCGCTTTGATTTCGGGATATGATTTCGGCATGTTGAGCGAGATCTCGAAGTTGTCCGTCACGTTCTCGCTCTGCCTTCTGTCAGCCATTTCTCTCAAGGGCGGGCTCCTTTATTTTTCTTCGTCCTCGTCTTCGTCCTCGTCGTCGGCTTCCGTCGAAACGAAAGGATCGTAGTCGGTGTCGTCTCCGCTCTCTTCTTCTTCGCGCACGATCTTCGCGCCGCAGTTAGGGCAGAAGGATGCCGATTTGGAGATCTTTCCGCCGCACTCGGAGCAGGTCCTCGCTTTTCTCAGTTCGGCGAGCTTTTCGCGGTAAGCGGCGATATCGCCGTTGATCTTGTCCGCCTGGGTGATCAGAGTCGCGATCTCTTCGGTGTGGTCGAGTCCTTCGCGCTCCGCCGAATAGAAGAGGGAACCGATCTTCGCATAGGTCGATTTCAGTCTGACCTCTTCCGCCTTGATGTTGAATTTGACTCTTGCGATGCCGGTGAGTTCGCCGGTCTTCTTCGCGGTATAGTAAGCCGCGTCCGTTACGGTTTTCTGCAGATCGTCCAAGAATGCCATGATATCCTCCATATTTTCCGCGGGAGAATCCCCGCTGATTTACTTTATTATACCCGGGCTGTTTTCGTTTTACGACGCGGCTCCGAGAATGAGTTTAGCCACGTTGAAGTAAACGAGAAGCGAGAGCGCGTCGACGATCGTCGTTATGAACGGCGACGCCATTACGGCAGGGTCGAAACCTATTCGTTTTGCTACGATGGGAAGCGTCGCGCCGACGAGTTTCGCGATGATGACGACCGCGACGATCGTGATGGATACGACAGCCGCCTGATACATCGTAACGTGATCGAGAAGCAGCATTTTTCCGAAATTGACTGCGGAAAGGGTGACGCCGCAGAGTACCGCGACTCGGATCTCTTTCCAGAGTATACGGAAAATGTTGCCCATCGATATCTCGCCGAGCGAAAGTCCGCGGATGACGGTAACGGAGACTTGACCGCCTGCGTTTCCGCCCGTGTCCATGAGCATCGGGATGAACGCGATCAGCGCGGTCATCGCCGCCTGATGAGTCAGCGCGTCTTCAAAATGCTGGAGTATTTTGCTCGTGAAGGTCGCGGAGACCATGAGGAGCAGAAGCCACGGTATCCTCTTGAGCCAGGTCGCGAAGACGCCCGTTTTGAGGTAAGGCTTGTCCGTCGGCGTGATAGCCGCCATGATCTCGATGTCTTCCGTGTCTCCGCTCTCGATGACGTCCATAGCGTCGTCGTACGTCACGATGCCGACGAGACGTTTCTCGTTATCGACGACGGGGATCGCCATGAGGTCGTATTTCGACATCGTACGGGCGGTCTCCTCTTTGTCGTCGAGGGTCCCGACCGAAATGACCTGATCTTCCATCAGGTCGCCGACCGTCAGACCGTCGTCCGGAGCGGTCAGAATGTCCTTGACCGTCACGACGCCTATAAGATGGCGCGCGTTGTCGGTCACGTAACACGTGTATATCGTCTCTTTGTCGACGCCGGTATTTCTTATGTTGCGGAAGACCTCTTCGCCGGTCATGTCTGCCCTGAGTTCCACGAACTCAGTCGTCATGATCGCGCCGGTGCTGTCTTTCGGATAGTGGAGAAGTTCGTTGATCTCCTTGCGCTTCTGCGGATCGGCGTGGAGCAGGATACGCTTCACTACGTTCGCGGGCATCTCCTCGATGATGTCGACCGTATCGTCGACGAACAGGTCGGAAATGACCGCCGTAAGCTCTTTGTCGGAGAACGCTTCGATCAGCGTCTTCTGATGGTCGCTGTCCATCTCGACGAAGCACTCCGCCGCCATCTCTTTCGGGAGTATCCTGAAAAGAATGGGAATACTTTCTTCCTCGACCTCGTCGAATATGAGAGCTATGTCCGCCGGATCATATTCCGACAGCATACTTCGAAGCTCATGAAACTTCCTGTTCGTGAGCAATTCTTCGATGTCCGGTACGATCTTCATGATTTCTTCAGCCATAATTTCCGACTCCTTTCAGGGAAATTTAATATATCAATCGCGGGCCTCCCGGGAAGCGCCTTTTTCAGCCGCCGCCCTGAGTTTCCCGTATCTTTCTTTTTTATCGGCTGCCGAGAAGAACGCGGTGCCGACGACGAAATTGTCGGCTCCTGCGGCGGCGCAAAGGCCTATGTTATCTGCGTTGATCCCCCCGTCGACCTGAACGGAGACGTCGACGCCGGCTTGGGCTGCGATCCGCTTCACGTCACGTATCTTCGGGATCATATCCTCCATGAATTTCTGTCCGCCGAATCCCGGTTCGACCGTCATAACGAGGATCATATCGCAAAGGTCGATCACGTCCGCGACGTCCCCGGCGGGATGGGCGGGTTTCAAGGCGACCGCCGCTCTCATTCCGAGCGACCTGATCCGCGCGAGCGCGTCGCGCCGCGTACATACGTCCCCGACGTCGGAATGAATCGTCACGGAGTACGCCCCCGCGTTTTTCAACTCGTCCAGATACTTCCACGGAGCGACCGTCATCATATGAACGTCTACGGGAACGGACGAGACCGAAACGATCTTTTCGATGATATCGAATCCGAAACTGATATTGGGAACGTACACCCCGTCCATCACGTCGGCGTGAAGCATTCGGGCGCCCGAGGAGGCGGCGTCCCTCACGCTTTTTTCAAGATCCAGAAAATCAGCGGAGAGAAGGGAAGGATTGATGATGATCGGATGATTTCTCATTGTTGATCTGACCTTTTCGTTAAAATTCCGCGCTTTGCGGTATCGCCCGCGCCGCGCCGCGGCGGTCACCGGGAAATACCCGCCGTCATACTCTGTATATGAGCCCCGCGGGGCTCCCGAAACAGTTTCCGTCCGCCGCGGAGCCGCAGGGAATCACAAAGCAAAGGATCAAGGGGAATACGGTTTCGCGGCGGCTTGTTTGTTATTCTTCCAGCAGACAGACCGCGTGCGCGGAGATCCCTTCGCCGCTGCCGGTGAATCCGAGTTTTTCCTCGGTCGTCGCCTTTACGTTTACGCGAGACGGGGAAATATCCAGCGCTCCTGCGATCGTTTCTCTCATCTTCACGGTAAAGGGCGCGAGTTTCGGAGACTGCGCGACGACGGTCATGTCGGCGAACTCGACGTCGAAGCCCTCTTCACGGACGAGCCGTATCGCCTCTTCCAGAAGTTCAAGACTGTTCGCGTCTTTGTATCTTGCGTTGTTGTCGGGGAAATGGACGCCTATATCGGGCAGACCAGCCGCACCGAAGAGAGCGTCGATCAGCGCGTGGGTCAGCACGTCTCCGTCGGAGTGCGCCTCAAGCGCCAGATCGCATTCTATCCTGACTCCGCCGAGAACGATCCCGTCGCCCGGCTTCGTCCTGTGGACGTCGTATCCGTGGCCTATCCTCATTTTCCGGTGCCTCCTTCGCGCTCCATCGCGCGCCGTTCGAGTATCGCCTCGGCGATCGCGGCGTCGACCGGGTAGGTGATCTTTATGTTTTCTCTTCCGCAGTCGACGAGTTTGACGTCGACTCCGAGCCGTTCGACAGCCGAGCAGTCGTCCGTGACGGATACCCCGTCCCTGATCGCCGTATATATCGCGGCGCGATAGAGATTCGCCGAGAATATCTGCGGCGTTGCGGCGAGCCATATGCGGTCTCTGTCGAGCGTCTCGGCGACCGTTCTTCCGCCGCTCGTCAGCTTTATCGTGTCGGAGGCGGGCGTCGCGGCTGCCGCTGCTCCGCTTCTCACGGCTTCCGCGATAACGCTTTTTATGATATCGACCGTGACGAGGCAGCGCGCCGCGTCGTGGACGGCTATGTATTTCGAGGAAGGATCGACGAGTGAAAGACCCGCTTTTGCGGAGTCGAGGCGCGTTGCGCCGCCTGCAGTGACTGCGGAAAGTTTCGTGATCTTCCCGTCGAGAACGGACTTCATTTTTTCGATATCGTCCTGCCCGGTGACGACGATTATTTGTTTCACGTCGGAGCATTCTTCGAACGCCAGCGCTGAACGGAGAACGGCGGGTACGCCGAGAACGGGGCAGAACTGTTTTTTGACCCCGACCCTGCCCGAAAAGCGTTCGGAAGAACCGGCGGCGAGGATTATCGCCGTCGTGGGACGGCCGTTGACCACGGCGTCCGAAAGCGTGTCGAGAAACGACAGTACATTATTTGCCTTCAACGGTCTGCCCTCCTGCTCATACTTTTGCATTCTAAATTATACCACATATATTTTTAAGAATAAAGTCAAAACGGAGAACTTTTTTCGCCCGTCCCGGTTTTATTTTCCCGCTCGGTTGATTTGTCGGGGAAAATCTGTTATTATTGTAGGGTAAATCAAATCATTCGGAGTGTTTATGTTTGACAACGTAAAGCACAGAGACGTATTCCGCTTCTTCGAGGAGATCTCCGCGATCCCGCGAGGTTCGGGAAACGAGGCGGGTATAGCGTCTTATCTTGAAAACTTTGCCCGCGAACGCTCTCTTTTTTGCGTTCGCGACGGCGCGAATAACGTTTTTATCACGAAAGAGGCGTCGGATGGCCGCGAAGGCGACCCGTCCGTGTTGCTTCAGGGCCACGTCGATATGGTCTGCGAGGCGGCTCCGGGCGTGGAGCACGACTTCCTTTGCGATCCGATCAAACTCGTCGAGCGCGGGGATATCCTCTCCGCGGGGGGGACTACGCTCGGCGCTGACGACGGCGTCGCCGTCGCGATGATGCTCGCGCTTCTTGATGACAACACGCTCTCGACGCCGAGGATCGAGTGCCTTTTCACGACTTCCGAGGAAGTCGGTCTCGAAGGGATGAAAGCGTTTGATTTCTCGCTTATCGGGTCGCGCCTTCTCATAAATCTCGACTCCGCCGACGAAGGCGTCGCCACCGTTTCGTGCGCAGGCGGCGTGAGAACGGACGTTATGCTGGAGTTTGAGCCCGGGGACGGCGCCGACGGCGATTTTTACACGCTTGACGTTTCCGGCCTCGCGGGCGGCCACTCGGGCGAGGACATCGCTCTGCGCCGCGTGTCCGCGGTCGCCGCGGCTGCGACCGTTCTGAGATTTTTCTCCGAAGTTTCACCGATCCGACTCTCTTCCATGACGGGCGGCGGGAAAGACAACGCGATCCCGCGCGACTGCCGCGCCGTATTCTGCGTAAGAAAGGGATCGGATCTTTCAGCGGCGCTCGTGAAAGCCAAGAGCGTCGTATGCGGTCACCTGACCGACGTTGACAAATGTCTTAAAATAGAAATTACGCCGTCGGCTCCGACCCCGGTCGCCGATGAGGAGAGCACGGCGCGTTTGATCGACTTTTTCTCGGTCCTCCGTCCGGGTCCCGTCGAATGGGCGGGCAGCCGCGAGGGGATCGTCGAGA
Organism: Clostridia bacterium; assembly: GCA_017428635.1. Classification (GTDB taxonomy): domain Bacteria; phylum Bacillota; class Clostridia; order Oscillospirales; family CAG-272; genus RUG11130. The sequence goes on along the minus strand of JAFRQK010000046.1, from coordinate 98,217 downwards.
CTTCGTACAATATCGGCGTAGTGAACGCCGACTGCAAGGGGGCGAAGATAACGCTCTCGTCCCGCTCGTCGGAATCCGCCGTTCTCGACGATATGGAAATGCGTCTTTCAGCCGCCGCTCGTCTCGCGGGCGGTACGGTACGCCACAGGAACAGATATCCCGGCTGGGCGTACAGAGAGGGGACGAAACTGCAGAAGATCTACTCGTCCGTTTTTGAAAAGCAGTACGGCAGAAAACCGGTCATCACGGGCATTCACGCGGGACTCGAGTGCGGGCTCGTCAGCGACGCTCTGCCCGATATGGATATAATCTCGCTCGGCCCTGTGATAAGAGATCTTCACTCGCCGTCAGAAACGCTCGAAATACCGACTCTCGACCGCCTTTACGGCGTCGTATGCGGAATGCTCGAAGAGATCCGATAAGGGGGAATAATAAATGAAAGCAGTAATTACGGTCATAGGTCACGACACCGTCGGGATCCTTGCGAAAGTGTCTTCGGCATGCGCCGAAAAAGGAGCCAACATAATCGACGTGACGCAGTCCGTTATGAGGGATATGTTTACGATGATAATGCTCGTCGACATCGACGGGCTCACTTCCGATTTCTCGGAACTCTCCTCGTCGCTTGAAAAACTCGGCGAGCAGATCGGCATGAAAGTCCACGTCATGCACGAGGACATCTTCAATTCGATGCACAGGATCTGAGGGTTAAGCGCGCAAATGATAAACACGAAAGACATTCTCGAAACGATCAATATGATCGACAACGAAAACCTCGATATCAGAACGATAACGATGGGTATTTCGCTTCTCAGCTGCGCCGGAGACGATATCGTAAGGTCTGCGGAAAAGGTCTACGACAAGATCACGAGGTCGGCTGAAAAACTCGTCGCGACGGGCGAGGAGATCGAGCGCACGTACGGCATCCCGATAATAAACAAACGCGTCTCCGTGACGCCGATCGCGATGCTCGCCGCCGCCTCGGGCGGCGATCCCGTGACGTTCGCCCGCGCTATGGACAGAGCGGCAAAAACGCTCGGGATAAACTTCATCGGCGGTTATTCCGCGCTCGTTCACAAAGGGTTTTCCGCGGGCGACCGCGAACTGATCGCCTCGATCCCCGAGGCGCTCTCGACTACGGATTACGTCTGTTCGTCCGTCAACGTCGGCTCGACTAAGGCGGGTATCAATATGGACGCCGTCGCTCTCATGGGCGGCGTCGTAGTCAAAACGGCGCAGCTCACCGCCGACCGTAATTCGATCGGAGCGGCGAAACTCGTCGTCTTTATGAACGCTCCGGAGGACAATCCGTTTATGGCGGGCGCGTTCCACGGGCCGGGAGAGCCGGATCTCGTCATCAACGTAGGCGTTTCAGGTCCCGGCGTCGTAAGAGCGGCTGTCGCAAAATGTCCCGACGCCAACCTGTCGACGATCGCGGACGTTATTAAAAAGACCGCGTTCAAAATAACGCGGATGGGCCAGCTCGTCGGCGCGGTCGCGTCCGAAAAGCTCGGCGTGGCGTTCGGCATCGTCGACCTGTCCCTCGCTCCCACTCCCGCCGTCGGCGACTCCGTCGCTCATATCCTCGAGGAAATGGGGCTCGAAACGTGCGGCGTTCCCGGTACTACGGCTGCGCTCGCGCTGCTCAACGACGCGGTCAAAAAAGGCGGCGTGATGGCGTCCTCCCACGTCGGAGGACTGTCCGGCGCGTTCATCCCCGTCTCAGAGGACGCGGGCATGATCGACGCTGCGCGTTCCGGCGTTTTGACAGTTGAAAAACTCGAGGCGATGACGGCGGTCTGTTCCGTCGGTCTCGATATGATAATCGTGCCCGGGGATATCGCCCCGGAGACGGTATCGGCGATAATCGCGGACGAGGCGGCGATCGGAATGGTAAACTCCAAGACGACCGCGGTACGCGTTATCCCCGCGATAGGGAAGGGAGTCGGCGACGAACTCGAGTTCGGAGGTCTTCTCGGTTCCGGTCCCGTTATGAAAGTGAACGACGCGTGCTCGTCCGAACGGTTCATACGCCGCGGAGGACGAATTCCCGCGCCTCTGCAATCGCTCAAAAACTGAAAAACCGGCGGCAAACCTGCCGCCGGTTTTTTGTTGTCTTAAACTATTCTTCCGTTTCCGTTACGAACTTGCCCGACTCCGCCTGCGCCATAGCGTCGCACCTTTCGTTGTAAGGATGGCCGTCGTGGCCTTTGACCCAGACGAATTCGACCTTATGGACCTTGAGAAGATCGAGAAGTTTCTCCCACAATTCCGGATTCAGGGCGGGCTTTTTGTCCGCCTTTTTCCAACCGTTCTTTCTCCACGATTCCGCCCATCCGAGCGTCACCGCGTCGCAGACGTATTTGGAATCCGACGTGACCGTAACTTCGCACGGTTCCTTCAGCGCTTCGAGCGCGGAGATCACTGCGGTGATCTCCATTCTGTTGTTCGTCGTTTCCGCCTCGCCGCCCGAGATCTCTTTTTCCCTCTTTCCGTAGACGAGGATCGCTCCCCATCCCCCGGGTCCTGGGTTCTTCCGGCACGAGCCGTCCGTGTATATATCGACGTGTTTCATACGTTCAATCCTCCGTTTTTCGCCTCTTTCATTTTACCACAAAACGGGGATCGGCACAATAGCAAAAAAACCTTTCTCAAATGGTCGTTTCCCCTTGAAATCGGGAAATATATGTCATATAATATACTGTGGGTCAAAAGGTTCCAACATCAAAATCCGGAGGGGAAAATGCAACAGATCGGCTTTGACAACGACAAATATCTGAAGATGCAGTCCGAGCATATCCGTGAGAGGATAGAGAGCTTCGGAGGCAAACTGTACCTTGAATTCGGCGGAAAACTGTTCGACGACAACCACGCGTCCCGCGTGCTTCCGGGCTTCGCTCCGGACAGCAAGATCCGCATGCTTATGAAGCTGAAGGATCAGGCTGAGATCATAATCGTCGTATCCGCGGAAGCGATCGAGCAGAACAAGGTCCACGCCGCCGTGGGGCTCACGTACGACATGGACGCGCTCCGGCTCATCGACGCCTTCACGGGTATCGGTCTTCTCGTCGGTTCCGTCGTCATTACCCACTACAAGGGACAGCCCGCCGCGGACAAATTCATCTCGAGGCTTGAAAACCTGGGCGTCAGAATCTTCCGCCATTATCCCATTCCCGGATATCCGTCCAACACCAAACTCATCGTCAGCGAGGACGGATACGGAAAGAACGATTACATAGAAACGGAGCGCTCGCTCGTCGTCGTTACCGCCCCGGGTCCCGGCAGCGGCAAGATGGCGACCTGCCTCTCCCAGCTTTACCACGACAACCTTCGCGGGATCAAATCGGGATACGCGAAATTCGAGACGTTCCCGATCTGGAACCTCCCCCTCAATCACCCCGTAAACATCGCGTACGAGGCGGCGACCGTCGACCTCAACGACGTTAATATGATCGACCCGTTCCACCTTGAGGCGTACGGAGAGACGACCGTCAACTACAACCGCGACGTCGAGATCTTCCCGGTCCTCAAACTGATCTTTGAAGAGATATACGGCTCGTGCCCCTACAAGTCGCCTACCGATATGGGCGTCAATATGGCGGGGTACTGCATAACCGACGACGAAGCCGTCAGCGAGGCGGCGAAAAAAGAGATAATCAGACGCTATTACAGCACCGTCTGCAAGAGGACGAACGGCTCCGCAAAGGATTCGGAAGTCTACAAGATGGAACTTCTGATGAATAAGGTCGGCGTAAGCAAATCCGACCGTCCCGTCGTCGCCGCGTCGCTTGACAAAGCGCACGCGACGAACGGTCCCGCCATGGCGATCGAACTGTCGGACGGCAGGATCGTCACGGGCAAAACGTCGCTCCTCCTCGGCTCGTCCGCGTCAGCGCTTCTCAACGCGCTCAAGGTTCTGGGCGACATCAACGACGAGATCCATCTGATCCCGCCGGTCGTCATCGAGCCGCTTTCGCGACTGAAAACCGAACAGCTCGGCGGCCACAATCCGCGTCTGCACGCAGACGAGGTGCTCGTCGCGCTTGCGATATCCGCGACGACGAACCCGGTGGCGGCTCTCGCCATGAAACAGCTCGACAAACTGCGCGGTTGCGAGGCGCACTCGAGCGTCATGGTCACCGCCGTCGATTCCGGAATATACAGAAAACTCGGTATAAATCTTACCCAAGAGCCCGTTTACCAGTCGAAGAAACTGTTCCACCGTTCGTAAGGAGATCAGAATGAAAAAACTCGCCGTTTTCCTGAGGGCGATCGCCGCGGGCGTAATGATCAGCATCGGCGGAGCGGTCTACCTCTCGTGCGACAACAAATACGTCGGCGCTCTCGCGTTCTGCGTCGGACTCATCTCCGTCGTTCTCTTCAAAATGGAACTGTATACCGGCAAAGTCGGATATATCGTGACGGAAAAGCCGTCGTTCATTATCGACACCCTCATCTCGATCCCGGGCAACCTCGTCGGATGCGCGATCGTCGGACTTATTTGCTCTCCGTTCGGAAGTGCGGAGGCGGTCTGCGCCGCGAAACTGACAAAGGCTCCGCTCCGCGTCTTCGTCGACGCCGTTCTCTGCGGCCTTCTAATCTACGTCTGCGTCGAGATATGGAAGCGGCACGGAAAACTCATAGGCATCCTGTTCTGCGTTCCCGCGTTCATCCTCTGCGGATTCGAGCACTCGATCGCCGATATGTTTTACTTCTTCAACGGCAGATCGTTTACGCTCCGGACGCTTCTGTTCGTTCTCATCGTTATCGCAGGCAACGGCGTAGGAGCCGTTTTCTTCCACTCGCTGCTGACGCTGGCGGGAAAACTCGGCGACAAATCAAAACCCGAAAAGGAATAATCATCATGTTCAAAGACAAAAAGATCGTTTTCTCGGGCGTTCAGCCGTCCGGGACCCTGACGATAGGAAACTACCTCGGCGCGATCCGCAACTTCACCGCGTTTCCCGAGGATCACCACTGCTATTACTGCGTCGTCGACGAGCACGCGATCACGGTGAGGCAGGACCCCGCCGAACTTCGCCGCCGTACGTACGAGACGCTCGCCCTTTATATCGCATGCGGGCTCGATCCGGAAAAGAACACGCTTTTCGTCCAGAGCCACGTCACGGAACACGCGGAGCTTGCCTGGATCCTCGACTGCTATACGATGTTCGGCGAGCTTTCCCGAATGACGCAGTTCAAGGACAAGTCGCTCAAAAACGCCGACAATATCAACGCGGGACTCTTCACGTATCCCGTTCTTATGGCGGCGGATATCCTTCTTTATCAGACCGACCTCGTTCCCGTCGGCAACGATCAGAAACAGCATATCGAACTCGCGCGCAATATAGCCGAACGTTTCAACGGGATCTTTTCCGGTACGTTCACCGTTCCAGTGGGGTTCATCCCGCAGTCCGGCGCGAGGATCATGTCTCTCGCCGATCCGACGAAAAAGATGTCTAAGTCGGACGAGAACGAAAACGCGGTCGTGCGGATCCTCGACCCGCGCGACGTTATAATCAAAAAGTTCAAAAGAGCGGTCACCGACTCCGGCTCCGAGGTAAAACGCGGAGAGGGAAAAGAGGGCGTGGGCAACCTTATGAACGTTTATTCCGCTATCACCGGAAAAACCGACGAAGAGATAGAAAAAGAATTCGCGGGCAAGGGATACGGCGATTTCAAAGCGGCGATCGGAGAGGTCTGCGCCGACGTTCTCGCCCCCGTCCAGTCCGAATTCGCGCGGATCGTCGCCGATAAGAAGTATCTCGAATCGGTGATGAAAAAAGGAGCGGACGAGGCAAGATACAACGCCTGCCGCACTCTTTCTAAAGTCCGCCGCAAGGTCGGGTTCATCGAACCCGTCCGCGATTGAGATGAAAAACGAAGTCGTTCATTTCGTCCTCGACCGTATCGAGGAGGGGATCGCCGTGCTCGTCGGTGAGGACGGCAAAACTTACGACGTACCTCTCGCCTCGCTCCCCGAGGGATCGCGCGAGGGCTCGCACCTCGACGCCGGACAGGCGGAGAACGGAAAGCCGGCGCTGTTCACTCTGGTATCGGGCGATACCGGAGAAAACAAGAAGAGATTATCGCGCCTTTTCAAGAAGAGCGCGAAGAATATACCCGAACCGAAAGGATTTGATTATATGAAAACGAAAGCGGTCAGACTTCACTCGAAAATGGATCTGAGACTTGAGGAGATCGAACTTCCCGAGATCCGTGACGACGAGATACTCGCCTGCGTTATCTCGGACAGTATCTGTATGTCTTCTCATAAGGCGGCGGAGCAGGGAGCCGCGCACAAACGCGTTCCCGACGACGTCGAAGATAATCCCGTGATCATCGGTCACGAGTTTTGCGGCAGGATCGAGAAAGTCGGCGCAAAGTGGGCGGATAAGTTCAAAGCGGGCGATAAATTCGTTATTCAGCCCGCGCTTAACTACAAGGGTTCTCTCGCCGCTCCCGGCTACTCTTACAAGTACTGCGGCGGCGCGTCCGAGTACGTTATCATCCCGCCCGAGGTCATGATCTGCGACTGTCTGCTCCCCTACGACGGCGACGCTTTCTTTTACGGATCGCTCGCCGAACCGATGAGCTGCATCGTAGGCGGATTCCACGCAAACTATCACGTCAGACCCGGTTCGTATCATCACGAGATGGGCATAGTAAAAGGCGGCAAAGCGGCGATCCTCGCAGGCGCGGGCCCGATGGGTCTCGGCGCGGCGGACTACGCCGTCCACTGCGACAGAGCGCCGTCTCTTCTGATCGTTACCGACATCGACGACGCGAGACTCAAGAGAGCCGCCGAGATCGTCTCGCCCGAAGAGGCGGCGCGCCACGGCGTCGATCTCAGATTCGTCAATACCGCGTCCGCCGAGGATCCCATAGCGTTCCTGCGCGAGATGACGGGCGGGACAGGGTTCGACGACGTTTTCGTCTACGCTCCCGTAAAGAGCGTCGTCGAGACGGGCGACGGCATCCTCGCGCGCGACGGCTGCCTGAACTTTTTCGCCGGGCCGACCGATCCCGCGTTCTCCGCGCTCTTCAACTTCTACAACGTCCACTACGGCTCGACGCACATCGTCGGTACGAGCGGCGGCAACACGGACGATATGAGAGAGTCGATCTCTATGATGGAGAAAGGCACGATCAACCCTGCCGGGATGATTACCCACATAGGCGGTCTGAACGCTTACGCCGACACGGTCATAAATCTGCCCTCGATCAAGGGAGCAAAGAAACTCGTTTACACCCACGTCACACTCCCGCTCACCGCGATCGCCGACTTCGGCGCGAAAGCGGAGGAACTCGCGGGTACGCCCGAGGGCGAACTGTTCGCCGATCTCGACGCGATCTGCTCCGCGCACGGCGGACTCTGGTGTCGCGAGGCGGAGGAACGGATCCTGAGAGATACCGCGATAAACGCATAAGAACGAATACGGAGAGCGGCTTTGCCGCTCTTCTTTTTTTTGTCCGAAAATGAATAAAAAGTTCATTTTCGTGAAAATAACTATTGAAAACGGGATATTTATCTGTTAATATATCGAAAGATGAAAACGCGCGAAAAATGGAGGATCGGTATGAAGATCAAATGCGGTATTTCGTACAACAAACTCTGGAAGCTGCTCATTGACAGAAAACTGAAGAAAAAGGACCTGAGGGAGGCGACTCATCTTTCACCGTCCGTTATTGCAAAAATGGGCCGTAACGAGCCGGTCAATCTCGAGACTCTCGCACTCATCTGCCGCTTTCTCAAATGTCAGATAGGCGATATCGTTGAGATCAGCCCCGCCTGAACGGATCAAAATTTGAGAAAGAGACGGATATTATGGTAATCGTTGTTTCATGCGACGTACTTGGAGAAAAGAATAACGGGACCACTATCGCCGCTTATAACCTCATCGAATCGCTGAAAAAAAGAGGTCACGAGGTCAGGGTGATCTGCTCCGATCCGGAGAGACGCGGGAAAGAGGGCTATTACGTTGTCAAAAGACTCACTTTCGGACCGATCATAGCCGCGTACCTCGCCAAGAACAAAGTGGCGCTTTCGTGGCCTGATCACAAAGTCGTAGCAGACGCTCTTGACGGAGCCGACGCCGTACACGTCATGACTCCGTTCCCGCTCGGGAACTACACGGCAAGGGAGGCGCTGAAGAGGGGTATCTCCGTCACGGCGGGGTTCCACTGCCAGGCGGAGAATTTCACGTCCCACCTGTTTCTCAAGAACTGTAAGCCCGCAAACGTTCTGACTTACAAGGTCTACTACAAAAAGCTATACGGAAAAGTCGACGCCGTCCACTACCCGACGCAGTTTATTCGCGACGTGTTTGAAAAGTACGGCGGGAAAACGAACGGGTACGTCATCTCGAACGGTGTGGGATCCGAGTTCACTCCGGGCGAAGCGCCCGAGAGAAGCGAGGGATCGAAGAACGAGTTCAGGGTCCTTTTTACGGGCAGATACAGTCCCGAAAAATCTCACGCCGTCCTTATCGACGCCGTGAAAAAAAGCAAATACCGCGACAGGATACGGTTGATCTTCGCGGGCGAGGGCCCGCTGAAGGAAAAACTCAAAAAAAGAGCGGCCGGTCTGCCGCTCGAACCGGTGTTCAGATTTTACCCGAGAGACGAGCTCATCGGGGTGATAAGGGACGCGGATCTTTACGTTCATCCCGCCGAGATCGAAATAGAGGCGATCTCGTGCCTCGAGGCGATCTCGTGCGGAGCGGTCCCGGTGATCGCCGATTCCGAACGAAGCGCAACGCGCCATTTCGCCGTGGACAAATTGGACCTGTTCAAAAACGGCGACAGCGCATCGCTTGCTTCCCGCATCGAATACTGGATAGAGCACCCCGAAGAGAAAAAAGAGAGAAGCCTCCTCTACCGCGGATACGCTAAGGAATTCGACTTCGAGAACTGTATGGACAGAATGGAAAAAATGATAAAAGAGACTGCGGAAGCGAAAAAAGAGAGGTCATCCGTTCAATGAAGGAAAAAAAGACTGTCAGGGTAAACGACGAAAAAAACGACGACTTCGCGGCCCTTGACATAAAAGCCGAGACGGTCGGCGCCGATTACAGGTACGTCAGGCGCGGACCGCTGTGGCTCGCGGCGGAATTCGTACTTTACAGGATAATTGCGACGCCTCTCGTGTTTTTGATGGCAAAGCTTCTTTTCGGTCTGAAGATAAAAAACCGCAGATCGGTCGGCAAACTGAAAAAAACGGGGTATTTTCTCTACGGCAACCACACGCAGAATATGATGGACGCCTATACTCCGTCTCTCGTTTCTTTCCCGAAAAGAGCGCATATCGTGACGGGCCCGGAAGCGGTCTCTATCAAAGGGATCCGTACCGTTGTCGCAATGCTCGGAGCGATACCGCTCCCGAGCGTCACCAAGGGATACGCGCCGTTCAGGAAAGCGCTCGGGTTCAGAGTGAACGAACGGCGCGCGGTCACGATCTACCCGGAGGCGCACATTTGGCCGTGGTATACGGGCGTCAGAGAGTTTTCCGACGCGTCGTTCGACTATCCGGCTGAACTTCTCGTGCCGTGCGTCGCGTTTGCAACGACGTTCAGGAGAAGAAAGATCTTCAAAAACCTCCACCCGTACCTCACGGTCACTCTGAGCGACCCGATCGTCCCCGACGCCTCTCTTCCGAGAGCGGAAAGGCGGCGCGATCTGCGCGACAGAGTATACGCGTTCATGAAAGAGACCGTTTCTTCTCCCGACAACTACGCGTTCGTCAATTACGAAAAAGACGGATCCCGGGATTAACCGAGCATCACGTCAAGAAGCATCATCAGAGCAAAACCCGCCACGATACCCATCGTGGCAAGATAGGGATTTTTGCTCTGATTTTTTTGACATTCCGGAATCAGTTCGTGGACCGCGACAAGGATCATCGCGCCTGCGGCGAGCGACAGGATGAACGGAAGAGCCTGCTCGACCGCTGAAACGAGGATCGCGCCCGCGACACCGGCGGCGGGCTCGACGAGCCCCGACGCCTGACCGATGAGAAAACTCTTCAGTCTCGATTTCCCCTCTCTTCTGAGAGGAACGGCGACCGCCGCTCCTTCCGGAAAGTTCTGCAGCCCGATCCCGACTGCGACCGTGACCGCTCCCATAAACGCTTCCGGCGCAGAGACCCCGCGCGTGAGCGCGCCGAACGCCACCCCGACCGCAAGTCCTTCGGGAATATTGTGGAGCGTGATCGAGAGGACGAGCATGAGCGTTCGCTTTCCGCGCCGTCCGTCGGAAGGCGGGTCTTTCGTCTTTTTTGCTCGCGTGACCGCTTTGTCCGTCGCCCACATGAACGCCGCGCCGAACAGAAAGCCCGCCGTAACGACGAGATACGGGGGTACCCCGCCCGCCGCTGCGGCGCGCTCGACAGCGGGTTGAAGAAGCGACCAGAACGATGCGGCTATCATCACTCCCGACGCGAAACCGAGCATCACGTTCATCAGTTTCAGGTCGGGCTTTTTTATGAAGAACACCGTCGCCGCCCCGAGAGCGGTAAGAAACCATGTCCCGAGCGTTGCGACAAGTGCGGCTGAAACGTATATATTCATAATGGCTCCGACAGGCCCCGGTCAGCCGGGGCTCTTTATCAGTATATCCGCCGTCGTCCGCCTTTGATATATATAATTATTATTTAAAGTTGATTTTTTTGTAAATATGTGGTAAAATACGTCTCGTCCGAAAAAAACGGCGTCTTCCGGGACGGACGGCGCCGAGGAAGGAGAGACTGCAATGACGCGTGCTGCCCGCAGGGAATTAAGGCGCATGTCGCCCGATACGTTGCGTGAGGAGAAAAAAGACGGTTTTATTACTTGGCTGATCGAGACGGGTCTTCTCGTTTTGTGCGCCGTGTTTACCGAGGTCGTTCTCCATTTTCTCGTTTTCGGTTCGGCGGACGGGCGGATCGTGTTCAAGATCATGTTCGGTATCTGCGTCGGTCTTTTCGCCTCTCTTATCGCGTCGTTCCTTCCCGCGCTGCCGCGCAGGATATTCATAGTCGTCGCCGTCTCGGCGTCCACGATCCTTTCCGAAGTGCAGCTTATTTATCATGCGATCTTCGGTAACCTCATGCCGTTGAACCTCACGCGAATGGGCGGAGGAGTTTTCAAGAATTTCGGCGGGCAGATCGGATACGCCATCGTTCAGAATATGTTTCAGGTCATTCTGCTCGCGCTGCCGATCCTCGCCACGGTCATTACCGTGATCCTTCTGAAAAAGCACGGCAAAGACGTCTCTCCCGCTCATTGCCGCATACTCGCGGTCGGCGCGTTTCTGTCCGCGGTCGTACTTACGTGGTCCGCGCTGTTTTCCGGCAGGGAAGACCCGCAGTCCGCTTACCGGATATTTACCGATTCCGGAACGGGTACGGATACGAGTTATAAAACGGTCGGAATGTGGGCGACGACGGTCCAGGAAGCGAGATATATGCTTTTCGGTTCCGAAAGCGACCTTCCTCCGCTCGTACCTGAATATAACGACGGTGAGGTATACACAGCCGACAAATATAACGTGATCGAGGATCTCGACTTCGGAACGCTCGCCGCGGAGTGCGGCGAAGACGAAGACGCTCTGCGCGAACTGGACCGCTTCTTTATGAACGCGGCGCCTACGGAGAAAAACAAATATACCGGCGTTCTCAAAGGATATAACGTCGTCACTTTCTGCGCGGAGTCGTATTCTCCGTATTTTATCTCGAAAGAACTCACCCCTACGCTTTACGAAATGACGCACCACGGATTCGTGTTCGAGAATTTTTACGGCACGTTCCCGTCCGTGACCACGAACGGCGAGTATACGATGTGCATGGGTCTTCTGCCCGATATGACCAGAACGAAAACGCAGTCGAGTTTCGACGTGTCCATCGGTCACTATCTGCCTTTCTGTCTCGGCAACGCACTGAGAGAAGAGGGCTACGTAACGTACGCCTATCACAACTACCTCGGCGATTTCTACAACAGGACCGTGACCCACCCGAATATGGGCTATGACTTCAAGTCCGTAGGCCAGGGCCTTGATATACCGCTCAGCTGGCCGGCGTCCGACGACAGCATGGTCAGAGCGTCGCTCGATGATTACGTCGGAACGGGGACGCCGTTCCACGTCTATTATATGACGTTCAGCGGCCACTACCAGTATAACTGGGAGAACGCCATGAGCCGCAAACATCAGGCGGAAGTCGCCGATCTCCCGTATTCCGAGGAGGTCAAGGCGTATATCGCCTGCAACCTTGAGATCGAAGACGCCTTGACGACGCTTCTCGAGCGGCTTGAAGAAGAGGGGATCGCCGAAAAAACGCTGATAGTCCTCACCAACGACCACTATCCGTACGGCTTGTCCGAGGAACAGTACGACGAACTCGCCGGGAAGAAGATCGATACCGTGTTCGAGAAATTCCGCAACAGTTTCATCTGCTACGTTCCCGGGATGAAAGACGTGATCGTTGACGATTACTGTTCGACGGCGGATATTCTTCCGACTGTCCTTAACCTGCTTGGAGTGGAGTATGATTCCCGTCTGCTTGCCGGAGTCGACGTTCTGGCGCCCGGGGATCACGCGGCGATCCTTGCCGACGGCAGTTTCATAACCGATGATTTCAGGTACAATGCGGAGACGGGCGAGATCATCCCGAACGATCCCGCTCACGAACCTGAGGTGTCCGTCGTCGAGCGGTTCCGCACGGAGATCTCAAATAAGTTCGGCGTCTCGAACAGAATACTCAATTCCGACTATTACGCTCACGCTTTCGGAAAAGAACCGTCCGGTGAGCACGACGCCGTAGTCTTCTACGATATAAACGACGTCTTTGTACAGAACCACGTCAATTTCCTGTACCGCCACGGATTTATTTCTGCCGACAGCAAGGATGAGTTCGGAGCCAAGAGGACGGCGGAGTTCGGAGAACTCCTCGACTCGATCTACAAAATGGCCGGCGCGCCGGACGTTTCCGGTATAATTCCCGACTGGTACGACCGGGACGGAGAGATCGCCGCGGGTTCGCCGTGGCGCGACGCGGTCTCGTGGGCTGCCGAGAACGGCGTGATCAGAAACGGCGACCGCGATCTGCCTGCGCCCGATGAACCCGTCAACAGCCGCGCTATGGTCATGACGCTCTTCCGCGGCGCGGGAGCGATCGGTATCAATACCGATCTCGGGATGACGGACGCGCTCGCAAACGCGATAGAACAAAATCCCGATATCGATGAAGAAACTTTGAGAGCGACGGAATACGTTATAACGTACCGCGTATACGTAGGGCGCAATGGAACGCGCGATGGTCTCTGGCATCCGAGCGAAGAAGAGAACGCCTTCTCCAGAGAGAGAATGGCGTCGATCCTCTTCAAGTTTTATACCGAGCTCATCGACTCTTCGGGAAAGTGACCGAGATCACAAATTGCGAACAAACTGTTGCAAAAAACACGCATAAGGTGTATAATTATAAACTACGGTTATTTTGATATCATTCTTTGATTTTACGCGGAACGCTTGGCGTATCCCCGAAAAATAAGGGCGGACAAACCGATGAACTCAAAGACAGTACTGTATATTTTGAAAAGAATAGCCCTGGCGATCCTGACGGTTTGGGTCGTTATAACGGTCACTTTCTTCGTGATGCACGCCGTTCCCGGCGGTCCTTTCATGGGCGAGAAAGCGATATCCCCCGGCGCGCTCAAGGCGCTGGAGGCGAAATACGGGATGGATAAGCCCGTTTGGCAGCAGTATCTCACGTACCTTAAGGATATCGTCACGAAATTCGATTTCGGTCCTTCTCTCAAGCAGAGGGGAAGAGAAGTCATCGACGTTATAGGCGACGGTCTGAAAGTAAGCGCGAAGCTCGGCCTTATCGCCGCGGGTATGGCACTCGTGACCGGCGTCGTTCTCGGCGCGGTCGCGGCTTTGAGAAGGAACAAGTTCATCGACAAGCTGATTATGGTCGTGACGACCGCGTTCGTCTCGCTTCCGTCGTTCATCATAGGGATGATCTTCCTGATCGTGTTTGTCATAACGCTGAAGTGGCTTCCCGGGAACGGGGCGACTTCGGGCGGTCTGATATTGCCGGTCATTACGCTGTCGCTTTATCCAATGGCGTATATCACCAGACTTATGCGTTCCTCGATGCTTGACGTTCTCGGTCAGGACTACATAAGGACCGCAAAAGCAAAGGGCGTCGCGAAATGGAAGATAATCTTCGGCCACGCGATGAAAAACTCCCTCATCCCCGTTATCACGTATTTCGGGCCCATGATAGCCTACATCGTTACCGGTTCGATCGTCGTGGAACAGCTTTTCGCCGTTCCCGGCATAGGCAGGACGTTCGTCTCCTGTATAATCAACCGTGACTATCCGATGATAATGGGAACGACGATCATTCTCGCAACCCTTGTCGTTATTATGAATCTGGTCAGCGACATTCTTTACAAAGTCGTCGATCCCAGGATCAACTTTGACTGAGGAGGGTAGAGAATGAAAGATAATAAACTTCGTCCCAATCCTTTCTCAATGCACGTGAACGTGGACGATCTCATCCCCGCAACCGCAGAAGAAAAGGAATATATGGTTTCGATGCGTCCGTCGAGCACTTTCTTCCGCGACGGCGTAAAGCGTCTTGTCAAAAACAAGGTCGCTCTTATCAGTTTCATCGTCATAGTGGTAATTACTCTGTCGGCTATCATAATCCCGTTTTTCTGGCCGTACAGTTATGAACAGATGCTCGGCGTCACACCCGGGAAACCGGCGGACGCTTCGTACAACAACCTCAAGCCGTTTGAATACGGTAAAACGGAACAGGCAAGAATGGAAGCGGGCGAAAGCATCTTTCCGCACGTTTTCGGCACCGACTCCGGCGGGCGCGACTATTTCATCCGCGTCGTTTACGGAACGAGGATCTCCCTTGCAGTCGGATTCTTCGCCTCGCTCATTGTTCTGATAATCGGTATCACCGTCGGATCGATCGCCGGTTATATCGGCGGACGCGTCGACCTCATAATCATGAGGATCGTCGACATCATTTATTCGCTCCCCGATATGCTGATGGTCATTCTTCTCGCGGCTGTTCTCCGTCAAACGCTGAACGATTCGCTCGAGGGAACGGTGTTTGAAAAGATAGGCTCGAATATTATCAGCCTGTTTATCGTTTTCGGTATCCTTTACTGGGTCTCCATGTCGAGACTGATAAGAGGACAGATCCTCTCTCTGAGAGAACAGGAGTACGTTCTCGCCGCCAAGGCGACGGGCGCTAAGCCAGGCTGGATCATACGCAAACACCTGATCCCGAACTGCATAAGCGTCGTCATTATCTCTACGGCTCTTCAGATCCCGAACGCGATCTTTACGGAGAGTTTCCTCTCCTTCCTCGGTTTGGGCGTCAATGCGCCCATGCCATCGCTCGGATCACTTGCTTCCGATGCGTTGAACGGCGTGACCTCATACCCGTATCGTCTGATCATTCCGGCCGTGGTCATATCGCTGATCGTTCTGTCCCTTAACCTGTTCGGTGACGGACTGCGCGACGCGTTCGACCCGAAGCTGAATTCGTGACGGGGGTGAGGATATGAGCAGACTTCTTGAAGTGCGCGATCTGCGCACGTCGTTCTTCACCGACGCGGGCGAAGTCCGCGCCGTCAACGGAATTTCCTTCAATCTCGATCACGGCAAAGTTCTCGGTATCGTCGGCGAATCGGGCTCCGGCAAATCGGTGACCGCGTATTCGATCCTTCAGATCCTCGCCGATACCGGAAAGATCGTCGGCGGTTCCATTAAACTCGACGGCGAAGAACTCGTAAACGCCGGCGAAAACGTCATGAGGACCGTTCGGGGGAACAAAGTCTCGATCATCTTCCAGGACCCGATGACTTCGCTCAACCCCACGTATTCGATCGGTCACCAGCTGACGGAAGCGATCAGGCTCCATACCCCGAGAAACAAGAAGCAGGCGAAGGACAGAGCGCTCGAAATGCTCCGCCTCGTCAACGTCAACGAGCCCGAAAAGAGACTTAAACAGTACCCGCACGAATTATCCGGCGGTATGCGTCAGCGCGTTATGATCGCTATGGCGCTCGCCTGCGAGCCCGATATTCTGATCGCCGACGAGCCCACGACGGCTCTCGACGTCACGATCCAGGCTCAGATCCTTGAACTGATGAAGTCCCTGCAGGAAGAACTCGGAATGGCGATCATTATGATCACCCACGACCTCGGCGTCGTCGCGCAGATGTGCGACGAAGTCATCGTCATGTACGCCGGGTCGATCTGCGAGCAGGGCACCGCGGACGAGATCTTCTATAATCCGCGCCACGAGTACACGAAGGGCCTTATGAGGTCTATTCCGAGTACCGCCAATAAAGATCAGCCGCTCGAGCCGATCAGCGGAACGCCGATCGACCTTCTGAATATGCCGGAGGGTTGTCCTTTCGCTCCGCGCTGCGACCGCGCGATGAAAATATGTCTGAGGCAGCGATGCCCGCGCCTCGAAATAAACGGCGATCACGCCGCGGGCTGCTGGGTGAACGTCGCGGAAGCGGACATTCGGTCCGAGGATCACGAGGCGGAAGAAACCGCCGAAAAAGAAAACTGACGTCGAAAGGAAGTGTTTGAAGGATGGCGGGACAAAACGCGTATCCTCTTGTCGATATACGGCATCTTAAAGAATATTTCCCGATAAACGTCGGCGCTTTCCGCACTAAACCGCTCAAAGCGGTAGACGACGTCTCCTTCACGATTATGAAGGGTGAGACGCTCGGTCTGGTCGGTGAATCCGGATGCGGAAAAACGACGGTCGGAAGGACCGTTCTCCAGCTTTACAAGCCCACTGCGGGCGAGATCTGGTACGACGGCAAACAGATAAAGACGAAAAAAGACCTCAAGGATTTCAGAACGAAAGCGACGATGGTCTTTCAGGATCCGTATTCCTCTCTCAACCCGAGAATGACCGTAATGGACATTATCGCGGAGCCGCTCGACGTACACGGCCTCTCGGAGTCGAAAGAGCAGAGAAGAGAGAGAGTTCTTGAATTGATGGATTACGTCGGGCTCAACAGCGAACACGCCTCGCGTTACGCTCACGAGTTTTCCGGCGGTCAGCGTCAGCGCATCGGAATAGCCCGCTCGCTCGCGGTCAACCCCGAGTTCATCGTCTGCGACGAACCGGTATCGGCTCTCGACGTGTCTATTCAGGCTCAGGTCATCAATATGTTCGACGAGCTTCAGGACAGACTCGGACTGACGTATCTGTTTATCGCGCACGACCTTCTCGTCGTCCGTCACATAAGCGACAGGATCGCCGTGATGTACCTCGGAAAGATGGTCGAACTTGCCGACGCGGACGAGATCTACGACAGACCTCTTCATCCGTATTCCAAATCCCTGATCTCCGCGGTCCCCGTCCCCGACCCGCAGGTCGCGAGGGCGAACAAGAGGATCGTTCTCACGGGCGATATCCCGTCTCCGCTCAACGCGCCGTCGGGTTGCCCGTTCAGGACCAGATGTCCGTACGCAACGGATGCTTGCGCCGAGTCGATGCCCGAATTCAAAGAGGTGTCGAAGGGCCACTTCGTCGCGTGTCACCGCACCGCAGAGATCAATTAACGCGTTAATAACCGGAACCATCCGGTTAGAATAAAAAGGAGGAAAAATCCAAATGAAAAAAGTACTGGCACTTCTTCTTGTCGTTGTCATGTCGGTAGCCGTTTGCGTATCTTGCGGCAAACCCGCCGACAGCTCCGAAAAATCCGAGATCAACGTATGTCTTGCTTCGGAGCCCGACACCATTGACCCCGCGCTCAACTCCGCGGTCGATGGAGCAACCCTTATCGCGCATCTGTTCTCCGGCCTTTCCAAGTGGGCTCAGGACGATGCCGGTAAACTCGTTATCGTCGCCGACGCTGCGACCGAACTTCCGGCGCCCGTCGAGAACGATGACGGAACCGTCACCTACACTTACACCCTGAAAGACGGGCTGAAGTGGTCCGACGGTCAGGACGTCAAGGCATCCGATTTCGTGTTCGCATGGAACCGCGCCGCGTCCGCCGCTCTCGCTGCTGACTACGGTTACATGTTCGACGTTGTCAAGGGTTACGACGAAGTATCCGCTGTCGACGACGAAGGTAATCCCCTCAACCCCGACGCGAAACTCGCGGTCGAGGCTACCGACGACAAGACCATCGTCGTCACTCTGACCACCAACGTCTCCTACTGGAACGAACTTCTTGCGTTCCCGACCTACTTCCCGGTCCGTGAGGACGTCGTCGCTTCCGAAAACTGGGCGACCGACCCCGCGACCTACGTTTCCAACGGCGCTTACAAACTCACGTCTTGGGATCACAACAGCCTTATCGTTCTTGAAAAGAGCGAAAACTACGTTGACGCAGCCGAGATCAAGATGGATAAGATCAACTTCTATCTCTCCGACGACGCCAACAACATGCTCGCAAACTTCAAGAGCGGCGACTGGCAGCTCATCGACGACGTTCCGACCAACGAGATCGCTTCTCTGAAGGAAGAGTATCCGGATGAATTCAAGATCGCAGGTCAGATCGGTACGTACTACGTCTGCTGGAACATCAACGAGGACATCCTTCCCGATACTCTTGACCTTGGCGACAAGGATCCCGAAGAGGCTCGCGAAGAGATCAGAAACGCCATCAGCCTTCTGTTCGACCGCAACCACATCGTCAACGATATCGCTCAGGGCGGTCAGGTCCCCGCTTCGTCTTTCGTAGCTATGGGTCTTACCGACGCTGACGGTTCCGAGTTCTACAAGAACGCGGGTCCCGAAGGTACCGTCGGATACTACAGCGTCGAAGACAGCGATTACGAAGACAACTTCAAAGCCGCTATCGAGACTCTGAAGAATTACTACACCTTCAACGAGCAGGATCAGAAGTTCATGGACTTCCCGACGATGACCTACCTCTACAACACCAGCGAAGGTCACAAGGCTATCGGTGAGTATCTCCAGAGCGTTCTCGCGGGCATCGGCATCACGATGAACCTTGAGAATCAGGAGTGGGCTACCTTCCTGAACACCAGAAAAGAAGGTAACTATTCCATCGCCCGTAACGGCTGGCTCGCAGACTACAACGACCCGATCAGCTTCCTCGACATGTGGACTACCGTCTCCGGTAACAACGACGTCCAGTTCGGTAAGGGCGCCGCTGCAGATCTCAAGCACTACAGCCTCGATCTCACCGGGTTCGGTTACGATACCAAAGTTGAGAACGGCACGTGGGCTGAGACTTATGACGTCCTGATCTCTACGATCAAGACCTGCTCCGACACGGCTGTCCGTTATCAGCTGATGCACGTTGCAGAAGATATGCTCATGGCTACCGGCTGCATCTGCCCGCTGTACTTCTACACCGATCTTTACATGATCGATGACAGCGTCCAGGGCTTCTTCTCCAACCCGCTCGGATACAAGTACTTCATGTACACCACCATCTCCAAATAAAGAGAGATGATCGAACCGCCCCCGGAATGATCCGGGGGCGGTTTTTTGTACGAAAAAAGAGAGGGCTGAAAAGCCCTCTCTTTTAATGACGGGAATCGATTCTCGCTCCCGCCGGTCAATTTTCGCAAAAATACGAAAATTGACGGTCGCTCGGTCAAAGCGCGGGCAAACAGTCCCCCGGACTGTTTGCTTACACGCGCTTCCTTCGATTCCCGTTTTCAATATCTGCAAAAAGAAAGAGGGCATTTTGCCCTCTTTCTTTTAGCAGATGACGGGAATCGAACCCGCGTTGTCAGCTTGGGAAGCTGAAGTTCTGCCATTGAACCACATCTGCGTCCGCTTTTATATTATATATCATCCCGCGCGGTTTTTCAATAACTAACGCAAAAAAACATACTTGAAAACCGGAAATGTTTGACCCGAAAAAAAGATGGCACAGCTGCGCTCAATGCGCCTCCGGTTTCAACACCGGATTACCGTGCCACCTTTATTATATCAGGAGAGAGACAATATGTTAAGTATTACGGTTGCACATATGTTTTTATATCATTTTATTTGCTGCACTTGAAATCATGATGGTAATAGTCTATACTGAATAAGGCGTATGCACTCTTGAAAAGAGGTTTTGTAATATGACGTTCGACCCCGGCTTTGAAATAACTGTAACGACCGACCCGATGGGTTTTGTCTACGGTCCCGGCGTCTCGGGACCCGACCCCGAACTCCGCTCGCTCGACGCGATCCGCCCGTCCCTGATGGACAAAGACTGCGCGGGGCCCGAATACGTTTACTGCATCGCGATGGACGTCGCGAGGGAAGAGGACCTGCCCGATCTCAGAGACCGCGGTCTGCTTTACGGCGTCGTCACGTATCAGCGCGGCAGACTCGGGCGCGAGCCTATCCGCTCCCAGGGTCATATACACGCCGTCTCCCCATCGTGCGGCGAGAGCACGTGCGAGGTTTACGAGATATGGGACGGAGAGGCAATCATCTATATGCAGCAGTCCGGCTCGGACGACGCGGGGAACTGCTACGCCGTCACCGGACGGCGCGGCGACGTGATAATCGTCCCGCCGGGGTGGGTTCACGCCACCGTCAACGCAAGCGAGGATCTGCCGATGACTTTCGGCGCATGGTGCGTCAGGGATTACGGTTTCGACTATCGCGACGTTCGCCGTCACGGCGGTATCGCGTTTTTCCCCGTTTTCGAAGGAAAAAACATAACTTGGATCGAAAACGTCGCGTACCGCTCCGGAAAACTGATCGAAAAAGACGCGAGGGACTACAGCAATTTCGGACTTGAGCCCGGCGTTCCGATCTACGCGCAGTATCGGGGTGATCGCGATCTTTTCCGCTTCGTTACCGACCCCTCCGCATTCCGCGATCTGTGGGAAAACTACGAACCGTGAGGTAAAAAATGAATTACGATAAATATCCGACGATAAAGTATGACGCCGAGTCCTCATCCGTTCTCAGAGGCTGGGATGAAATAGTAAAAAAACTTTCCGCCTCTGTCGGAAAACGCGGAAAATGCGTTATCGCTGTCGAAACATACCCCGGCGTCGACGACGCGGAGGTCGCCGCCGCCGTCCGCTCGCTCGACCCCGATCTGTGGGTCGATACGCGTTCCGTTCTTCTGCCGGAAGAGCGGATCCGCGAGGCGATCGCGCCGATCATAACAGACGACCGTGTTTTCGGGAGGATGTATTTCGGAGAGCTGCGCGATTTTCAGGATCCGGAACGGCTCCGCGCCGCGGAAGACGTTATATCCGGGGCTGACGGTCTCACCGTCGTTTACGGTTTCGGAGCGTCACAGATCGCCGATCCCGACGTCGTCGTTTACGCAGATATGGCGCGGTGGGAGATCCAGATGCGGTTCCGCCGAGGCGCGCCGAACTATCTCACTTCAAACGGCGACGAGGACGTCCTGCGGAAATTCAAGCAGGGATACTTCCTCGAATGGCGTCTTGCAGACAGGATCAAGCGCCGCCTTTTCGACCGAATCGACTTCTATCTTGATACGAACAGAGCGGGCGATCCCGTGATGATAACGGGGGACGTTCTTCGCGGTGCGCTTGAGAGCGCGGCGAAAAGGCCGTTCCGCACCGTCCCGTATTTCGATCCCGGCGTCTGGGGCGGACAGTGGATGAAAAAGGTCTGCGGCCTCGATCCCGACGCGAAGAATTACGCGTGGTGCTTCGACGGCGTGCCCGAGGAGAACTCTCTTTATTTTGAGATAAACGGCGTGAGGGTCGAGGTCCCCGCGTCCGATCTCGTCTTTTACAGGCCGAAGGAACTGCTCGGCCCGCGCGTGTTCGCGCGATACGGCGCGGAATTCCCGATCCGCTTCGACTTTCTCGATACGATGGGCGGACAGAACCTGTCCTTGCAGGTCCATCCCACGACCGACTATATCCGCGACAAATTCGGAATGAGTTATACTCAGGACGAGAGCTACTATATCCTCGACGCGGAAGAGGACGCTTGCGTCTACCTCGGGGTAAAGGAAGGAGTCGACGAGAGGGAAATGCTCGAGGCGCTCCGCGAAGCGAAGGAAGGGGGAAAACCGTTCGACGGCGAAAAATACGTCAACCGCTTTCCGGCGAAAAAACACGACCATTTCCTGATCCCCGCGGGGACGGTCCACTGCTCGGGGAAGAACTGCATGGTCCTCGAAGTCAGCGCGACGCCGTATATATTTACTTTCAAGCTTTGGGACTGGGGCCGTCTCGGTCTCGACGGCAAACCGCGTCCGATCCACCTCGAACACGGAGAGCGCGTCATTCAGTGGGACCGCAGAACGGAATGGGTCAGAAACAACCTTGTCGACCGCGCGGTCATCGAAGAAACCTGCGACGGTTTCTCCGTCGAGAAAACGGGTCTTCACGAACTCGAACCCATAGAAACGAAGCGCTATACGGTCGCCGGTACCCTTCAACTTGATACTGAGGATACCGTGAACGTTCTTAATCTCGTCGAAGGCGTCTCCGCCGTGATCGAAAGTCCAACGGGGTCGTTCGCTCCGTTTGAAGTGCATTACGCCGAGACGTTTATCGTCCCCGCGGCGGTCGGAGAATACACGGTCAGACCGACGTGCGTCGGCGGGATAAAACTCCTTCGCGCGACCGTAAAACAGTGAAAGAGGCATGAAATGATGATCGAAAAAAGCAAAACCCGCGTCAACGTCCCGACCGGAGCGATCTCGGGAGAAGGGGTCGCAGCGTCTGAGAAAAAACTTGAGCAGATTGCGTATCTGTTCCGTGACCGCGACGCGCTGGCGCGAATGGATCCCGAAACCGTCGTTTATTCCGTAGAATGTCACGAGGCTGTCGCGGCGGGAACGCCGGGCGGACTGTTTTTCGGAACGAGTACGGTCAGACCCGGACGCGTCGGTGACGAGTATTTCATGACGAAGGGCCATTTTCACGCGCGCCGCGAGACCGCGGAATACTACTGGGGTATATCCGGATCGGGCGTCCTTCTCCTGATGGATGAGGACGGATCCTGTCGCGCGGAAGAAGTGACGGCGGGGTCTCTTCACTATATTCCCGGACACGTCGCACACCGTCTGATAAACACGGGAGAGGTCGATCTCGTCGTCGGAGCCTGCTGGCCGTCCGACGCGGGGCACGACTACGGATCCGTCGAGACGAAGGGATTTCCGATCCGCGTCGTCTGCCTGGACGGACGGCCCACCCTTGAGGAGGCGAATAAATGACGACTGTATCGGTCGATCTCGGCGGAACGAACGTAAAGTCCGCCCTTATAAAGGACGGCGTTATCGTCGAATCTTTCAGCGCGCCGTCCCGTTCGGACGCCGGTATCAGAGAGACGCTCTCGGCAGTCGAGCACGTGATCATGGACTGGAAAAACAAATCGGACATCGACGGTATCGGCGTCGCCTTTCCGGGCATTGTCGATCCGGCAAAGAAAAAGGTCGTAAGCAGGGAAGGCAAATTCGAGGACGCGTGGCTCTTCGATTTCGAGGGATGGGCGCGCGAACGCTTTGACCTTCCTCTCATTCTTGAAAACGACGCCCTTGCCGCCGCCGCGGGCGAGCACGCGTTCGGCGCGGCGAAGGGATGCGGCGATTTCGTTCTTCTTATTCTCGGAACGGGGATAGGCGCGAGCGCGTTTATGGACGGAAAACCCGTCCGCGGAAAGCATAATCAGGCGGGGATCACGATGGGGCACGTTCCGCGCGGCGGAGACAGACCCTGCGCGTGCTGCGGAGGCGTCGGTTGTTCCGAATCGCGCGCAAGCACGTGGGCGCTCGGCTATATGATCGCAGAAAGCCCGATCGACAGCCCGCTGAAAAACGAAACGACCCCGGATTTCAAATTGCTGAAACGGTACTGCGAAGAGGGAGACGCTCTCGCCGTCTCTTTATTTGAAGAATGCGTTTCCGTCTGGGTCGACGTGATCCTCTCTCTCGTGTACGCGTACGATCCAGAACTCGTCGTTCTCAGCGGCGGCGTTCTCAAATGGGGGAACGAATTGTTTGACCGCATAAAAAAAGGCGTTCTCGAAAAAGCGTGGACGGAGTGGGGCGCGCTCCGCTTCGCGGCAGCGTCCGACCCCGACGCATCCGTCGTTCTCGGACTTCACGAACTTGCAAAATAAAAACGTGCGGCATCTTTCGATGCCGCACAGCTGTTTTTTCGTCCCGTACGGGACGCTTTTTTTATTCGTTACTTTCCTGCTGCGTATGCAATGGCAGTTTCTTTTGTTTGAGGGTGAGTGATCTTAATTAACTCACACTTCTGTATATGAAAGTAACGACCTGTCCCCTCGTGCAGGTTGCGCGCGGGCTGAAATGGGTCTTGTCCGTTCCTTTGGTGATCCCTCTCGAGACTGCCCAGAGTACCGCGTCGTAGTAGTAATCGGTCTTCTTTACGTCATCGAACGGGTTCGTCGCCGATCCCGCGGACGGAGAACCGGACGATCTCCAGAGGAACGTGACGATCTGACCTCTCGTGCAAGTCGCGTTCGGACTGAAGTGGGTCTTGTCGGTTCCGTTGGTGATGCCTTTTTCGACCGCCCAGAGGACCGCTTTGTAATAGTATCCGTTCGACCGGACGTCCGTGAAGGGATTCTTCGAGCTCGTGGGTTCGGGTTCGCCCGCGGCTCTCCAGAGGAACGTCACGACCTGACCGCGCGTACATCCCGCTTTGGGAGAGAACTCCGTTGCGCTCGTTCCGTTGGTGATCCCGTTTTCGACCGCCCAGAGAACAGCGTCGTAGAAGTAGTCGCCCGACTTCACGTCGCTGAAAGGATTGACCATCGAGCTCTTGACCGTCAGATGCAGCGGAAGACCTTCGGACCAGATGCCGTCTTTGAACGCGCGGATACGGAAGAAGTAATCGCCGGGTTTCAGGTCGATCGGCTCGGAGTATACGAAACGCGCGGTCTCGTCGTCGCACGGGCAGACGCCGTTCAGAGTGTAGAGGATCTCTGCGCCTTCCGTAGAGCAGGCGAGCGTGAGTTTGCCCGGGGAGACCGTGTCGCCGTCGTTCACCGGTTGGCCGTTAACCGTAGCAGTGGGTCTGCTCGGCGCGGTCGCCGCGGCGGAGACGGTGTAGCGGACCGTCAGAACGTCGCTCGAGTTGAGGAATGCACCGGTCGCTATCGCCTTGATCGTCACGTCTTCGCTGACGATGACGGCGTCGACCATGATCGGGCTTTCCTCGGTCGGATCGGTCCCGTCGACGGTGTAGCGCACGACGGATCCGTCGGTCGGAGCGGTTATAAATACGGCGGTGTTTTTATCGACTTTGCCCGCGGGTACGTTTGCGGACGGGGTCGCCGCTTTCGTCGGCGCGCCGACCGTTACTCGGCCGCTTTCAAAACGCTCTTCCATCGCGACGCCCGCGTAGCTTTCAACTCTGTTGTCGACCATCAGCTCGACGGCGTCGCCTTCCGCCATACCCTCGTACGTCAGTTTTACGGTACGGGTGTAGTTCGGGGCGTAGTCGGCGGGACCGCTCTTTTCGCTGTCGACGAGCGACAGATTATAACTCGTCTCAACGCCGTTGACGAGAAGCGTGAAACGGTCGTACGTGAGCGTGCTTTCGTCCATGTATTTGGAGAAGAACACGAACAGACCTTTGGTGTTCGCCAGCATCCTTGATACTTCGGGAGACGCGTAGCTGACGATCGGAATATTTACGTCGAGCTGCTCGGGCAGAACGGGCATATACCAGTTTCCGTCCGTCTCGTTCCTGACGGCTCCGATACCGAATCCGCCGTCGTTTCCGGTATCCGCCGCCTCATATCCCGCCTTCGAAACGGAAACGCGCCACCAGCCGGTGGGAACGAACCACTGATACCGTCCGTCCGCACCCGTCGTCTGCGGGTTGGGCTCGATGCCGAAGAGATCGGCGTCGATAATGAACGGGATCCCTCCCGAGATCGATCTGACGTCACCGAAGGCGTCTTTCGTTTCCGTCGCTCCGTCAAGCTGCCACAGCGTGACTTCCGCTCCTTCGACCCGGTTGCTCGGGACCGCTTCGTAAACGTAACCGGAGGGGTCGTAACGTCCCTGAGGTCCGGGCGGAGGAGTTACGTACATATGCGAACGCGGACCGTATCCGAAATATTTGTTGTAGTCGTAAAGACTCGTTGGGAAACGTCTCCAGTCGATCCCCTCGTTGCAGAGTCCGCCGATGCCGCGTTCCTCGCGCTCCGCGCGCTTTGCGGCAATATAGATATCATGTGCGAGGTTTTGCGACTGTCTCCAGAAGATGTCCGCTTCATACATTTTTGAGTACGCATAATCGGAGAGCGTCTCTACGGAGCCCTTGTACATCGCGTCGGTCAGCTTTTCCGCGGCCTGCTTTGCGCTGCCTCCGACGTACGATCCTGCGTTGAAGGCGTTCTCTACGATCTTGCCGAGCTCACCCATTCCGACCTTGTAGTAAACGGCGTCCGCTTCCGCGATCACACGGTAGGGGTTGTTTGCTTCGTTCGTACCCGAGCGGTAGAACTTGTAAAGCCGTTTGAGGCAGGGATTGTCGTCGAGAAAGTCTTTGATCTTCCGGATCTCGTACTTGTCGATCTCTTTGCCGTGACACCAGTCGTAACTGTCAGTGACGATCTTCGTGAACGGATCGTCCTTGATCTTATCAAATTTCTCTTTGGCCTTTTCAATGCGCTTGATCCCGTCTAGGATTTCCTGTGTGCTCGGACCGAGCAGCTTTTCCGCGCTTCCTACCGAGAGGGCGGATATTCTGCCGCCTGACGCTGCAGCGTCCGCGTCTGCCGCTTCCACGGCGTCCGCGATCGCGTAAGCGAGTTGTTCGTAGAAAGTCATCCAGATCGTCTGGATCGCCGAGGTTCGTGCGAACCCGAGCAGGGTCTCGTCGGTGATACCGTCAAAGTTCAGTTCTTCATATCCGAGACCGCCGATCGAGAGGATGGAGATCTGTTTGGTCCTTGCCGACTCGTTCCACGTTGTGACCATACGGAAATCGGGGGTGTATATCGTTTCTTCGTACAGATGCTTTGAATTGTCGTCGTGGTCGACGTAGCGGAAGACCGTGTCCGTCGCCCAGACGGTGAAGGCGTCTTCGCCTTCGCCGAACGTCATGTAACCCTCGTCATAGGAGAGAAGGTTAGGAGTGTTCGGACTGAGTTCGAGTTCTCTGAATCTTTCAAGTTCCGAGTCGTCCCACTTGTCGTTCCAGAGTGAGAATCCGACGGGAAGCTGACCCTCTTCGGGTGTTCCGAGCAGGAACGTAAGGATATCGCCGTTAAGCGGATCTCCGTCGATCCCGTCGACGCTCTCGCTTTCGGAGAGCAGGGCAAGGAATTTCGCGACGTCGCTCTGCGAGATCGCGCCGTCCGTATCGTTCACATATCCGTATTCAGTCGGGCAGTCAAATTCGACCCACGCGCCGTCCGGAGCCGAGCCGTAGAAGAAAGTCGGTTCCGAAGCCCAGCTTCCGTCAGGCTGCTTGACGCATTCGAGGCATTCGGTCGTCCCGTTGCGCGGGACGTAGACGCGAGCCCCCTCGACTTTTTCGGGATGGCCGGAGAAGGTGACGGTCCAGAAGACTTTGCCTGCTTCCGTATTTTTATTTGCTCCGCGGTACCACGATTTGTAAAGATTCGGCGCGGCGCCGTCGTTGAGAATGATTATCGACTGTCCTTTGCCCGCCTCGAAGTCGCCGAGATGCGATTCCCAGTTTAGCGTAAACGTCTGCATCTGCGCGCCTTCGGGGTTGTAAAGGGTGACCTGTTCTTCGGAGTTATACGCTCTCGCTCCTCCTGCAAACGCGCCGGATACGGCAAATTTTAGATTCTGTAAAGGATGAAGTTCGCTCTCGTCGAGGTTCACGGCGATATGATAGTAACCGCGCTGAGTGTCAGTCACGCCTGAGCCGATCGGCGCGCCGTTGAGATAAAGCGTCACGGTGTAGGGATCTCCGCTGATAGACGCGGGACCTCTGCCGTATACGTAGAACGTCCCGTCGGATATCATGCCGGGCGTGGTCAGCGTGAGCGCGTCCGTCGATTCGGCAAACTGACCGACGTAGTCGCTGTGATACGAGCCGAGCGCGTCGTGATAGCGCAGATATGCCGTCGCCTCAAGCTTTTCGGAGTCCGATTGATAGCAGGTCGTGGAGAGAACGAGCGGGAAACCGCCCATTTCTTCGACTTGCGCCTTCGTGAGCTTCAGCGTTATGGTTCCGTCGCCCTGGATTATACCGTTCTGTTCTCCCCAGCGGTTTATCTCGACCGGGACCCCGTTGACCGAGAGCGAACGGGTCGAAATAAAGCCCATTCCGGTGCTGTTCTGCTTCTGATTGGTCGTTACGTAGATCTCAACGTCATCGTGACGCCCGTTACCCCAGGTAAATCCCGTTTTCGGCGTGATCGTGACGTCGAGGCGGAACTGCTCGCCGCTCTCCTTCGACATCCGGACTCCGGACAGACCGAGATTTACCATCTGGGCGCCGCGGAAGTTCTCCGGAAGCGTAAGCTCGCCGACGTGAGTGGGATTGAACGGATCCGTTACCGCGGGAACTACTGCGGAATACGGAAGAGCGGTCAGCTCCGCCGCCGTGTCGTATGTTTCGGGATCGAGCCCGTCGAGATAAGCGGTGGGAGCGACGCCTAAATAGTAAGCTCCCGCAGTCAGGCGCGGAGTGCGAAGCCATATTTTTGTACTCATGCTCGAACCATCCGCGTCGCGCTTCTGCCAGACGAGATTTCCGTCAGCGCCGAATAAGAGCAGGGTGACGTCCGGGAGCTCAAGTCCGCGGGGGACGTCGACGCTTAAGTACGGTCGCTGTACCATCGGGACGGCGACGATGCCGGAGCGCCTTCCCGCGTCGTTGATAACGGTGAATTCCGCCGCGCCCAGAGATTCCGGATACTCCTCGTCTCCGCTCCAGGCGGTAAGCGTCAGTTTTTCACCGAAGGCGACCGCGGACGGATCGGACAGAACGAGGAATTCGTTTCTGCGGATGAACGAGAGCTCGGTCCCGTCCGCTTTCGAAAGACGCATATTGTATACGTAATTGGTGTTAGGCCACGTTCCCGTTGAGTTGGTATACGTCGAGTTCCAGCGGATAAGACCGTCTGCAAGCGGAACGGTCGGGTTGAGTTCGAGAGTTCCTCTCGCTATGTCTTCAGCCGTTACGACGTAACTGGAACTTCCCCATCCGATATCGCCGGTGAAGACGATTTTCGTTCCTTCCGTGAGATAGTCCAGAGTCAGCGTTTCGCCCACACGCCAGTTGGGGATGTAATAATGGTTATCGGAATAACCCGGTTCTCCGTACCTCGTCACGCTGACGGAGTAATATCCGCTGGCGGGAGCGCTCCCGTCGAGCTGTTCGCAGAGAGCGGACAAAGAGGCTGTCAGCGTCGGCTTCTTTGGTAGCGTGAGAGTCACCTTACGGTATCCCGCAGTCGAGCCGCCGCGGTCGATGCGGGTCAACTCGGACGGGAGATTCGTTTCCGTCGTACTGTATTTCGGCACGGCGCGCACGTAGACCGCTTCGTCGTCGAGAAGGGTGCGCGAATCGCCGGTCTGCAGCAGCTCCGTCCCCTCGGGATCGGCGTACCATTCGTACGCTGCGTAACAGAAGCCTAACCCTTCGGCATTCGACTCGAGGGCGATATTCGTCGCGTAGTGCGGGACGATGGGAAGCGTTACGCTCTCTTTCATACCGTCCCGGAGCGTCACCGTAGTTTCCCCGTAATTCTGATATCCGAAACCGTAAAGGGTCCCCGACATCATGATCCGGTACGTTCCGGAGGGCAGAGAATCGATATTGAACGTTTTGCCGGAGTAGCCGACTGCGTATCCGTTGACGCATTCGCCGGTCTCGTCGTAAATGGAAAGATACAGATATTGCTGACTGGTCCCGGTGACTTTAAGTTCAAGAGCCGGCGCGACAGGCTTCCCGACGGGATGGGTCGCGACCAGCTCGCCGTTTATGAAAAACTCGACGCGCTCAACGCTTTTCGCGTCCGCGGGAAGCTGACCGTAGCCGCTCGCTCCGGTCCATCCGTACGTTTCGAGCGTGTTGTCGATCTTCTTTGTCGTACCGCCCGTCGTTTTGTAATAAACGGTCGCGGAAGCGGTCTCGTCGGAGAAAGCTGCGCGATTCAGGGTCATTCCCAGCGAATACGAACTTCCGAATTTGATCTGTTCGTCGACGCTGTTGTACCAGAAATAGCCGTCGCCGACGATCGCGAGGTCGGGGACTGCGACCGAGATGTTGAAATTCTGATCGGCGTATCCGGCTCCGCTCTCGCTCGCGCGGACCGTAAAACTGAAGTCGCCGTCTTTTTCGGGAGTACCGGAGATCTCTCCGTCGGCGCTCATAGAAAGACCGTTCGGAAGCTTACCCGAGATGACGGACCACATGACGGTCCCGCCCTGACAGGGAGTCGCTTCAAGCCGGGCCGAATAAGGCACCTCGACCTTCCCGCCCGGAAGCGAAGCCGTATTGATCGTCGGCGGGTCTGTCGACACTTCTTTAACTTCCACGACGGTGTTGTCGATAAAGACGCGTCCGTCGCCTGCGATGACCTTGACTCGGTACGAGCCGAGCTGCATGTAGCTCACTTCGCAGTCTTCAAGGTAGAAGCTGTGTCCCTCGTCAAAAACGCCGTAGTCCGTTAGCTTTCCGACCTGAAAACCGGTTCCGGGGACGTTGACGCCGGACCAGTAATAACTGTCGCTCAGGAACGCGTCGTTGCTTTCGTGCAGAAGGCGGACGCTGGAGATCCCCGTGACGTCTGCGGGAAGGAGGATCGACATATCGAAGGTCGCCTTGTTTTCGTCGGTGTTGTAGGGGATCACGGAAGACGGCGCGTCGTCTATCACCCAGACCGCTTCCGCAACGCCCTGATTCGCGGCAAGGCCGGTGTTATCCGTGATCGTATAGACGTCGGAATAGTACACGTAGTTGCCGTAAAACATAAGGAAACGGTACTTGCCGGGCTCCGGGTAATACGGGCCGCCCGCGCCGTACTGCATGGTGTAGCCCTCGGTCGCGTAGAACTGACCCTTGTCCCAGTCGTACCCGACGTCTTCTCCGAGAATCGTCCCGGACATAAGGCTTGTGGAAGATAACGACCAAAGCGAGAGCAGCTCGCTCGAGTATTCTTTGTCTCCGTAACCGGAGTTGCTTATCGTCGTAGGAGGCAGTTCGTCTTCCTCGACGGGCCAGAGACAGAAGCCGCTCATTCGAACGTTGTTTCCGGTCATGAAATAGAACTCCTGTGAGAGATCTATCACGTGATCGGTTATCCTTGTTCCGTTTCGCGCGTCGTCTGTCGCGCCGGTGAACTCGTAGACGGTAAACTCCGACGCATACGACAGGGTCAGCACCGGATTCACCGCGAGTACGTTGAGAGGCAGAGCGGTGATCATGATCAACAGCGCGATCAGCGCCGCCCCCGTTCGTTTGCCGAAACTTTTTTTCATAAAGTCGTCCTCCCGTGAAAATATATAATATTTCAAATTAAATATACTATATAATAGTCGTTTTGTCTACTGCGGTTTCCCGCAAAATGCAAAAAAAAGCCCCGTTTTCTTTTGAAAACGGGGAAAGATCGGCTGTTTTTATTCTTTCTCAAAGACGGTATCGTGGTAGATCTGAACGAGGCCGGATCGGGTAGAAGCGCCGGTCTTGCGGTAGATCGAAGTGACGTTCGCCTGGACTGTGCGGATCTTGATCGATAGATTTTCGGCAATTGCCGTTTGCTTGTCTTCGGTCAGAACGAGTTCGCGGAAAACGCGCGATTCACTTTGCGTAAAACCGTACCGTGCGCCGATGACGTCGAACGGATCGGAGGCGGATTCTTCCCGCGGCGCGGGATCGGGTGCCGGAAAATTGAAATCTCCGTTCAGAGCCATAAGGACAATAGTCAACGCGAGCAGGGCGATATCGACGGACACGACCGCGGCGGCCGGGAGCGCGGATATATGCACGACGCCCGCTATCAGGACGCACGCGGAATCAAGGATCCGTCCGAACGACGCCCAAATTTCGGGATGCCTCGTACGCATCGCGATCTTCCAGAATGAGAGATCGTAGTACGCGACCGACGCGGCGATCGAAACGTAGAAAAGGCACATATTGACGAGGTATCCGACGCCGCTCCATCCCAGGACCGAATTGAGAAGCGCGACGATCGCCGCGCACAGAGCGGCGACGGGGAGAAACTTTCCGCGTTTTACCGTTCCTAAAAACCCGAAAAGCAGATAAGCGGGTATCATCATCAGACGGGGCCACGTATACACGTTGAATTCGGTATAACCGGACGCTATCTGAAGATGATGGATATATCCGTTGAAGAACGAGGGGAAGAGCAGAAGCGCCGCCGCGACAAGAGAGGTAAGTACGATCGTCTTGACGTGTATTCGGCCTCCTGCGCCCCGGGCAGAATCCTCTTCCGGCGCGCTTTTTCCGAATGCGTAAAGTGCGAGGCAGACTGCCGACGCAACTGTCAGAATGGCGAGAAGCGGGGTTACGGTCCATTTTAGTTGAAGCACGTACTGAAGCAGGATCGCGACGGAACAGCCGAAGGAAAGACAGATCGCGACTTTTACGCCGCCATGCGCCGCCTGAGCCATTTTCAGGTATACGAACCCGCCGACGAATCCGAGATGAACGGAACCCGTCGCGGTCATAAACAGCGACATGAAAGAATCGGAAGGGACGAAGATCATCATCAGGGCGCAGTATGCGAGAACGATCACCGAGCAGAGCGAAACGATGCGCACGCAGACGTCGGCGGACAGTCTTTTCACAAGCGCAAAGACGGCGAAACCCAGGATAACGAAGATCTGGATCGCGTAATATACGTTTTCCGCGATCGCATCGGGAAGAAGACCGAGCCCCGCTTTGTTTCCGAGCCGGAGGAAAACGAGCTGTATAATCATAAAAGCGGAAAAGAGAAGAGAGTACGCCGTGATTTTTTTTGCCATACTTTTCCTGCCTTTCTTTAACGTTTGCCGAAACGGAGCGCGTCCGGTAAATCGAAAATCCCTGCCACTTGCGTAACAGGGTTTTCGCCGTCCGAGTGACTGGTCTCGAACCAGCGGCCTCGTGGTCCCAAACCACGCGCTCTGCCAACTGAGCTACACCCGGAAATCATCGGCGCGGAGTGCATTCCCGCGCCGATATATTTTATCTTAAAACGCTCTTTTTGTCAAGTGAGAAGTCAGTCCTGATTCTTAACGATATTGAGGTTTCCGCTCACTGAATCGACCTTGATCCCGATCTTGTCGCCGGATGCGTTCTTTACCTCGCCGACTTCGTTCGTGAGTTTGCCGGAAACGGTGTTGTATTCAAGCGAGCAGTCGCGCGAACCGTCGAGTTCGATCTCCGCGTCGCCCGAGATCGTATCGATCTTGACCGATCTCAGTTCCTTGTTGTTGACGATGATCTTGAAGTCGCCGGAAACGCTGTGCGCCGAGACCTCACCCGCGCTGCCGAGTATCTGCGCGTTTCCGCTGACGGAGTTGCAGACGACCGAGGAGGCGCCGTTCACTGAGATATCGACGTTCGCGGAAACCGCGTCCGTTTTGATACTTTCGAGCGCATCAAAAGCCACGGCGCAATCCCCGCTGACGGTATTGACGGTAACGGACTCGAGCTTCTTTTGATAATCCGTCCCGATTTTCGCCGATACGGAATTGACTTTTATTTCTTTCATTCCTTCGGGAAGTGTGACGGTGACTTTTTTGGAACAGTTTCCGATCACGCTGCCGAGCGTCCCGGATTTGCAGAACTTCACGCAGAGGGCGCCGTCCTTGACGGCGAAGTAAAGCGGGCAGTACGTCCCTTTGAGGTTTTCCTCCGCGACGGTGAGCTTTTCGCCTTCCCTGATCTCGATCTCACCGGCTACCCAGTCGAGGTCGAGGCTCGTGACGTTCTTTTCGTCGAGTTCGACGGTCTGCCCCGTGAATTCGGTGTATTCTTCGTCGTTGTCGAAAAAGTAATCTCCCGGCGATACGTTGAACCTGCATGCCGTGAACAAAGCGGAGGCGGCGACAGCCGCGCCGACTAATGCGGCGATTCCTTTTTTCATAGTGTTATCATCCTTTCTGTCAGAGTTTTTCCGCCTTGAAAAGTATAACACAGAACGAAGAAAAAGTCCAACGAAAAAAGGGACCGAAGCCCCTTTTTTGCGCCCGACAGGACTTGATTCTCATTCGCGCGGGTCAATTTTCGCATAATACGAAAATTGACGCTCATTCGGTCACCCCGCGGGAAAACAATCCCCCGGATTGTTTTCTTACACGCGTGGCCTTCAAGTCCTGTTTTCAATGGACGAAAAAAGGGACCGAAGCCCCTTTTTTGCGCCCGACAGGACTTGAACCTGCACCCTTTCGGACCGGATCCTAAATCCGGCGCGTCTGCCAGTTCCGCCACGGGCGCGCGAACGGTATAATTTTAACACTTAAAACGTGTGTTGTCAATTGAACTGTCGGTTTGAAAAAGCCGCCGGATCACCCCGGCGGCATTCTTTATCTGTATACGAACAGCACCAGTCCCGTAAAGACTGCGATCATAACGGTAAAAATTATCGCCTGTTTCAATTTGTGCTTCGTAAGCAGGCAGACGAATTCCCTGACCGACGCGTTGGGCCAGAAGTACCATTTCGTTTTTGCGCCGATCCCTATTGCGCGCATCTTGAAACGCCGCGCGAATATGCCGCTTCTGAAAACGTGAAAGTTCGTCGTTGAAAAGGCGATCTTGCCGCTCGGATCTATCGCGTCGATCTTCTCTTTCGAGAACTTCATATTTTGGTAAGTATCGACCGACTTGTTCTCTTCGACTATCCGGTCCTCCGGTATTCCGTGTTCGATGAGATATCTCTTCATGACCGCGCTCTCGGATAACGTCTCGTCGGAGCCCTTGCCTCCGGACGTGACGAATAAGAGTTCTTTCCCGGTTTCGCTCTTCTGCTTTTCGTAAAATTTTATCGCTCTGTCGATCCTTCCCGCAAGCAGCGGCGTAGGCGTACCGTCCTTTCTGATCGCGCAGCCCAGAATGATGAGATAATCGCGGTCAGGAGCGGGTTCCGCGCGCGCGGCGATCGCATTGGCGACGACGGTACCGATCAGCATACACTCAACGTACAGATATATCGTTCGAATCAAAGAGCCGATAAGATCGTGCAGCCTGACCTCGTCGACGCTTCCGGATACCGCGTAATCGAAGAAGAACAGAAAGACCGCTCCACCGACGAGCAGGAACGAAAGCAGGATCCCGAGCAGGTTTACGGGACGGAAACCCTCGTGTCTGATGAGCGATACGTTAGAGACGCACAGACCGACGGAAAAGATCAGAACGACGGGGAAAGTGTAAAGGATATAATCCCTCGCCGAATTGAGCAGGGCGTATGCGATCTGCTCGACGCCGTACGTCCCCGGCGTCCTGATAATTTTCACAAGAAGAATAACGTGCGTGATGAGGATCGAATACGTAAAGATCGCGAACCCGATATAAAAAATCGTATTATACGAGTATAGGTTATACCTCAACTGTCTTAAAAACGCTCTGATCAAGAGGAAAATGACGGCGGCAAGATAAACCGTAACGACGGCGCACGCCGCGAGCGCGTACTTGTCCCCGCCGAGAAAGACCAAAGCGGCGACAGCGGCCGCGACGACCGCGGTCAGCACGGCGATATTCCAAACTTTCGGTTTTTTATCAAGAGTGTCGAATCTCATTTTTTCTCCCTCGGGTCAGAGTGAATGGGGGTCTATTTAATCATATAAAAACTGGCGTTGTTTGTCAAGCGGAACACCGTCAGGTTCTTATGAAAAGACCGCCCCCGGACCTTTAACGGAACGGAGGCGGTTTGATGTTTCTCTGTAGGGATCCTTTACCTTTCAATATATCCGCTTATGACTTCGGTGTACATATCGTCCGTAATGCTTTGATATCTGTCTCCCGAATAATCGTCGGTAAAGCCGTTATACGCTCTGTAGACGTCTCCCGTTTCGGTGTCGTACACTCTTTCATAGCCGAGCGTCGCGTCGCTCTGCTTCTGACTGATTATATCGTAGGAATTGTTTCTCATCTCCCACGAATCCATTATCATATCGGAGATCTCGTCGTAGATCTTCGCATTTGCCTGAACGGTCGAGACCATTATTTCTTCTTCTCTGCGAAAACCGTTCATGAATTCTTCGCTGAACTGTACGGTACCCAGGCAGTGATCCATGATCGGCTGCCAGTTGTTGAAGTCGTCGTCCGGAGCGGTCATCATAACGTTGTGGTATGAACTCAGCGGAGCGAAATCATAACCGTACATATAGTACGATCCTGCGTCGTAGATCGATGCGGTAAACAAACCCTGCATGAGATCTCCGCTCGCGTTCGTAAAGGTGGCTCTCAGTATGTCGCCGCCGAGAGGGAACTGACCGAGGTTTTCAACAACGGTGAAATTGTCAAGATACGGGAAGTAGTCATATCCGACAGACTCGTCGTTGGAAAGTTTTGCGTTTTGGGTCCATACTTTATAAAACGCTTCCGTCGTCTGCGGGTCAATGGCTGCCAGCTTTCCGAAAGCAGCGTCCGGATACATTGACGCGAACGCGGCGCGCGCATCCTCCGATTTCAGGAATCCTGTCACCTTCAGGCAGAAGAAGAACATATAGTCCTCGTCGTCCGGATCATAAACCTTGAACGAATAACTCGCATATCCGAAGGAGGGAACGTCTACTTCCCAACCCTCGGGGATGTCAAAGCTGACCAGACCGTTATCGTACTCTTCGTATTTAATTTGGCTTGTCTCCGAGGGAGTGATGTTGATT
This sequence comes from Clostridia bacterium, assembly GCA_017428635.1. GTDB lineage: Bacteria > Bacillota > Clostridia > Oscillospirales > CAG-272 > RUG11130. Next base: position 61,459 of record JAFRQK010000046.1, on the reverse strand, counting down.
ATCGGTGTCTTAAAGATATCTTCCTGCTTGTCGTCAACTTTTCCGGCCTCCGTATCCGCCGGAGTATTTGCCTTTGTGTCATCAAGGGGAGTGAATGCGGGTCTGCCCGATGCGCATCCGGCAAAAAGCGTGATCGCAAAAGACAAAACGAGGAGATAACCTATCCATCTTTTTTTCATGGCGGAGTACCTTTCTTTGATAAAAAAATAGGGAATACTTTACTTTGAATATAACATACGTTTCTTGAAAAGTCAAGATGGGGGGAGTATGTCGAGAATGTCTGTACGCGTGGCGTGAAGAGAAAACAAAAATACGCCGTCGGATGACCCGGCGGCGTATTATGTTCAAAGACTTCTTAGTTTTTGCTCAGCGGCCTCGGATAGTTCGGGATCGTAACACGAAGTCGTGTAGTCGGTCGCGGGGTCGTCGCGGAACGCCTCCGCGAGTTTTTTGATCGTTTCAAGCGACTTGATCGCGTTATCTTTTTCGCCTTTTTCGACGTACCGATCCGCAAGGATAGTGAGCATCCGCACCAAATGTTCGTAGCACAGACATTTTTCCTTAACCGCCGCCTCAAAACTGTCTTCGCCGTCGAGCAGAAGCGCCTTTACGTAGAGACATGAATTATACGTTTCAGGTATCTTGTCAACGTACTCTCTGCACATTGTTTTTTCTCCGATCGCTCTATACGCTTCCGCTGTTAAACAGTACGCGTCGATCCTCACGGCGTCGTCTTCCGCATTCGCTGCGAGTTGACGACCTATCTCGATCGCATCCTCGGCTCTTTCAGGGAGCGGCAGGGAAGAGAGAAGGCAGTTGAGAAGCACCTCGTTCCCGGGATACGTTTTCAGTGCATCCCTGATTATTTCTTCGGCTTTATCCGGGTCCGAATCGAGATATCTCTTCCATTCGTCAACGACTGCCTCGACTTTCTTGCCTATCCCGTAAACGTCGAAATCGAAAAGCTCGTCCGTACTGACGCCGAAGAAGGAGGCGATAGCCGGAATCAGGGCGACGTCGGGAAGGGTAGTTCCTGTCTCCCATTTGCTCACCGCCTGAAAAGAGATCCCGAGCCTTTCGGCGAGATACTCCTGCGACACTCCGCGCTTTTTACGCAGAGATTTGATCTTTTCACCCAAATTCATTTGTTTTACCTCTCAGTTATTATTGGATCGGCGCCTGATCCTGATTCAATTATACCGATTTGTTTTTGTATTGCAATAACTTTGCTTTTGAGATGAATTCTAATGCGGGTTGAAAATTCAACCGTGGAACAAAAGCGGAACTCAAACGTTGAGAAACGGAGAGCGTTTCTAATGGTCAAAATGAAGGTTAGTGCAAGTTGAGCAGGGCTGCCCGCGGAGCGGGCAGAGGACTTGATTCTCGGTCGCGCGAAGTCATTTTTCGCAAAATACGAAAAATGACGCTCCCTCGGTCAGCGCGCGGGAAAACAGTCCCCCGGACTGTTTTCTGACACGCGCGCCCTTCAAGTCCTTCCTTAAAGATCCGCATAAAAACAGGGCTGTAAAACAGCCCTGTTTTTATGCAGCGAGTGCATTTATATCCGAACCCAAGCCTGATTCCTCAAGCTCGGCGAAAGTTATCGTTTTTGTGCCGTCTTTGAAATTGAAGACGAGGGTGATCCTGTCGTCGTAAAGGTATATCGCGTTGACAAAGCTGTCGATCAGACGGCGACGGTGAACGAGTTTCGTGGTGTCGTACTTGCGCATCCGCTCGAACCAGAACAGGAACTGATCCCGTGTGAATTCCGGCGGTTGGAGTAATTCTTCCCGTGCGATTTGAGCAGAAAGCTCTTTCTTTGTTCTTTCCAACCCTTCAAGCCGCTCCTTCGTCGATTCCGTGATGATCCCTTGCTGGATCGCGTCAACGAAGTTGCGGATGCCTTTTTCCGTTTCGGCAAGCTGGCGTTTCAGCATGGGAAGCACCGTGTTTTCTTTGCGCTGACGTTCCATGCCCATATCCGCGAGTTTTTCGATCATTTCATCGTCGAACAGGATCTTTTTGATCTGGTCGATGACGAGATTTTCGATCCACTCTTTTTGTACAGACTTTTTGTCGCAGCCCTTATGGTTCTTCACGCTCACGCATTTGTAATACCGATGAACGATGCCCGTGTGGCTCGTGCCGGATTCTCCCGCCATATAACAGTTGCATTTGCCGCAGAACAGTTTGGTCGTTAACAGATACTCGTCTTCTGCCTTGAACTTGGCAGGGGCTTTCTTTGTTTTAGCCAATCGTTCCTGTACGCGTTCAAACAGTTCTTCCGGGACGATCGCCGGGATTCCGTGCGGATGAACGATGTCGCGGTATTGATACTCACCAATGTACTTGCGGTTATGCAGCATTCTCGTCACGCTGTTGATGCTGACCTTTCCGCCGCGCTTGGTGCGGATTCCTGCAAGATTCAGCATGTCCGTTACTTCACGCATCGACTTGCCGTTTGAGTAATCGGTAAACGCCTGCAATACCAGCGGTGCCGCGACCGGATCGATCTGAAAGTGCTGTTCCTTGTCGATGACGTACCCTATTGGGAGCGTACCGCCGTTATACATACATTTCAGTGCGTTTTCGGTCTGTCCGCGCATGACCTTTTCCGAAAGATCGGCTGAATAGTATTCCGCCATTCCCTCGAGCATTGATTCAAGCAAGATCCCTTCGGGACCGGTCGATATCACTTCGGTTGCCGATACAACACGAACACCGTTGTTTTTCAGGATCCGTTTGTAGTGCGCCGAGTCGAACTTGTTCAGTGCGAAACGGTCGAGTTTCCATACGAGCAAGACTTCAAACTTCTTGCTTCCGCTTTCCTTGATCAGCCGCTGAAAATCGGGTCGGTTATCCGTTTTTGCTGACAACGCACGGTCGATGTAGATCTCAATAATGTCGATTCCGTTTTTGTAGGCAAAAGCCTTACATTCACGGATCTGACCTTCGATAGACTCTTCACGCTGATTGTCGCTGGAATACCTTGCGTAGATCACGCCTTTCATTTTCTTCTTCTCACCTCCTTCTGCTCAAGATTGTTTCGCAGGGGTTTTAGGGGTGCGGGTCTCCGGTGGAGACCTCTGCCGTAGGCAGAAGCACTGACCGAGCCGGCAGCCGAGACCTCCCTAACAAGCGGCGGGCGAAGCAAGCGGGTGCGGAATGATATCATTCCGCGATGCTTGCAGAGCTGCGAGCAAGTCTGACTTTGGACGTGGGAGTCCAAAGTCGTTGCTTGTGAAGGCAATGCCGTGGTGTTTTGCTCCGGTGGAGTCAAAGCACGATGCTTGCCGAAACAGCACCGCCGGAAAATGTACACATTTTCCAGTGCTTGCTGAAACAGCGCCGCGTCTTTGTTTCTGCGAAGAAAAGTATATCATATTTCAGCCGATTTGCCCATAGGTAAAGAAAAAATAATTGCCGATAATAGAAAATTTTCTTTTCTATTATCGATTTTATATTGCATTCTATCGGAAGATATGATATAATACTATTAGATTTGAAATGAGGTGATACTGTTGGCTGTTACGTACAACAAACTTTGGAAATTGCTTATAGACAAAAACATGAAGAAAATGCAATTAAAAGAAGCTACAGGAATTGGTTCAACTACATTGTCTAAACTCAGTAAAAATCAACCGGTATCTATGGAAGTCATGATGAAGATTTGTGGTGTTTTGGAATGTAATATCGGCGATATTATGGACATTACAGAAAAAAGCCAGAATTAATTGAAGGAGGGCTTACAATGTCACTTGCTCAGAATGCATATATTGATGCTTCGAATGTTTATGAAAGCTCTCTTGATTCAGATTTTAAAAAGGACAATGGCATTTATTATACTGACTTATCTCTTGCCGAAAAAATGCTTTTTGAACTTAATCCGGATAAATCATCTGTGATCTTGGATCCATGTTGTGGCGCTGGCGTATTTGTTTATGCTGCAATTAAACATGGGTGTGAAAACGTTTATGGAATTGATCAAGACAACAACGCCATTGATTTTTGCCGCAACAATATACACGGAGCTTTCTTTGTGGCCGATGATTCAATTGGCAATGATGCAACCGTCACTCTTTCGCATCTTTGTTTAGACGTTCATCCTGATATTATTATAGGAAACCCGCCATATGTCCCGTTGACTTCGGAAGTCGTATTACAATCCGATTATTTGTTTAGACGTAGAGTGTCGGATTCCGGAAACAATCTTTTTGTTGCGGCTCTCATGCGTGCGCTGGACCTCGTTAAGCCCAATGGATTGGTTTCATATATTATCCCAAAGAATTTTCTTCATGTTCATTCTTATAGTTTGTTTAGGCGTGAATTACTTGAGGAAAAATCTATTGTTTCAATTGTTGATCTTGGAGCATATTTTAAGCATGTTCGCGGTGAGCAGATTGTTTTAACCATTAAAAATGCTAAAGCTGATAAAAATCATAAAATCAAAATAAAAAAATACTCAAGTAATAGATTTGTTACGATGACATCTATTCCACAAAGTTTTTATAATGACACAATTTTGATTTTTAACTGTTCTGAAGATTTTTCAATTTACAAAAAGTTATCAACTTCATATAAAACATTGAATGATGTTTGCAATGGATACGTTGGACGCGGAAGGTCAACATCGAAAGAAGCAATTACCGGCAAAGACATTCGGAAATTCGGGTACAAAGACCACGATTTGCCAACAGAGGGAAACACGTTATTTATACAGAATATATATAGCGCTGAGGCTGGTGTAATAGCAGCGTTCGGCGGGAATTTAGAAGCTTCACAAACCGTTACGGTTTTTACTGACGGTGATCCGAAAATGTGTCACTATATTCTCGGAATACTACACTCCAGACTTTGCAATTTGTTCTTATACAAGTATTGTTACAATTACTCAAAGTTGACTATGCATACCGATGCGAAATACCTCAAGAAAATACCTCTACCCTGCAGAAAACTTCAGGATCAGTATTTTGAACAAATCTTGAAGTTAGTTGGCAGTTTGGAATCTGATGACTATATGAACCAAGATTGGTTTAACAGTTTAGAGCAATTAAATCAAATTGTATATGCGGCTTATAATATTACAAAAAAAGAATCGGATTTCATTGATTCTGAAATGAAAAGGATTCAATCAAAAAGGTGGATTGCAGATGGACAACTCTAAAAAATGTAACGACCTTTCTGGAAAAGAATGGCTCCAGAATTCATTTAGCATTTGGAGAGATATATCAAAAACAAGAGAAGAAAAGGCATTGAAGCATCCGGCTTCTTACCCTGTAGAATTATGTGAAAAGATCATTCGTACTTTTTCTAAACCGGACGGACGGGTGCTTGATCCATTCAATGGTATTGGTTCAACGACAGTTGCTGCTAAATTGCAGAATCGTGAAGCGGTTGGAATAGATTTATCAGAAGATTTTTGTAAGGTAGCCATGGATCGCATTGGCAACACTAACGGAATTCGCATTATAAACGGAGACAGTTTTTCTGTTCTCAAAACGCTTCCAAATGATTATTTTGACATTTGCGTCACTTCGCCACCGTATTGGGATATTCTAAATATGAAAAGAAGTGCCGATCAAAAAGACTCTGTAAATTATTCTGATAAAAAAACCGATATTGGCAATATTCCAAACTACGATGAGTTTATCCAATCGCTTACGACGCTTTTTTCATCTGTTCATAGAGTGCTGAAAAAAGGATCTTACTGCATTGTAAATGTGATGGATATAAGAAAAAAGAGCTCTTTTTATCCATTGCATAGTGATTTGGCGTCTGCTCTTAAAAGCATAGGCTTTGTCTATGACGACCTAATCATTTGGGACAGACAACAAGATTATAACAATATGCGTCCGTTAGGATATCCATATAAATTTAGAATCAATAAAATACACGAATATCTCTTGATATTCATAAAGGAGTAAGTCCATGTCACTATTGAGCAATCGTGCTTTAGATATTTCAGTACCTGAAAAAGACCTATGTTTAATCTTGGGATACCTTGCGGCACCGGGTCGTATAGGATTGATCGAAGCTCAAATCCCTGAAGAGAAGGGGTTCATTTTTGAAAGAGAGTTCCCCAATGCGCCATATTTCCCGATAACACAGGGCGAGACAACCGGTGGGAATGTTATGAAACAAGGATGCCAATTGCGTATATATTTCCATAACATCCGAAACTGTCCACAAGTGCTTATTCCTTTTCTTGGAGTGGGCACAGGATCATATGTTAAACGCATAAATAAGGGTAAATTTGTTGAAAAAGTGGTTCGTGACTATGGTTTTTCATTTGGAGAATACCAGGATGTTGTTGCTATTCGTGATGCAGTAAGAAAACACCATCCACATCTAATGGATGAATTTGAAAAAGGCTATAATTTGTAAAGGAGTTTTATTTATGATAGACAAACTGATCGATTTTTTGCGTGATATTTCTTCAAAAGGTAATTCATTCTTTATTGAAGCCGAAGGAAAGCCGGGAGCAATTAACAACTTTATTATTAATTACAACGCTACTCATAGGGGAAGAATTGATGATCAAAGTGAAGGAATCATACTTCTTGAAAACAACGCTAATAAATGGGGACTTGAATTACGCCTTTATGTTCCCGAAACGCCACCAACTGCATTATTAAAGATGTTTACTCGCAATACTGTGTATCGAAGCGAGTATAAATATCGCTTAAATGATAATGGGGTGATTTCAGAATTACTCAAAATTGGTTACAAAATCGGTTTGAATTGAGAGAGTGGAGATAGCTAATGAATAGAGAAATGTCATATTTGCTTGGAATGATATGCGGAAACGGCGAAATAAAAAGGGGACAATTTGAGACGACAATTTCCATTGAAATTCCACACAAAAAACTTGCTACAGAAAACAATAACGATGTCAGAATTTATGTTCGAGCCAGTATAACTGATATACGTTCAATCATCGAGCCACTTGTTGGAACGGGATTATCGTTCACGCAACAGGATAACTATTCGATTATTTCGTTTGTTAAGCCAAATGATGACTATTTAATGCGAGAAATAATTAGATTTGTTGGAAATGCTGCTTCTCATGAAAACATAAGGATTGATAACGAGGTGTTTCGATTCTCAAGAGATCAAAAGATTTCTTTCCTTCAAGGTTTTGCTGATGTTACAGGTTACATTAGAAGAAGCAACTATTTCTTTAAGCCATATATGCATAGAGTGTACATTGAAGTGCCGCATAATTGGTATTTGGTAGTAGATGTTTGCAAATTGCTGAAAGATGTGGACATTCCGGTTCAAGCAATAGATTGGGCACATCCTAATATGCGCGATGGAAATTTATCAAAGTACAATGAAGGAAAGCCGGATTTTTGGAAAAAAGAGCACCAGATCAAAATATGGGCTAATGAATTTGTTCCGGTCGGGTTTGGTGTAATCCATAAACGAGAAGCATTAGATCAGTTTTCTAATGAATTGAAAAACGGCCTTGCCGATGAAGGAAAAAGAGTCGAGGATGTAACACATAAGTATTATTGGGAAGGTGCGGGAAAAACAAAAGTTAAACCGATACATCCTGGAGAAAATGACGATTTTCTGCCTGTTGAAATCAAGGGAAACCACTATAATTCCTGGAAAGATATTGCGGCAGCGCTTGGGTATGGAGAGTAAATTAAATGAAAGAATTTGACTTATATCCACCTATGTGTCAATGGTTGGAAACGTACTTAAAAGACAAATATAAAAATGACGAAGTGATTGTTGTGGATGCGCATAGCGAAAGGCTCGACAGAGTCTTACGCAGATATGGTATTGTCCACGACGTTGCTACTGGAATTGATATCCAAATAGATGTGCTTGGTATTGTCAGGAATGCTAAAGGATTTAAGCTCTTTTTCATCGAGGCTAAAATTACAAGTTTAACGCTTAGAGATCTGGGTCAGTTATGGGCGTATTGCAAATTGATAGATCCGGAAGAAGCTTTTTTAATGACCTCAGCGGATCTTGGAACCTTGAACAAAATACTCAATGTTTATAAAAGAGAAGACTTGCTTGATTTCGGCGACGGAAAGCGTATCAAAAAGATGAAGGTTGCTGTTTGGAGCATCACTAAAAATGCTCCCGAAGCATCGACAATGATACCTAAGATTTAGGGGTGTGGAAATGACTTTTCTTGATTTAGTATATTTGACACTCGAAAAGCATCAATCTCCGCTTTCCATTGAAGAAATATGGAAGAAAGCTGGAGAATACGGGTTTAGGGATAAACTATCATCAATTGGAAAAACTCCAGTAAAAACTATTGCGGCCAGAGTTTATCTTGATATACGAGATAATCCTCAATCAAGGTTATATCAATACAGTAAAAGGCCTGCAACTTTTTACATTAAAGATCTAAGCATTGTTCCTAAAAAGACATCGGAAGTAACCAATGATGAATTAAGTTTTAAGGAAAGAGACCTTCACCCTTTGTTAGCGAGTTTTGTTTATGCAGATGGTCATTTTAACTGTGTAACGAAAACGATTTTCCACGAAAAATCTAAGAAGAAGAAACGCGGGGAGAACGAGTGGCTTCATCCAGATATGGTTGGAGTTTACTTTCCATTCAATGACTATTCGCAACAGACGACGAATTTACTGGAAGCGTTAAATGACAGCAAATTCAAATTGTTTTCGTTTGAATTAAAAAAAACAATTTGCTTTTCAAATCTACGTGAATATTTCTTTCAGGCTGTATCTAATTCAAGCTGGGCAAATGAAGGATACCTCGTTGCTTTATCATATGAGGATGATACTGAACTATACGAAGAAATGCTTAGATTAAATAATGCATTTGGCATTGGGTTCATTAAGTTGAATGCTGAAAATATTGAGCAGAGCGAGATATTGTTTTCTGCTAGAGAAAGAGAGAAAATAGATTGGGATACTGTTGATAGATTAGTAGAAACAAATACAGACTTCGAGACCTTTGTAAAAGATGCAGTTTCCGATATTAAAGGTATGCAAATGCACTTGTCTCAATATGACGAAGTAATGACTGAACCAAAACTTTTGAAATACATTGAAGAGCACAACATAAAAAACAATAACAATTAACAATATAATATGTTTGTTTTAGCAAGCACTGGATTTGTACGTACAAATCCGGCGGCACACCTTCACAAGCAACGTAATTGGATAGCCAAATACCCGGCATTACTTCGGCAAGCATCGCGTTTGCTTGCGCAAACACAACGCCTGCCTCGTCAGCTGCTTGTTAGCGAGGTCTCGGCTGCCGCCTCGGTCGGTGCTTCTGCCTCCGGCAGAGGTGTCCACCGGACACCCGCACCCCTAATACCCCGCAGGAACGGAGACATTTATGGGAAAAGAGATATTACAGAAATACACGATATTTGAAGTGAAGCGCCAACTGGCTGAAATGGAGAAGCAGTACGGCAGGAAGCGGGTTGCGGAAATGCTCGGCGAGGGTCGGGCTGCGGAGATCGACCGGGAGTTCAAAAAAGCTGTTGCCGAACGATTGGAGCCGTACTGGAAGGACATTCAGGAGTATGAACACGGCGGTTTCTGGGCACGGCTGCGTGTACAATTCAAATATACATTCCGCGAGCGTCGCGCTGAATGCAATGTGCCGAAATACGTCCTGCAAGCTATAGTGGACGATATGCTCCCCGATATCCGCGCGTTTTTTGAATCAGAAGAAGGAAAACGCGAATTTGAAGAGTGGAAAAGCAGTCGTAATAAACAATCTGATAAAACAAGTGCCGTGAAATAAACAATTAGTAGCACACTATGAAGATCAAACTGTTGGACTATCTGCTTTGCTCTAATTTGTAAGGAGAATATCTTCTGCAAAACTGATTGATGGAATAGACAAGGACGCCAAAGCATTTGTTTTTTTGAAATAAAGGATAAATAAAGGATTATGTTAAGGAGAAAAACAGTGGGCAAAGTATTATTTTCAGGATTTCATGGAACAAATATATCTTCTGCTAGTGAAATTATGTCTAGCCGTAAATTTATTCTTTCAAACTCTAAAAACGATTGGCTTGGACCCGGTATATATTTTTATTACAATTTTAATGACGCTTGGAATTGGAGAGATTCAGATGCAGTAGTATTGGCTATACTACGTGTTGATGAAAAGAGTATTCTTGATCTTGACACGGATGAAGGGAAAGAAGCTCTTAGTGAAGCTGAAAACCATTTGTGTAAAAAACTAAATATAACACTTGATAAGGATGCTGAGCAAAACCAGTGTTCTATCGCTAAGGTTATTTGGGATTCAAAACCTCAATTAGAATTGATGACCGCAAGTTTTGCAGTAACAAAGCGTGCTCATAAAACGCTTATAGATACTCGGAAACGAAGAAAAGAGTTTTGCATAAGAAATAACACCCCAATAAAATATTTACATATGATAAAGAAAGGTGATGTTAATGAGTAAGTTGAATGTATCTTCATCAATTGATGAAATGTTTTCAAAAATGACTAAAGAAGAAATATTTAGGTATTTGGACTCTATAGGACTAAAATATTCGAAGGGATCCGCACATGCAACCCCAAGATTAAAAAGTCATTACAGAAGCGGAGTAGCGAAACGTCAAATGAATGCAGCGCATGGAAGGAAAATATCAACAGCGCGGGTAATAAGAATGGCAAACGGAAAAAGTTGCAGTTATATTATATTAAAGAAAGAGGATACTAAGGAATAGCAAAAACGAGGCGGGGAGTTGATCTCCCCGCCTCATGCGTTTTACCGGTATATGATTTCGTTTAGTATAACCTCTTCGGCGCGGTTGCGGATGGAGTTCATTTTTAGCACCCAGCCGAGTTGATCTGTGCGTTTAAGTGCCTCCGTGACGCCTTCCGCCTTTGCATATTGCCGGATAAGCGTTTCAAGCATTTCCGTTGCTTCTTGATTGACCTCTTTGAGATACCCTTCAAGCGTTCCGTTCATGCGCATCACACCGACGGTTGACGGGCGGTTTTGCTTGAGATAATCATAGTGCCGGAATCCCCAGACTCCAATGTTACCAATGTTCAGATTCATTTTCTTGACCTCCGTTTTTCATTTTCTGTTTGTCTTGCTTGGAGTTGAAATTCGGATAGTCGAAATAAACAACAAATCCGAACCCTTCGCCAACCGGCTTAGGGTTCGGATTTGTACTGTTTGGTGCGGATAAAAGGACTTGAACCTTCACCGAGTTGCCCCGACTAGAACCTGAATCTAGCGCGTCTGCCAATTCCGCCATATCCGCAAATATTCACCGTGGCGCGGTCTCCCGAGCCACGGATGATATTTTACCACAAAGGTTTTCCCCTTGTCAAGTGGCGAGGGGAATATTTATTATTGAAAACCCGCCGTTTTTCTTATTTAGCGGCGTCCCTTTCGGATTTGAGCTTCGTCAACTCTTCCATGAACTTGTCGATGTCCTTGAACTCGCGGTGGACCGACGCAAAACGGACGTACGCGACGTCGTCTGCCTCGCGCAGGCGTTCCATGACCATGTCGCCGATCTGCGACGAAGTGACTTCCTGTTTCAGCGAGTTGCGGATCTCCGCTTCGACCTCCTTGGCGATCGCCTCCGGATCGACGGGCCGTTTCTGGCACGCTTTCATAAGGCCGGTGAGCAGCTTGTTTCTGTCGAACAGTTCCTTGCTGCCGTTTTTCTTCACCACGACCGGATGGAACTCCTCGATGATCTCGTAGGTGGTGAATCTGCCGTGGCATTCAAGGCATTCGCGCCGTCTCCTGATACTGTTGTTTTCCTCAAGCGGACGGGAGTCGACGACTTTGCTTTCGGGGGATGCGCAAAACGGACATTTCATAGATCACATTACCGCCTTTCCGTAGTTAAGTATACCACAAAACACTGTGTTTTGTCAACCGATCTATACCATATGTATTGTTTACATTTAAATTATTGATGTTTCCCGTAAGGTGTGATACAATAACGTGAATTTGATCGGGGGACGGTGTTCCTATGATAAGACGCTTCGCAAAATACTACAAACCGCATATGAAACTCTTCATTGCGGATATGATATGCGCGTTCATTCTCGCTGTGGCGGATCTTTTCTATCCGCTCATCACTCGCGCGATGATCCGCGATTTCATCCCCGACGGCAACGTAAGGCTCCTTCTGATATTCGGCGCGATCCTCGCCGGGATCTACTGCCTGAAACTCGCGCTCAACTATTTCGTCGCTTATTACGGTCACATAGTCGGAGTGCGGATGCAGGCGGATATGCGCCACGACGTTTTTTCTCACCTTCAGACGCTTCCGCTGAAGTACTTCGACGACAACAAGACCGGAACGATAATGAGCCGGATAATCAACGACCTTTTCGATATTTCCGAGCTGGCGCACCACGGCCCGGAGGATCTCTTCCTCTCGATCATTATGCTCGCCGGCGCGTTCACGATAATGGCGATCATTTACTGGCCGCTCGCGCTGATCGTTTTCGCATCTCTTCCGATAATGCTCGTCTTCGCCGCGAAAAACCGGCTCGCAATGAGCGACGCTTTCAAGAAAACGAGAGTCGAGATCGGCGAAGTAAACGCGGGACTTGAAAACAGTATCGCGGGCATCCGCGTATCAAAGGCGTACACGAACAGAGATTACGAGAACACGCGTTTCGACGAGGGAAACCGCCGTTTCGTCAAGGTCCGCTCCCTCGCTTACAAGGTCATGGCGCGGTTCATCAGCGGAACGACGTTCATAGGCGACGTTCTCCAGGTGATCCTGTACGTTGCGGGCGGTCTGTTTTGCATCTTCGGCAAGATCGACCTCGCAGACTTCACGGCGTTCATCATGTTCATCAGTATCTTCATGAACCCGGTCCGCCGCCTGATCTCGTTCGTCGAGCAGTATCAGAACGGCATCACCGGCTTTGAGCGCTTCTGCGAGATAATGGACTGCGAACCCGAGGCGGATTCTCCCGACGCCGTCGACGTCGGCGACCTCAAAGGCGACATCGAGTTTGACTCCGTATCGTTCACTTACGGCGACCGCGGCCACGAGGTCCTTCACGACCTGTCGCTCAAAGTCAAAGCGGGGAATACCCTCGCTCTCGTCGGACCGACGGGCGGCGGCAAGACGACGATCTGTCATCTTATCCCGCGCTTTTACGAGATAACGGACGGAGCTATAACGATCGACGGTATCGACATCCGTTCAATGACGCGCGCGTCGCTCAGGCGGAACGTAGGCATCGTCGCGCAAGACGTCTTTCTCTTCAATTCCTCGATCTACGACAATATCGCCTACGGCGCTCCCGACGCGACTTACGAACAGGTCGTCGAAGCGGCCAAAATGGCGAACATATACGATTTCATCGAATCGCTTCCCGAGGGATTCGACACCGTCACGGGAGAACGCGGCGTCAAACTCTCCGGCGGTCAGAAACAGCGCATCGCGATAGCGCGCGCGTTCCTCAAAAACCCGCCGATCCTGATCCTTGACGAGGCGACTTCCGCGCTTGACAACACGACGGAAGTGATGATCCAGGAATCCCTCGAAAAACTCAGCCGCGGACGCACGACGATAGTGGTCGCCCACCGTCTCACGACGGTCAAGGGCGCGGACGAGATCATAGTCGTCACCGACGACGGGATCGCGGAACGCGGACGACACGAGGAACTCCTCGAAAAAGGCGGCATCTACGCCGACCTCTGGCACTCCGTCACGGACGGAGCGATGTAAAAGAAAAAAGACCGGCTGCCGCCGGTCTTTTTTTATTTAATAATGCCAGTTATTCAGAATATAATCGACTGCTTCGGGCGTGAGCGCGGATACGTACGTTTTCTCCGCCGTTTCTCCCGTTTCGAGGTCGGATAAGTATAACGTTACGACGTAGAACGAATCCTCGCCCGTAGGCGCCTCGTCCGTCAAACCGTCGACGACCTCTTTTCGGCTTTCGTTCGTGAAATCGGGGTTGTAAACGACGAGGTACTGTCCGCTCTCTTTGTCGAGGATGACCGCGTATTCGTTATAGTCGTTCGTGAAGGCGTAGTCACCGTACTTGTAGGATTTTTCCGGATCGTAAGCGAGATGAAATTTTGTGATCTTTTCGACCTCTTTCATCGCGTAGTCGCGATCGATATTCTTCGCCTTTCCGACCGCGGAGAGGAACTCGTCCGCCGCCTTCGGGGCGAACTTGCGGTTCAGCGGAACGCGGATATTCATATAAGAACCGTTGACGACCGTGCTGAACTCGACGTTCACCGTATTATCGTAATCAACGGTGAGAAGATAGTCGCGCCACTCGCCCGCGTCCGCCCCTTTGAGTTCGTCTCTCATCGTCGACAGGATCCTGTAGCATGCGTCTTCGCCCATGAACTCGGGCATTGACGGCACGTTGACCCTTCCGACGATCTCCTCGGGGATCTTCGTCTCTTCGCCGGTCGAGCCGTCTTCGATCCCTTCGGCCAGACTCCGGTACTGCATTGACGTGAACGACAGTTCTCTGTACCGTACACCTCGCGTCGATTCTATGCGAAGAGTCGCGTTATAATAATCGATTCCCGTATCGTATGAATACCCGCCGGCGCTTTTGATCGACTTTGCAGTTTTGGAAAGTACCTCGGAAACGGTCTTGACGGAATTTGCGTTCGTTATTACTTTATCACCCTTCAGGCTGTCGGCGTATTCGACCATATCGTAAGTCGTATAGTATCCGCTTTGTCTGTCCGCGAGGATCGTGACGCTCTTTATCTCCTCCGGCGCGGGCGTGAAATCAAGCGCCTCGTTCTTCGCCGCGTTCATCCCGAGGACGACCGCCACGTTCAGGACGACTACGATACCGAGATAAGGCAAACTTTTCAGCACGTTGATCCAGCGTTTCGTCGTGATGAGTTCCCACAGTACCCACACCGTAAGCGCAACGGAGTAGAGGAACAGAACGGGGATCAGAACGACGTACGAATCGTCGGTAACGTTGAACAGAAGCATCGTGCAGACGGGCATGCAGATCACCATCGTGACCGCTATGCGGAACACCGTCTGGACCGCTCTGTTAGGCGCGGAGCGCTCCGCGGTCTCACTCTTGCGTTTCACGAAAAGAATACACGACAGAGTGAAATACACGATCGCCAGGACCGCCGAATAGACGAGCGCGACCGTCAGCTCCTTCCCGTCGACCGGATCGGTCGAAAAGGCGGACGCCGACGTTGCGAGATTGTATCTGAGAAATCTCCAGACAGGGAAGTATTCAAGCGGCACGATGCGCGCGGATTCCGTGACGCCGGTCGCGAACAGACCCGCGCAGATCTTCGGGAAATAGAGGATCAGTGCGGATACCGTCAGGTTCGAGAAGAGCGTCCCCGTAAGCGTCATCGCAAGCGTCACCGAAGCGCTCGCGAGGATCGAGCCGATCAGTACCTGAGGGAGCACCCTCAGGATCGGCAAGAAAGCGCCCTTGAAGCCGAACACGGCGTACGCGGCGAGATTTAGCGCCGACGTCGAGACGGCGATAAAGCAGATCCACGCGGCGATCGAGAGGAAGAAACTCGTGAAAATGCAAATTCTCGAGTAGGGCAGAGCGTGGAAGAAATCCGACGATCTGCGTCTGTTGAGGAACGAGAACAACGTCAGCGCCATCGCGGGCGCGACGATGAACGTCAGAAGAACGAGGCCCGGGTGGGTTGCCGTTTCCGGCGTTATAAAACTGTCGCGTATCGAACCCGCGTACGCAAGACGCGATTCAACGAAGACAGACGCCGGGACGAGGATCGCGCTTATCCCGATAAAACCGAGCGCGATGAAACCGGGGATGCGCAGACGTCTCAGGCCTTCGACCCAGAGGCGGTATGAGAATATTTTGTTTTTCATTTCATCAGCTCCTCCATTTCCGAGGCGTCGCAGAAGTAGCCGAGCGCTTCAAGTTCGTACGTGAATACTTCCTCGAGGGTCATAGGAAGGATTTCGAGGACGACCGGGTCGAATTTTTTGAGCTTTCCGACCGTTTCGTCTCTGTCGCCGTTCACGATCAGGTTGAAGACGGAGCCGAGACGGCTCTCGTGCTTTACGTCGATCCCGTCGAAAACTCCCTCGGGCGGTCCTTCACGGAACGCGACCTGAACTTTGAATTTCGACGTTCTCAGGTTCTGCACGTCGCTCTCGAATACGAGACCGCCGCGGTGAAGCATCGCGAGCTGGTCACACGTATCCTCGAGTTCACGCAGGGAGTGTGACGTGATGATCGCGGTCGCTCCGCGGTCGATGACGTCCTCGCATATCAGTCTTTTGACGTAGTTCCTGACGATGGGATCGAGTCCGTCGAACGTCTCGTCAAAGAATATGTAATCGGAACGCGTCGCGAGCGCAAGTATCGTCGCCGCTTGTCTCTTCATCCCTTTTGAGAAGGTATTGATCGCAGCGGCAGGGTTGAGACCGAACGCCGCCGTCAACTCTGCGAATCTCTTTTTATCAAACCGCGGGAACAGGGAAGAGTACGTCTGCTCCATCCTCCTGAGGTTTGATCCCGCGAGAAAATACGACTCGTCGGGAACGAACGCTATCCTGCTTTTCGCGGACGGATTGTCCCAAAGCGTCTCGCCGTCGACCGTCACGGTCCCTTCATCCTGTTTATATACGCCCGCGAGTATACGGAGCAGCGTCGATTTGCCCGCTCCGTTCGAACCTATCATACCGAGGATGCTGCCGTCGGAGACGGAGCAGGTCACACGGTCGAGCGCGACCGCCTCACCGAATTTCTTGGTAACTCCTTCGATCTTAATCACAGAGTATCACCTCCTGCGGTTATTTCTCCGTACGCCTCGTCGACGAGCGCGTAAACGGAGCTTTTGGGTATGCCGAGCCGGCACAGTGCGGCTATCTGTCCCCTCAGTTCGCCGAGTCCGTTGATCTTCGCCTCGGCTATCTTCTCTTTCGCTCCCTCGGACACGAAATATCCGCGGCCCGGGACCGAACAGATGACTCCGCGCGAGTCGAGCTCGCCGTACGCTTTCAGTATCGTCATCGGGTTAACGCCCGACGAAGTCGATACTGCGCGGACGGAGGGGATCCTGTCTCCCGGCTTGAAAGCGCCCGTCGCGACGAAGAGTTCAAGCTGGTCGATGATCTGTTCGTATATCGGTTTCCGGGCGAGCGGATCGATAGTGTACATCTTTTTTCGTCCTCCTTTCGGTCAAACTGTTATATGTGGACTATAACACCTATATCATACCACGCCGAAAACCGGCTGTCAACCCCCTTTTTTATTTAATTTTTGTAAATTTCTAACACTTTTTAACACGAAAGGTTGACAAATTCACATATCTACATTAAAATAAACACAGATCATAACATGGAAGGGAGGTCCTCTTACGAGATCGCAAAGACTTGAGGAAATCAGAAAGATATTTGACGTCGAGCCGTTCGTTTCCCTGAGGGAACTCTCCTTACGATTCCCCGACGTGTCGGAGATGACGCTGCGCCGCGACGTCGAGGCGCTCGAAGCGGCGGGCGAGGTCATCCGCGTCCGCGGAGGCGCGCGCTCGGTCAAGTTCATACCGCGCACGGGCGTCGACTCCATCACGAAAAGAGAGGGAGAAAACGTAGACGGCAAACGGCGTATTGCACAGCGCGCGGCATCTTACCTCGAGGCGGGCAGGTCGATATTCCTCGACTCCGGCTCGACGCTCCGTCAGCTTCCGGCTTACGTTCCCGAGGGACGGTTCTCATTCACCACGACGGACCCGAAACTCGCGGTCGATCTTCTGATGACGGGAACGTCCGTCGTTAATATGGTCGGCGGCAGGCTCGAGCGCGACAATCAGACCGTTACCGGCCTTCAGGCGACGAGATTCCTGAACGACGTCAACGTCGACATCGCGTTTCTGACCCCGGCGGGCGTGTCGCTCGAAAACGGCTTTACCGTCGGTTCGTTCAACGAGTGCGAACTGAAGCGCATCGTCGCCGAAAAGGCGCGTCGCGTCGTCGTCCTCGTCGACAGCTCTAAGATAGGCAAATCGCTCCCGTATACGTTCTGCGGAGTGGAAAACGTCGACGTCCTGATCACGGACGCTCCGCTTCCGCCGGAACTCGAGCGGGCGGCGGACGCGGTAGGCGCCGCGGTCGTCGTCTGCGAATAACAACGTTTAATATTTTAAAGAAAGGACATATATATGGCTAATCTTGTTATCATGCCCCGTCAGGGGCAAAGCGTCGAAAGCTGTATCATCACGACGTGGCAGAAGAAGAAAGGCGACCGTGTGAACGAGGGCGATATCATCTTCTCCTACGAGACTGATAAATCCGCCTTTGACGAGCCCGCCCAGTTTTCGGGCGTGATCCTTCATACCTTTGCGGAAGAGGGCGACGTGGTCGACTGTCTCGCGCCCGTCTGCATCATAGGCGAAGAGGGCGAGGATATCTCCTCTCTGCTCGGCGGAGCCGCTCCGGCGGAAGAAAAGAAAGAGGAAGTCAAAAAGGAAGAGGCCGCTCCCGCCGGAAAAGCGGAACCGGCTCCTGCTCCCGAAGCGACTAAAGTCGAGGGAGACAGACTGAGGATCTCCCCGCGCGCGAAGAACCTCGCGCTCAAGACCGGCGTCGATCTCTCCGCCGTCACCCCGACCGGTCCTCACGGCAGGATCATCGAACGCGACGTCAACGCCGCGCTCGACGCGGGCAAGACAGGCACTACCGCCGCGGTCGAGGATTTCCTCCGCGGTATCGTCCCCGAAAAGAAAGAAGAGGCAGAAGCGCCGGCGGCGGCCCCCGCTGCTGCGGCTCCCTCCGCGGACGTATACGCTTACGAAGAGGTCCCGATGTCGAACGTACGCCGCGTGATCGCGAAGTCGATGCACGCGTCGCTCTCCGAGATGGCTCAGCTCACGCTGAACGCATCGTTCGACGCGACCCGCCTTCTCGCGTACCGCAAACTCCTCAAGGAGAAGGGAGAGGAAATGGGCCTTTCGAAGGTCACCATCAACGATATGGTCCTCTTCGCGGTAGGCCGCATCCTCCCGAACTTCCCGGATATCAACGCGAATCTCGTTGACGGCAAGATCAGACGTTTCGCTCACGCCAACGTCGGATGCGCCGTCGACACGGACAGAGGACTTCTCGTTCCCGTCATCACCTGCGCCGAAAAGAAGACGCTCGCGGAAGTCTCCGCGGACGCCAAACGGCTCGCGGGCGGCGCGCGCGAGGGCAAACTGTCGCCCGACGAGATGAGCGGCGGCTCCTTCACCGTTACGAACCTCGGTTCCCTCGGCGTCGAGAGCTTCACTCCCGTCATCAATCCGCCGCAGACGGCGATCCTCGGAGTCTGCTGCACCACGAACCGTCTTAAAGCGGACGGTACTGTCTATCCCGCGATGGGACTTTCCCTCACGTTTGACCACAGAGCGGTCGACGGAGCTCCCGCCGCTAAGTTCCTGAAAGAACTCTGCGCGGCGCTCGAGTCCTTCGATCTGCTCCTCGCGAAATGAGGTGCGGGAATGGCTGACAACAAATTCGATCTGATCGTACTCGGCGGAGGTCCCGCCGGTTACAACGCGGCGGAGCGCGCCGCGCACGAGGGTATGAAAATGCTCGTGATAGAGGAGAGGGAACTCGGCGGCGTGTGCCTCAACGAGGGCTGCATCCCGACAAAGACGTTCCTGTACTCCGCCAAGATCCTCGACTACGCTCACCACGGAGACAAATACGGCGTCACCGTGACGGGCGCGTCGCTCGACCACTCGAAGGTCGTCGACCGCAAGAACCGCGTAGTCAAGACGCTTGTTTCAGGCGTCGGCGCCAAGATGAAAGGCGCGGGCGTCGCCGTTCACCGCGGTACGGGCGTTATAAAGGGTAAGAGCGCGGACGGCTTTACCGTCGTCTCGGGCGACGAGACGTTCACCGGCTCCAAACTTCTTATCAGCACCGGTTCCGAAGCGGTCGTGCCGCCCGTGACCGGTCTGCGCGAGGCCGTTCCCGAGGGGCTTGCGGTAACGAACCGCGAGATCCTCGATATCCGCGAGATCCCGAAGTCGATCGTCGTCATCGGCGGCGGCGTCATCGGCCTCGAAATGGCTTCGTATTTCAACTCCGTCGGCTCGAAGGTCACGGTCATCGAGATGCTCGACAAGATCGCAGGTCCGACCGACGCGGAGATCTCGAAGATCCTCCAGAACAACTACGCAAAGCGCGGAGTCGAGTTCAAACTCGGCGCGAAAGTCACCGCGGTCAGCGGCAAGAAAGGCAAAGGCGCCGTCACCTACGAGATGGGCGGCAAGACGGAGAAAGTCGACTGCGACCTGATCCTCGTCTCGACCGGCCGCCGCGCCCGCACTGCGAACATCGGTCTGGAGTCCGTCGGCGTTCTCACCGAGCGCGGCGCGATCAAGACCGACGAGAGATGCCGCACTTCCGTGCCCGGCATCTGGGCGGCGGGCGACGTCAACGGACGGATAATGCTCGCTCACACCGCGTACAGAGAGGGCGAGGTCGCCGTCGCCGATATGGTCGGCAAGGCCGACCGCGTCGACTACCGTTCCATCCCCTCCGTCATCTACACGAACCCCGAGGTCGGTTCGGTAGGCGAGACCGCCGAGAGCGCGAAGCGCGCAGGCATCGACGCGGAAGAGCACACCCTTTCCCTCAGATACAGCGGCAGATACGTCGCGGAGAACGAGGGAGGCGACGGGATCGTCAAGATCGTCGTCGGCAAAGCGCATAAGAATATACTCGGCGTCCACATGATCGGCTCCTACGCCTCCGAGATCATATACGGCGCCGCCGCGATGGTCGCCCGCGAGATGAGAGTGGACGACGTCCGCCGTCTCGTGTTCCCGCACCCCAGCGTGTGCGAGGCGATCCGCGAGGCTATGTTCTCGATAAACTGAAATAATTATTAAAAGGAGATATAAAAAATGCCTAAGAGTCAATACGTAGATCCCGGTAAGGTATTTCAGCCCGGTTACGCCGAGTTCGAAAAGATCCCACTCTGCACCTACAACAAAACGATAAAAGACGAGAAAGCCAATTATAAAAAAGAAGACTTCCTCCGCATCTACCACGATATGAGAACGATCCGCGAGTTCGAGACGATGCTCAACGAGATCAAAGTCAAGAGCGAATACCGCGGCGTCGAATATCACAACCCCGGTCCCGCCCACCTGTCCATCGGTCAGGAGGCGTCCGCGGTCGGTCAGGCATACTGCCTCGACATCAACGACTTCACGTTCGGTTCGCACAGAAGCCACGGCGAGATCCTCGCGAAAGGTCTCTCTTCGATCAACAAACTCACCGAGGACGAGCTTTACGCGATTATGAAGGAATTCCTCGGCGGCACGATCCTCGGCGTCGTTGAGAAGAACTTCAAGACCGACAACGTCAAAGAACTCGCCAAAGACTTCCTGCTCTACGGGGCGCTCGCGGAGATCTTCGCGAGAAAGACCGGCTTCAACCGCGGTCTCGGCGGTTCGATGCACGCGTTCTTCATCCCGTTCGGTATCTTCCCGAACAACGCGATCGTCGGCGGTTCCGCTCCCATCGCGCTCGGCGCGGCTCTTTACAAGAGAAGCAACGGCAAGCCCGGCATCGTCGTGGCTAACTCCGGCGACGGCGCGCTCGGCCGCGGCCCCGTTCTCGAGAGCCTGAACTTCGCCGCGATGGACCAGATCACCAAACTCTGGGGCATGGACGGCAAGTACTCGAACGGCGGTATGCCGATCCTCTTCAACGTATTCAACAACTTCTACGGAATGGGCGGTCAGACCATGGGCGAGACCATGGGCTTCGGCAACCCCGCGCGTCTTGCGGCGGGATTCTCCCCGACACAGCTCCACGCCGAGAAGGTAAACGGCTACGATCCGCTCGCGGTCATCGAGGCAACGACGAGGAAACGCGACCTGCTCCTCCGCGGAGAGGGCCCGGCTCTCCTCGAAGTCGCTACCTACCGCGTCTCGGGTCACTCCCCGTCCGACGCTTCCACCTACCGTACCGCCGAGGAGATCGAGGCGTGGCGCGAGGCTTGCCCGATCAAGGCTTACCGCGAAAAACTCGTCAAGGCGAGAGTCGCGACGAACGCCGAGTTCGACGCCATCGACGAGGCGATCATCGAGAGAATGGTCGAGGTCATCAAACTCGCCATCAACGACGAGGTCTCCCCGAGAATGGATCTCGCCGCCGAGCCCGACATGATCTCCTCCATCATGTACTCGAACAACCACGTCAAGAGCATGGACGAGAGCAGAAAGCCCGAAGTACTCATCCCGAAGGAAGAGAGCCCGAGAGTCAAGCAGATCGCGGGCAAATCCCGCTATGCGTTCGACGCGGACGGCAAACCCGTTCCGAAGATGAAGGTCTTCGGTCTGCGCGACGGTCTGTTCGAGGCTATCATCGACAAGTTCTACGAAGATCCCACCACGATCGCCTACGGTGAGGACAACCGCGACTGGGGCGGCGCGTTCGCCGTCTACCGCGGTCTGACCGAGGCGCTCCCGTATCACCGTTTCTTCAACGCTCCGATCTCCGAGTCCGCGATCGTCGGTTCCGCCGTCGGATACGCCATGGCGGGCGGCCGCGCCATCGTCGAGCTTATGTACGCGGACTTCATCGGCTGCGCCGGAGACGAGATCTTCAACCAGCTTTCAAAGTGGCAGTCGATGTCCGCAGGCATCCTCAAGATGCCCGTCGTGCTCCGCGTTTCCGTCGGTTCCAAGTACGGCGCGCAGCATAGCCAGGACTGGACGGCTCTCACCGCTCATATCCCCGGACTCAAGGTCTGCTTCCCGGCTACTCCGTACGACGCCAAGGGCCTCATGAACCAGGCGCTCAACGGCACCGACCCGGTCGTCTTCTTCGAGTCCCAGCGTATTTACGACGTAGGCGAACAGTTCCACGAGGGCGGCGTTCCCACCGATTACTACGAGGTCGACTTCGGCGATCCCGACGTCAAGAAGACGGGTTCCGACGTCACCATCCTCTCGATCGGCGCGGTCCTCTACCGCGCGCTCGACGCCGCGAAGATCCTCGAGGAGAAATACGGCGTTTCCGCGGAGATCATCGACGCCCGCTCGATCGTTCCGTTCAACTATGAGAAGGTCATCGAGTCCGTCAAGAAGACCGGACGCATCATCATCGTCGGCGACGCCGTCGACCGCAACTCCGTAATGCGCGACATGGCTTCCAACATCGCCGAGATGGCGTTCGATTATCTCGACGCGCCGCCGGTCGTCTTCGGATCCCGCAACTGGATCACTCCCGCTTTCGAACTCGAGAAATTCTATTTCCCGCAGGCCGAGGGCATCGTCGACGTCATCAGCGAGAAACTCCTTCCGCTTCCGGGAAGAGTTCCGACCTACAACGAGACGGAGCTTGAACACATCGAGCGTTCCAAGAAAGGCGTCTGATCACGAAACGTCTTTCGCCCCTGAACGGGTTTTTGCCCGTTCAGGGGCTTTTTTCGGATCGGCCCTGATCCCGGGATGAACCGTTTGTTAAGATTTACCCGTTTCTATTGACTATCGGCCTCGGCGGGGTATAATAGAACGTGACCGTAAATGAGCAGGGGGGGACCCGAAATGATAAAACTTGAAGGGATAGTAAAGGAATACCGTCTCGGAGACGAGAGGATCCGCGCTCTTGACGGCGTCACCGTCGGTTTCAGAAAAAACGAGTTCGTGTCGATCCTCGGACCTTCCGGATGCGGCAAAACGACTCTTCTCAATATTCTCGGCGGGCTCGACCGCTACGACGCGGGAACTCTGACCGTTCGGGGGAAAACGACCGAGAAGTTCACGGAGGCGGACTGGAACGCATACCGCAACCATTCCGTCGGATTCGTTTTTCAGAATTATAATCTTATCCCTCATCAGACGGTCCTCGAAAACGTCGAGCTTTCCCTTACTTTGTCCGGCATTTCAAAAAAAGAAAGAAGAAAAAGAGCTCAGGATGCGCTCTGCCGCGTCGGTCTCTCCGACCAGCTCAGAAAAAAACCGAATCAGCTTTCCGGCGGGCAGATGCAGCGCGTAGCGATCGCCCGCGCCATCGTCAACGATCCGGATATCGTACTCGCCGACGAGCCGACCGGGGCGCTCGACTCGGAAACGAGCGTGCAGATAATGGAGATCCTGAAAGAGATCTCCGCCGACCGTCTCGTCGTTATGGTCACGCACAACCCGGATCTCGCGCGCGACTATTCGACGCGCATCATCCGCCTGCTCGACGGCAAAGTGACCGACGACAGCGACCCGTTCGACGGGATCGGAGACGGGCAGGAGGAACAGGCGCAGAATTCGAAAAAGCCGTCGATGTCGCCTCGCACCGCGCTGTCCCTGTCGCTGAAAAACCTGCTCACGAAAAAGGGCCGTACGTTCATGACGGCGTTTGCGGGTTCGATAGGAATAATCGGCATCGCCCTGATCCTCGCCGTTTCAACCGGGACGAACAGATATATCAACAAAGTTCAGGAGGACACTCTCACGGAATATCCGATCACGATCCGCGCCGAGTCCGTCGATATGTCGGGCCTTATCTCGTCGCTGATGGGCGCCGGTTCCGTATCGGACGAGCAGAGGGAAGAGAGCGGCGGCGACCGCGTTTTCTCCGGAAACGTCCTTTACGATATGACGAATTCTCTCGCCTCCGTCAAAACGGAAGTGAACGATCTCTCGCTTTTCAAGAAGTATATCGAAGAGAACGAAGAATTCAAAAAATATACGAGCGCGATCAGGTACGGGTACGACGTCGGGCTCAAAGTGTATTCGAAAGATCCGGACGGAGTGATAGTCTCCTCGGATATGAACGAGCTGATGGAAGCGGTCATGAAGGAGATGGGCGCTTCGGACGAGTTGAGCTCCGTTTATTCCTCGTCTATGTACACGTCCATGGCGGGCTTCGACCCGTGGGCTGAAATGCTGCCCGGAGAGGACGGAGAGGCGGTCAGCGGATCGGTCAAGGCGGGATACGAGCTTTTGAGCGGTAAATGGCCCGAAAAATTCGACGAGGTCGTTCTCGTCGTGGACCGTAAAGACCGGATAAGCGACTACGTTCTTTACTCTCTCGGATTCAAGCCTTTTTCCGAAATGGTAAAGATCGTCGAGGCGTCCGTCGCAGGCGAGACCGTAGAGACCGATTCCGTCTCCGACTGGGGCTACGACGAGATCATCGGGAGAGAATTCCACATGGTCCTTTTGCCCGACAGATACGCAAAGCAGGAAGACGGCACGTGGGTAGACCTTACAGAAACGGAGACGGGTCTTTCGTTCCTCTACGGGAACGAAGATCTGATGACGCCGCTTCGCATCGTCGGTATCGTCAGATCGGGAGAGAGCGGGATGTCCTCTATGCGCGGGGCGACCGTCCTTTACACTTCCGCGCTCACCGATTACGTCATAGAAAAGACGAATGAAAAAGAACTGCTCAGATCGCAGCTTTCAGACCCCGAAACGGATGCGATAACCGGTCTTCCGTTCAAAAAGGACGGAGACGACGCGGAAGAGACCGTCGCTGCGGTGAAAGAGTTCCTTGAGGGACTAGGCGATACGGAGCGCGCGGCGGCATACGCGGCGCTTATGTCGATCCCGTCACGCGAGTATCTTGAATCGGCTGTCGCGTCGATGCTTGAGAACTATTCGCGGGAACAGATAGAGGCGACGCTTACGGAAGCGTACTCGGCGAGAATGGGCGTTACGGATCTCGAGTCGGTCAAAGAGTATCTTTCGAAAATGAGCGACGAAGAGATCAAAAACACTTTCCGCGCCATGACGGAGCAGGCGCTCACGTCCGAATTCGCCGCGGAGGTCGGTAAAAAACTGGGCTCGATGACGATGGATCAGATAATCGCGTCGATCGATCTCAATACGCTGCCCGACGACGTTCTGATAGCGTACGGCGAGAGGTATATGCCGGACAGATACTCTTCGTCAACGTATGAAGACAACCTGAAGATCCTGGGCTACGTTGACAAGGAAAGCCCCGATACGATCGAACTGTTTTCCGACAGGTTTGCGGATAAAGACAAGGTCTCCGAACTCATTGACGAATACAATGAAAAAGCCGAACGGGACGAAGACAAAATAACGTACACCGATTACGTCGCTCTGATCATGTCTTCGGTCTCGACCGTCATCAACGCGATAACGTACGTGCTGATCGCGTTCGTTGCGATCTCGCTCGTCGTTTCGTCGATCATGATCGGGATCATAACCTACGTCTCCGTTCTCGAAAGAACGAAGGAGATCGGCATACTCCGCGCCATCGGCGCGTCTAAAAAGGACGTTTCCCGCGTATTCAACGCCGAGACGGTCATCGTCGGGTTCTTTGCGGGCGTTTTCGGCATCCTCGTTACGCTCCTTCTGACGGTACCGATCAATATCGTGATCCACTCTCTTACGGGCATAACCTCGCTCAGCGCGCAGCTTCCGCTGCTCGG
The DNA here is from genome assembly GCA_017428635.1 of Clostridia bacterium. Taxonomy (GTDB): domain Bacteria; phylum Bacillota; class Clostridia; order Oscillospirales; family CAG-272; genus RUG11130. The sequence continues at coordinate 35,110 of JAFRQK010000046.1, read as the reverse complement.
AGCGGTCATCCTCATCGCCGTCAGCGTTCTTCTGACTCTGATAGCGGGTCAGATCCCCTCGAAGATCGCGGCGCGCAAGGATCCGGTCGAGGCGCTGAGGACCGAATGACAAAAACTTATTGACAAATCGTACTGCCGGTGATACAATTACCGGAGAAGGGACGGGTTCGCCCGTCGGGAGGCAAAAATGATCCTTACCGGTCGATTTTCAGCATATTATTATTTCTATTACCGCTTTACCGGGTAATAGTGATTTGTGCTGCTGTCGGAACAGGATTGTAAAATAAGACGATCAAGCAGGAGCCGCACGGTCACTTCCGCACGCGGTTCCTGTTTTCATTTTGGGAGGAGAAAATATGATCACGGTATTGAAGCCGGGCACGTCTCAGGCGCAGAGAGACCAACTTATCGTTTGGCTGAGAGAGCAGGGACTTGACGTCCACGTTTCCGAAGGAAGCGATTACACCGTTCTCGGCCTTATAGGCGACACTTCGCACGTCGATATGGACCTCATCGGTTCTCTCGACATCGTCGAATCCGTAAAAAGAGTTACGGAGCCGTATAAACAGTGCAGCAGGAAGTTCCACCCCGAGGACACGGTCGTCGACGTCGGCGGCGTAAAGATCGGCGGCGGTAATTTCGCCGTGATCGCGGGACCCTGTTCCGTCGAGAGCGAAGAACAGATAATCGCCGTCGCGAAGGCGGTCAAGGCGTCCGGAGCGACGCTCCTGCGGGGCGGCGCGTTCAAGCCGCGCACCTCTCCCTACGATTTTCAGGGGCTGAAGGCGGACGGCATCGAACTGCTGCTCGAGGCGAAGAAAGAGACGGGTCTGCCGATCGTCACCGAGATCATGAACGCGAACCATCTGCCTCTTTTCGAGGACGTCGATCTGATCCAGGTCGGCGCGAGAAATATGCAGAATTTCGAGCTTCTCAAGGAACTCGGAAAGACTGACCGCCCGATCCTTCTCAAACGCGGACTCGCCAATACTCTGAAAGAGCTTCTCATGAGCGCGGAGTACATTATGGCGGGCGGCAACGACAAGATAATCCTCTGCGAGCGCGGCATCCGCACGTTCGAAACGTACACGAGAAACACGCTCGACATATCAGCCGTTCCGATGCTCCACGAACTGACCCACCTGCCCGTGATCGTCGACCCGAGCCACGCGACGGGCCTCAACCGCCTCGTCGAGCCCATGGCTATGGCTGCTGCGGCGTGCGGCGCGGACGGGATCATGATCGAAGTCCACAACGATCCCCCGCACGCGCTCTGCGACGGCGCGCAGTCGCTCACTCCCGAGCAGTTTGACAGAGTCGCCGGAAAGATCGCCGGTATCAGAGAGATATTTCAAAAATGAGTGAAGAAAAGACAGAAAAAACGGGCGCTGTCGGCGTAGTCGGCCTCGGTCTAATCGGAGGGTCCGCCGCGAAAGCGTACAAAAGAGCCGGTTGGCGCACCTACGGCGCGGACCGCGACCGCGCCGTTCTCGGATTCGCGGAGCTGTCCGGCGCGATCGACGGCGAACTCGACGAGGGGACGCTTTCCTCATGCGGCCTCGTCCTGATCGCTCTTTATCCCTCGGACGCCGTTAAATATCTTCGTGAAAACTCAAAAAAACTTGCGGGCAAACTCGTGATCGACTTCTGCGGGACGAAAAAAGACGTCTGTCTCGCGGGTTTCGAAGAGGCGGAAAAGAGCGGCTTCACGTTTGTCGGCGGCCACCCCATGGCGGGAACGCACAATTCCGGATTCAAATATTCGGACGCGGATATGTTCCGCGGCGCGCCGTTCGTGATCGTACCTCCGGTGTTCGACGATCCGGCGCTCCTCGACCGCGCAAAAAAAGCGCTCTCTCCGCTCGGTATGAAGCGATTTTCCGTCACGACGGCGGAAGAACACGATAAACTCATAGCGTTCACCTCGCAGATGGCTCACGTCATCTCGAGCGCGTATATCAAGAGCCCGACCGCCGCCGCTCACAAGGGCTTTTCTGCGGGCAGCTACCGCGATATGACGCGCGTCGCCTGGCTGAATCCCGCGATGTGGGCGCAGCTTTTCATTGAGAACAAAGATAATCTGCTCCCCGAGATAGAGTCTTTTCTCGTGGAACTCGGAAAATATAAGGACGCCCTCGAAAAAGAGGACAAAGAAGCGCTCGAGACGCTTCTCGAAGAGGGAAGAAAGAGAAAAGAGGAGGTCGACGGATGAAGACGGTAAGAGTTGAGGCGTCGGCTCCGTACGACGTCGTGATCGGGCGCGGTATTCTCGACCGCGCGGGTGAATTCATCCCGGCGCGCGGCGCGAAGATCGCCGCCGTCGTTTCCGACGACACGGTCTTTTCGCTTTACGGACAAAGAGTCGTCAGATCGCTCGAAAGTACGGGTCTGCGCGTCGTATCCTTTACTTTTCCTCACGGCGAAAGGTCGAAAAACGGAAAAACGTTCCTTGAAATACTCGAATTTTTCGCCTCACGCTCGCTGTGCCGATCCGATATCGCGATCGCGCTGGGCGGCGGGGTGGTCGGCGATATCACAGGCTTCGCCGCCGCGTCGTATCTTCGCGGGATAAAGTACGCGCAGATACCGACCACGCTCCTCTCGGCGGTCGATTCGTCCGTCGGAGGAAAATGCGCGATCGATCTTGAAGCGGGCAAAAACCTCGCGGGCGCTTTTCACCAGCCCGCCGCAGTCGTCTGCGATCCCGACGCGCTCGATACGCTGACGCCGGAAGTCTTCTCGGAGGGATGCGCCGAGGCGCTCAAATACGGTATTATCACCTCGCCCGAACTGTTTTCCCACATAAACGAAAAAGGAAAAGGATTCGACAGGGAATACGTGATATCCGAATGTATCTCGATCAAGGCGGATATCGTCCGCCGCGACGAGTTCGATCTCGGCGAACGCGCCCTTTTGAACCTCGGCCACACGTTCGGCCACGGCGTAGAGAGGGCGAGCGGTTTCAGTATCTCACACGGAGCCGCCGTAGCTATCGGTACGGCGACGGTCGCACGCGGCGCGGGGAAACTCGGTCTTTGCGAAAAAGGGACCGCCGCCGCGATCGTATCGGCTCTTGAAAGGTTGTCCCTGCCCGTCGCGTGCCCCGCGCCGCTCGACCCCGACGCGGTTTTCGACGCGATGACGCACGACAAAAAAAGACGCGGCGACGAAACGACCGTCGTTATTCCCGAGAAGATCGGGAAGTGCAGACTCGTCCCGATGAGCAAAGAAAAACTGTACGAACTTATGAGGGCGGGCGTGTGACCTGCCGGAGAACGATATGACAGTCATGATCAAAGGCGGACCGCTCTCGGGGGCCGTCTCCGCCGTACCGTCAAAATCGGATATGCACCGCGTCATGATCTGCTCGGCGTTTGCCGACGGGCCGACGCGGATCTCGGCTTGCGGAGAACTGCCCGACGACGTCGGAGCGACGCTCCGCTGCCTTTCCGCGCTCGGCGTCGGTATCGAGCGAAATGATGACGGCGTCACCGTCACTCCCGCAAAGTCAACTCCCGATAGGACGGAACTTTTCGTCGGGCAGAGCGGTTCGACTTTCCGCTTTCTCGTACCCGTTGCGGCGTCGCTCGGCGTCACGGCGGATTTCATAACGGAGGGACGGCTGGGAAGCCGTCCGATGGAGCCGCTGATCGAGGCGCTCGCGGCTCACGGCGCGAAGTTTGAAACTCCGAAAAAAGGTGTCCTGCGCGTCGGCGGAAAACTCACGGGGAACGAATACGCGATCCGCGCGGACGTCTCCTCACAGTATATTTCCGGCATTCTCTTTGCTCTCGCCGTCACGGGCGGCGGATACGTCCGTCTTACCGGCAAAACCGAGTCCGCGGGTTATATTGAAATGACGCTCGACACGCTCTCGCGTTTCGGTATCGGCACGGAATTCAAAGACGGGACGATCTCCGTTTCCGGAAAACTCAAAAGTCCCGGCTCGGTCAGCGTCGAAGGCGACTGGTCGGGAGCGGCGTTCTGGCTCTGCGCAGGTGCAGCGTGCGGCGGGATAACCATCGACGGGCTGTCGCCGTCGTCGCGTCAGGGCGACCGCGCGATCGTCGATATTCTTCGCAGGATGGGGGCGTCCGTTGAGATCAAAGACGGCGCCGTTACCGCCTCGGGCTGCGATCTTCACGGTATTGAACTCGACGCGGCTGATATTCCCGATCTCGTCCCGCCGGTCGCCGCGCTCGCGGCGGTATCGAAAGGCGTGACGGTCGTCCGAGGCGCGTCGCGCCTCAGGGCAAAGGAATCCGACCGCCTCGCGGCGCTCGCCTCTTCGCTCGGCGCGCTCGGCGCGGACATCAAAGAGACCGAAGACGGTCTTCTCATTCACGGCAAAGAAAAACTTCCCGGCGGCGCGGCCGATTCGTTTTCCGATCACCGCATAGCGATGGCTGTCGCCGTTGCTTCGGTCCGCTCTGGGAAGATCACGCTTTCCGGGGCGGAGTCGGTCGCAAAATCGTATCCCGGATTCTGGGACGACTTTCAAAAACTCCGCGGCGACGTGAAGATAACGGAGGATTTAAGATGAAGAGTTCTTTCGGACAGACGCTCCGGGTGACGGTGTGGGGGCAGTCCCACGCGCCGTCTGTCGGGACCGATATCGACGGATTCCCCGCGGGATACCGGATCGACGCGGACGCTCTTGCAGAATTTATGAGCCGCCGCGCGCCCGGAAAAGACCCGCTCTCGACCGCTCGCCGCGAGGACGATATTCCCGAATTCCTCTCGGGCGTCGAAAACGGCGTCACTACCGGCGGCGTGATAAAAGCGGAAATAAAGAACCGCGATATACGCCCGTCCGACTACGATAACGTGAAAAACGTGCCCCGTCCCGGCCACGCCGACTACGCGGCGCGCGTAAAATACGGCGACGGATACGATATGGCGGGCGGCGGACCGTTTTCGGGCAGGATGACCGCTCCGCTCTGCGTCGCGGGCGCCCTCGCGATCGGACTTCTTTCAAAGAACGGTATCTCCGTTCACGCAAAGCCGGTCGAGATCGGAGGCGTCGCGGGCGACGTCGACGCGATGAAAGAAGAAATAGCCAAAGCGAAAGCGGACGGCGACTCCGTCGGCGGCGTCGTCGAATGCACGGTCGAAGGAATGCCCGCAGGCGTCGGAGGACCGCTTTTCGGCGGAATGGAAGGACTTATTTCCTCAGCCGTTTTCGCGATCCCCGCGGTTAAAGGGATCGAATTCGGCGCGGGTTTCGCCGCGGCGAGGATGCGCGGTTCCGAAAACAACGATCCGTTTGCCGTGGAAAACGGCATGGTAGTAACGACAAAGAACGATCACGGCGGGATCCTCGGCGGGATCACGTCCGGCGCGCCTCTCGTGTTCAGGGCGGCGTTCAAGCCGACGCCGTCGATAGCAAAAGAACAGGACAGCGTCGACCTTTCGACTCTCGAGAACGTGAAACTGACCGTCAAAGGACGCCACGACCCGTGCGTCGTCCTCCGCGCGGTCCCCGCGGTCGAGGCCGCGTGCGCGATCGCAATTCTCGACGCTCTTTTGACCGAGGGGCGAATTCTCAAAACGGAGTAAGATATGGATATTAACGAACTGAGAGAAAAGATCGACGCGATCGACGGGGAACTCGTCCCCCTGTTCGAGAAAAGGCTGAGGATCGCTTCAGAGATCGCGGAATATAAGAAAGAAAACTGCGTCCCGGTCTGCGATCCGCTCCGCGAAAGTCAAAAGCTCGCAGAGATCGCCGAGATGTGCGGTCCCGGACTCGGGCGTTACGTGACGGAACTGTACGCACGCATTTTCGAGATAAGCAGATCCTATCAGCAGTCGCTGATCGAGGGGGACCCGAACCAATGACTTATCGTTTCGGTCTGCTCGGAAGAACGCTTTCTCACAGCCACTCTCCGAAGATCCACCGCCTTCTCGGCGGTTACGGCTACTCGCTTTTTGAAAGAGGACCGGATGAAGCGGAAAAATTCATTCTCTCGGGCGAATGGGACGGACTCAACGTAACGATCCCGTACAAAAAAACGGCTTACCGTCTCGCCGACGAGGTCTCCGCGACCGCTGAAAAGTGCGGTTCGGTGAACACGCTCGTTCATCGGAACGGGAAGATATACGGCGACAACACCGATTATTACGGCTTTCTCAAAACCGTTCTGAAAAGCGGTATCGCGCTCCGGCAAAAGAAATGTCTCGTTCTCGGAGACGGCGGAGCGGCGGGAGCCGTCCGCGCGGTCCTCTCCGACCTCGGGGCGCGTGATATCGTCACGGTATCGCGCCGCGGAGAAAACAATTACGGGAACTTAGGCCTCCACGCCGATGCTGAAATAATCGTCAACGCGACGCCCATCGGAATGTACCCCGGCAACGGCGTCTCGCCGGTCGATCTTTCGCTTTTCCCGCGCCTTTCAGGCGTGTTCGACCTCATTTTCAATCCGCTGAGGACGAAACTTCTCCTCGACGCGGAACGCCTTTCGGTCCCTTGCGCCGGCGGGCTTTATATGCTCGTCGCACAGGCGAAAAAGAGCTCCGACCTTTTCCTCGGGGCAGAAAAAGACGACGCCGTGATCGACGAAGTATACGGCGCGCTTAAAAGAGAAGTCGGAAACGTCGTCCTCGTCGGTATGCCCGGCTGCGGTAAAACGACTGTCGGGGCGATCCTTGCGGGCAAGCTCGGAAAAAAGCTTGTCGATACGGACGAGACGATCGAAAAGACCGCAGGGCAGAGCATTCCCGCGATTTTTGAAAAATACGGAGAAGATAAGTTCCGCGAACTCGAAACGGACGCCGCGAAAGCCGCCGGCAAACTCACCTCGACCGTCGTAACGACGGGCGGCGGGATCGTAAAGCGCGCCGACAACTTCGATCCGCTCCGCCAGAACGGCACGGTCGTTTACCTCACTCGAAAGACCGAAAACCTCGCGAGAGAGGGAAGACCGCTCTCGGCGGACGCCGACCTTGAAAAAATGCTCGCCGAGCGCGCTCCTCTTTACGAAGCGATAAGCGACTTCGCCGTTCCGAACGACGGAGATCCCCAAAAAACCGCGGATCTGATAATCGAAAAACTCGGAGGATAAGATGAAAATACTCGTCATAAACGGACCGAACCTCAACCTGCTCGGCATACGTGAGCCGGAGATATACGGCAAAAAAACGTACGCCGACCTCGTCGATCTGATAAACGAAACGGGCGGAGAACTCGGCGTCGAAGTCGAGGTCTTCCAGTCGAACCACGAGGGCGATATCGTCGATAAAATAGGTGAGGCATATTACGATGCCGACGGGATAGTCATAAATCCCGCGGCGTACACGCACACGTCAGTCGCGATCCTCGATGCTTTGAAAGCTGTCGGATTGCCCGCGGTCGAGGTCCATATCTCCGACGTCAGCAAGCGCGAATCTTTCAGACAGATCTCCTACGTCAGGGCGGCGTGTGAGACCTCTTTTGTCGGACTTGGACTTGAAGGATACGCCGAAGCGATGAGATTTTTATACGATTTGCTGAATAAAAAATCGCAAACTGCGCTTGACAAATAAAAAACGCGGGTTTATAATAAAGCCGTAAACCGATGAGCGGGAGTAGTAATCCAGCGTGACGTCTCAAGGGAGCCGCCGGTCAGTGCGAGGCGGTGACGGATGCCGGACGAATGGACCCGTGAGGGCGACCCGATCCCGGAAGGGGGTAGGGAAGACGCGCGCCGCGCGTTACAGCGGACAGCGTATAGTATGTACGCGGAAGAGAGCATCCGGCGATCCCGGATGAATTCAGGTGGTACCGCAGAGATTTCGATCCCTGTCCTGATTATCAGGACAGGGTTTTATTTTTGGTACCCCGATCACAAGTCAATAACCGGGTACGGCGCAGCCGAAATTCAAAACCCGGTCAAAGCGGCGTAATACCGCGGAAAGGAACTACTATGAGCACCGAAAAGATCCCGTACAAAGTCTATTTGGAAGAGAGCGAGATGCCCAAGCAGTGGTATAACGTCCGCGCCGATATGAAAAACAAGCCGGCGCCCCTGCTCAACCCCGGCACGCTTGAGCCGATGACGGTCGAGGAACTCTCCGGAGTTTTCTGCCGTGAACTCGCCGAGCAGGAACTCGACGACGTGACCCCGTATTTTGACATTCCGGACGAGATCAGAGACTTTTACAGGATGTACCGTCCGTCTCCGCTCGTCAGAGCGTACTTCCTCGAAAAAGCGCTCGGCACCCCGGCGCACATCTACTACAAGTTCGAGGGCAACAACACCTCCGGTTCCCACAAACTCAACTCGGCGATCGCTCAGGCCTACTACGCAAAGAAGCAGGGTCTCAAGGGCGTCACGACCGAGACCGGCGCGGGTCAGTGGGGCACGGCTCTTTCGATGGCTTGCTCGTACTTTGACCTCGACTGCAAGGTCTACATGGTCAAGGTCTCCTACGAGCAGAAACCGTTCAGACGCGAGGTCATGAGGACCTACGGCGCCGACGTCACCCCCTCCCCGTCGATGGAAACGAACATCGGCAGAAAGATCAATGAGGAATTCCCGGGAACGGGCGGCTCTCTCGGCTGCGCGATCTCCGAGGCGGTTGAAAAAGCGGTCTCGAGCGACGGCTACAGATACGTCCTCGGTTCCGTTCTCGCCCAGGTCCTCCTTCACCAGTCCGTGATCGGTCTTGAGACGAAGGCTGCGTTCGACAAGATCGGCGTCAAACCCGATATCATTATCGGATGCGCGGGCGGCGGTTCCAACCTCGGCGGTCTCATCTCTCCGTTCGCGGGCGAGATGCTCCGCGGAGAGAACGACTACCGCATCATCGCAGTCGAACCGGCGTCCTGCCCGTCGCTCACCAGAGGCAAATACGTATACGACTTCTGCGACACCGGCATGGTCTGTCCGCTCGCGAAGATGTACACGCTCGGCCACGACTTCATCCCGTCCCCGAACCACGCGGGCGGTCTGCGCTACCACGGCATGAGCTCGATCATCTCCCAGCTTTACGAAGACGGTTATATTGAAGCCAAGAGCGTTGAGCAGACGAACGTGTTCGACGCGGCGGTACAGTTCGCCCGTGTCGAGGGCATCCTCCCGGCTCCCGAGAGCAGCCACGCGATCAGAGTCGCCGTCGACGAAGCGCTGAAGTGCAAAGAGACGGGCGAGCCCAAGAACATCGTCTTCGGCCTCACCGGGACCGGCTACTTCGACCTCGTCGCGTACCAGAAGTACAACGACGGCGTGATGAGCGACTACATCCCGACCGACGAAGACCTCGCGAAGGGCTTCGCGACCATTCCTCCGGTAAACAAATAAAAAAGATCCGCGGGGCGAAAGCCCCGCGGAACTTTTTTTCGGTGATCCGATTATTTCATCTTTTCTGCCGTTTCTTTCAGATCGGGAAAAACCGAGATCGCGCGTTTCAGGATCCCGTTCATGTACGCGATCGCGACGCCGTAGTTTGTGAACGGCACGTTCTGTTCGTCCGTGTTCTTCATTCGCCACGCCATCTCGCGGCCGTTCAGCATGCATCCGCCGCAGTGGATCACGAGAGAATAGCCGGAAACGTCGTCTGGGTACTCCCCGCCCGACGTGAACTCAAACGCGGGTTCGACCCCCGTATATTTCCGAATCAGCCGCGGCAGTTTGACCGAGCCGATGTCGTCGCATTGTCTGTGGTGCGTGCATCCCTCCGAGATCAGCACGCGGTCGCCGTCCTTCAGCGTATCGAGCGCGAGGACGCCGCGCGTCGCCGTCTCGAGAATTCCTTTGTGACGCGCCATGAGAACGGAGAACGAAGTCATCCGTACGTCCTCCGGCGTCAGCTCGTCGACTTTCGCGAAGACCTGACTGTCGCATATCACGATCGAAGGGGTGACCTTATTCATCGCATCCGCGAACTCCGTATCTCTCACGCAGAGGGCGGAACAGCCCGCGTCGAGTATCTCCCTGATCGTCTGCTGCTGCGGCAGGATCAGTCTACCCTTAGGCGCGGCCTTGTCGATCGGGATAACGAGCGCGGCGACGTCGCCCGGGGCGAGCAGATCGGAAACGATCGGAAACGGCTCTGCCGCTTTCCCGCCGAGCGCGGCGAGACGGTTTTTCAGATCCTCGATCCCATCGCCCGTCACGGAACTGACGGCGGTCTCGCCCCCCGCTCCGTAAAGATCCGATTTCGTATAAACCGTAATAAACGGCGCTCCGCGCTCCTCGAAGAGCGCGATCAGTTCGCGCTCCGTCGGACCGATCCCGGTTTTCGCGTCCGTCACGACGACGGCTATGTCGGTCTTACGGAGTATTTGTTTCGTCTTCTCAACGCGCTTCTCGCCGAGTTCTCCCTCGTCGTCGTATCCCGGCGTGTCGATGATCATGACCGGACCGAGCGGCAGAAGTTCCATCGCTTTGAAGACGGGGTCGGTCGTCGTCCCGCTCACGGGCGACACAACGGCGAGATCCTGTCCCGTCACGGCGTTGACAAGACTCGATTTCCCCGCGTTCCTGCGTCCGAAAAACGCGATGTGGACGCGGTCGGCGGACGGTGTGGAATTAAGGCTCATAAGACCTCCTTAGAATCTGAAGTCGCGCGTCCCGTTCTCGATCTCGTAAAGGCGTTCCTTGCAGATCCGTCTCACTTTTTCGTTCGGGACCTTTTCGACTTCCTCGGCGATCAACTTTTCTCCGACGCGGCGCGTTTCCTCGCTCGCGTAGTCGGTGAGATATTCTTTCAGCGTCATGAGCGCGTTCGGGTGGCAGCAGTTCTGTATCTGTCCCGATTTGCAAAGCGCCATGAAGCGGTCGCCCGTCCGTCCCTCGCGATAGCAGGCGGTGCAGAACGACGGGATGTGGCCGTTTTCCATAAGCCATCTGACGACCTCGTCGAGCGTCCGCTGATCGGATACGTCGAACTGCTCCGTGTCCGTCGGCCGTTCTTCTTCGGCGTATCCGCCGACGGACGTGCGCGACGCGCCGCTGATCTGCGACACGCCGAGAGGCAGGACCGCCTCTCTGACTTTCTGCGATTCTCTGGTCGAGATGATCATTCCGGTGTAGGGAACGGCGATCCTTATCAAGGCGCAGATGCGGGCGAAAGTCTCGTCCGAGATCCCGTTGTCGAACACGTTGGGGTCGATCCCCTCCGCCCGTTTGATCCTCGGTACGCTGATCGTGTGCGGGCCGACGCCGTGGACTGCCTCCAGGTGCTCCGCGTGCATCAGGAGCCCCGCGAACTCGTATCTGTACAGTTCGAGTCCGAACAGAACGCCGAGCCCCACGTCGTCGATGCCGCCCTCCATCGCGCGGTCCATCGCCTCGGTGTGGTAGTTGTAGTTATGTTTAGGCCCCTTCGGATGGAGTTTTTCGTAACTCTCCTTGTGGTACGTCTCCTGGAAGAGGATATACGTTCCGATCCCGGCTTCCTTGAGTTTTCTGTAATTCTCAACGGTGGTCGCGGCGATGTTGACGTTGACGCGTCTTATCGCCCCGTTCTTGTGCTTGATCGAATAGATCGTCTTTATCGAATCGAGGATGTACTCGATCGGGTTGTTGACCGGGTCCTCGCCCGCCTCGATCGCGAGCCTTTTATGGCCCATATCCTGAAGCGCGATCACTTCCTGTTTTATCTCTTCCTGCGAAAGCTTTTTGCGCACGATGCCGTCGTTTCCCTTGTGGTAAGGGCAGTAGACGCACCCGTTGACGCAGTAGTTGGAGAGATACAGAGGCGCGAACATGACGATCCTGTTTCCGTAGAACGCCTGCTTGATCTCGCGCGACAGCTCGTAGGTCTTCTCGATGACGTCACGATCCTCGCACGCGAGCAGAACGGACGCCTCGCGGTGAGAAAGGCCCCGGCAGAACGTTCCGTGATCGGTATACTGCGGTCTCGCCTTGTCGAGGATCTCCTCTATGAGAGGAAGATTGTTTTTGTTCTCGTCCGCGTATTTCAGCGTTTCGAGGATCTCCTCGTGGTTGATGAACTCGTCCGCGACGAGCGATTTCGGGTCGTATTTGAACATTCTTTCTCCTCCTGTCAGACCAATAAAAAAAACCGACGGCGCGGCTGTCGGTGGATAAAGATCAGATATAAGCATCTTCGGGCTCAGAAAATCTTTGCCATCAGACGTACCGTCACGATAATTATATACTGAAAGTTATTGTTTGTCAACTCAAAAAAATGTTGTGTAAACGCTCCCTTTATGGTAAAATAGATTGGATATAGAGAGGGGAGGGACGGCGTACGGACAAAGAAGAACTCAAACGCGTTTTCAGGGACCCTCCGACCCTCGAGACGAGACGGCTGACGCTCCGCAAACTCAAAAAGAGCGACCGCGCCGACTTGTACGAATACGCCCGTGATCCCGAGGTCACGAAGTACCTGACGTGGTCGTACTACGAAGACGAGCGCGACGCGCTCAAGTTCCTCGCGTACGCTCTTCCGCGATACAAAAGCGGCGATTACTACGACTGGGCGGTCGTTGAAAAATCGACGGGAAAGATGATCGGCACGTGCGGCTTTACCTCGTTCAACCTCGCCGCGAACTCCGCCGAGGTCGGCTACGTGCTCAACCGCTCCCGCTGGGGCGAAGAGCTCGCGCCCGAGGCGCTCCGCGCAGTTTTGCGGTTCGGGTTCGGTTATCTCGGTCTTCACCGAATCGAGGCGCACTATATGGTCGGCAACGAGAAGAGCCTGCGCGTCATGCAGAAAGTCGGGATGAAGTTCGAGGGTATCCTCCGCGATTTCATTTTCGTCAAGGGCGATTACGCCTCCGTCGGCGTAGCGGCGATCCTGCGGGACGAGTTCGTTCGCTGACAGTAATAGATAATAAGCGTTTTTCATACCATCCTCTCGGGGAAACCTCCCCCGAAAGGAAGGCTGTGATTTGAAAAAAGATTTTTCCGGCATCGTCGGGATCGTCCTCGTGGGAGCGATCCTTCTCACGTTCTCGGGTACGGTCTATTCGTTCGTCCGCGGCGCGAAGGCTCCGGTCTCCGTCGTAAAAACGTCGGCGGAAGCGGACGGAGCGTCGCCCGCGCGCGTCCTCGTCATCGACCCCGGTCACGGCGGGGAGGACGGAGGAGCCGCGGCGGCGGACGGCACGAAAGAAGCGGATATCGACCTCGCGATAGCGAAGGATATCGACGCCCTCTGTCTTTTGTTCGGCGTACCGTCCGTGATGACCAGAGACTCCGACGAATCGCTCGCCGACCGTTTTCCGGACGATACCGCGGGCGGCAGAAAAGCGCGCGACCTTCGGGCGCGTCTGCGCGTCGCCGAAGAGGCGGACGCCGCGCTTCTGCTCTCGGTCCACGCAAACAAGTTCCCCGACCCCTCCGTTCACGGCATTCACGTCTTTTATTCCCCGAACGGAGAGGAAAGCCGCGCCGCGGCGTCTCTCGTACAGGAGTACGTGAACGAAAATCTTCAGCCGGACAACCGGAAAGAATCCAAAAAAGCGAATTCTTCGATATACCTTCTGAACAGAGCGAAAATGCCCGCCCTTCTCGCCGAATGCGGATTCATCTCGAACGGCGACGAGCTTGACGCTCTCAAAACGCCCGAATACAGGGCGTCAGTCGCGTGCGTTATTTTCGCCGCGGTCGGAGAATATATGAACAGTAAAGGATAGAGAAATGAAAGCACCGAAGACAGTATTCTCGTGTACCGAATGCGGGTACCAGAGCCCGAAGTGGCTCGGCAGATGTCCCGGATGCGGCGCTTGGAATTCTTTTGCCGAGGAAACGTACGAAGAGAAAAAAGAACAGTCGGCGGGCAAGGCGACGGGCGACCGCGCCGAGCCGTTCCGCGAGATGCGGATCCCCGAGTACATGAGGGTTGAGACGGGCATCGCTGAGTTCGACCGCGTTCTCGGCGGCGGCCTCGTCGTCGGATCCGCCGTCCTCGTCGCGGGCGAGCCGGGCATCGGCAAGTCGACGCTCCTCATGCAGCTTTGCGGCAAACTCGGCGACAGGCTGAAGATCCTATACGTTTCCGGAGAGGAAAGCCGCGCGCAGCTCCGTCTTCGCGCCGACCGCCTCTCGGTCGACCCCGAGAAACTCTTCGTTCAGAACGAGATCTCCCTTGAAGAGATACTGTCCGAATATACGCGAATAAACCCCGATATCCTCATTATCGACTCGATACAGACCCTCAACTCCTCCGCCGTAGGATCGGCGCAGGGAAGCGTGACTCAGGTCAGAGAGTGCGCCGCTGCCCTCATCTCGAGGGTCAAAACGGACGGCGCGTCGCTCCTGATCGTCGGCCACGTCAACAAGGAGGGCGGCATCGCGGGGCCCAAAGTGCTCGAGCACATGGTCGACGCGGTGATCTCCTTCGAGGGCGACCGCGGCGCGCCGCACCGCATCGTCCGCGCGGTCAAGAACAGATACGGAAGCACGAACGAGATCGGCGTTTTCGATATGACGGGCGAAGGGCTCGTCTCGGTGGACAACCCCTCCTCGATGCTCCTTGAAGGCAGACCCGAGGGCGTGCCCGGCAGCTGCGCCGCCTGCATTCTCGAGGGGACCAGACCGCTGATCGCCGAAGTTCAGGCGCTCGTCACGCCGACCGTCTATCCCACGCCGCGCAGAACGGCTGACGGGATCGACTACAACAGGATGTGCCTGCTGCTCGCCGTGATCGAAAAACGGCTCGGGCTGCGGTTTTCAAATCATGACGTCTTTCTGAACGTCGTCGGAGGAATGAGGATCGACGACACCGCCGCCGACGCGGCGATCGTCCTCGCGCTCATCTCCTCGCTCAAGGATATCCCCGTTCCCGACGATCTGATCGCCGTAGGCGAGATAGGACTCGCGGGCGAGTTCAGATCGGTCCCGTCCGTCCCGCAGCGCGTCGCCGAGGCGAAGCGGCTCGGCTTCGGCAAGATCGCCCTGCCTAAAAAGCAGGTCGGAGGCAAAAACGGAGTGCAAAAAGCCGAGGGATGCGATCTTTACGGCATGGCGGGCATTTACGACGCCCTGACGCTTCTCGCGAAGTCGCAGAAAGGTAAGGAAAATGGATAAAAAAGAATTTTACGAAAGCCCGCTCTGCTCCCGCTACGCCGGGGACGAGATGAAAAGGATCTTCTCGCCCGACCGCAAGTTCTCGACGTGGAGAAAACTCTGGGTCGCTCTCGCCGAGGCGGAGGCTGAACTCGGCATCCCGATCACGAATGAGCAGATCGAAGAACTGCGAGAAAATATATATAATATCGACTACGACGCTGCGGCGCGCTACGAAAAAGAAGTCCGCCACGACGTTATGGCTCACGTGAAGGCGTACGGCGACGTATGCCCGAACGCCGCGGGCATCATCCATCTCGGCGCAACGTCGTGCTACGTCGGCGACAACACCGACCTTATCCTCATGCGCGACGCGCTCCTTGAGATCAGGAAACTGCTCGTCACGGCGATCCGCGCCGCTGCGAAGTTCGCTCGCGAGCAGGCCGATACCCCGACGCTCGCTTATACGCACTTTCAGGCGGCTCAGCCGACGACCGTCGGCAAACGCGCCGTCCTCTGGATACAGGATCTCGTCTCCGACCTTAACTCCCTTGAATTCCGTCTTTCGGGCCTCCGCCTGCTCGGGTGCAAGGGAACGACCGGAACGGGCGCGAGCTTCCTCAAACTCTTCGAGGGCGACCACGAAAAAGTCAAAAAACTCGACGCTCTTATCGCCGAGAAAATGAACTTTCCCGGGTGCTATCCGGTCTCGTGCCAAACGTACTCCCGCAAGGTCGATTTCGACGTTCTCTCCGTTCTCGCGGGTATAGCGCAGAGCGCGGCGAAATTCTCGAACGATATCCGTCTTCTGTCTCATCTCAAGGAGTTCGACGAGCCGTTTGAGAAAGGGCAGATCGGCTCTTCGGCTATGGCTTACAAACGCAACCCAATGAGAAGCGAGCGCATCATGTCGCTCGCCCGCTACGTGATGACCGACCTTTTGAATCCCGCCTTCACCGCGGCGTCCCAGTGGTTCGAGAGAACGCTCGACGACTCCGCCAACAAGAGGATCTCCGTTCCCGAGGCGTTCCTCGCGACGGACGCGATCCTGCGTCTGCTGACGAACGTGGTCTCGGGCGGCACGGTCTACCCCGGAGTGATGAAGCGCCATCTCGACGACGAGATCCCGTTCATCGCGACCGAAAACGTCCTTATGTACTGTACTAAGAAGGGCGGCAACAGACAGGAGCTTCACGAGGCGATCAGGGAGCACTCCGTCGCCTGCGCGAAAGAGATAAAACAGACCGGCGCGAAAAACGACCTGCTCGACCGCATCGAGGCGGACCCGCGCTTCGGTATCACGCGGGAGGAACTCGACCGTCTTTGCGACGTCAGATCGTTCGTCGGCAGAGCCCCGGAACAGACGAGGGAATATTTATCCGAAGTCGTCGACCCGCTGCTTGAAAAATACGGCGCGGAAGAGACCGAAGAGATAGAGATAAACGTATAACGGAAAGGAAACGAAAATGGGCAGAATAACCGCCGTAGTCGGCGTAAACTGGGGCGACGAGGGCAAGGGCCGTATGGTCGACCTCTTCGCGGGCGAGTTCGACGTCGTAGTCAGGTATCAGGGAGGAAACAACGCCGGACACACCGTCGTCAACGACAGAGGACAGTTCATCCTCAACCTGCTCCCGTCCGGCATCCTCAGAGAGGACTGCGTCAACGTGATGGGACCCGGCATGGTCGTCGACCTCGAGCATCTCTGCGGCGAGATCGGACGCCTCCGCGAGAGGGGAGTTAAAGTCACTCCCGAAAATCTGAAAATCAGCGACAGAGCGACGGTCTGCATGCCGTATCACAAACTCCTCGACTGTCTCGAGGAGGACCGCCTCGGAGCGGGCGGATTCGGCTCCACCCGCCGCGGCATCGCGCCGGTGTACGCCGACAAATATATGAAAAAGGCGTTCCGTCTCGGCGATCTTCTCGATCCCGGGTATATCGACGAGCGCATCGACGCGATCGTCGAGTGGAAGAACATCACGGTCCGCGACGGCTACCGCGCTCCCGCGGTCGACGTGGGCGCGATGAAGAAATGGCTCGACGAGTTCGGCTCGCCGCTCAAAGAGTTCATCACGGATACCACCGCGTACCTCTCGGGTGCCGTCAAAGAAGGTAAATCGATAATGTTCGAGGCGCAGCTCGGCGCGCTCCGCGACATCGACTTCGGCATCTATCCGTTCACCTCGTCCTCGTCAACGATCGCGTCGTACGCGCCAATCGGGGCGGGCGTCCCGTTCGTCTCTCTCACCGAGACGGTCGGCATAATGAAAGCGTATTCGAGCTGCGTCGGCGCGGGCCCGTTCACCTGCGAACTCTTCGGCGAGGAGGGCGACGCCCTCCGCGAGGCGGGCGGCGAATACGGCGCGGCTACCGGCAGACCCCGCCGCGTAGGCGGGTTCGATGTCGTCGCGTCGAAATACGGCGCGATGATGCAGGGAGCCGACTCGATCGCTCTGACCAAACTCGACGTTCTCTCGTACCTCGATCGGATCCCCGTGACGGTCAAATACCTGATCGACGGGGAAGAGTGCGACTTCTTCCCGCACGGATCGCGCCTTAACAGGGCGAAGCCCGTCACCGAGTATTTTGACGGCTGGGGCTGCGATATCTCCGGATGCCGCAAGTTCGACGATCTTCCGGAGAACGCGAGAAAGTACGTCCGCTACATCGAAAAAGCCGTCGGCGTCCCGATAAAATACGTCTCCGTCGGCGCCGCACGCGACGCGATAATTTATATGTGATCATGTCCCGAAGGGACAATTTATGCCGTTTTGAAAAAACGGCAATTCACGGTTTTGAGCGACAGCGAAAAACCAATTCACGTCTCTTTCTTGAAAGAGACAATTCATTCAAATAATCGAATTGCGCTTCGCGCATGAATTGAGCCCCGCTGAAAAGCGGGGCTCATGAATTGACGGCAAATGCCGTCGTGAATTGAACGCTCCGCGTTCGTTAGTCTTTCTTCGCCGTTCCGAGCACGAAAGACTCGCAGTCGACGCACTGCGAAACGGTCGGATTCGCCTCGTGCGTGCCGATCCTTACTTTATCGAGCGCGCAGTAGTCCTCGCTCCCCGCGTGGTTCGCGCACTGCTTGACGGAACATTCGATACAGTGGTTTTTCTTACAATCGTTCATTGTTATGATCCTTTCGGTGACTTATCGTCGTTTCGTAGTATTCTCATGTTTTTCGAAAAAAATACGCGGAAATTTCAAAAAACAGTTGACAAGCGTCCCGGGAGGGAATATAATAACATATGAACAGATGTAAAAATGTTCAAATGAACAAACGAAACCGGGAGGAACACGAAAATGACGAACGCTCAGCCCGATAACGCCGCGAGGGAGACCGATTATCTCGCCGTTCACGAAGACGTCGTGAAAAGGGTGCTCGATCGCCAGCCGGCGGACGAATATCTTTACGACCTCGCCGAACTGTTCAAGGTGTTCGGCGACTCTACGAGGATACGCATCCTCTACGCGCTTTTCGAGAGCGAACTGTGCGTCGGCGACCTTGCGGGCATCCTCGCGCTCAGTCCGTCCGCCGTCAGCCATCAGCTCAAAATACTCAAAGACGCCAAACTCGTCAGGTTCAGACGCGAGGGAAAGATCATCTTCTACTCGCTTGACGACGATCACGTCAGGACGATACTCTCGATGGGTATGGAACACGTCGAGGAATGAGAAAGGACGAAGAACTATGAAAAAAACGTATCCCGTCGAGGTCGACTGCGCGAACTGCGCGGCTAAAATGGAAGAGGCTGTTAAGGGCACGCCCGGCGTCGCCTCGGCGACCCTCAACTTTATGACGCTCAAACTCAAAGTCGAATTCGTAGAAGGCGCGGACGAATCCGCCGTCATGAAAGAAGCGCTGAAACGCTGCAAAAAAGTGGAAAGCGACTGCGAGATTATCTTTTGATCTATGAAATATAAGTTCACGAAAAAGCAAAAACGGCTCCTGATCCGTATCATCCTCTCCGCGACCGTTTTCGCCGTCGGCGTCGGCGCGCTCTTCCTTTCCCCGTCGCTGCCGTGGATCGGACGCGGTATCCTTATCGCCTCGTATATCGTCGCGGGTTACGACGTTCTGCGCAAAGCCGCGCTCGGCGTCGTCCGCGGACGGATCTTCGACGAGAATTTCCTTATGGCGATAGCCTCCCTCGGGGCGATGGCGCTGACCGAGTTCTCCGAGGCGGCGGCGGTAATGATCTTCTACCAGACGGGCGAACTTTTCCAGAGCGTCGCCGTCGGCAAGAGCAGAAAGAGCGTCGCCGCGCTGACCGAGATCAGACCCGACACGGCGAACCTCGTAGGCGAGAACGGCGTGACGGTGGTCGACCCGGAGGACGTCGCCTTAGGTTCTGTCATAGCCGTATATCCCGGCGAGCGGATTCCGCTTGACGGCGTAATAATCGAAGGGAAAACGACGCTCGACGCCGTCGCTCTTACCGGAGAGGCGATCCCCGTCGAGGCGGGAGAAGGCGATCAGGTGATCAGCGGATGCGTCAACGTGACCGGCGCGATCAAGGTCAGAACGACCAAAGAGTTCACCGACTCGACCGTGACGCGCATCCTCGAACTCGTCGAGGACTCCGCTTCGCGCAAATCGCGCCCCGAGGCGTTCATCACCCGCTTCGCGAAATACTACACTCCCGCCGTCTGCGGCACGGCTCTCGCGCTCGCGCTGATCCCGCCGCTCGCGTCGCTGATCTCACGCGGCGATCCCGCCTGGCGGGAATGGATCGGCCGCGCGCTCACTTTCCTCGTCGTCTCCTGTCCCTGCGCGCTCGTTCTGTCCGTCCCGATGGCGTTTTTCGGCGGTATCGGATGCGCTTCAAAGAACGGTATTCTGGTCAAAGGCGCAAATTACCTTGAACTTCTCGCGAAAGCCGAAGGCGCGGTCTTCGACAAGACCGGTACGCTGACCGAGGGCAAATTCCGCGTGACGAACGTTGAAACGAAAGGCGGGATCGGCAGGGAAGAACTTATAAAATACGCCGCGTTTGCGGAATCCGTCAGCACTCACCCCGTCGGCGTCTGCATCCGAGCCGAATGTCCCGAAACTCCCGCTTCCGGCGACGTGTCGGAGCTCACGGAGATACCCGGCCGCGGCGTCGAGGCGCTCGTCCTCGGCAGGCGCGTGTTCGTCGGCAAGAGTGAGTCCGCCGCCCCGCAGGATTCCCCGGGCGTCACCGTCTCCGTCGTGATCGACGGGGTTGAAGAGGGGACTATAACAGCTTCCGACACGGTAAAAGAGAGCGCGAAAGACGCGCTCGCCGCCCTCGGCGCGCTCGGCGTGAAAAAGACGTATATGCTCACGGGCGACCGTGAGGTATCCGCACGCATCGTCGGCGACGCCGTAGGCGTCGGCTCCGTCCGCGCGGGTCTCCTCCCCGCCGACAAGGTCGGCGAACTCGAAACGATAATGAAGGAAACGTCGCCTCTCGTTTACGCGGGCGACGGCATCAACGACGCGCCCGTCCTCGCGCGCGCCGACGTCGGCGTCGCTATGGGCGCGCTCGGCTCGGACGCCGCGATCGAAGCGGCGGACGTCGTGATAATGGACGACGACGTGAGACGGCTTCCGCTCGCCGTGAGGATCGCCCGAAAGACGGTCCGTATCGCGAAAGAGAACGTCGTCTTTTCCCTCGCGGTCAAGGCGGCGTGCCTTATCCTCGGCGCGCTCGGTATCGCCGGTATGTGGGTCGCGATCTTCGCCGACGTCGGCGTTATGATCCTCGCCGTCCTGAACTCCGCCCGTGCTCTGACGGTCAAAAATAAACGTATAAACTAAGTTTGTTGGTCAGACAATAGCTGAAGAAAGTGAAATAACATATTAAACGCAGATCGTTTTATAACGGGAAAAAGAAGAGAAGAAGGCTTCCATAAAATAAAAAAAAGACCTCTTATGTTTAACAGCATAAGAGGTCTTTTTTTGCCCGAAACCGTGCTTTCGGGCTTGCGCTTTTTTTTGCTCCTTTTGAATCTTGCAAATAACATCATTACGATGTATAATATAATATTATAATAAACGCAAAAAACGGAGGCAGAGAGAACAAATGGATAATTTCGATCTGAACGGCCTCGTGTCCGCCCTGAAAAAAACGGGCAGAATGACGATCGGGGCGTTCCGTGATTTCCTCTCGCAGACCGAAAACGAATTTACGCCCACCGAGGGCAAACTCTCGGCGAAAGAGCGTCTCACCGCGCTCTTCGACGCGGGCACGTTTACCGAAACGGGCGCGTTCGTCAGACGCAGGATGAGCGAGTTCGACGGGGAGAAACCCGACGAATTCGAGGGCGTGATCACCGGATGGGGTTCCGTCGGCGGCCGCCTCGTCTTCGCCTTCTCGCAGGACCTCTCCCGCACGGGCGGCGCGGTCAGCGAGGCGCACGCCAAGAAGATCTGCGAGATCTACCGTCTCGCGGCCGAGAACGGCGCTCCCGTCGTCGGTTTCTTCGACAGCTCCGGGGCGTTCATCCCCGAGGGCGTCAGAGCGCTCGCCGGATACGGCAGGATCATGAGGGCGTCCTCCCGCGCGTCGGGCGTCGTCCCGCAGATCGCCGTCATTCCCGGTTACTGCTCCGGTGCTTCTGCGGTGATCGCCTCCATGTTCGATATCTCCCTCATCGTCGACGGGGACGGTTCGATCTCCGTTTCTCCTCCGTTCCTGACGGACGGAGCGGGCGGCGCGGAGTTCTCCGCATCGTCCGGCGCTGTCTGCGGCAGGGTCGCGGACGACGGCGCGGCCGTGAAAGCGATTCGTTCTCTTCTTCCGTACCTGCCCGACAACAACGAGTCCGGCGGTCTTCTTATCGACACTCCCGACGATGCGAACAGAACGGTCGACGTCTCGTCGTATCTTGCCTCGCGCGATCCGAAAGAGCTCCTTTCTTCCGTCGCGGACGACGGCAAGTTCATAGAGCTTTACGCTGAGTGCGCCCCCGAGATCGTCACGGGCCTCTGCTCGTTCGGCGGAGTGCCGACCGGCGTCGTCGCGTCGAACGGCTCGGCGGGCGGAGGACTTCTCACATCGGACGCCGCGAGGAAAGCGGCGCGCGTCGTGTCCTTCTTCGACGGGCTCAATATCCCCGTCCTCACCGTCGTCGACTCCTCGGGCCTTGAAAAGTCCGCCGACGCGGAGAGCGCTCCTTACGCGTCGAGTCTCGCGAAACTCGCCGCCGCCTACGCGTCGGCGTCGACGCCTCTCGTCACGCTTATAACGGGCGAGGCGTACGGCACCGCGTTCGCGGTCCTCGCCTCCAAAGCGATCGGAGCCGACGTCGTGATGGCGCTTGGATCGGCGAAGATCGCGGCGATGCCCGCGCCCGCCGCCGTCGCGTTCCTCAGAAACAAAGATATCACCGCGGAGGTCAGCCGCGAGGAGCTTGAAAAGATCTGGGACGAAACCGTGGCGAACCCCGCCGAGGCGGCGTCCTCCGGCGAGATCGACGAGATCATAGCCCCGAGCGAGATCCGTCAGCGTATCTGCTCCGCGATCTATATGACGTCCGGCAAGTCCGGCGCGTGGAACGCGCGCCGTCACCCGACCCCGTCGCTCTGAGATCGGAGGGCACGGAATGAACGCGCTTATAAACGCGGCGGTCATCGCCGAGAGCGACATCAACTCCGTTCTGAACAACGGTCTGTCGTTCTCCGAGAAAGCGTCGCTCTCAATCAAAATGATCCTCATTGGAATGGGAACGGTCTTTGCCGTCCTGTTCATTATTTGGTTTTTCCTCACGGTATTCCGTCTTGTCATGGACAGGGCGAAAAAGAAAAAAGCGCCGGCCCCCGCCGCTCCCGCTCCCGTCGAAGGGCAGGATGAGGCGGAAGACGGCGGCGCGCTCGCGGCGGCGATCACCGCCGCGATCACGGCGTACAGGGAAGAGGAGGGCTCTTTTGCCCCGTCCTCGTTCAGGGTCGTCTCGTTTGAAAAACGCGGCGTATCGCGCCCGTGGAAGAAGAACAGATAACGAAAGGAATCAGCAGATATGAAAAAGTACAGCGTTAAAGTCAACGGAACCGTTTACGAAGTAGAAGTCGAAGAGATCCGGGGGTCCGCTCCGGTCGAAGCGAAGCCCGAGTCCGCTCCCGCGGCCTCCCCCGCTCCCGCGCCCGAAAAGAAAGCGGAAGCGCCCGCCGGCGGCGTCGCCGTCAAGGCGCCGATGCCCGGTACCGTTCTCAAAATGAACGTCAAAGTCGGCGACAAGATCGAAAAGAATTCGCTCGTCTGCATCCTTGAGGCGATGAAGATGGAAAACGAGATCTTCGCGCCCGAAGGCGGCACCGTCGTCGCGATCAACGCGCCTCAGGGCGCGACCGTGAACGCCGGAGACGCGATCGTCACCCTCGCATAACGGGGAAAACTGTTCAAAGGAGTTTTTGCTTTGCAGTTTATATATGATTTTTTCGAGTCTACGGGCATAGCGCAGCTTGTTTCCGATCCCGCGCACCTGATAAAGACTCTGATAATGTACGTCATCATCGGCGTGCTGTTCTTCCTCGCGATCAAAAAGGGGTTCGAGCCGCTGCTCCTGCTCCCGATCGCGTTCGGAATGCTGCTCGCAAACCTTCCCGGCGCCGACCTGTTCCACATGGAAAAGTTCTTCCTTGCGGATCACGTCGACATCGTGGCAGTCATAAGCGAGGGCTCGCTGCTTGATTTCCTTTATCTCGGCGTAAAACTCGGCATCTATCCGTCGCTGATCTTTATGGGCGTCGGCGCGATGACCGACTTCTCGCCGCTGATAGCGAATCCCAAGTCGCTCTTCCTCGGGGCGGCGGCGCAGCTCGGCGTTTTCGTCGCCTTCACCGGCGCGATCTTCATCGGCTTCACGCCCAACGCCGCGGCTTCGATCGGCATCATAGGCGGCGCGGACGGACCGACCGCGATCCTCGTCACGAAGATCCTCGCTCCCGTCTTGCTCGGCGCGATAGCGATAGCGGCGTACAGTTATATGGCGCTGATACCGATAATCCAGCCGCCGCTCATGAAACTTCTCACGACGAAGAAAGAGCGCTCGGTCGTGATGAAGACTCTGCGCCCCGTCTCCAAGCTTGAAAAGGTCGTATTCCCGATCCTCGTCACGCTCGTCGTGACCCTGATCGTCCCGAGCGCCGCGCCGCTCGTCGGCTTTTTGATGCTCGGAAACCTTTTCAACGTGTGCGGAGTTACGGACCGTCTGTCGAAGACGGCGCAGAACGAACTGATCAACATCGTCACGATCTTTCTCGGCGTCTCCGTCGGAGCGACCGCCAACGCGGAGAACTTCCTGTCTCCGACGACTCTTTACATCATCGTTCTCGGCCTTTGCGCGTTTGCGATCTCCACGTGCGGCGGACTGCTCCTCGGCAAACTCATGTACGTGCTCACGAAGGGCAAGATCAATCCGCTTATCGGGTCGGCCGGCGTTTCCGCCGTTCCGATGGCGGCGCGCGTCTCGCAGGTCGTGGGACAGAAGGAAAACCCGTCGAACTTCCTCTTGATGCACGCGATGGGACCGAACGTCGCGGGCGTTATCGGATCCGCGGTCGCCGCGGGCGTATTCCTCACGTTCTTCGCGTGAGACCGAAAGGAGTCACACTATGGCTAAAGTAAAGATAACCGAAACGGTATTGAGAGACTCCCACCAGTCCCTTATCGCGACGAGAATGAGGACGGACGAGATGCTCCCGATCCTCGAGAAGATGGATAAGATCGGATACCACTCCCTCGAGGCGTGGGGGGGCGCAACTTTCGACGCCTGCATCCGCTTCCTCAACGAGGACCCGTGGGAACGTCTTCGCAAAATAAGAGACCGCGTGAAGAACACGAAACTTCAGATGCTCTTCCGCGGACAGAATATCCTCGGCTACCGCCACTACGCCGACGACGTCGTGAGATACTTCGTTCAGAAGTCGATCGCGAACGGTATCGACGTCATCCGTATCTTCGACGCGCTGAACGACGCCCGCAACCTAAGAACGGCGATCGACGCGACGAAGAAAGAGGGCGGCCACGTTCAGGCGGCGATGAGCTACACGCTCTCTCCGGTCCACTCGGTCGAATCGTTCGCCGCGTACGCGAAGGAACTCGAAGAGATGGGCGCCGATTCCGTCTGTATCAAGGATATGGCGGGTCTTCTCACCCCGTACACCGCGTACGAACTCGTAAAAGCGCTCAAAGAGACCGTCAAGGTGCCGATCCAGGTCCATACCCACTACACGACCGGCCTCGCGTCAATGACGGTTTTGAAGTCCGTGGAGGCGGGCGCCGATATCATCGACACGGCGATCTCTCCGTTCGCCATGGGCACGTCTCAGCCGCCGACAGAGCCGATCGTCGCGTCCCTCGCAGGGACGGAGTACGACACGGGGCTCGATCTCAACGCGCTGAACGGGATAGCGTCGTATTTCACCCCGATAAGAGAGAAATATATCAAGAGCGGTCAGCTCGATCCCAAGGTCCTCAAGGTCGACGTCAGAGGTCTGATGTATCAGGTCCCGGGCGGTATGCTCTCTAACCTCGTCTCGCAGCTCAAACAGGCGGGGCAGAGCGAAAAACTCGAGGAAGTGCTCGCCGAGGTCCCGAAGGTCAGAGAGGACGCGGGTTTCCCGCCGCTCGTCACCCCGACGTCGCAGATCGTCGGAACGCAGGCGGTCCTCAACGTCGTCTCCGGCGAGAGGTACAAGATGGTCACCAAGGAGTTCCGCGGTCTCGTCAAGGGCGAGTACGGAAAAACTCCCGTAAAGATAGACGAGGGCTTCCGCCGCTCGATCATCGGCGACGCCGAGCCGATCGACTATCGCCCCGCCGATAAGATAGAGCCCGAACTTGACCGCCTCAGCGAGGAGGTTCGACCGTATCTCGAACAGGACGAGGACGTTCTGACGTACGCTCTGTTCGATCAGGTCGCGCTCAAGTTCTTCGAGTACAGAAAAGCGAAGAAATACGGTCTCGACGCCGAACACGGCGATCCCGAAAACGCCGTCCATACCGTATGATCGCCCTGATAGGCAACAAAGACGAAAAAGAGATCCGCGTCCTGCGCGGATCTCTGCTTATGCTCGGATACCCGGCTTTTTATGCCGCGCCGACCGACCGTGAGGCGTCCTCGTCTGCTCTCGCGGCGGTCGTCTTCGACGGCGGGGAGATCCCGCCGATCGCCGATCCCGAGCGCGCGGTCCTCGCCGACCGTTCCGCGCTCGCCTCGGACGCGCCCGGCGCCGCCGCGCGCGAATCGCTGAGGGTAAAAGAGCGGATCGACGAGGTCCTCGAGATCAAAAGCGGCGTCCGGTTCGACAACTTCGTCACAAAGACGTACGCCGAGAGAAACGGCGTCAGCGTCTTCCTCGGCGGGCGGCTCCCGCTGACCGAAAGGGAACGACTGATCGTCCGCCTTCTGTCGGTATATCCGGGCCGGTATCTTCCGGCCGGTGCGATCGCCGCCGCGTGTTTCCCCGGTCCCGTCTCCGACGGCGCGGTGCGTACCGCGGTTTACGGGATCAACAAAAAAGCGAAAACCCTGACGGGCTTTCCGCTTATAAAAACGAAACCGAACGACGGTTATTCGTTCGGAGGATAAAAAGGGCTGTCGTCCGACAGCCCTTTTTGTATTCGCTGAAACTTTATACGTTTTTTATATCTCCGCAAACGCGGAATTGCCGGCGGCGTCTATCCCGACGATCAGGGGCAGATCCGCGACCGTCATTTTTTTGACAGACTCGCATCCGAGATCGTCGTACGCGATCACCTCGACGGACGTGATGCACTTCGCCGCGAGCGCGCCCGCGCCGCCTACGGCGCAGAGGTAAAGCGCCCCGGTCTCCCTTATCGCCTCCCTGACTTCCTCGCTCCTCGGACCCTTGCCTATCGTTGCGGAAAGCCCCATGCGGTAAAGGGTCGGCGCGTATCCGTCCATTCTCGAGGACGTCGTGGGGCCGCACGACCCGACGGGCATTCCCGCCTTTGCGGGCGTCGGACCCGCGTAGTAAACGAATGCGCCCTTGACGTCGAAGGGAAGGGGGTCGCCGTCTTCGATCGCCGCGAAGATCCTTTTATGCGCGGCGTCGCGAGCCGTGAATACCGTCCCGGAAAGAAAGATCATATCGCCCGCTTTGACGGAGGACGACCACACCGCGAAACTGTCTGTCGTAACGTGAAGACTTCCCGTCATTTTCCGCTACCGCCCGAGATCTTCGTTCCGTATTTTTTATCGAACTCCTCGAACAGCGCCGACGTGGAAGATCTGAATTCTTTGAGATACGAATCGAAATCGCCGATAGGAACCGCGGGCTTTTCCGGCCTCGGCGCGCTTTTGACCTCGGCCGCCGCGGCGGGCTTGCTTTCTGCTTTCTTCGGCGCGGGAAGCACGTCGTGATATTTGTCCTCGAATTCGCGGACCCGTTTTTTGAGCTGCGAACGCATCTTTTTTATCTCAGAGAGCGCTTCCGCGGCTTTTTCGGCGTCTTTCGGCGCGGCTTTGCCTTCGGTCGCCGCGTCCGCTCTCGCCTCGGCCTCCTCGGCGCGCGCCTGTGCTTCTTTAAGCTGTGCGGAGAGCTTTTCGTTCCGTTCTTCGAGTTCCGCTATCCTCTCGCGGTATTCGTTTTCGACTTCGGTATATTTTCTCGACAGCTCGAGGATATATCCGTTTACGTCCTTCTTTTTGAACCCGCGGACCGATCCTCTGAACGTCTTTTTTATCCTTTCAGCCATTATGCGCCTCCGGTCGATCGATTTCGCCTTTTATTTTAGCATATATAAAAGACAAAATCAACCTGCCTGATTTTTATCCCAAAGGAACGCCCCCGATGAACATCATCTGTTCGAGTATGATCTCATCCTTCACCGTGACCGTCCTGACGCCCGTATCGAGATAGAGCGTACAGTCAACGCTGACCGTCAGCGTCGCCGTGTACATCGTCTGATTTATCCCGACCGAGAGCAGGTCGCTCTTCACCTCGCACTCCGTTTTGTAGTCGCAGTACACTTTTGTCGGCACCCTCGGACCCTTACCTGACAAAAACCGCCCTCCGATAAGCGTTCCGAGCGGTATTCTGACTTTGACCGTTCCGTTTTCCCTCATTTTCTCCTCAAGCGACGCCTCGAACGTCTCTCGCTTTTCGTTGAGTTCGGCTGAATCGATCTCGACGGAATCGCCGACCCCGCCCTGCGCGCCGTCCCCCCTGATCTGTGCCGCCGCTTCCGCGATCATCCTCTCGACGGTCGTCACGGCGAGATTCGTAGCGGGCCCCTCGATCTTTCCGTCGAACAGTCTTTCGTAAAGGATCACGCCGAGGATGAAAACGGCGGCGAGGATGACGAGGACCGCCCTTACCCTCAGCCGCCTCTTCCTTCCGGCCCTTTTCAAAAAAAGCGTCTTCATCGTTATCTCCTATGGACACCGGGCGGGTATTGTGATATACTTTATTCTGTATTACTATATGTATATTACGGATAAAGAGGCGGAAAATGGAAATAAAGCGGATCCCGACGAAGGGGATGGCGGCAAACTCCTATCTGCTCGTCTCGGGGAACGAGGCGGCGATAGTCGACCCCTCCGCGCCCGTAAGAGAAGTCGAAAAACTGCTCGGCGGCGCGCACGTCCGGTATATCCTTCTCACCCATTGCCATTTCGACCACGTCCTCACGCTCGACGAGACGCGCCGCGCGTTTTCCGCGCCGCTCCTCGTACACGAAGACGAAGCGGACGCGCTTTCCGATCCCAAAAGGAGCCTTTTCCGTACATTTTTCGGAATGGGCAAAAAGTTTGCTCCCGCCGAACGTCTGCTGAAAGACGGCGACGGGATCCCGCTCGGCGGAGAGTCGGTCCGTGTGATCTCGACGCCCGGACACACTCCGGGCTCGGTCTGCTTCCTCGCCGATACGTTCGTCGTCACGGGCGACACGCTCTTCGCGGATTCGATCGGAAGGAGCGACTTCCCGGGCGGCGACCGCGCCGCGCTGTTCCGCTCGCTCGAAATACTGAAAAAACTCGACCCGTCCCTGACCGTATATCCGGGTCACGAGGGTTCGGACACTCTTGAAAACGTATTAAAATTCAATCCATATATGAACGGAGAACTGTAATGGACTATTCAGTACTTGCCGACCTTTTGTTTCCGAACGTGAGCGACACGCCCGAGGATCTCGAGGAGCGTTTTCCGCCGAGAGAGCTGCCCGAGGGCGCCGTCGTTTCGCGTATGGCGCCGTCTCCGACCGGCTTCGTGCATCTCGGGAACCTCGTTCAGGGAACGATCTCCGAGAGGATGTGCGCGCAGAGCGGAGGCGTCCATTTTCTGCGAATAGAAGACACCGACGCCAAAAGAGAAGTCCCGGGCGCCGTCGAGATGCTCCTTCAGGGGCTCGGCGAATACGGCATCGGCTTCGACGAGGGCGTGACCGCCGACGGAGAAAAAGGGAACTACGGCCCGTACCGACAGCGTCAGAGGGCGTCGATCTATCACGTATACGCCAAAAAGCTCGTCCTCGAAGGCATGGCTTACCCCTGCTTCTGCACGGAGGATGAACTCGCGCAGATCCACGCCGAGCAGGAATCCGAAAAAGCGAATTTCGGCTATTTCGGCAAGTGGGCGATCTGGCGCGACCGACCGATCGAGGATATAAGATCGGCGATCGACGCGGGCAAGCCGTGGGTGCTGCGCTTCCGCTCGGAAGGCAATATCGAAAACAAAATACCGTTTACCGATCTGGTAAAGGGCAAACTTGACCTGACGGAGAACGATATCGACCACGTTCTCTTGAAGAGCGACGGGATCCCTACCTATCACTTCGCTCACGCCGTCGACGATCACCTGATGCGCACGACGCACGTCGTCCGGGGCGACGAGTGGCTTCCGTCCCTGCCGTTCCACCTGCAGCTTTTCCGCGCGCTCGGATTCCGGCCGCCGAAATACCTGCACATCGGTCCGCTGATGAAGATGGACGGCGCGTCCAAGAGAAAACTCTCGAAGAGAAAAGACCCGGAGCTTTCGCTCTCCTATTACCGCGAGGCGGGTTTCCCGCGCGCGAGCGTCAAGGAATACCTCATGGGCGTCCTCAACTCGAATTTCGAGGACTGGCGCAGAGCGGAACCGACGGCGGATATCGGTGATTTCAAATTCTCGTATAAGAAACTCAATCCCGCAGGCGCGCTGTTCGATTACGCCAAACTCACCGACGTGTCGAAGAACGTCATATCGGTGATGACGGCGGAGGACGTCCTCGACGGATACCTCGACTGGGCACGCGAGTTCGAACCCGAATTCGCCGCGACGCTCGAGGGCGACAGACAGACCGCGCTCGCCGTCTTCTCGATCGGCAGGGGCGGCAAAAAGCCGAGAAAAGACTTCGGCACGTGGGCGGAAGTGAAGGACCTGTTCGGGTTCTTCTGGGACGGTTATTTCAGAGTCACCGACGAATATCCCGACACGTTCGACCGCGCCGATATCAAAGCGGCGATCGGCGCGTTCCTTGAAACGTACGATCCCGCGGACGACCAGAACGTCTGGTTCGACAAGATAAAGGCGGTAGCCGACTCGCTCGGCTACGCGTCAGATATGAAGGAATACCGCGCCGAGCCCGAGCGGTTCCGCGGAAGCGTCGCGGACGTTTCGATGTTTCTGCGCGTCGCCGTGACCGGCAGGATGAACTCGCCCGATATGTATCAGGTGATGGCGATCCTCGGCGAGGACCGCGTCAGAGCGCGTCTGAGCGCGATGGCGGACACACTTTGAGAGGAGATTTTGAAAAATGGAAGAAGTAAGCACAAACTTCATTCACGAGATAATTGACGCCGACCTCCGCGAGGGAAGAGAGGATCACGTTCACACCCGCTTTCCTCCCGAGCCGAACGGATATCTTCACATCGGAAGCGCGAAGGCGATATACATCAACTGGTCGACCGCGAAGAAATACGGAGGAAAGTTCAATCTCCGTTACGACGACACCAACCCGACCAAAGAGGACACGGAGTACGTCGACTCGATCCTCGAGGATCTGAGATGGCTCGGCGCAGAACCCGACGGAGGCATCTTCTACGGCTCCGACTATTTCGACGACTGTTACCGCTTCGCCGAAAAGCTGATCATGGACGGAAAAGCGTACGTCTGCGACCTCTCTCCCGAGGAAATGAAGGAGTACAGGGGCACGCTGACCGAACCCGGAAAGAACAGTCCGTACCGCGACAGAACGCCCGAGGAGAACCTCGACCTGTTCCGCCGTATGAAGGCGGGCGAGTTCCCGGACGGATCCAAAACGCTCCGCGCGAAGATCGACATGGCGTCGCCCAATATGAATATGCGCGACCCCGCGATCTACCGGATAACGAGGACTCATCACCACAGACAGGGAGACAAATGGTGCATCTATCCGCTGTACGACTACGCTCATCCGCTTCAGGACGCGATCGAGGGGATCACTCACTCGCTCTGCTCGATAGAGTTTGAGAACCACAGACCGCTCTACGACTGGGTCGTCGACAACGTCGGGTTCGAGAGACCGCCGCACCAGTACGAATTCGCCCGCCTCAACGTCACTTATACCGTTATGGGCAAGCGCTATCTGCGCTATCTCGTCGAAAACGGTCTCGTCGACGGCTGGGACGATCCCCGTATGCCCACTCTCTGCGCTCTGCGCAGAAGAGGGTACACCCCGTCCGCGATCTTCGAGTTCGTACGCCGCGCGGGTATCGCGAAGACGTACAGCCTCGTCGACGTCGAACTGCTCGAATACTGTATCAGAGAGGAACTCAACCGCACGGCGTCCCGCCGCGTCGCGATCCTCGATCCCGTCAAGGTGACGGTAACGAACTATCCCGAGGACAAAAAAGAGTATTTCGAGCTGCCGAATCACCCGGGCGATCCGGAGCGCGGAACGAGAAAAGTACCGTTCACGCGCACGCTCTTCATCGACAGGGACGATTTTTCCGACGATCCGCCGCCGAAATTCTTCCGTATGAAACCGGGCGGCGAAGTCCGTCTCATGGGTTCGTATATCGTGAAGTGCGACGAGGTGAAGTATTCTCCCGACGGCAAAGTCGAAGAGATCCTCGTCAGCGCCGATCTCGAAACGCGCGACGGGGTGCCGACGGACGGCAGAAAAGTCAAAGGGACGATCCACTGGCTCTCCTCGGAGAACGCCGATCCCGTCCGCGTCAACCATTACGACCGCCTCTTTACGCTCAAGAATACCGGCGACGTTCCGGAAGACAAGGAGATCTACGATTTCCTCAATCCCGACTCCCTTACCGTTTACGACGGCGCTCTCGTCGAGGGCGGCGTGAAGGACGCGAAGGGCGAGCGGTTCCAGTTCGTCCGTCTCGGTTATTATTATCCCGACGAAAAGAATCCCGGAACGTTCCTCAGGATCGTATCGCTCAAAGACAGTTATAAACCCGAATAAAACGTCACGCGGAGGCGCGAATGGATACCTACAGAATAAAAAACGCGCCAGTCGCGCTTGCCGGGTGCCCCGACTATGATCGCGATAAGGTATACGACGCGGTAAAGTGGCTTCTCGCCTCGATAGGAGCGGGAAAGGAGACTTTCGAAGGCAAAAAAGTCGTTCTCAAACCGAACCTCGTCGCGGCGAGAGAACCCGACGCCGCCGTCACGTCCCACCCGTCGGTGGTCGAAGCGGTCACGCGCTGCGTACGCGAATGCGGGGCGGCCGACGTGATGATCGCGGAGAGCCCGGGCGGCTCTTATACGGCGTCGTTTCTCAACCGTATCTACGATGCGACGGGGATGAGGGAACTCGCCGGGAACGGCGGCCCCCGCCTCAACGACGATCTCTCGTCCGCTTCCGTCAAATTCGCGGAGGGAAAGAAACTCAAATCGTTCGAGGTGCTGACCCCGATCGCAGACGCCGACGTCGTCGTCAATATTCCGAAACTCAAAACGCACTCTCTCACCGGGCTGAGCTGCGCGGTGAAAAACCTTTTCGGCGTCATTCCCGGAACGCAGAAATTCGCCATGCACGCGGCGTATCCGGAACTCGGGGATTTCTCCGAGATGCTCTGCGACCTCGATCTCGCCCTTTACCGCGATCATGAGATAATATCCGTCTGCGACGCCGTCTGGTCTATGGAGGGCAACGGTCCGTCGCACGGGACCCCCGTCTTTACCGGTATGCTTCTGGCGTCCTCGTCGACGTTCGCTCTGGACGTCGTCGCGGAACACCTCGCGGGTCTCGACGGGACGACGAAATTCCTCGATATCGCGGCGGACAAAGGGCTCGTAGCGCGCAGCGCCGACGGGGTAAACGTTATCCGCGCGGACGGCGCGCCGGAGCGGGCCGAACTCGCCCCGCCCGATTCAAGAGATCCGAATTCGTTTTCCATGAAGATCCTTATCGCCATGCCGAACCTTTTCGGGGGCCGATTCAGCAGGTTTTTCGAGCCGTCGCCGAAGATAAACGCGAAAAAGTGCGTCGGCTGCTCGAACTGCGCGAAGGTCTGCCCGGCAAAGACGATAACGATGAAGAAAAAGAAGGGGAAAAAGCTCGCCGTGATCGGAAGGAAAAACTGTATCAGGTGTTTCTGCTGTCAGGAACTCTGTCCGCACGGGGCGGTCGATACGGTCAAAAATCCGATCCTGAAGCTCATCGGCTGATATGAAACTTGAAAGAGCGGCAAAAGCGAAAATAAATCTCTTCCTCGACGTCGGTGACAAAAGGGAAGACGGTTTTCACGAAATTGTCAGTATAATGAGCGCCGTCACTCTCGCCGATACCGTCACGCTCACGACGGGCGGCGCGGAAGGGGGCGTTTCCGTCGTCTGCGGCGCGGAAGGTCTGAGCGGCAGGAGCAATCTCGTATATACCGCCGCGGAATCGTTTTTCTCCGCGACCGGGATACCCCCGCGCGGAGTGAGATTCGAAATAGAAAAAAAGATCCCGATCGCGGGAGGGCTCGCGGGAGGCTCTGCGGACGCGGCGGCGGCGCTTCTGCTGCTCAACGAAGCGTACGGATATCCGCTCGATGAAGGGCAGTTGTCGACTGTCGGCGCCAACCTCGGTTCCGACGTTCCGTTCTGCATTGCGGGCGGGACCTGCCTCGCCCGCGGCAGGGGCGAAAAACTCGAGCCCGTCGGCTCGAAATGCAGATTCGATATTCTCATCGCCAACGGCGGGGAGGGCGTATCGACGCGATACGCGTACGGCGCGCTCGACGAAGCGGGAGAGAGGGAACGCCGTGCCCCCGACCGTCTGCTCGCCTGCCTTGAAAACGGAGACGCGGACGGCGCGGCGGCGGAGTTGTTCAACTCTTTCGAGACCGTCGTGATCGGCTCTCACCCCGAGGCGACCCAAGCGAGGAGAATTATGAAAGAAAACGGCGGCGCCGCGCTTCTGTGCGGCAGCGGCCCTTCCGTCTTCGCGGTTTTCCGCGACCGGGCGTCCCGCACCCGAACGGCGGGGATCCTCCGTGAAAAAGGATTCAGAGTTTTCGAATGTGAAACGGAATAAAAACGGAGTCTGCCGTTCGGATTTCTTATAAAAACTGACTGCGATTACGTCCCGGGGCCTCAATATGAGTCCCCGGCGTTTTTTTTGTTGCTTTTTTCTTCATATTATGTTAAAATGTAAGTGCCAAACAATCCAATACTTTCAACAAAGCGTTGTTTTTTGCTTTCAGGCAAAAACGCATACGCTCGCCTTTTCACGCTTTGTTGAAATAACAGGTGATTTAAGGGATTGTTTGGCGACAGTCGGGCAGTGCGTTTTTCGGCGCGCAGCTCCGGCTGCGCGCTTTTTTTATTTGAAATTCCTATAGTTAATTATTTCTAGGCTGAAAAAGACAGCAGAAAGGGTTATACGATGAGAAAAAAGATTGTTTGCGCGGTACTGGCGTTGGTTTTCCTCGTTTCAACGTCCGTGTTCCCCACGTCCGCAGAAATTACGGTCCAGACCGCACCGACCTGTACCGAACCGGGCGTAACGGTTCGAAACGGAGAGACGATCAACGTCGCCCCGCTCGGTCACGACTGGGGCCCGTGCTCGGCGACTTCATTCACCGAGGAAGTCACTTATACCCGTACGTGCGCTCGCTGCGGCGCGACGGAGACCGTAACGGACAGCGAACCCGAAGTCACCAACTACGCTTTTGGCTTGAGACAGGCTCTGCCCGAGGCGGTCGAGAAAGACGGCGTTATCAGCCCCGGCGAGTAC
>JAFRQK010000007.1 GCA_017428635.1 Clostridia bacterium | reverse complement strand
TTCGGGCCGAACGTAGTCGGGGTGAGCCCGTTGACGATACCCGTCTCTTTCGCCCACGCCACGGCGTCCGTGTACCACTTGCCTTCGGGTACGTCCTCGAATCCGCTCGGAGCGGCGGGCGCGGGAGATCCCTCGCGCCGCCACAGGACGGTCGCGACCATCGCGCGGGTCAGGGGACCCGAGGGGTCGAACTTCCCGTTCCCCACGCCGTTCATATAGCCTTTGTTGACGGCGTACCTGATCGACGCCGCGCTCCAGCGGTCGTCCGCGACGTCGGAGAAGCCGCTTTTTGCAGCCGATGCGGGCAGCGTCGAGACAAAAGCGGTGACCGCCGTGATGATCGCAAGTAAAAATGCCGCCGTTTTTCTCATAATGACACTCTTTCATAAAATAATATTCTGATTAGATTATATCAAACGAGGAACGAAAACGCAAGGAAATAACTGTTGATTTACGGTCGGTTATATAGTAAAATAGAGGAAATTACCGCGGTCCGACAGGAGATGAAAATGAAAGACAAACTCTCTTTGCAGGAAAAGCTGAAAAACAGAAAATACAAGACTCCGAGCAGGATAGTGACAGGCCTTTACGACCTGATCGGTTCGACGGTCCTGCTTCCCAAATACAACCCGCACATCGAAGTGATCGACGATATAAACGAAGAAAAAGGGGCGTGCTTCATCGTCTGGAACCATCTGTCGCGTCTCGATCACCTATATACGATGAAGGCGGCGTACCCGAGAAGATACAACATGGTCGCGGGATACAGCGAGTTCTTCCGCGGTCATCTTCATACCGTTTTTCGTCTCAATCAGATCCTTCCGAAAAAAGTGTTTACCCTCGACCGCGGCGGGATAAAGGCGATCAGCAGTATAATAGCGAAAGGCGGCGCCGTTGCGATGAGCCCGGAGGGGATGAGTTCGATCTACGGGACGAACCAGCCCGTCGTCCCCGGCTCCGGCAAGTTCCTGAAGCACTACAAGGTCCCCGTTTACTTCCTTCAGATGCGCGGCCAGTACCTGACCAGCACGAAACATTTTCTTGAAGAAAGAAAAGGGCGCACCGAGGCGCGTCTTTACAAGCTCTTCACGCCCGAACAGCTCGAGGAAATGAGCGGCGAGCAGATCGAGGACAAGCTCAACGAGGTCTTTCGCCACGACGACTACGAGTGGAGCATCAATAATCACATAAAGTGGGAGATGCACGGCAGAAGCTGCGAGCACCTCGACGAGATCTGCTACAGATGTCCGCGGTGCGGCGCCGACCTGTCGATGACCGCCAAGGACGACGAAATAAAGTGTTCCGAATGCGGCAACGGCGCGAAAATGAACGACTACTACGAGCTGGTGCCCCTCGACGCCGACTGCGTGATCCCCGCGACACCCTCGAAGTGGGTCGAACTCGAGCGCGTGAATATCATCGACGAGATCAGGCGCGACCCCGATTATTCTTTCTCCGAACACGTTAAGGCGGGTTACCTCCCGCCTTACAAATACCTGAACAAGATGAAAACGAGCGAGGAGTGCGGCGAAGGTACGCTGACGTTCGATCACTCGGGGATCCATTTCAGAGGGACTAAACTCGGCGGCGAGTGGAACTTCGACCTCAGTTACGCGACTTACTACTCGCTCGTCGTTATGACGAGCACCGCGAAGTTCTCGTTCTACGTCGACTCCGAATTCTACGAGTTCACGCCCGACACCAACTCTGTCGGCAAGATGCTCCTCATAACCGAGGAGATGCACCGCTACCATTTCAACACGTGGCGCAATTTCCCGTGGAACGACTGGATGTACGAGGGAAAAGAACTCGGCATCGACGCGAAGTAAAAAAGGATAAACGTATGAGCGAAAAACGAAAAGGACTCCTCTTCAACGCGGCGATATATCTCGCCGCTTTCGGTATCGCGGCGGTGCCGTTTTCAGCGATCGACGATATCCTCGCCGCCTCGGCGGTCTTCACCGCCGTCGCGACGGTCGCGGTCTTCATCGCCTCGTGCGCTCTGAACGACGTGTCGGTCTACGACCCGTACTGGAGCGTCGAGCCGCCGGTGATCCTGCTTCTCGCGATGATCAAATACTCGCTTTGGAACGTCAACTCTTTCGTTATCCTCGGCGCGGTGACGCTCTGGGCAGTACGGCTCACCGCGAACTGGTACGTAACGTACCGCGGGATCGGTCACGAGGACTGGCGGTACGCCCGGTACCGCGAAAAGCTCCCGACTCCTCTGTTTTTGCCGGTCAGTTTCTTCGGCCTTCATTTCGTGCCGACGGTCGTCGTTTATCTGGGCCTTGTGAACGGTCTGCTCGCGATCCGCGAGGAATCGTTCTCTCCGCTTTCCCTGATCGGCCTTGCGATAATGATCGCCGCCGTTGCGCTCGAGTTCGTCTCGGACAGAGCGATCCACGGTTTCCTGAGGGAACACAAAGGCGAGCGGAAGACTTGCGACGTCTCCGTCTGGAAATACTCGCGCCACCCGAATTATCTCGGCGAGATGAGCTTCTGGACCGGACTGTTCGTCTACTACGCCGCGCTCTGTCCCGACAGATGGTATCTCGGCGCGGGTTTCGTCACGATCATCATTCTTTTCCTCATCGTCTCGATACCGATGATGGAAAAGCACAACGCAGAGCGGCGTCCCGACTATACGGAATACAAAAAACGCACGTCGATGCTCTTCCTGCTGCCCCGCAGAAAATAAGGGGCAACAGCGGGTTGCTTGTTAATTCACCCGCCGCGCGGTATAATGAGACAAACGAACCGGAGGTGACTTTATGGAAACGAAAGACGTGATACTCGATCTGCGGACGAAAAGCGGGCTCTCTCAGGATGAACTCGCCGAAAAGGTCTTCGTGACCCGTCAGGCGGTGTCCCGCTGGGAGAACGGCGAGACCGTCCCGAACACCGAAACGCTGAAACTTCTCTCGAAACTCTTCGACGTGTCGATCAACACGCTGCTCGGCGCGCCGCGCCGTCTCGTCTGCCAGTGCTGCGGAATGCCGCTCGAGGACGCGCTCATCAGCCGCGAGAAGGACGGCTCGCTCAACGAGGACTACTGCAAGTGGTGCTACGCCGACGGCACGTACACGTACCACGATATGGACGACCTCATCAACGTCTGCGTCGCTCACATGGCGAACGAGAACTTCACCGAGGATCAGGCGCGCGCGTATATGAAACAGGTGCTGCCGACGCTCGACTACTGGAAAAGATATGAAGAGCTCAGCGACGACGGACAGTTCGAGGAGTTCAAAAAACAGTTGATCGGCGAGATAAACTCCCTCGGGATCGAAGGCATGCCGAAACTTGAAAGTCTGAACGCGCTCGTCGGCGCGTACGTCAATCTCGAATACCCTCTCCCGAGCGGAGTAAAAGCGAAATTCCTGAACGACGGGACGACGTACCTCGGAAATCAGCTTGAGAGCGAAATAGTCGAAGGACTGTGCTTCGGCGTCCTCGCGTGCATGGACTTTATCCTGATCTGCACGTACGAGGCGGAGGGCAAAAACCCCGAGCTTCTCCTGTATAAGAAAAGATAACTTACACCGAAAAACCGCTCCGGCGGTTTTTCTTTTTGCCCTCGTTGAACTTTCCGCCGCGATATGGTAGAATTGTTATGAAATAAACGACGGAGGTGCGAAATGCTCGTTCGCGAATTCGAATTAAAACTGAAAGACGGGAGGACAGCGTCGGTCCGCTCTCCGAGAGAAGAGGACGCGGCGGGACTGCTCGATTATCTGTACGTAACCGCGTGCGAGACGGAATTTCTCATGCGCTATCCCGAGGAATGCGGCAAATACACGCTCGAGGGGGAACGCGCTTTCATCGAAAGGGTGAACGGATCTGACTGCGAAGCGGCGGCGCTCTGCCTCGTCGACGGGAAGATCACAGGGCTCGCGAATATCATGTGGAGCCGGTCGATAAAAACGAAACACCGCGCCTCCGTCGGGATCGCCCTCGTACGCGAATTCTGGGGCCTCGGCATCGGCGCCGCGCTGATGGAAGAACTCATCCGCATCGCGCGGGAAAACGAGGATCTGCTCCAGATCGAGCTCGATTTCATCGAGGGAAACGCCCGCGCAAGGGCGCTGTACGAAAAACTCGGATTCCGGATCGTCGGCGTGAAACCGAACGCGATCCGCCTTAAAGACGGAACTCTGCTCAACGAATATTCGATGATCCGGGAGATCAAACGTTGAAGAAGCGGAAGCGTTCGTTTCCGCCGTCAAACATCTTATTTGAAAAGAGAACGTCTATGGACAGAAAACTGTTGAAAAGCCAAAACGACCTCGTTATCAGCGGCATGGGCGTCATCATCCTCGCCGTCTGGACGGTCGTAAAGGCGGCGATGTACGCCGTCCTGCGGCTGAGAGAACTGTGGGGGACGCTTGAGGCCGATTACCGCGGGATCGTCATAGCGGTCTCGGCCGGCGTGATCGCCCTGATCGGCGCCGTCTCGCTTCTTCTGCGAATAACGATAGGACGGTCGGCGATAAGGGAAGGCAAAGGCGGCAAGAGCGGAAAACTTTATATCGTCCTCGCGTGGATCATCCTCGTGCTCGACGGTCTCGGCGTACTGATCGACCTTCTGTCGTTCGGCAGCAACGGGATCCTCGATTCCGTCGCGGTCCTCGCCGTCGACGTCACGTCGGCAGCGACGCTCATAAATCTGCTCGTCTCCGCAAAGAGGATCAGGAACTCTGCCGGAAAGGCGGGTGAGACCGTATGCAGTTAGATTTCCACTACTATGCGACGTTCTGCGCCGCGATCCTCGCCGGTTTTTCTCCGGAAGAAGCTCACGCGACGGCGTATGCCGATCAATTCGTCGACGAGTGTTCCGCCACGCTGCTCGCAAAAATAAAAGGCCCGACCGCCGCCGCGACGACGCAGCTTCAAAGCGAGCTCCTCAACGCGCGAACGGACAGATCGGGACTTCGGGATATCACGCGGATATGGTCGTCCTTTCACTTTCTGCCCGCCGATCTCTTCGCGGAAGTCGGTCGGGGAGGAAAGAGATACAAAAACAAATATCGCCTTATATGCGGACCCAACGGTCCGCTCGTCGCCGACACGGTGCGGCTCGCCAAAGGCCGCGGTCCGCAGGCGGCGGGCATCGCGATGCACGTGCTGTCGGATACCTGGGCGCACCGGTATTTCGCCGGGACTCCGTCGCTCGTCATCAACAACACGGATTATCACTTTTACGAACTGACCGACGACGGGGCGGAACCCGAAAGACAGATCCGTTTCAACCATAACCCGCTCGGCGCGGACGACCCCGAAAAGGGCGTTTATACAAACAGCCTGTTTCAGACGTCCGAGAAATCGATAATGAATCTCGGCCACGGCAGAGCGGGTCACTTTCCCGATTACAGTTACGCCCGTTACCGGTATCTGCCCGCGTGGGGCGACTACCGCGAGGTGGTCAAGGACAATCCGTCCGATTACTTCAAAGCGTTTTGTCAGATGGTCTTCGCCCTGAAGTATCTTCACGGCGACGTCCCCGAATTCGCCGTCGACACGTACGATGAGGACGCCGTCGCTCCGTACGCCGACAGGATCCGCCGGATCATCCGCGAGCGGCGCACCGACGCGTCCGCCGACTGGCGCGCGCTCGGGGAGGAATTGTCCGGCGGCGAAGTCGAAGAATTCGATATTTTGAAATATCAAAGCGAATACCGTGACGCCGACGATAAACAGGGTACTTTCCTCGGCCGTTTCATCGCCGCCGCTCTCGCGCAGAAAAAAACGGTCGCCGACAGTATCGGACGTTCGGGCAACCCGCTCGCAGGCTTCCCCGTCGGGCAGAAAAAGAAAAAAGCCCGCCGGGCAGGAGAGGAGGCGGGCGAAAATGAGTAAGTTTCAACGGATAAGCATTATCCTCCTCGGCTTGCTTCAACTCCTCGCCGCGGCGCTCATCTTCGCGCTGCCGGGGGTGGAGAACGGTCTGCTCCTCATCCTTCTGATCCTCAGCTTCACGTTCGCGGCGTCGGGCGTCAAGGATATCGTCCGCTATTTCTCCATGGCGCGGTTCATGGTCGGAGGGCGGCTGATCCTCTTCCGCGGGGTGGTAATGCTCGATTTCGGTCTCTTCACCCTCTCGCTGTACGACGCGTCGTCGTTTATCGTGTCGATCTACCTGATCGGCGTCTTCATGTTCTCCGGCGTCGTCGATATCCTCATGGCGCGCGAAGCGAAATACCTCCGTTCTTCCCGCTGGAAACTCAGGATAGCGCGCGGCGCGGTCAAGATCCTGCTGGGGATAGCGTGTATCGTGTTCGTCAGGAACGGATCGGCGCTCGAGATCTTCTTCGGAGTCGCGCTCGTCTATTCCGCCGTGACGCGCATCGCCTCCGCATTCAGAAAAACGGAAGCGGCATACATTCAATAGAAAAACGCCCGATCTGATGATCGGGCGTTTCGATTTTTAATCGGCGCCGTCGTATTTTGAAAATTCCTCGCTGATATAAGTCGTATCGAAATACATATTTATCATCGCGAAATAGCGCGGATGCGTGCGCCAGCCCTGGTCGACCGAGCCGTAGCCCTGATCGATCACTTCGGCGTTCGGGTACGTGTCCCTCAACAGCTGTATGTCTGCCTGCGTGGTCGCCGTGTGCTCGATCCAGAGTCTCTCGAGGATCGGAAGATCGAGCAGA
This sequence comes from Clostridia bacterium, assembly GCA_017428635.1. Lineage (GTDB taxonomy): Bacteria > Bacillota > Clostridia > Oscillospirales > CAG-272 > RUG11130. The sequence goes on along the minus strand of JAFRQK010000007.1, from coordinate 89,240 downwards.
CCGTGGATATCGTGGATCGTGTACAGGTGGCTCACGTTGACGTCGACGAGTTCCTTGCAGTCCTCGAGCGGCGTGACGTCATTGAGATACGGATTCACGAACAGTTCGATATAGTGCAGGTGTTTCAGTTTCCTGACCGGCTCGATGTCGTGCAGGCAGTTGTCCGCAAGAATGAGGATACGAAGCTCGGGACAGTACTCTGCGATAGCCGTTATATCGGTCAGCGCCTGATGGCCGAGGTCGAGCGCCTGAAGATCGGTGGTGTATTTCAGAACCTCTATGTCCTCGTTTCTTAGGCGCGTGTGCTTATAGTTATAGATAAGAACGGAGAACGCGACCGCGTCCGTCTTGAGCGACCACTGGCCCATATAGAGCGTCCAGACGATCTTCGTGTCGGGAAACTCGTCGCGCAGAGCGGCGAGCGTCTCGTTGTCCATTCCGCAGTCGGAAAGGTCGAGCCGTTTCAGCCCGTGGAATTTCGGGATGATCGCTCGCACGTCGTCCGGCGTCAGGCCGTACGTGCCGGAGAGGTCGAGGTCGTCCGTCGCCGAATCGTACTTTTCTCCCTTTATATCGACTTCCCACAAAAACCGGACGTTCGGGAACCGCGCCGAAAGCGCGTCCTGTTCGGCGGGGGAAAGATCCGCTCCGTGAAGATCGACCGACTCGAGATCCGGGAAAACTTCGAGTTTCGAGGGCAGGTCCGCGTCGATCGCAACGCCCCGAAGATCGAGCGTCGTCACGTCGTCCCTGACCGTCGCGCCGTACACGTCGGCGAGCGCGGGGATATCGAACTCAACGTTCGGATATTCCTCCCTGAGCCTTTTCTTGGCTTCGATCGAAACGACGCCGTCGGGACAGCTCACAATACGGGCGTTCGGCAGATACCGGAGCGAATGCTCGAGCTCCGCGGTATCCGTGATCCCCGCTCCGCTGAGGTCTATCGTCTCTTCTTCGGCTGAAAACGCTCTGCCGTAGAGCGTCTCGCAAATGCGGCATTTCAGGTCGATGCCCCCACCTGCCGTTCTTATCCGCTCCGCGTCCTCCATACTGACGGGAAACGTGCCGAGATCGACGAACTCAAGGTCGTGAAACTCCGACAAAACGGTTATCAGTCCGTCCACGCCGTCTATTTCGTCGCCCGAAAAAGACAGGATCGCCGTGTCGGGCGGATACTCTTTTCCGTAAACTATAAGGTCTCCGTCTTCCGTACGCGGTACGGTCTCGACCGTCCGCCCGGTCCTCTCAGAGCAGGAAACGAGAATAAACGAAAGGACTGCTGCCGACAGGAGCAGGAAAAGAAGAATATTCGGTTTTCCGATGGTTTTCTTCACGTTTCTCGCCCGTTCCTTTTCTCGTTTTCACAGCGCCCCGGCGCTTCCCGCGTCCCGTCTGTCGCCGTCCTTAAACAGTATATCACTCGCGGGGAAAAAATCAAGATTATTATTGCACATCCGAGCCCTTTTTTTCAAGATTTTATCTTTCTTTCAAAAAAAGAAAGCAAACGCCCCGATGCGTTTGCTTTCTTTGATCGTTCTTCTTTATTTCACGCCGTTTTTGTACTTCGCGGCGCAGCCCTTTACGATCGCGTCCATCGCCTCCGTTTTGCGCTCCATGTCGCGCGCGAGGGCGATCTGGCACCTCGTCCTGACGAGGTTGTGGTCGGGGTAATTGATCTTGAAATACTTGTCGCCGTCGATATAGTCGTCGAGAAATCTCGTTACGAGTTCGCACGTCAGCGAGAAGCAGCTCGCCGCAAGAGTATCGATCTCAAGATCGGTGAGCGCGTCGGCGGTCTCGGAGAGGAAACCCTCCGCAAACGCCCAGAACACGTTCAGATCTATGCCGGTTTTCGACGTGTCACGGCTGTCCTCTTCCGTGTAGTTGGCGGCAAAACGGATCGCGTCTCCGAAATCGCTGCCCACGATGCCGGGCATGACCGTGTCGAGGTCGATAACGACGAGAGCGTCGTGCGTTTCCTCGTCGAAAAGGACGTTGTTGATCTTCGTGTCGTTATGCGTTACGCGGAGCGGAAGCTTACCCTCGTTGAAAAGGTCGGTGAGAAGGCACGCCCGGTCTTTGACCGAAAGAATATAGTCGATCTCTTCCTTCACACCGGCGACCCGTCCGCACGGATCCGCCGCGATATCGCGCTCGAGTTTTTCGTATCTTTTCCTCGTGTCGTGAAAATCGGGGATCGTATAGTAAAGCTGAGCCGGATCGAAATCGGCGAGGACCGTCTGGAAATCGCCGAACGCCTTTCCCGCGTTTCTGATGATGTTGAGATCGTCGCAGGTCATGAACGTTACGGACGGTACGTAGTTGCACACTCTCCAGAACTCGTCTCCGTCAAACAGATACGTCCTGCGCTGCCCGTCCTTTTCCGTGTGATGGAAGTGGAGGTTGACGCTTTCGGGCCGTTTCTGCCTTATATATTCGGTGACTCTGTCGATGTTTTCCATGAGCTGCACGGGGTTTTTGAACGCGTACGTGTTGACTCTCTGAAAAAGGAACGGCTTGAGCTTTGCAAGTCCGGTTCCGTCGTCCCTGATGTAGTTCACCTTGTACGTGCGGTTTATGTTGCCCATGTTAAGCTCTTCGTACGAGAAGAGCGGACCTTCAATATTGAACGCTTCGCCGATCTTCAGAAGTTTGCCCGTTACTTCGTTGTTCATCTCAAATCACTCCTTCGTTTTTCGCCGTGAGCGTATCGGTCGGTATCGGATTATTTATCCGATCTTATCGCAGAACACCTTGAGGTAAAGCTCCGCGAGTTTGTCGGGATCCGCGTGGAACTGAACGTACGTGCCGTCCGTTCCCGTTTCCCCCTCAAGTTTAAAGTCGCCGCTGCATTCGCACGTCACGATCGTATTCGCCAGATCGGCGATCTGTTCGATCGAACAGTCGGAATGCATATAGCGGCTTATATCGGACAGCGCCTCGAGCGCGAACGTGCTGCTCTCGGCGGCTTTCTGTCCGAACTGTCTGCGAAATTCACTGATATACTGTTCCTGACGCTCCATACGTCTGACGTTCGTCGGATTCGATTCTATCGACCGTCTCGCTCTGACGTATCTCAGCGCCTGATCTCCGGTAAGCGTCACGTATTCACCGGCTTTCATCTCGTCGACGTCGTCCATCACCTCAACGGTGATCCCTCCGACCGCGTCGTTGAGAACGGCGACGCTGTCCATCGTGATCGAAACGTAATGGTCGATCTTGATCCCGTTGAATAGCGTGCTGACCGCGTCGATCGTATTTCTGCTCTGGATCGGGAACGTCGAGCCGTACCCGTACGCAAGACAGATCTGCTGTACCGTTTCGCTCAGCTTGTTGCCGGTCGACGACAGCACTTTGACCGTCGCCATGGTATCTCTGTTTATATGGATCGTGCTGTAAGTGTTGTTCGTCTTATCCGCTACGATCAGATAGAGGAGGTCTGCCTGATGGATGTTGCTCGGTTCCCCCTCTTTGATTTCTTCTTCAAACGTGTCTATACCTATAACGAGCGTCGTTTCGAGTTTCTTTTTCAACGTATAGACAGACCCGTTGTATTCGGTCGTCGTTCTTGTTTCGTCGGGAAGTTCGATCTTCTGTCCCGCCTGTTCGCTGCGGTATCTGTTCTCGTTTGCCTTTTCGATCGCCATAACGAGTAAAACGAGACCTGCAACGATGAGGACGACGGACAGAATACGCCCGAGCGCAATGAGCCTGCTGCGCGGCGAACCGCCCGTGACGCCGTGCCCTTTCGGCATTCTCTCGTAACCCATATCCGAAACGCGTCCGGAAAGCGTCTGCTCCGGACGTTTCTCCTTTCCCGCCGCCCGTCAGGACGGCGACTCTTCGGCGGAGTCGGCAGCGGGATCCGCCTTCAAAATCGCAACGACGTAGAATCTGCCGTTGGTCGTATGGTAGTTGCAGGTCGACAGGACCAGGACCCGGTCGCCGTATTCGACTTCGATGCCTGTGTCGTACAGCGCTTCGGCTCTGACCCGCCGAAAAAACTCTTCGAATTTTTCAGGATCGCGAAGATCCGTATATTTGGAATAGGGGAACACCGACGGATCGCTCGTCACTCTTGACAGAACGGCGCACAGGACCTGATAGTCCCCCGCCTCTCTCAGCGTGTCGAACTGGATCGTCGGATGCTCTTTGGCAAATTCCTCCGACTCGTAGTCGACGAGGTTGCAGAACATGGAACCGTCCTGCATGTGGTGTCCGTAAATGATCGCGATATTGTTATCTTCGTCCCAGCCTTCTCCGATAAAAAGAGAACCGGATAACGCCCACTCCCCGTCGAAAGCCATTCTCAGATACTTTTCGATATAAAAGGGAGTGTACATCACCGGATAGTCGATCGTCGTTCCGGGAATGGTCAGCCATCCGGCAAGGTCGTTGTTCTGCTCGTAAAGCGGGGCGAGGTATTTCAGGATACCGTCCTCTGTATATATATCTTCGACGTCCGTTTCGCCGTCCGTCTCGTCTTCGCCCGTGGACGGGGTTGATTTGGGCCCCGGCCTTCTGGCCTCGCCTTTCAGTTCGTTGACCACCGAAGACAGAGCGAGGTTCGCGGCGTTTTCGGTCTTCGATCTGTAAATGTCCCTAATAACAAAAAAGGTCGAGACTCCGAATACCGACACGAGAACGACGAGTAAAACCGTCAATATTATTTTTCTTTTTTTCAATGTAATCTCCGTGGAGAAACCTTAGTGGGACCCGCGGGCTTTCGCCCGCGGGTTCCAAGCGGTTTTGAGTCGAGCTCACCTCAAAACGTTTGGTCAGTTCTCAGCAGACTTACGTTTCTTAGTAAGCGCAAACGCAACTACGCCGATCGCGCCAAGAGAAACGAGGCTGATGGCAACCCACATAAAGGTGTTGGAGTTATCTCCGGTCTGATGGTTTCCACTGCCAGCAACGACGTTGAATGTGCCCTTGGCATACCCGTCATTCGACAGGATAACGATCTGATGCTCGCTCACGCTCAGGGTTTCCATGTATGCCTTCTTGAACGTGACTTCGGTGGATCCGGAAGCTGCCGTGTAGTTCGCTGCATCAACGAGGTCCTTGTCGATGTAAACAGCGACAAATTTCTCGAAGGGTGCATCGGAAGCGTACAGAGCGTCTCCGTCCGTTCCCTTGGTCCAAGGATCAACCTTCTTGATCAGGTTGTACTTTGCGGTAGGCATCTCGTCCTCGGGGAAGTACGCGTTAAAGTCATCGGCCTTCACATAGATCTTATTCTCGTCATCGACAAAAACGCGTACGGGAGCGTCCTTGTCGGATGCATTGGGAAGTTTATCCTTCGATTCAACATGCAGAATGTCGTCCGGGGAAGCGCTTCCGGCTGCAAACGCGGGAACAACCATGAGGGCGATGAGGAGAATTGCGATAGCGACCGTAATGAATCTCTTCATCATGTTTTCCTCCTTTCTTTATTATTCTATCTCAAACCGTACGGCAGGGCCGTGCGGATGAAACAGCGAACTTACGGGGAGCCCTCGGCTCCGGAGGATCCCGCGGCGCTTTATTTCACGCCGATCCTGATTATGTATTCTTCGTTATCTTTAAGATATTCTCTGTCCCGTCCGTTAAGAATCTCATAGGCTTTGCCCATGTTCTCCGTTCTGTCTTTCGTGTTGTGACAGTCGGAACCGAGAACGTGTATCCTCCCGGAACGGAGCATCTTGAGCGCGCGCCTTTTCGTCCTCCAGTCGGTGAAAAATCCGGCGTTGGACTGCATTATGACGCCGTGCTTCAAAAGCGAATCCCAGACGTCCGCGCTCTGAAAACCGAGATAACGCTCTATATGCGCCATCATAACGGTTATACCGTTTCTTCCGTGAAGATCGAGTATCTCCGACACCATCGACGGAGACCATTTTGCGAAAGGCATCTCGAGCAGAAGGATCCCGGTGTTCCCGAGACGAAGCTGACCGACGGATTCGTTTGTGCTGATGCCTGAGAAATAATAAACTTCAGCTCCGAGGATTATCTCCGGCGCGCCGTCGAACAGACGCTCTTTCAAGCGGAGCGCCGCTTCGTTACGCCGCCTCAGAAATCTCTCGGGCGTGTCGTCGTTAGGATAAAAATGAGGGGTTGCCGCAATTTTGGTGACTCCCTGTTCGGAGCACATCTTCAAGAGTTTGAGACTTTCATCCGTATCACGGCTGCCGTCGTCGATCCCGGGCAGAACATGAGAATGAAAATCGATCATAACTCTATGTCCACCTGCCCCGAATTCTCTTCGGCGACCGCCTGAGCGTAGCCGTAACTGTGGCTGTGGCCGTACTTTCCGTACTTGCCGTACTTACCGTACTTGCCGTATTTCTTATACTTGTATTTGCCTTTTACGAAATTCTCGGAGCCGGTAACGACAAAACCGAGGACTTTCGCGTTGGCGTGCTCAAGCTGCTTCATCGCCTCGATCACCGCGTGGCGGCTCGCATATCCCTGTCTGACGATCATGAGCATACCGTCGACGAACTGCGAGACGACGAGCGCGTCGGCGACCTCGTTGATGGGAGGCAGGTCGATCACGATGAAATCGGCGTTTTTGGAAAGAACGTCGATCAGCGTCTTCATTTTCGCAGATCCGAGAAGTTCGGACGGGTTCGGCGGGATATCTCCCGAGGAGATGACCTTCAGAAGATCTTCGATCCCCGAAGGCTGGGCGATGACTTTCGAGGTCAGCCCGACAAGAACGTTCGAAAGGCCCGGGGACTGCTTGAGCCCGAGTCTTTTGGATATGGTGGGAAGACGCATATCGGCCTCGACGAGGATCGTCTGCTGATGCGCCTCTGCAAGCATATAAGCAAGATTGAGCGCCGTGGTGCTCTTGCCCTCTCCGGCGTTCGCGCTCGTGAGACCGATCACGCGGCATTTATGTTCCGCGTCGGTCGGAAGAGAGAACATGAGGTTCGTTCTGAGAAGTCTGTACGCCTCGGAAGCGGCAAAGCCGAGATTCTTTCCGAATACGGCATGATCGTCGTTGCCGAGAGAAACAGCCGCCGCGTATTTACTTGTCGCCATCTGCCGTTCCTCCCTTCGACGCGTTTGCATAGTACGGGCGGCGGTTCGTCCCGTACTTGCCGTACTTGTACGCCTTTCCGCTCACGTTTGCGTTGAGGTCCGGGATCGACGCCAGCACCGGCAGGTTGAAGCCCTGCGTAAGGAACGATTCGTCTCTCACCTGATCGTCAAGGAGTTCTATTACGACGATGACGGCAAGAGTCGCGACCAAACCGATGACCAGACCGATCAGCGTGTATTTCGTAAGGCTGGGCGCGTACTTCCCGGACGGGACGACCGCGCTGTCGACTACTTTGACCGAACTTCCGCCGATGATCTCCTCCACTCTTTCGGGGAGCACCTCAGCGATTGAGTTGGCGATAAGCGTCGCTCTCTCGGGATCGGTGTCCGTGACCGTCACGCGGAAAACTTCGGTAGAGTTCACCGCGGCGGCGGAAACCATGGAACTGAGTTTCTTATATGAGATCTTAACGCCTGCCCTTTCAGCCACGGACTCAAGCGTCTGTCTCGACTTAAGGATTACGATATAGGTGTCGACCAGATTTTTCGACGCCGTGAGGTCCGAAAGGTTGAACGACGTCTTGCCCACCGAAAACGCTCCGTTGTTGACGTACATCATCGCGCTCGACTGATACGTCGGGGTGATGAAGAAATACGCGTAAGCAAATGCGATCGCCGCGCAGAGAACGGATACGATGACGATGATCCAGATGTTCTTCAAAAACGCTCCGAGGAGCTTGAAGACGTCTATTTCTTTCACGCCCGTACGGGCGTTAACTTCTTCAGCTTTTACGTTTCTGTCCAAGACTACACTCCTCCGCCGCACACCGTTTTACGGGGCCGGACGTCGCAGATTTTTACAAATGGGCATACCGATACACCTACAGATTATACCACATCGATTTCACGGTGTCAACTGCTTTTCGACGATTTACCGTATGTTACTTTTCGCTTTTTTGTTTAGTTTTGTTAAAAACGCGGATATACGCGTTCCGGAAACGGCAAAAAACCGCCCGCGCGGCTGCGCGGGCGGTCCGGGAAAAGCGTATCAGAGCGTCCCGATGGCGGCGAAAGTGTCGCCCAGAACGATGTCGCGGTCTACCTTATCCATATATATGATCTTGTGTCTCGTTCTGTCGAACGCGTACGTTCTGTCGTCTCCGAAGATCGGCGCGGGAATGATCGAGAATTCGTACGCCTCGGGAACGGCGATGACGCCCGGCGCGGCGATGTCCCAGATGACCCTCTCCCATCCGTTCTCGTAATAGTCGCCGTTGAACTCCTCCGGGAGCGTCTCCCTGAAGAAAACGCACGCGCGGGAGTCGCCCTTGATCCCCTGCATGTCGGGCAGGCGGGCGACGAGGGCGGAAGTGCCGTGATCGCACGCGGGCAGCATGATCAGCGGAACGTCGGTGTTGATGAGGATCTGACCCGCGGCGTAATCCTGCGCGAGGTTGAACTCGCCGAGATCCGGGAAATCGAGGCAGTGGCCGCCGAGCCAGATCACGCAGATATTCTCCCTGATCGAAGGATCGAGCATGACGGCGGAGGTGACGTTCGTGCAGGCGCCCGTCGTGAGGACGTAGACGATCTCGTCGTATTTGTGCGCGGCGTCGATGATCGCGCGGGCGGCGGGGCTGTCGACCGGACGGAATTCCGGATCGTCGTCGATCCTCGTCGGCGAGCCCTTGTAAACGGGATACTGACCGACTTTTTCTATATGATCGAGAACGCGCAGGATCTCCTCGTAGCTTTTCTCCATGCCGTCGCCGAAGCTCGAGCTCCTGTCGTTGTAGAACGGAGCGGCGTTGAGCGCGATGACCTCCATCTTGTCCGAGCCGATGGCGTACGCGATGGCGTACTGGTCGTCCATCTCGTTGAACGTGTCGGAATCGACGATAACTATCTTTATTCTTTTCGATCTGACGTCTTCAAGTATTTTTTCAAGTTCCATTTACGCGATCCTTTCGTGATCATCCTTTTTCGGGGTCTTTCGCCCCCTTCAATATGATACCAAATATCGCCGCCCGTGTCAATCGGTTTCGGATCGCGCGCCCTTTTTTATCTTTGTTTTCCGAGGACGGTATCCGCGAAAACGCCGGCGAAGATCGCGGCGGCGCGTTTCGCCTCGGAAAGGCTGTTTGCGGCGGCTCCCGCCTCGATCAGGAGCGACCCCGGGGAGAGCTGCTGGTTGAACGATTCCCGCCTCAGATCGACCGACCTCATCAGCCCCGGGCATGCTTCAAGGACGCCCTCCTGCACTTTGAGAGCGAGGGAGAGATTGTCCTCCCATCCCAGGTGGTCCGCTCCCGCGCCGTCCGTTCCGACGACGATCATGATCTGCGCCGCGTCGCCTTCATCCGTCTTGACCGCCGGGCGCAGGTTCTCCCCCTTTGCGGTTATCAGGGCGTCGCGGTGGATATCGAGAACGTATCTCACGGAAGGATGCGCCTCGAGGATACGCGCGACCTCCGCGCCCGACGAGGCGTACGCGGAAGAGAAATCGGCGGCGTCGAACATCGAGGTGCAGTGGATCGCGCCGACCCCGCGCTCCTCAAGGATCCCTCTCACCGTCTCGCCGACCGCGACCACTCCCTGCTCCGGATCGAGCGACCTGAACGCATCCGAGGACGAATACTCCTCGGCGCCGTCCGGCGAATAACTCTCCGTCCCGTGCGTGTGCACGATCAGAACGAGCGGCGCGCCGTCTCCGTATTCAGCATACAGTTCGGCCGCCGCAGGTATCGCCCTCTCCTTTTCCGCGATCGCGCGCAGATCGGGCGAAAAGTCCGTTTCGTTTATCACCCCGAGCGCGTCCGCCGCCGACAGATCGACGGATCTTATCGGCAGCTCCTCGGCATCCTCCGGTACCGTCCCGCCGTCTCCCGCTTCCTCGCCTTCCGCCTCGAGCGCGCCCGGCTTTTCGCCGGTCCCGTCCTCCGCCACGGGCGGAGCGGCGGGAACTCTTACGCGGCCCGTCAGAATAACGCCGTCTCCGTTTTTCGGTATCTCAGAAAGACCCGAATTCACCACCTCGCCGTAAAGGAGCGTGGGAAGCGTGATCCCGGTCCTTCCCAAAGCGTCGCCCAACCCCGCCGCGACGGCGAAAACGGCGAACGCGCCGAGGGCGGCGCAGACGAACAGAAATATGTACCTGCCGAATCCGCCCCTCACCGAAGGGCGATCGACGGACGCGGCGTCGGGCGGCGGGCTGCCGTCCGGGAAAGGGACGGTATCCGGCGTGATCTTCGCGGGCTTTTCTTCCGTTCCGAAGTTAAATGCGCCGTCCGATACCTCCTCCCCGGCGGGAACGGGAAGGGCGGTCTCTTCCTTTTCTTTCAGCTTGTCCATTCTGCGCCTCCCACGCGGTCTTAGAACGTAATATCATTTAAGAATATATTCGGGGAGGGGACGAATTATGACCCGAAACGGAAATTGATCGCGGCGGCGATCGCGTCCGCGTGCAGGACGACCGTCTGTCCGATCCCGCACGTTGTGAAAAGCCCCTCCGCCCCGTCCTCGCCTCGCGACAGCCGTCCCCTGACCGCCGTCGGGACCCCGACCGTGACGACCGGACATCCCGCCGCCTCCTCTCCGATCGCGCCTGCGTTTTTCCCGACGGCCGATCCCGGTCTCGCCCCGCCGCTTATCTGCACCGCGCGGCAAAGCCGTCCGGGCGACAGCGCGGCGAGCGAATCGACGGCGACGAGCAGATCCGCGCCGACGAGACGCGCGACGGCGGGTACGATTCTTTCGGTATCCATCCCCGTCGCCTCCGGAACCCCGGGAGCGAAGGAAAAAACGCGGACCCCGTTCGGTCTTTCGCCGACTTCGATCCGTTCCGACACGAGCGGCCCGAGGGAGTCCGCCTCGACTCTTTCGTTTCCGATCCCCGCGACGAGGACGGAACGCGGGACGCCGACCCGGACGCGGTCGAGAAACAGTCCGAGTTCCCGGGACAAAGCCGCGGCGAGGCTGCCCGCCTCCTCCGGATCGTAATCCGTCATCGTTACGTACTCCGTGCCGTCCGGAGCCGTACCGTCAAAAGCCGCGTATCCTTTTTCCGCGCGGCTCGAAAAAAACCCCCCGCGCGGAAGAGAAAGCGAGGCGTCCCCGACCGATTCGAGATAGAGCCCTTCTCTCATTTTTTCTCCCTCGTTCTCCGTTTTTCTCTTTTATCTTCTCCCATACGCCCTTTAATATTCGTCCGCCGCACTTGACAATCGGAAAAGCCGTATTGTATAATTATAAAGATAAAATGGTGTAGTGTTTCCATCTTAATGAACGACTGTCGCCGCGCAGCGAAAACGCGGCGGGAAAGTGTGATGAAAATGAGCAAAAGCATGACGGCGTTCGGACGCGCGCGCCGCACTTCTCCCGACGGCGCCAGAGATATCACCGTCGAGATAAAAAGCGTGAACAGCCGGTACTTCGACTGCTCCGTCAAACTCCCGAGATCGCTCTCGCATCTCGAGGAAAAAGTCAAATCGTACCTCTCCGAGAAAGGGGTCTCGCGCGGCAAGATCGAAGTCTTCGTGACGCTCGACGTGATCGCGGACAGAGAGACGTCCGTCCGCCTCGACGCCGGCGCGGCGAAGTCGTATATCGCGGCTCTGTACGCGCTGCGCGACGAGTTCGGCCTGAGGGACGATATCTCCGTTATGACGGTTGCGCAGAACAGAGATCTTTTCAAGGTCTGCCGCGCCGAGGAAGACGCCGACCGCGACTGGGCGGATCTCCTCACGGCTCTCGCTCCCGCGACGGAGGCGTTCCTCGAGGCAAGACAGCGCGAGGGCGAGGCTCTTATGGCGGACATCGTATCGAAACTCGAAGGGCTCCGCTCAGTCACGGCGAAGATCAAGGAACTCTCCGAGCGCAACATCGCAGAATATCCCGAAAAACTCACCGAGAGGATCCGTCAGCTCCTCGACAGTTTCGATATCGAGATCGCCGAACAGCGCATCCTCACCGAGGCGGCGATCTTCGCGGACCGCGCCTCGATCGACGAGGAACTCGTCAGACTGTCGTCCCACTTCGACGCGTTCGAAGAGACGGCGCGCGAGGACGTCCCCGTAGGCAGAAAACTCGATTTCATGCTTCAGGAGATCAACAGGGAGACGAACACGATCGGCTCGAAGTCGGGCGACCTCGAGATCGCGAAGCTCGTCGTCGACGTCAAGGCGGAACTCGAAAAGATAAGAGAACAGATCCAGAACATCGAATAAGGGGTCGGATATGAAACTTATAAACGTCGGATACAACAACATGGTGAATTTTGACAGGGTCGTCGCAGTGATATCGTCGGACGCCGCCCCGTCGAAAAGGCTCGTTCAGGACGCCCGCGCCGCGGGACGCGCCATCGACTGCACCTGCGGAAGAAAAACGAGGTGCGTGATCATCACGGACAGCGACCACGTTATCCTGTCGGCGATGCAGACCGAGACGGTCGCCGGAAGAATGAACGCCACGGACGAGACGGCGTGACCGGAGGACGTCTGATATGAGAAAGGGACTTATTTTCATCATCTCGGGGCCCGCCGGCTCCGGCAAAGGGACCGTCGTGAACATCATAAGGAGCAGAACGAAAAGCGTCGGCGTCTCCGTGTCCGCGACGACGAGAGATCCGCGTCCCGGCGAGACCGACGGAGTGAGCTATCACTTCATCACCCGTGAGAAATTCGAGGAGCTCCTGAGAACGGGAGAGATCGTCGAACACACCGAATACTGTTCAAACCTCTACGGAACGATGAGATCGGAGGTCGAACGAATAACGGGCGAGGGACTCGACGTGATCCTCGAGATCGAGGTCGAGGGCGCGATGCAGGTCAAAAAACTTATCGGCGACAGAGTCGTAACGGTTATGCTCGCCGCGCCGGGGGCCGCCGAGCTCGAAAGACGCCTCCGCGGACGCGGTACCGAGACGGAGGAATCCGTACGCCGCCGCCTGACGCGCGCGAAAGACGAACTGAGGGCCGCCGGCAGATACGACTACTTCGTAACGAACGAGACGGGTCGCGCCAAGGAGTGCGCCGAACTCGTGATGAAGATAATGGAAGCAGAGCACAACCGCTCGTCAAGGCGCGCCGAATACGTCAGCGAATATATCGACGGCCTTGACGCGATACTCAAATAAAACATTCTGAAAGAGGAGAAAGAAATGAACAACACCGAGATCAACAAATTCGCCGAGGAAAAGGGTATCAACAGATACGAGCTCGTCATCGCAACGGCGAAATGCGCAAGAATGATAACCGACGATTTCATCCTCCAGAAAGAGCTTGAGGAAAGAGTCGAGGGCAGAGACCTCGACAAACCGATCCCCGTTCTCGTAAGCGACGAGTTCAAGGACGAAAAACCCGTACAGAGCGCCGTGGAACTTCTGACCGACGGCGAGTTCAGGATCGTCGAAGATACTCTTCCGGAGAACGCGGACGCGAACTCCAAATAATAATCTTCAAGACTTCGAGGAAAGGGGGTGGACCGTATGGCTGATACCGCCCGGGTATATATCGTAGACGCGGCGTATCAGGCGGACCGCCCTTACGACTATTTCATTCCGCCCGATATGAGGGATCAGATCGTCCCCGGCGTCGTCGCCGAGGTCCCGTTCGGAAGAGGGAACCGCAAAATGGCGGCGATCGTATTCGATACGTTCGACTCCGAAGCGGACGACCGCGGACCCGACTGCGAAAAAAGAAAAATGAAGCCCCTGCTCCCGTTCGAGGGTTCGGCTCCGCTGCCCGTTCTGAACAGAGAAGGGCTCGACCTGTGCCTGTTTTTGAAGAACTACACCCTCTGTACGTTCGGAGACGCGGTCCACGCCTCCGTTCCCGCCGCCGCGATGGCGCGGATGGAGGAGGTCTACAGGGTCGCCGAAAACGCGGGCGACGCGGTCGACCGCGCGATCTCGAAACTGGGCGAAAAAGCGGCGTTCGTCTTTGCGGCGATAAGCGCGAAGCAGGACGCCTCAAAGGAATATCTCAGATCGAAGTTCGGCGACGAGTGCACCTCCATACTCCCCGCGCTCCTCAAAGCCGGCCTGATCGAAAAAAGGACCTCCATGAAAGAAGGGGGTTCGAACACGAAATACGAGACGGTAGTCACGCCGTCCGCGGAACTCGCCGAAAAAGCGGAGGAGGACGGCTCGTACGTCGAGGAGTTCGCCGCGCTGATGAAAAGCAGGCGTCGGGCGGACGTCCTTAAGGAGGCGGTCGCCTCTCCGGGCATCACCGACAGAGAACTGTCCTCGCGTCTGGGCCTCGACCTTTCCGTCGTGCGGATGTGTCTGTCCGCGCTCTCCAAAAAAGGGTTCGTCGTCACCGAAAAAAGAACGGTATGGAGGACCCCCGCCCCGCAGGACAAAGACGAATTCTCCTCTTACGGAGAAGAAGACGTCCTGACCGAGGAGCAGACCGGAGCGTACGAAGAACTGAAACGTCTCTGCTTCGATCCCAAGCCGCGCGCCGCGCTCCTGCACGGAGTTACCGGTTCCGGGAAAACGAACGTCATAATGAAGCTGATCGAAGACGTGCTAGCGGCGGGCAAGGGCGTGATCATGCTCGTGCCGGAGATCGCCCTCACCGCTCAGACCGTCGGCCGTTTCCGCGCCCGGTTCGGCGACCGCGTCGCTCTCATCCACTCGGGTCTTTCCGCCGGAGAGCGGTTCGACGAATACAGGAGATTGCGCGACGGCGAAGCGACCGTCGCGATCGGCACCCGCTCCGCGATCTTCGCTCCGATCCCCGAGATCGGACTGATCGTGATCGACGAGGAGCACGAACACACGTACAAGTCGGATACTTCGCCTAAATATCTCGCGCACGACGTTGCGCGTTTCAGGTGCGGCCGTCACGGCGCGATGATGCTCCTGGCGTCCGCGACGCCGTCCGTTACGTCCTACTACAAAGCGAAAAAGGGCGCGTACGCGCTCGTTGAAATGAATACAAGGTACGGCGGGGCCGGTCTGCCGAGGGTCGAGATCTGCGATATGAAAGCGGAACTCGCCGCGGGAAACACGTCGCCGCTCAGCCGTCTTCTCATCCGCCGCGTCGGCGAGGGTTTGGCGCGGGGCAAGCAGTCCATCCTTTTCCTCAACCGCCGCGGATACAACAACTATATCTCCTGCCGCGCGTGCGGCAAACCGGTCCTGTGTCCCAACTGTTCCGTATCGCTCACCTATCACGTGACGGACCGCTCCCTGATGCGCGCAGGCAAAGACTCGAACTATCTCGAGGTTCGGCGCGGAGCGGGATATCTGTCCTGCCACACCTGCGGATACAGGACTTCCGTACCCGATAAGTGTCCCGAATGCTCGTCGGATCACTTTCTCTTCCTCGGCTGCGGCACGCAGCTCGCCGAAGACCATCTGACGCGCGTTTTCCCGAACGTGTCCGTCCTCAGGATGGACCACGATACGACCGGAACGAAAAATTCTCACGACGCGATCCTCTCGCGGTTCCGCAAAGGAGAGGCGGACGTGCTTCTCGGCACGCAGATGGTGACGAAGGGACACGATTTCCCCGGCGTCACGACGGTCGGAGTACTGAACGCCGACTCGTCGATGTTCTCCGAAGACTACCGCGCCGCGGAGAGAACGTTCTCAATGCTGACGCAGGTGACGGGGCGATCCGGGAGAGGAGAGGACCCCGGGATCTCCGTCATCCAGACGTGCAACCCGGATAACGACGTCATCTCTCTCGCCGCGAAGCAGGACTACAAATCGTTCTACGAGCGCGAGATCAGAATGAGAGCCGCGCTGACGTTTCCTCCTTTCTGCGATATCGCCGTGCTGACCCTGTCCGGTTCCGACGAAGCGTTCCTGCACGCGTCGGCAAAACGGCTTTCCGAGCGGATAAAGGAACATCTCGGAGGCGATTTCTCCGACGTCAAGACGGTGGTGTTCGGCCCGTTCGAAGCGCCCGTCTACAAGGTGCAGAACGTGTGCCGCCTCCGCTTCGTCATAAAATGCCGCCTCGACAAAAGGACAAGAGAGATGCTCTCCCTGCTCCTTTCCGAGTTCATGCGCGGCGGCTCGCGTCAGGGCAGAACGGAGGGATCGCTCCGGATCTCCGCCGATCTCAATCCATCTTCCATGTAAGCATCCCGAAAGGAAACGGTAAAAATGGCAATACTTAATATCGTAAAAGAAGGCGACCCCGTACTCAGAAAGGAATGCCGTCCGGTCGGCGAGATCACCCCGAGGATCATCCGCCTGCTCGACGACATGAAAGAGACGCTCATCGACGCCGACGGCGCAGGTCTCGCCGCGCCGCAGGTCGGCGTGATGAGACGGATCGCGATCGTCGAGAAGGACGGGGAATATATCGAACTCATCAACCCCGAGATCGTCGCCGGCGAGGGCGAACAGGAAGAGATCGAAGGATGTCTTTCCGTCCCCGGGATCTGGGGGATCACGCACAGACCGATGAAAGTCACGGTCAGGGCGACGGGGCGCGACGGGAAGGAATTCACCGTCTCAGGCGAGGGCCTTGCGGCGCGCGCTTTCTGCCATGAGATCGACCATCTGTCGGGCAAGCTCTTCACCGACGAAGCGGTGAGGATCCTCTCCGACGAGGAAGTCAAGGAGCTGGTCGGATGATCGAAAACGAGATCCGTATTCTCTTTATGGGAACGCCCGAGATAGCGGCGGCGACGCTCCGCGCGCTGCTCTCCCACGGCGGCGCCCGCGTTATCGGCGCGGTGACGCAGCCCGACCGGAAAAAGGGGCGCGGGATGCGCCTCGTGCCGTCGGAAGTCAAAACGCTGGCGCTCGAGGCCGGCATCCCCGTTTTTCAGCCCGAAACGCTCCGCGACGGCGCGTTCGAAAATGAACTTTCCGCGCTCGACCCCGATCTGATCGTCGTCGCGGCGTACGGAAAGATCCTTCCGCCTTACGTTATAAATTACCCGAAATTCGGCTGCGTGAACGCCCACGCGTCGATCCTGCCGAAATACAGGGGCGCCGCACCGATCAACCGCGCCGTCATGGACGGCGAGACCGAGACGGGCGTCACCGCGATGTATATGGACGAGGGGCTCGACACGGGCGATATCATCCTGACGCTGAAGACTCCGATAGAGGAGAGCGACACGGCGGGGACCGTTCACGACAGGCTCGCTGTCCTCGCGGGCGACGCCATGTGCCGCGTCGTCGACATGATCCGCGCGGGCTCCGTTCCGCGGACGCCGCAGCCGGAAGACGGCGCGACGTATGCCGCTAAGATCACCAAAGAAGACTGTATCATCGACTTTACGAAGACCGCGCGCGAAGTACGCGATCTGATTCGGGGTCTCTCCCCGTTCCCCGGCGCACTCACAACTCTCCCGTCGGGCAGACTGCTCAAGATCATCGCAGCCGTCCCCGCGGAGGGGCATGGCGAACCGGGAACCGTCATTTCGACCGACGGCGCCGTCCGCGTCGCGTGCCGCGACGGAGCGGTCGACCTGACCGAGGTCGTCCCCGAAGGAAAAGGCAGAATGGACGCCGCCTCGTTCGTAAGAGGCAGAGGCGTCTTTACGGGAGACGTGCTGGGCGTCAAGTAAAAGGAGGATCATAAAATGCCGTATTTCTACGGATTCGACTGGACGTATCTCGTCTTCGTCATTCCCGCGATCGTCCTCTCGCTCTGGGCGCAGATCAAAGTTTCCTCCACTTTCAAAAAATACTCGTCCGTCCCGTCCGACGGCGGGATGACCGGCGCGGACGCCGCGCGGATGGTCCTTGAGCAAAACGGAGTCGCGGACGTCCGGATCGTGCCCGTGAACGGCAGCCTGACCGACCACTACGATCCGAAAGACAACGTCATCCGCCTCTCCGAGCCGGTGTACGCCGCGAAAACGGCGGCGGCGGTCGGAGTCGCGGCTCACGAGGCGGGCCACGCGGTCCAGTACGCGCGAGGCTATTCCCCGATAAAACTTCGCTCCGCGATCATCCCGATCTCGAAGGTCGGCTCGTCGCTCGCCCTTCCTCTCGTCATCATAGGCCTCCTCTTTTCGTGGTATCCGCTCGCGTACGCGGGCGTTATCCTGTTCGGAGCCGCCGTCCTGTTTCAGCTCGTGACGCTCCCCGTGGAGTTCAACGCGAGCCGCCGCGCAGTGGAGTGCCTCTCCTCGTCGGGACGGATATCCGAGGACGGTATCAAAGCGTCTAAAAAAGTTCTCACCGCCGCGGCGATGACGTACGTCGCCGCGCTCTTCGTGGCGCTCGGAAATATGATCAGACTTATCCTGATCGTCGGAAGAAAGAAGTAAAATATGAAAACTTCCGATCCGCGCGCGCTTGCGATAAAGTCGCTTCAAAGAATAGAAAAAAGCGGAAAATACTCGAATCTCGAGGTCGACGCGGCAGCGGAGGCGTCCGGAATGACGGAGGTCGACCGCCGCCTGTACTCGCGCCTCGTGTACGGCGCGCTCGAGCGGAAGATCTCCCTCGACGCCGTCGCCGCGGATTTTTCGCGGCGGCCCCCCGAAAAACTCGATCCCGAATGCCGCGCCGCCATCCGAGTCGGTCTTTACCAGATACTGTATTCTGACAGGATCCCCGATCACGCCGCGGTAAACGCGACGGTCGGAGCGGTCGGCGAGCGGTACCGCGGATACGTCAACGGGGTTTTGCGTTCGTTTCTCCGGGAAAAAGACGGTTATGAACTCGCGCTCCCGGAAGACGAAACGGAAAACCTCTCCGTACGGTTTTCGGTATCGCCCGATATAGCCGGGGTCCTTATCGGCTCCTACGGCGCGGATCGCGCCGCGGAAATCCTCTCGTCCTTTTCCGGCGAGGGCGCCGTCTGCCTTCGTCTCAATACGCTGAAAAACGCCGCGCTTCCCGAAAACGCGCGCCCGGCGGACGGGCCGCTCAGCGGGATAGCAGCGTTCGCCGACACGGTGTCGCCCGAAGTCAGACGCGGCATCGCCGCGGGGAACTGGTTCGTTCAGGACGCCTCGTCGATCCTGTGCTCCGAAATACTCGGCGCGCTTCCCGGCGAGACCGTCGCCGACATCTGCGCTGCGCCCGGAGGCAAATCGTTCTCGTCCGCCCTGCGTATGAAAAACGAGGGCGAGATAAACTCGTTCGATCTGCATGAAAACAAGCTTTCGCTTATTAAAGACGGCGCGGAAAAGCTCGGGATAACGACGATCCGCGTGTCGCGCCGCGACGGCAGAGACCCGGACCCGGATCTGTTCGGAAAGTGCGAAAGGGTCCTCTGCGACGCTCCGTGCTCCGGCATCGGAGTGATCGGGAAGAAACCCGAGATCCGTTACAAAAAAGAAGAAGAATTCGGACGGCTCCCCGAAATACAGCGGGAACTGCTCGACGCCTCCGCGTCGTACGCCGCGCCGGGAGGAGTCCTCGTTTACTCCACGTGTACGCTGAATAAAAAGGAAAACGAAGAAGTCGCGTCGTCGTTTGCCGCGTCCCGACCCGACTTTGAGCCGTACGACTTTGATATACCGGGGATCGGCAAAAGCGAGAACGGAACGGCGACGCTGTTCCCGCGCGGGGGCGATACCCCGCGGGACGGTTTCTTCATCGCCCGGTTCCGAAGGAGAAACAAATGATGGAAAAACCCGATCTGCTCTCATTTACCCGCGAACAACTGCGGGATTACGCCGTCTCGATCGGCGAGAAACCTTACCGCGGCGACCAGATCTTCTCGTTTTTGTCCCGGGGAGTGAGATACGAAGATATGACCTCTCTTTCTCTCGCTCTGCGCGAAAAACTCGAGGCGGAGACGGAATTCAGGCTTCCGACCGTTCTGACGAAAAAACGCTCGCGGGACGGCCTGACCGAAAAGTACCTTCTGTCGCTTATCGACGGCGAGTGCGTCGAGTGCGTTCTTATGCGCCACGACTACGGCACGTCTCTGTGCATCTCGTCTCAGGTCGGCTGCCGGATGGGATGCCGCTTCTGCGCGTCGACGCTCGCGGGGAAGGTGCGCGACCTTTACCCGTCGGAGATGCTCGGTCAGATAATCGCGGCGGGAAACGACTCGGGCGAGCGGATCGACAAACTCGTTCTGATGGGCATAGGCGAACCTCTTGACAACTACGACAACGTCGTAAAATTCCTGCGCATACTCAACGACAAGGACGGGATCGGCCTCGGCCTGCGCAACGTTTCCCTTTCCACGTGCGGGATCGTGCCCGGGATCGAAAAACTCGCGGGGGAGGGACTTCCCGTCACGCTCTCCGTCTCGCTGCACGCGTACCGGGACGACGTCAGACGGAAGATAATGCCGATAGCGAAAAAGTATCCTCTGGACGAACTGCTCGCCGCCTGCCGTCTTTACTTCGACAGGACGGGAAGGAGGGTCTCGTTCGAATATACGCTGATCGCGGGCGAAAACGACTCCCGCGA
Organism: Clostridia bacterium; assembly: GCA_017428635.1. Lineage (GTDB taxonomy): Bacteria > Bacillota > Clostridia > Oscillospirales > CAG-272 > RUG11130. The sequence goes on along the minus strand of JAFRQK010000007.1, from coordinate 68,854 downwards.
GGACGCGAAGGGGCTCTGCCGCCTTTTGAGGGAGAAAATGGGAGTCGCGTCACACGTGAACCTCATCCCTCTCAACCGCGTGGAAGAGACCGGGTTTTCCGCTCCCGCCCCCGAAGCGGCCGAGCGGTTCGCCGCGATCCTGCGCTCGGAAGGGCAGAACGCGACCGTGAGACGTAGTATGGGCGCGGACGTCGACGCCGCGTGCGGTCAGCTGCGCCGGTCTTTACAAAATAAAGGAAAAGAGTTATAATCAAGGCAGCAAGTTCATCGGAAGGCGAGGTGTTTGTTACGGTATATTACGGAACGACCGACGTCGGTAAAAAAAGAACCGCCAACCAGGACAACTTTACGGTAAAGGAGTACCCGGGAGGCGTGACTCTCGCCGTCGTCTGCGACGGTATGGGAGGCGCGAACGGAGGCGCGACGGCGTCTTCTCTCGCAGTCTCCGCTTTTGTCGACCATATCGACGAATACGCCGACCTTCTCGCCGGAATGAGCCCGGAACCGGAGGGAACGAGAGAAAATGCGATCTCGATCCCCGCGGTGCTTGAAAACGCCGTTTCCGCCGCAAACCTCGCCGTTTACGCGATGAGCGTGTCCGACCCCGAACTTCAGGGAATGGGTACGACCCTCGTCTCCGTTCTCGCGACCGAAGAATACGTCTTCGTCGTCAACGTGGGCGACAGCCGGATGTATCTGATCGATAAAAACGGCATAAGACAGATAACCAGAGACCACTCGTACGTACAGCATCTGATCGATCTCGGAAGACTCTCGCCGAGAAAAGCGCGCACGGCGAAAAACAAGAACATCATCACCCGCGCCGTGGGGACCGAGGAATCCGTCAGAGCCGACGTCTTCCGCGTCGAGAGAAAGAAATCCGAAGACGGCGGACCGACGTACGCCCTTCTCTGTACCGACGGCCTTACCAATATGGCAGATCCCGAAGAGATCGCCGCGATCGTCGCTCTCGACGAGACCGCGGACGCCGATTCACTCAAAAAATCGGCTGAGAGCCTTATCAAACTTGCCAACGACAGAGGCGGCGCAGACAACATCACGGCCGTTATCCTCGCGTACTGAAGAGGGGAGGCTTTGAGATGGAAAATTACGAAAAATACGTCGGACAGATATTCGACAACAGATATAAAATTGAAAACCTCATAGGCGTCGGCGGAATGGCCGTCGTCTACAAAGCGATCGATATGCTCATGCGCCGCGTCGTCGCCGTCAAGATCCTCAAAGACGACATGGCGACGGACGAGCCGTCCGTCATGCGGTTCATCAACGAATCGAAGGCGGTCGCGATGCTTTCGCATCCCAACATCGTCAATATATACGACGTCTCCGTCAGGGACAACGTAAAATACATCGTGATGGAGTATATCGAGGGGATCACCCTCAAGAGCTACATCACCCGCCGTCAGGTCCTCAGCTTCAAGGAGGTCGTCGGCTACTCGATCCAGATCCTCAAGGCGCTCGAACACGCGCACCAGAAAGGGATCGTCCACCGCGACATCAAGCCGCAGAACATCATGCTGCTGAAGAGCGGCGTGATCAAAGTGATGGACTTCGGCATCGCCAAGCTGCCCAACACGGACACCGTGACGATGTCGGACAAAGCGATAGGCACCGTCTACTACATCAGCCCCGAGCAGGCGAGCGGCGAGCAGATCGACGCGCGTTCCGACCTATACTCGCTCGGCGCGATGATGTATGAGATGAGCACCGGCTCCCTGCCGTTCGACGCGGAATCCCCCGTCTCCGTCGCGCTGATGCAGGTGAACGACACGCCCGCGGCTCCGCGCGAGGTCAACTCGCACATCCCCGAAGGGCTCGAGCAGATAATAATGAGGGCGATGGAGAAGGATCCGAACGTGCGATATCAGAGCGCGTCGCAGATGCTCTCACACCTCGTTAAATTGAGAGAAAACCCGAATATCATCTTCAAACCGTCCCCCGCGGAGAAGATCAGGAAGTTCTTCTCCTCGAAATTCCGCAAAAAGAAAAAAGGACGCGCGATGTTTCCCATGATAATGGGAGTGTTCACATCCTTTCTGATCGTCTTCGTGATCGCGGGGCTCTATATCTTCAACAACGTTTTCAACAGTTCCTCTCAGGTCGGATACGAGACGATAACGGTCGAGAATTTCGTAAACACAGTCTATTCCGACGAACTGAAGGAATGGTTCGAGAAATCGGAATACTACACGGTCGCCGACGTCGAATACAAATACAGCGGGACCGTTCCGCAAGGAACGATAATGGAGCAGTCCCCGTCGGAGGGCGTGAGAAAGAAAGTCCAGCGCGGCAAAAAGCCGTGTAAAATCAAGCTTGTCGTCAGCGGGGGTGAGCAAAAACTCACCCTCGGGGATTTTTCCGTGAGAGATTACCGTCTCGTCGTCTCCGAACTCCGTTCCCTCGGCCTCATCTGCACCGTCGAAAAGGTGTTTGACGACTCGATCGAGATCGGATACGTCGTAGCGACCGATCCCGAATCCGGTTCGGTCGTCGGAAGCGGAGACAGTATAATCCTGTTCGTCAGCCGCGGGCCCGAAGAAGGCGATATTTCCGTGCCCGACTTTACGGGAAAGACGGAATCCGAAGCGCTCCTGCTCCTCGCGAGACTGCGCCTGTCCGCCGGAAACGTGATCTACGAACGGTCCGACAAGGACTCCGGGACGATCATCGCCCAGAGCATACTTCCGGGCACGATGGTGACCGCCCACACTCCGATCGACCTTAACGTAAGCGGAGGCCCGAAGTACGGCAAAGGCGCGATCTCCGACGACTCCGAGGATTCGGACAGCGACGGGAGCGAACCGGATTCGGATACCCCGATAACTCTTTCCCCCATCGACAAGATCACCGATTCTTCGGAAACGAGCGGTAAACAGCCCGAAGAGAGTTCCTCCGAGCCTGAATCGGACGATACCGACACCGAAACGGAAACCGAGACCGATTCCGAAGAGGCCGATTCCGAGGACGGCGAGGAAGATCCGGAGCGCAGCAACGGATGACGGCAGCTAAAGAGGGCGCCGCGCGCGCGATACGCGGCATGATAACGAAAGGCGTCGGAGGCCTTTACTCGGTCGTTCCGGCTCCCGGCGAGCCCGAAAGCGGCGAGCTTCTCTGTTCCGCCCGCGGAAAATTCCGTCTTGACGGAATAACGCCTCTGCCGGGAGACGACGTCACGGTCGAGCCCGACACGGAAGAGGGCGTCTCCTCCGACGATCCGCGGTTCGTTATAACCGCGATAGAAAAAAGAAAAAACGTTCTGATAAGGCCGCCTCTGTCGAATCTCACGTATATGTTCGCGGTCATTCCCTCGTGTCGGCCGCGGCCCGATCTTCTGACAGCCGACAAGCTTCTCGCCATCCTCGAGTCCGCCGGGATCGAACCGGTCGTCGTCGTTTCCAAAGCCGACCTCGATCGCCCGTCCGCCGAAGAACTGGAGGGCATATACGTAAAAGCGGGTTACCGCACGTTCGTGCTCAGCGCCGTGACCGGCGAAGGGTGCGCCGAACTGACCGGATTCCTCGAAGAGGTCGCCTCCGAGGCGGAAAAGACGAACGAAACGGTCCGCGCCGCGTTCGCGGGCGTTTCCGGAGCCGGAAAGTCGACGCTGCTCTCGAAACTGTTCCCGACCCTGTCTCTTCGGACCGGATCGGTCAGCCGCAAAACGGAGCGCGGAAGGCACACGACGAGATGCACCGAACTGTACTCCGTTCCCGCGGGGAACAAGAGTATCTGCCTCGCCGATACTCCGGGCTTTTCCATGCTTGATTTCACGCGCTTCAACTTCCTCGCGGAAGACGATCTGCCGTCTTGCTTCAGAGAGTTCGGCGGCTGCCTCGGAAAATGCAGGTATACAGGCTGCACCCACGTCAGGGAGGAAGGCTGCGCGGTGATCGAAAAGACGGAGCGCGGAGAAATTGCGAAGAGACGCCACGATAATTACGTCGCGATCCGCGACGAGATCAGAAAAAAACCGGCGTGGAAGAGAGAAAAAGAAGAAAAAGAACGCGCCGCGCGTAAAAAATGAAACGGGTCCCGAAGGGCCCGTTTTTGTTTTGGCCAGACCACGGGAAAACAGTCCCCCGGACTGTTTTCTGACACGCGCCGCCTTCGAATCCCATTTCAAATCCTCTCCGAATGAAAAAGGGTCGGTTTTGCCGACCCGAAAAACCAACTGTTTTGTGTTCCCGCATTTTGAGCGTGCCGCGCCTGCGGCGCGGAGAGGATGGGATTCGTCTCGCTCCCGCGGGCCCGTTTTCGCAAAATACGAAAACGGACGGTCGCTCGGGCACGCCCGGCTCTGACAGCCCCCCGGGCTGTCATTCACTCCCGGGCGCCTTCGAATCCCATTTCAAATCCTCTCCGAAAGGAAAAGGGTCGGTTTTGCCGACCCTTTTCCTTTCGGAGAGGATGGGATTCGAACCCATGTGGGGTTGCCCCCAAACGGTTTTCAAGACCGCCTCGTTATGACCGCTTCGATACCTCTCCGTAAAAAGCAACGATAATAATACCATATAGCCGAATAATTGTCAAGAACGGCGAAGTAATATTTCCGCCCGCCCGCGCCGATATTATAAACGAGAACGACAAGACGGAGATGATCTGAATGAATTCAAACCCGCGCTCCGACGCGGAGCTTCTTTCGGGTATTTATAAATCTGTGAGATCCGGCGCCGACAACCTTTGCACCGTAACGCCGAAGATAACCGACCGTTTCATGCTGACCGAGGTGACCTCGCAGATCGAACGGTACTCCGAATACGCGAAAAAAACCGAAAAAATGATGAGAGAAAGATCGCTCGCCCCGCGGGAGCCGTCTTTCGCCTCCCGCCTGATATCCAGAGGCGCGATCGCCGTCGGCTCCTTCGCCGGAACAGGCCGAGCGGATATCGCCGGGATGATCGTGCGCGGGGAGAACCGGGACGCGCGGCGTCTGGGCGAAAAGCTCGAAAAATGTTCCAAGGAAGGGTGTCATCCCGACGTTTCTTCTCTCTGCCGCGAGGTCATCGGATTCGAGTTGAACGGCGCGGAAAAGATGAAGGATTTCCTGTCTTGAAAACAGCTCCGTTCTATGGTAAAATGTGCACGGAACGGAGGTGAGAAAATGGAGTCGAAGGGCGTCGCCGTGATCGGCGCGGGTCCCGCGGGGATGTTCGCCGCGCTGAGGGCGGCGGAGGCGGGCGCCGACGTCACCCTTTTCGAGAAAAACGAAAAGGTCGGCAGAAAGCTCGCGATAACGGGAAAAGGCCGCTGCAACGTAACGAACGATTGCGCGCCCGCCGACGTTATCTCACACGTGATACGGGGAGGCAAATTCCTCTACAGTTCCGTTTTCCGTTTTCCGCCCCGCCGCGTTATGGACTTTTTCGAGGACGCGGGCGTCCCTCTCAAGACGGAACACGGCAGCCGCGTGTTCCCGGCGTCCGACCGGGCGTACGACGTCGTCGACGCGCTCCGCGCAAAACTCATCTCGGCGGGAGTCAAGCTCCGCACTTCCTGCCCCGTCCTCTCCGTTTCGAGATCGGACGGAGGTTATTATATAAAAACACGCTCCGGATCGGAGCGGTTCCGCGCCGTCGTCGTCGCGACGGGCGGCGTCAGTTATCCGCTCACCGGATCCACAGGCGACGGATACGTTTTTGCGCGCGCGGCGGGTCTTTCGGTCACGGACCCCGTCCCGTCGCTCGTCCCCGTCGAGACGGCGGAGGATTTTTCCGCTCTCTCCGGGCTGACGCTGAAAAACGTCGCCTTCACCGTGCGCTCGCCGTCGGGAAACGTCGTTTATTCCCGCACCGGCGAGATGCTCTTCGCCCATTTCGGCGTGACCGGGCCTATCGTCCTTTCGGCGACCGCGTCCATGAGAGATTTCCCGGTTTCGGAATACAGGGCGGAGATCGACCTGAAACCCGCGGTGGCGCGGGAGGAGTTCGACGAAAGGCTTCGCTCCGTTCTTGCGGCGTCGTCCGGAAAAGATCTTATAAACGCTCTGCGCGGGACGGCTCCCGCGGCGCTGATACAGTACATAATCAGGCAGGCGGGATGCGACCCGCGCCGTCGAGCCGGAGACGTTGACCGCGCCGCGCGCCTCGCTCTTCTGTCCGCGTATAAATCGTTCCGGGTCACGCCGACCCGTTTCCGTCCCATCGACGAAGCGATCGTCACCGCCGGAGGCGTCGACCTGCGAGCGCTCGACCCGAAAACGATGGAAGCGCGCGAGTCGCCCGGACTTTTCTTCGCAGGCGAGGTCATCGACGCCGACGCGTACACGGGCGGGTTCAACCTGCAGATCGCCTTTTCGACCGGTGCGGCGGCGGGCGAGGCCGCAGCAGCAAAATCTTTCGAATAAAAAACCAGCCGTCCGAACGGACGGCTGATCTTTTTCTTTTTTTGCTGAATTAAACTGATTTAATAGAGCAAAACCAGTACCCTGAATTACTCTGCTGCCTGCTGCTTCATAGCGGCAAAGCACTCGCTGCAGTATACGGGTCTGTCGCTGGTCGGCTGGAAGGGAACCTTCGCTTCGCCGCCGCAGTTGGCGCATACGGTAGTGAACATTTCTCTCTGCTCGCGGGCCGCGTTCTTTCTTGCGTCACGGCATGCCTTGCAGCGCTGAGGCTCGTTCTGGAAGCCTTTCTCAGCGTAGAATTCCTGCTCACCTGCAGTGAATACGAAATCCTGTCCGCATTCCTTGCACTTCAGGGTCTTGTCCTCGTACATTTCCTTACCTCGCTTTAAAAATATGGTATTTTTTTGCCCTCGACGGATTCCGACCGTCACCTTTGTAAACAACGCTCTGAGTTAAGCTATACGGGCATATACTCTGCCCGCGGACTTGCGTCCGCGGACGGACTGTCATTTTTCAGAAAGGCCTCTGACCTTTGCCTTCGCGCGGTAAAGCGCGTTATAAACGGTTTTTTCCGACGTTCCGATAAACGCCGCAGTCTGCGCCGGCTTCATACCTTTCAGGTAAGCGTCGAAAACCGCCGTCTCCAACGGCGACAGAAGACCGGCCGCCCGCTCGAAGAGCGCCACGGGATCGACGTCGTCTTCGGCGTCCTGAGCGACCGCTTCCGCGATCCCTCGCCTCCCGCCGGCTCTCTTGAGCCGCCTCTTACGGGTCCTGTACTTCCTGAAAAGGGATATCATCGCGTTTCTCACGCAGATCTTGGCGTAAAGACCGAACGTCACTCCCGGCTTCGATTCCGGATCGTACGTCCGTACGGCGCGAAGAAAGGCGATCCCCGCTTCCTGTCGGAGGTCCTCTTCCGAAAAAGCGGCGCCCGCTTCCGGGTCAGCCGACGCGATGGACGAGCCGAACGACGATATTAACGCGCCGATCATCCCGCCGTATTCCCGCGACAGCGCCTCGAACGCCTCGCCGTCTCCCGCTTTCGCGGCTCGAATTAAGGACTCGGGGTCGCTTTTTTTATCAGTTTTCTTCATAATCCAACAGAAGCACCGCTCTATGAGGTATTAAGAAATATAACACAATTTCAAACCTTTGTCAACACTTTTTTAAAAAAATCAGAGGTATTTGCCGCCCGTATTCATTTCCATTTGTGCAATTTACAGATTATTCGACGTCACGTTCGCTTTATTCTTCATTTTTCAAACAAATAATTGACGTTTCCGGTAAGAATGGCGTGAATACCGCGCAGAACGACGTCCGGATTCTCGTCGAAATTGAGGCGCATCCGATTCAGCTGATACACCGTATCCACCCTGACCGACACGTCCAGCGCCGGGCCGTCCTTGTCCTTTATCGAGCAGCGGAACACGTATCCGGTCCCGTCTTTCTCGAACGACTGATCGACGACTGCACCGCGCTTCTCGAGCGAGAGGTGGCGCATCGCGGAGAGATAACTCTTCTCCCTTACGGCCGCCATCAGAACGTTCTCGGACAGTCCGTCCGCGATCAGTTTGCCCGACTTCGTGATAACGTACATTTTCGCGGGGTCCGCCGCTTCCTCGTCGTCGCGCGGAAGCCCCGGTACCGGCTCGCCGTTCTCGTCGACCTCGGCGACGTGACCGGACCTCAGCAGATCGTCGAACTGTTCGAAAAAAGCGAAATAGTCGGTCACTCCGTCACGTATGACGATCGAACCGATATCGGTATAACTGAGAGGATACCCGATCCTCTCCATAAGATACAGTATAAATACTTTTATTTCTTCCGGATTCTGAAGCTTCATGCTCATGACGTGCTTCCTTTTCGTCTGTCAGCCCCGCAAGCGGGGACTCGGGATTTGATTTGAAAAAAAGAGAATGAGAGGCGCAGGACCGCCGGGGATCCCGGTGGTTCTGCGCCGTTTTGTCGATTAGGTTTTAAGGGGTTTGATTACTCCTCATCTTCCGACGGCTTGTATTTCATATAATCTTTCATCTTGACTTTTCTGAAATCGACGAGGCCGTAGCGGTCGGTTTTGAATCCGGAGAGGACGCCGTTCGCAACGTATGCGTTCTGCATAAAGACGAGCGGGCATACCGGCATGTCCTCGAGGAGCAGCTTTTCCGCCTCGTGGAGCAGTTTCGCTCTCTCGGCGGCGTTCGGCTCTTCATACGCCTTTTCGATCAGTTCGTCGTAAGCGGCGCTCGAGTATCCGGTAACGTGACCGTAGATCTCATAGTTGCCTGACTCCATATCCACGCCGTTTCCGGAGAACTCGTCCGAGAACCGGGACAGCGAGCTGAACGCGTCGACGGAAGGCATCGTATCGTCGACGGCGATAACGTCAAAATCTCCGGACTTGTACTTCTCCTGGAAATCGTCGACGGCGTAAAGCGTCGTCGTCTCGCCCTCGGTCACGGAGAATACGCTCGTGCCGACGGGATCCAGTCTGACGGTGAATCCGAGAGAACCCCAGACCCCCGCGACGTACTCCGCGACAGCGAGATCCGCCTCGCTGTTCTTTCTCACGGTGATCGAGAAGGATCCGCCTCTGACGCCCGCCTTGCTGAGCAGAGATTTCGCCTCTTCAAGGTTCGCGCCCGTCGAAATGAGGTCTTCCCCTGCGCTCCTGAACGAACTGTTCGCCTTGTCGTTTACCGCTCCGTACGGGATGTAACCCGTCGCGGCTTTCGCAAACGTGAGTATCTCGACGATGTGATCCCTGTCTATCGCAAGCGACAGAGCGCGGCGCACCTCGGGTTTCGATAAGACGCTGTTGTTCGTATTGAAGTAATACGACTGGGTAACGGGCATATCGACGACGGTCGCTTTGTTTTTGTACTCCGCGCGTTTCGCCAGCGCGACGTTGCCGAGATAGAAGAGTTCGCCGTTCTCATACGCTTCGGCCTGCGCTTCCGCGTTGCCTTTTCCGTAATCGGTTATGAGTTTGTACGGGATAACGTATTTATCGTAGTATTTGTCTTTATCGGGATCGCGGTAGTAGTAGCCGGATCTCTCGAGACGCACGACGCCGCCCGTTTCCGCTTCTCTGAGCGCGAACGGACCGTTCGTGCAGATGGACGTCGTCTTCATCGCCCATTTGTCGCCGTATCTCGCGATGATGTCCTCGCGAAGCGGGACGAGCGCGATCGACGCGCAGTTGCGGAAGAATCTGTCGAGATCGACGTCGGAATTTCTGAAAGTGACTTTGAGAGTGTAGGTGTCGACGGCGGATACGCCGAGGTCGTCGACGGTGACTCCCGCGTCGCTGCGCTTGATCTCGCGCGCGTTTTTGAGGTCGTAAAGAAGGGACGCCGCTTCACAGGAATTGTTGGGGTCGAGGATCCTCTTCCACGAGTTGACGAAGTCGATCGCCTGAACGGTTCTCGCGTCGGTCCATTTCGTCTTGTTGAGGGTAATGAGGACGGAGTATCCGTCTCTGTCGTCCGGCCTGACCTCATAGTCCTTCATCAGCGCCTTCGTCCACTTGCCGTTCGAGTCTATTCTGGTCAGCCCCTCGAAAAGGAGCGACATGACCTTGAGCATATTCTCGTCGGTCACCGCGATCTGCGGATCGAAGTTGTAGACCTCCTCAGAGACGTACATTTCGATCACGGCGCCTCTGTCGTAAGTGCCGTCCTCCAGCTTCTTGAGCGTGGTGCACCCCGAAAGGACAGCCGCGAGCATCAGGGCGGCTAAAAACAGCGAGATGATTTTTTTCATGTTTTTCTCCCCGGATCCGATCTTTCGGATAAGTATATTGAGTTTGACGGCGCGGGCCCCGCCGAAGCGGCGCATCCGCGCATTATTGCCGTACCCGTAATTTTATCACATTTTAAGCGTTTTTTCAACAGAACTTTTCCCGCGGCGCGGATTTTCTCTCATTTTGCATAATAACGCCGCCGATTTTTGTACAAGATTAACTGCGTCGGGCGATATCGATCCGCCGCCCGGCAAAAAAATCAAAACCCCGCGATGCCGTCCGCGAGCGAAGAAGAAACCCTGCTCGCGCAAGGATGGCGCCCTCCCGTCCGTTTTGTGCTCCCAACGTCTCTGGGCTGCCGAATCAGATGCAGAATCGTCGTTTTTTCCCCGTGAGGCGTACCTACGTACGTCGAGGGGGGAAAACGGCGGTAGAAAAAGCACATAAAATGGAAAATCCGTAGGATTTTTACCTTAAAAACGAAAACTTCGGATTTTCACTTTGCCGGGTCAGTTATTGACCCGTGCTTTTTCGGTCTGCACTTGATTCGACAGTCCAGGGGAGGTCTGCATACCTGCGGACGGAGCCCGGGCTCCCTTTTACTCTTTGTGGGTTTTTATCGCTCGGCTGAAAACGAACAACGCAGGGCAATTACGCCGTGAGATCAACGTCCGTCAGTCTTCGTCGTAGAAAACGTCGGAGAGTTCGTCGTCGAAAATGTCCGCAATGCGGTCGAACTCGTCGTCGTCTTCGATCGTCTCGAGAACGGTCTCGCCGGTCTCGTCTTCGACGCATTTGAGGATGATGTACTCGTCGCCGGTCTCGTTGCCTTCTTCGTCTACGGGAACGAGCGCCTTGTACTCGACGCCGTCCTTTTCGATCGAATGAAGCAGTTCAAACGTAAGTTCTTTTCCGTCCTCGTCGGTGAGGATCAGGATCTCGGGATCGTATTCGTTGTTATCCATCTTTTTCTCCGATCCGCCGCTTGTCGCGGCTTATTTCTTCTGCCCTTATTTTATCCCGCGCCGGGCGAAATGTCAAGTGGGGTTTTTCCCTTCGGTTTCATATGATTGACAAAGCAGGGATCAGCGTATATAATAATGTATATTCAAAATCGGGGGCTTCTATGCGGACGCCCCGGAGGCGGTGCGTTATGATTGACGATATCAGAGGATCGTTCGGAAAAGCGGTCTTCAGCGACGAGGTGATGAAAGAGCGTCTTCCCGAAGACGTCTGGACCGCGATGAAAAAGACGATGGACGGGGGCAGAAGGCTCGATCCGTCCGTTGCGAGCGAAGTCGCCCGCGCGATGAAAGAGTGGGCGCTCGAGCTCGGCGCGACCCATTTCACCCACTGGTTCCAGCCTCTGTCGGGCGTCACCGCCGAAAAACACGACGCATTCCTCTCTCCCGCTCCCGACGGAACTCCGATCACGGAATTCTCCGGGAAAGAACTCTTCCGCGGAGAGCCGGACGCCTCTTCTTTCCCTTCCGGCGGTCTTCGCGCCACGTTCGAGGCGCGGGGATACACCGCGTGGGATCCGACGTCCTACGCGTTCGTCAAGGACCGTGTTCTGTGCATTCCCACCGCTTTCTGTTCGTACGGCGGCGAGGCGCTCGACAAGAAGACGCCCCTGCTCCGCTCGATGGAAGTCATTAACAAACAGGCTATCCGCGTCCTGCGGGCGCTCGGAGACGACGCGACGGCGAAGGTCAACGTCACCGTCGGCGCGGAACAGGAGTTTTTCCTCATCAGAAAAGAAGATTTCGACAAACGGCGAGACTTGATCTACACGGGAAGAACGCTCTTCGGCGCTCCGGCCCCGAAGGATCAGCAGCTCGACGACCACTATTTCGGCGCGTTCAAGCCGGCGGTCAGCGCCTTTATGGACGATCTGAACCGCGAGTTGTGGGCGCTCGGGATCTACGCGAAAACCGAACACAACGAGGTCGCTCCCGCTCAGCACGAGATCGCCCCCGTCTTCTGCCGCGCGAACATCGCGTGCGACCAGAACCAGCTCATGATGGAGATCATGAAGAAGGTCGCCGCGCGCCACGGCATGGTCTGCCTGCTCCACGAAAAACCCTTCGAGGGCGTCAACGGCTCGGGCAAGCACAACAACTGGTCCCTCTCGACCGACGCGGGCAAGAACCTCCTCGACCCGGGCGACACGCCGCAGGAAAACGTGCAGTTCCTCGTCTTCCTCTCCGCCGTCGTCTGCGCGGTCGACGAATATCAGGATCTTCTTCGCGCTTCGGTCGCCTCGGCGGGCAACGATCACCGTCTCGGAAAATCCGAAGCGCCTCCGGCGATCGTCTCCGTCTTCCTCGGCGACGAACTGACGGGTCTTCTGCGCGCCGTCGTGGACGGCGAGAGATATACCCCGCGCGCCGCCGACGTTCTCGGGACCGGCGTCCACGTACTCCCGAAGATACCGAAGGACAACACGGACAGGAACAGAACGTCACCGTTCGCGTTCACCGGCAATAAATTCGAGTTCCGCATGGTCGGCTCGTCCGACTCGATAGCGGGAGCGAACATCGCGCTCAACGCCGCGGTAGCCGACGAACTGTGCTCGATCGCAGACGAACTCGAGGGAACGGACGGCTCGTTCGAGACAGTCTCGAATATCCTGAGAGGCCGGCTCGGACGCCATTTCCGCATCATCTTCAACGGCGACGGATACGGCGAGGAGTGGGTCGAAGAAGCAAAGAAAAGAGGCCTCCTCAATCTTCCGACGACCGCCGACGCCGTCGTCCGCATGCTCGACTCGAAGAATATCGCGCTGTTCCGCCGTACCGGAGTGTACTCCGAAGCGGAAGCGGAGAGCCGATGCGAGATCATGCTCGACAACTACGCGAAAAAAGTCGCCATCGAGGCGAACACGATGGTCGACATGATAAACCACGATATACTCCCCTCGGCGGTCAAATACTCGAAAGTCCTCTCGGACGGAGCCGCCGCGAAAAAGGCGATCAGCCCGCGCCTCTCGATCTGCATGGAAGAGAAGCTCCTCGACCGCCTCGCCGATCTGACCGACGAACTCTACGAGTGCTCGAACATACTCGAGGAATCGACCGCCGCGCTCCGCAGAACGGACAACGCGATCGAAGCGGCCGAGCTCTGCCGCGACCGCATCCTCTCCGATATGCACAGAGCGCGCGTCGCCGCGGACGGGATCGAGAAGATCGTCGGCCGCGAGTTCTGGTGTTATCCGACGTACGGCGACTTGATGCACGACGTGAGATAAGGAGCCGCAGGCTCCGAAAATGAATTGCGCCGCTCGGCGATCGGACAATTCGCACGGAATACGGGCGCAATTCAATTCACGGAGCGTTTTGCGAAAGCAGAACGCGAGAATTCATGCGCGAAGCGCAATTCACGACGGCCCTGCCGTCAATTCATAAAAAACACAGATCCGCAGGATCTTCACCTTAAAAGATGAAGCCTGCGGATCTTTTCATTTTCGATTAAGTTTCCCGTCGGTCGTTCCTTAATCCCGCATCAGCTTTTCAAGCTCGGCGTCGGTTTTCGCCTCAAGTTCGCCCTCGGAAAAGAAGCGCGTCACGAGCGAGGCGACCGCCTTTCTGTCAACGGTGAAAACCAAGTCGTAATAACCGGGCTCCGCGTCCTCGGGATTCACGTAGAACGTGCCCGTGTATCCGTCCTCGTCGGGCTCCGAAATGAAAGCGGCGAAGAAGTCGTCATAGGGAGCGGAAAAATCGGTTTTTCCATACGAACTCTGATCGTCGCGGTGCTCGAGGACGTATGCCGAAACGCTGCCTGCTTCCGTATCCAGAAGAACTTCGACGTACTCGTTCAATTCAAATATACAGCGGATCCCCTCCGTCGCGGGCTCTTTTGAATTGAACTCCGCGGTGCCGGATCTGTTCCCGGAGATCGACACCCCGCGAATGACCTCATCGCCGTCGGGATCGATGAATACGAGCTCTCCGGTAAGCCCTGCGTTTTCCGCGTCTTTTTTGTCGGAGGTCTCGGGCGTCCCGGCCGTATCGGACCCCGCGTCCGCGGTCGCGTCTTCTGCCTTTGCCGACTCCGCTTTCGTATCGTTCCCTTTGCCGCCGTTATCAACAGTCGATCCGCACGCGGCCAGGCACGCGAGCGTAAATATTACAAGAATAATTGCGATGATCTTTTTCATAACGTTTCTCCTTTTTCGGATTTCACGTTTAATATACTTCAAAGCGTCCGGTTTGTCAAGAACGAAAGGAGGTGCAAAACGCCCCGCGCCGCGGTTTTCCTCATATTAATACTGTGAAAAATAACTATTGACAAAAAAGGTCATAAACTGTATTATATACCTTGCACGATTTTGCATCTGTGCTGACAACCCGCCGTGAGGCAAAGGAATCGGCGGGTAATAAAACGCAGGACAACGCCTGTGGAGCTCGCCGTCTGTCAGTAAACGGTCCGCTCCGGCGGAAGGTATTTCCGCCGCCGAGGCATTTTTGCCTGCGTTCACGTACGGCAGTTTCTTACAGAAACACGGGGCGTCCGTTTTCGGTCGGCCTCCCCGGAAACCGCAACTGCAGACCGTTTCAAGCAAACGGAACTGTAAAAACTCTTTGCGGGGGTTGCGGCTCAGCCGTAAAGCCGGGAGAAATCTCATCTCTCCGACGGCGTTCGTGGGTTCGCGCAGAGCTGTATTACGGCTTTCGCGGTCTTTTACCGCAAAGGGGGATGCAAAATGAAAAACAGGAATATCATAGAATTACGCAACGTTACTCTTTCATTTGACGGGGAGAAGATTCTCGACAGTCTGGACCTCTCGGTCCGCGACGGGGAATTTGTGACCTTCCTCGGCAGATCCGGATGCGGCAAAACGACGACGCTCCGTATCATAGCCGGGTTTCTGACGCCGGATGAAGGGGACGTTTTTTTTGACGGCGTGCGGATCAACGACGTGCCCCCGTATAAGCGGTCGGTCAACACGATCTTTCAGCGGTACGCCCTTTTCCCGCATCTGAACGTCTACGAGAACGTGGCGTTCGGCCTTCGCGTCTCGAAAACCCCGAAGAACGAGATCGACCCGAAGGTCCGTGAGATGCTCCGCCTCGTAAACCTCGAGGGATACGAAAAACGAAAAGTGACGAATCTCTCCGGCGGTCAGCAGCAGAGGGTCGCGATAGCGCGCGCCCTCGTCAACCGCCCGAAAGTTCTCCTCCTCGACGAGCCGCTCTCCGCGCTCGACGCGAAGCTGCGCAAGGATATGCAGGTCGAACTCCGCCGCATCCAGCGCGAGACGGGGATCACTTTCATATTCGTCACGCACGATCAGGAAGAGGCGCTCTCCATGTCCGACACGGTCGTCGTCATGGAAAACGGCAAGATCCAGCAGATCGGCACTCCGGTCGACATTTACAACGAGCCGAAAAACGCTTTCGTCGCCGACTTCATCGGCGAATCGAACATAATCGACGGCGTCATGAACCGCGACGACACGGTCACGTTCGCCGGCCACACCTTCACCTGCGTCGACGAGGGCTTTGAAAAAGACGAGCCCGTCGACGTCGTCATCCGTCCCGAGGACGTCGATATCGTCCCCTCGAAAGAGGGAATGGTCAAGGGCAAGATCACCCAGGCGACGTTCAAGGGCGACTACTACGAACTTATCGTCGACGTCAAGGGCTTCAAGTGGATGGTGCAGACGACCGACGCGTACCGCGAGGGGCAGACGATCGGCATCGCGCTCGAACCCGACTCGATCCACGTAATGCACAAATCCGAATTCTCCGGCCTGTACGGCGACTACAGCACGTTCTCGGACGAAATGGACGAGGACCCGGAGGCGGAAGATGAATAAAAAAAGAAAATTCTCGCTCGGCTCCGCCCTCCTCAACGCGCCTTATTTCGCGTGGGCGGCGCTGTTCATAATCATCCCTCTCGCCGTCGTTCTGTTTTACGCGTTCTCCGACGGGGAAGGCCATTTCACTTTCAGCAATATCCTGTCGCTGAAGGATTACGGCGGCGTGATCCTGCGCTCGCTTCTTTATTCGGTTGTCGCGACTGCGATCACGTTTCTGATCGCGTATCCCTTTTCGTACGTCGTCTGCCGGATGAGACCCGCGTCGCAGAAGATCGCGAACATGTTCGTTACTCTTCCGATGTGGATAAACCTGCTGATCAAAACGTACTGTCTGTCCGCGCTGATGGACGGGAACGGCCTTATCAATCAGGCGCTCGTGGCGATCGGATTCGGCAAGCTCCCTCTGATGAACAACACCGGCGCTGTCATCTTCGGTATGGTCTACAACTACCTGCCTTATATGATCCTGCCTATCTACAACGTCATGTCGAAGATCGAGCCGTCGCTCCTCGAAGCTGCGTCGGACCTCGGATGCGGAGCCCTCTCGCGCATCCGCAGGGTGATCTTCCCGCTGACGGTGCCCGGCATCGTTTCGGGCATAATAATGGTGTTCGTGCCGTCGGTCAGTACGTTCTACATCTCGGCGAAGATGGGCGGAACCGGCGATTTCATGATCGGCGACCTCATCGAGGGTCAGATCCACTCGCAGAACAACAATCTGCCCGTCGCCGCGGCGCTCTCCGCCGTCCTGATGGCGATAATCCTCGTCAGTATGCTCATCCTCAACCGGTTCACCGAAAACGATGAAGGGGGGAGCGTGCTGATATGAAAAAACTCGGTCGAGTCTTCATCGGCGTCGTTTACGCGATCCTCTACGCCCCTCTGCTCGTGATGGCCGTCTTCTCGTTCAATTCCGCGAAGAGCACAACGACGTTCAGCGGCTTCTCCCTCAGATGGTACGTTAATCTGTTTTACGACCGGTCCATGCGCGGGATCCTGCTGAACACGCTCCTGATCTCCGCCTGCGCCGCGGTCCTCGCGACCGTTCTCGGCGTCATAGCGGCGTACGGCATCTACAAAATGAGGTCGAAGCGGCTGAAAAGCGCCGTCAACACGGTGACGAATATCCCGCTGATCAACCCGGACATCATCACCGGCGTATCGCTGATGCTGCTGTTCACGTTTTTCGGAACGTGGTTCCTTCACAACTCCGCGATCCTCGGATTCTGGACTCTTCTGATCGCGCATATAACTTTCAACCTTCCGTACGTGATCCTCAACGTCCTTCCGCGTCTGTACGGCTCGGACGTTTCGCTCTACGAGGCGGCGTTGGATCTCGGATGCACGAAGACGAAAGCGTTCTGGCGGGTCGTCTTTCCGGGCATCGTTCCCGGTATCGTATCGGGCTTCATCATGGCGTTCACTCTGTCGCTCGACGACTTCATAATCAGTTACTACACGAACGGCCACTTCAACATCCTTGCGACGAGCCTGTACACGGCGGTCAAAAAGCCGCTGTCGCCCGAATACTACGCGCTGTACTCGCTCATCTTCCTCACCATCCTGCTTCTGTTGACGGCGGTAAACGTCATCGAGATCCGTTCCGACAGAAAGAATTCAACTGTCAAGAAAAAGATTGGAGATTAAAATGAAAAAGATCGTATCGCTCGTACTCGCCGCGATCATGCTCGCGGTCCCGCTGATCCTCTCCTCCTGCTCCGGCGGAGAACTCGCGGATCTCAAAGCCGAACTCGAAGGCAAACTCGAAGGCAACTACGAAAACGACCTCGCGGGCACGACCCTGTACGTCTATAACTGGGGAGAATACATCTCCGACGGCGAGGACGACGCCCTCGACATCAACGCCGCGTTCGAAGCGGTGACGGGCATCCACGTCGAATACAGCACCTACGACAGCAACGAGTCGATGTACGCGACGGTATCCGGCGGAGGCGTCGAATACGACGTCGTCATCCCCTCCGACTATATGATCGAGCGGCTCGTCAAAGAGGACCGTCTCGAGAAGATCGACACCTCGAAACTTCAGAACTACAAGTATATCGGCGACGAGTACCGAGACCTCTTCTACGATCCCGACAACGAGTATTCCGTTCCCTACGCGGTCGGCTACGTCTGCCTGATCTACAACAACACGCTCGTCGACCCCGAAGACGTTGAAGATCAGTCCTGGTCGCTCATGTGGAACGAAAAATACAAGGGTCAGATCCTCGGTATCGACAACGCGCGCGACGCGCTCGCGATCTCGATGTTCTCCCTCGGTATCGACGTGAACACCGAAGACCCCGCCGAATGGGACCGCGCCGCGGATCATCTTTCCGAGGCGGTTCCGCTCTTCCAGGGATGGGCGATGGACCAGGTCTTCCAGAAGATGGAGGGTGAAAACACCGCGGTCGCCGCATATTACGCGGGCGACTACTTCACCATGGTCTACGATATGGACGATGCGAACGGCAACGGCGACCACCTCTCGATGTACTACCCGAAAGAGGGAACGAACGTTTTCTACGACGCGTGCTGCATTCTCAAGGGATCGAAAAACTACGAGGCCGCTCTTCTGTACCTCGACTTCCTGATGGATCCTTACATCGCGCTGCAGAACGCCGAGTACATCCACTACGCCTGCCCGAACACCGCCGTAACTTCAAACGAAGAGTACAGCGAGTACGGCAACGATATGCTCTATCCGACCTCCGAAGTCAAGGCGGAGGCGTACCGCCACCTCGACGACGAAGTCGTCAAGCACTACACGGATCTCTGGAACAAGATCAAGAGTTCAAGCAAATAAAAAGCAGCTCGCCCGCCGCGGATCCCCCGCGGCGGGCGTTTTGAGAGAAAAGAAAAGGACCGCTCCGCGCGGTCCTTTTTCAGCGCTTTTATTCTTTCGGCGGTTCGATCCCGTCCTTCTTTTTCCCGGCCTTGACGTCTTCGATCGAGAGCGATCTGGTGTGTTCGATATGCTTCCAGGACACCTTCGTGAAGAACGAGGCGACCGCGATCGGAACGTACGTCGTCATGAAGATCGGGAACGTGAACGTGTACAGGATCTTTTTCCACGCCGGCATGTGTATATACCGCCATTCCGTTATCGTCACGAAGATACCGAGGACGAACATCATCGCGTTCGCCCGGAGCAGCGGTCCGATAATGAGCCATATCGCGTGGCCGAACGTGCTTCCGATCTCGAAGAGCGTGACGAGCGTGGCGATCGTGCCGATGATGTCGACAAGAAGGATCAGCAGCGATAGGATCATCGCGGGCATGATCGACATCGCCATGTCGAAGCAGGCGAAGTTCGTCCGGGACTCCTCTTTGCTTCCGCGCTTACGGAAGATCCCCTTGATGAGCTTGATGCCGTAATGTCTGTAGACCTGCAGATATCCGCGGCCCCAGCGCAGACGCTGGTGCCAGGATTGCTTGAATTTCGTCGGCTGTTCGTCGTAGAAGTGGGCCGTGCCGCAGTATCCTATCTTGACGCCGGAGAGAATGTTCACCGTCGTGAACTGGATATCCTCGGTGAGAAGGAAATATTTCCACTCGAGCTTCCCGTCCGGCCCCGTCGAGACGGTCGAACGGTCGAACAGAAATCCGGTGCCGGAGACCGCGCAGCTCGTTCCGAGCACCATTCTCGGGGCGTTCAGGTATCTCGCCTCGCGCAAAAACCAGAGCGCGTAGCCGGCGGAGATCCAGTTGTCTCCGAAGTTCTTCGAGTTTCTGTAACTCGTTACCACCTTGTATCCGGCAGAGTACGTCTTGTTGATCTCCTCGATGTAGTTGTTCTCGAGGACGTTGTCCGCGTCGAACACGATGAAGGCGTCGAACGCGTCCTCGGGGTAGTCCTCGTTGATCTTCCCCATCAGAAAGTCGATCGCGTAACCCTTGCCGATCTGCGTCAGGTCGTGTCTCTCGTAAACGACCGCTCCCGCCTCACGGCATATCTCGGCGGTCGCGTCGGTGCAGTTGTCCGCGACGACGAACGTCGTGACGAGTTCCGACGGATACGTCTGATTCTTTATGCTGTCGATAAGCCCGCCGATGACCGCCTCCTCGTTGCGCGCGGAGATGATAACGGCGAATTTATGCGGCACGCCTTCTTTCGGGGTGCGCGGCTTCCGGAACAGGCTGACGGCAATATAGAAAAACTGATAGGAATAGCACACGAAGAAAACCCACGTGAGTACTCTGTTTATTGTTTGCAGGACCAGCAGGAACTGGGCCATAAAAGTCATATTCATCCGGACTTCCTAACCTTTCGCTTGAAACGGCGCGACGACCGGGTCCGTCTGTGAGACCTGCGCGGGGGAGACGGATCTTTCCCGCCGCGTATCATATATGATACCACATTTCACATTTTTTTACAAGCGTTTTCGGTAAACGTCGGGGGCGCGGGACGCCCGTGTTGTTGACACGCGCCTTATTAAGGTATATAATGTTTTAATGTAATATACTGGGGGAGTGGGCGCCGCGGCGGAAAAAGCGCGGGCCGGTCCCCTGCGGAGGACCGCTGATGAAAGACGTTTTCGAAAGATTCGAGTTCACCGGAAGAGTGGGCGAAATATATAAAGGAGTCCGGGCGCGTCTCAAATCTCACGACGAAAGAGAAGGCACGTACACCGGATTCCCGGACGACGGGAAGACTCCCTTCGAGGATATGTTCGAGAAATACGCAAACGAGCCGTATATCGTCCGCGAGGCGTACGGCATCGTCGAGTCGTGGCTCGTCTCGGAGATCCCGTTTTTCGAGGGCGATATCATCGTAGGATTCCCGCGCCCGTGCCGTCCCGTTTACGAGCATTTCTGCCGCGGGATCACGATAGAGGGCGGCGACGAAAGAACGGAGCGGCTCTCGGACGAGATGGTCCCCTTCTCATACGACGAGATGCAGAGAAGGAGCGCCGAAAGAGTCGGCGACGGCGAGAGGTGCGGCGCGATGAACGCGACCCTCTGGTGGACGGGCGGATATCAGGGCCACACGGTCCCGTCGTACCCGAAACTCCTCTCGATGGGTCTCGACGGCGTCATGGCGCAGATCGACGAATACGACGCAAAGGCCGACCCGTCCGATACCAAAAAACGAGACTTTTACAGGGCGTGCCGCATCATAATCGACGGCATGAGCCGCTGGATAGAACTCCACGCCGACAAGGCGGCGCTCCTCGCCGCCGAAGCGGACGGAGAGAAAAAAGAGCAGCTCCTCACGATAGAGAAGACCTGCCGCAAGGTCGCGCACGAAGTTCCCGAAACGTTCCTCGAGGCGGCACAGCTGATGTGGTTCTTTTGCCTTTGGGACTGGGTCGACTGCGTCGGCAGATTCGATCAGTATATGTATCCGTTCTGGCGCGGGGAGGAAGACCTCGATACTCTCGCGGCGATCTTCATGAAGACGTGGGAGCACGGCGTGCACAACATGACGGTCGGAGGCGTCGTCCCCGAAACGGGCGAGGACGCGACGAACGATATAACGTATCACACGCTCCGCATCATGAGAACGATGCACGAAACGCATCCGAGGATGACGGTCAGGGTCCACGAGGGAACGCCTCACGACCTTTGGGGACTCATCGTCCTGATGTGGTCGGAGGGTATGTCCGATCCGACGATCGCTTCGGACAAAAACGCGATAAACGGCCTTATGGGCTACGGCGTGCCGCTTCGCGACGCGCGCGATTACTCGGTCCTCGGCTGTCAGGAGATAGAGATACCCGGAAAAAGCAACTTCGGCTGCGAGGACGGTTCGATCAACCTCGCGAAGATCCTCGAATATACGCTTTTCAACGGCCGCGATATGATCACGGGAGTGAAGTGCGGTCTTGATCTCGGACGGCTCACCGACTACAAGACCTTCGACGGCCTCTGGGAGGCGTACGTCAAAGAGGTCGAATATATAACGGAGATGTTCTGCGACTGCTGCAACATCGGCGTAGACCGCCGCGTCGCAAACGTGTCAAAGCTCGTCAAGTCGACGATGACCGAGGCGTGTATCGAGCGCGGTCTGCAGCACGACGAGGGCGGCACCGTCTACAATTACGGCGTCGTCGAGACGGCGGGCCACGGCGCCGTCGCCGATTCGCTGTTCGCTCTCAAGACGCTCGTTTACGAACAGAAGAAACTGACGCTCGAAGAAGTCTACGACGCTCTGCTCTCGGACTTCGAGGGGCGTGAGGATATCCGCAGGATGCTCCTTTGTGTCCCGAAGTTCGGCAACAACGACGAGGGCGCGGACGAGATGGCGGCGCGCGTTCTCGGACAGTTCTGGTCCGAGATAAGAAAATACAGATCCCGCCGCGGCGACGTGTTCACCGGAGCGTGCTCGCTGCTCGGCGGCGGCATCGAATACGGAAAAGGCACGTGGGCGATGGCCGACGGACGGCACAAAGGCGACCCGCTCGGAAACACGATCGGCCCGAGGACCGGATCGGACAAAAACGGTCTGACCGCGATGCTCTCGTCCGTCGCGAAGATGCCTCTGCACCTCGGCGTAGGCGGCACGACGTGCAACGTTCTGATCCCGACGACGATGACGGCGACGGAGGAGAACAGAGAGAATATCATCTCCCTGATGAAGACGTTCTCCGAGACGGGAGGCCAGCTCGCGCAGATCACGACGGCTCCGCTCGAGGATATGAAGGACGCGCAGATCCACCCCGAGGATCACGGGGATCTGATCGTCAGGCTGGGCGGTTTCTCGATGAAGTTCATCGACTTCGACGTCGAGACCCAGAACGAGTTTATAATGAGGTACGCCGGTTCGGCGGAATAAGCGGAATAAGGAGAAGACCATGACCGATATTTTTGAAAAGTACGTGTTTGAGGGAAGAGTCAAAAATATTTACGAGGGCGTCAAAGTTCGCCTGAAACCGAACCGAGTCAGGGAGGGTACCCACACCGGGTTCCCGAACGACGGCAAGAGACCGTTCGAGGACGCTTTCGAAAAATACGCGGACGAGCCGTATATCATCCGCGAGGCGCACGGCATCGTCGACTCGTGGCTCGTCTCGGAGATCCCGTTCTTCGAGGACGACATCCTCGTCGGATTCCCGCGGCCGGAACGTCCGATCTACGAGCATTTCAGCGCGGGTATCTGTATTGAAGAGGCGGACGAGCGCACCGAGCGTCTCCGTCCCCTTCTCGTGCCCAGAACGTCCGAGCCGATGCACGAAGAGGGAAGACGCAGATTCGGCGACGATACCGCGTACAGGTACGCGACGGAACGCCTCTGGTGGACCGGCGGATATCAGGGCCACACGGTCTCGAACTATCCGAAACTCCTCTCGATGGGTCTGGACGGCGTCATGGCGCAGATCGACGAATACGACGCCAAAGCCGACCCGTTCGATACCAAAAGACGAGACTTTTACAGGGCGTGCCGCATAATCATCGACGGCATGAGCCGCTGGATAGAACTCCACGCCGACAAGGCGGCGCTCCTTGCCGCCGAAGCGGACGGAGAGAAAAAAGAGCAGCTCCTCACGATAGAGAAAACCTGCCGCAAGGTCGCGCATGAGAAACCCGAAACGTTCCTCGAGGCGGCACAGCTGATGTGGTTCTACTGCCTTTGGGACTGGGTCGACTGCATCGGCAGATTCGACCAGTATATGTATCCGTTCTGGCGCGGAGAGGAAGATCTCGACACTCTCGCCGCACTCTTCATGAAAACGTGGGAGCACGGCGTCCACAACATGACGATCTCCGGCGTCGTCCCCGAGACGGGAGAAGACGCGACGAACGAGATCACCTATCAGGTCCTGCGCATCATGAGAACGATGCACGAGACGCACCCGAGAATGACGGTCAGGGTCCACGAGGGCACCCCGCACGAACTGTGGCAGCTCGTCGTCCTGATGTGGTCGGAGGGTATGTCCGACCCGACGATCGCGTCCGACAAGAACGCCGTCGAAGGCCTCTGCGAGTACGGCGTGCCGCTTCGCGACGCGCGCGACTACTCGATCCTCGGATGTCAGGAGATAGAGATCCCCGGAAAGAGCAACTTCGGATGCGAGGACGGCTCGATCAACCTCGCGAAGATCCTCGAGTTCGCTCTCTTCAACGGCCTCGATATGCCCGTGAACTACAAAGTCGGCCTCGATCTCGGACGCCTCACCGATTATAAGACGTTCGACGACCTCTGGGCGGCGTACGTGAAAGAGATCGAATACTTCACCCCGATCTTCTGCGATCTGTGCAACATGGGTCAGATGAAGAGGATCGCCAACGTGTCCAAGCTCGTCAAGTCGACGATGACCGAGGCGTGCATCGAGCGCGGGCTCCAGCACGACGAAGGCGGCACGATATACAACTTCGGCGTCGTCGAGACCGCGGGAAACGCCGCCGTCTCCGACTCGCTTTACGCACTCAAGACGCTCGTTTACGAACAGAAAAAACTCACGCTCGAGGAGGTCTACGAGGCGCTCCTTTGCAACTTCGAGGGCCGCGAGGACGTCCGCAGGATGCTTCTTTCCGCCCCGAAGTACGGCAACAACGACGACGGAGCCGACGAGATGGCGGCGCGCGTCCTCGAGCAGTTCTGGCGTGAGATCGGCAAATACAAATCGATCCGCGGAGACGTGTTCACCGGCGCCTGCTCGCTGCTCGAAGCGGGCATCGGCTACGGTAACGGAACGTGGGCTCTTCCCGACGGCAGACGCGCGGGAGAAGCGCTCGGCAACACGATCGGACCGAGAACGGGATCGGACAAGAACGGTCTGACCGCGATGCTCTCGTCCGTCGCCCGCATGCCCCTGAAACTCGGGATCGGCGGCACGACGTGCAACGTTCTCATCCCGACGACGATGACGGCGACCGAGGAGATGAGAGAAAACATCATCTCCCTCATGAAGACGTTTTCCGAGACGGGCGGTCAGCTGGCGCAGATCACGACGGCTCCGCTCGAGGATATGAAGGACGCGCAGATCCATCCCGAAGCGCACGAGGACCTCATCGTCCGCGTGGGCGGCTTCTCGATGAAGTTCATCGAATTCAGCAAGGAGACGCAGGACGAATTCATCAAGCGTTACGCGTAAAAACAAAATGGGTCACATTCTCACGGTAATCAGACACAGACGGGCGGTCAGGAAAAACTGTTTTTGCGCCGGGATCCCCTGGCGGGGGCTCGTCCACGATCTGTCGAAATACTCGCCGACCGAACTGATCCCCGGGATACGGTACTATCAGGGGAACAGAAGTCCGAACGAGCGGGAGCGCGAACTTTTCGGCTACTCGAAAGCGTGGCTGCACCACAAGGGCAGGAACCGCCATCACTTCGAGTACTGGAACGACGTGAATATGCAAACTCACCGCTACGAACCGGTCAGGATGCCGACGGTCTTCGCCGTCGAGATGTTCTGCGACAGAGTCGGAGCAAGCAAAGTCTACCGGGGAAAAGAATATACCGACGCGGATCCTCTCAACTATTTTCTCCGCGGAAACGCGAGAGCTAAAATGCACCCGGACACGGCGGACGATCTCGAAAGACGGCTCCGCCTGCTCGCGGAAAAAGGAGAAAAAACGGCATTCGCACAGATCCGCGCGGAAGTCAAAAAAGCGAAGCGCGAGGAAAAAGAAGCGCGCCGCGCGAAAAAACTGAAAGGCAGCCCCGAAAAATGAAGCACATAGCTATATTCGGATACGGTGTCGTCGGAGGCGGCGTCACCTCGGTCATCGAGGAGAACCGCGAGGCGATCGCCCGCGCCGTCGGCGACGAAGTCGACGTAAAATACATACTCGATCTGCGCGACTTTCCCGACTCGCCGTACGGCGGAAGGGTCGTTCACGACGCGTCGGTGATCATGGACGATCCCGACGTCTGTCTCGTCGCGGAGACGATGGGCGGCTCCCACCCGGCTTTCGAGCTTAGTATGGAAGCGCTCTCGCGCGGCAAGCACGTGGTCACGTCGAACAAGGAAGTCGTCGCGAACTTCGGCGACCGTCTTCTCGCCCGCGCCGGGGAGAACGGCGTGTCGTACCTCTTTGAGGCGAGCGTCGGCGGCGGGATCCCCGTAATAAGACCGTTCCTGACGTCCCTCTCGGGCGATACGGTCGTCGGGATAAGCGGCATCCTCAACGGAACGACAAACTTTATCCTCTCCAAAATGAAAAGCGAGAAACGCGCCTTTTCCGACGTGCTGAAAGAGGCGCAGGTGCTCGGTTACGCGGAGCGCGATCCCTCCGCCGACGTCGACGGGATCGACGCAAAGCGCAAAATCATGATCCTTTCCGCGCTCGCGACGGGAACTCTGCCCGACGACGGCGACGTTTACGCGGAGTCGATCCGCGGGATCGCTCCCGAGGACGTATCAGCCGCCGAAAGAGCGGGGCGCGTGATAAAACTCATCGGCTCTTTCCGGTATGAAAAAGGGTCCCCGGCGATCTTCGTCTGCCCGCAGATGGTGAAAAAAGACGATATCCTCGCGGGAGTCAACGACGTCTACAACGCGATCCGCGTCAGGTGTTCCGTCACCGGAGACGTTATGTTCTACGGCCGCGGCGCGGGCCGTTTCCCGACCGCGGGAGCGGTCACGGCAGATATCGTCGCCGCACTCTCCGGAGCGGCGGCCGCGGAATGCGCGCCGGTCTTCACTAAAAAGAGCGGATCCGTCGCCGATTTCGACAGAGTCCGCTTCTCATACTATATCAGGCTCGCGGGCGTCTCGCCCTCCGACGCCGGGGAGGATCTCTCCCGCTATTTCGACAAAGTCGAGCCCGTGCCGGGCTCTCCCGCAGGAAAGGCGGAATTCATCTGCGGGGAGGCGTCGGGAAAGGAGCTCAAAGCGTTCGTCGCCTCAAGAGACGACGTCGAAAGCGTTATCAGACTTGCCGAATAAAAAGATCCCGCTCCGGCGACAGCCGGAGCGGGATAAATCTGTTCTTCGTTTCTTATTTCCTGTCGGGCGCGATGATCTTCCAGATCAGCGCGGCGAGAACGCCGCCGAAGAGCGGCGCGACGATGAACACCCACACGTTCGAGAACGCTTCTCCGCCGGCGAAGAGCGCGGGACCGAAGCTTCTCGCGGGGTTGACCGACGTTCCGGTGAAACGGATGCCGAAGATGTGAACGAGCGTGAGCGTCAGACCGATGACGACGCCCGCGACCGATCCGTTCTCGACCTTCGAGGTCACTCCGAGGATAGCGAGAACGAATACGCAGGTCAGGATCGCCTCGATCACGAGGGACAGGATGATATTGTTATCGTAAAGGGAGTTCGCTCCGAACGACGCGTCCTTACCGACGAACGGGATCAGCGCGGCGGCGCCGGCGATCGCGCCGACGAACTGCGCGGCTACGTAGCCGATGAAGTCGATAAGAGAGAGTTTTCCGGTGGCGAACATCGCGATCGAGACCGCGGGGTTGATGTGACAGCCCGACACGTTTCCGATCGAATACGCCATTGCGACGATCACGAGACCGAACGCAAGCGCGGTGAGGAGATACGCGACGTCGAACTTACCCTTGTCGCAGCCGAGGACCGTAGCGGTCCCGCACGCGAAGAAGACGAGGACGAACGTTCCGATAAACTCCGCAAAATACTTTCTGAACGTGCTCATAAAATTATCTTCCTTTCCCGCGGCGTCAGCCGCGCTTTGACGTGAGTTCTTCCGTTTCCTATTCTATCACATTCTTTTTCCGTTTTCAATATCAGACCGAGGGTTCAAAACCGACGGCCCGGATCGCGTCGAGGATCGCCTCGACCGACACCGATCCCGGATATTTTATCTTCGCCTTTCCCTCCGCGAGCGAAACGTGAGCGCGGCATCCGAGCGCCTCAAGCGCGCCCGTCACTCTTCCGACGCAGTGTTCGCAGCGCATCCCGTCGATCCGGACTTCGATCTCATTCTTTTTGTTAAACATATCATCCCTCCGTTTTTTGTATTTTTTCCTCTGCTTTTACGGGATCCCACCGGGTCAGCCGCAAAGCGTTCGTAACGACGCACAGACTCGACAGCGACATCGCCGCCGCCGATATCATCGGCGTGAGCGTCACGCCGAGCGCGGACAGCGCGCCCGCCGCCACCGGTATCAACAGGACGTTGTAGAAGAACGCCCACCCGAGATTCTGTTTTATGCATCTCATAACGGCGCGGGAGAGCATCAGCGCCCGGGCTCCGTCGCCGAGATCGTCGCGCGTCAGCACGACGTCCGCGGACTCTATCGCAACGTCGGCGCCCGCGCCGACCGCGATACCGACGTCCGCCCTCGCGAGGGACGGCGAGTCGTTTACCCCGTCGCCGATCATGACGGTCGTGCGCCGCACCCCGTCGCCCGCGAACGATCCGTCCGCGACCGACGCGACGACGCGGTCCTTCTCCTCCGGTTTGACCGAAGAGATCACGTCGCCCTTCTCTATCCCCGTCTCTTTTCCGACCGCTTCTGCGGTGATCTTATTGTCTCCCGTCAGCATAACGACGGAACACCCGAGCTTTTTGAAAAGGGAAACGGCGCGCGGGGAACTCTCTTTGATCCTGTCGCGAACGGCGAGAACTCCGAGGACTCCGCCCTCTCCCGCCAGAACGACGGGCGTCTTTCCCTCCGCGGCGAGTTTATCGATCGCCGCGCGGGCGTCTTCTCCGATCTCTCCGATCCGTTCGGAAACGAACGCGGCGTTGCCTATGCGGAACGTTCGCCCTTCGATCTTCGCCTCGACTCCTCCGCCCGCGAGGGCGGCGTAATCGTCCGTCCGGACGGGCGCGATCCCCGCACCGGCTGCATATCTGACTGCTGCTTTCGCGATCGGATGCTCGCTCTTCTCCTCCAGCGACGCGGCGAGTCTGACGACTTCGTTTATATCGCTGCCACCGAACGGGACGGCGTCGGAGACTTCCATCTCGCCCTCCGTCAGCGTGCCCGTCTTGTCGGTCAGGATGACTTCCGCTTTTCCGAGCGTCTCGAGCGCGTCTGCGGACTTGATCAGTATCCCGAGCTTCGCGCCCCTGCCGACGCCGCACATCACGGCGGTCGGCGTGGCGAGGCCGAGCGCGCACGGACACGAGATGACCAGAACGCATATCCCGTAACCGAGCGAGCGGTGGAAACCGGCACCCGCGATCATCCACGCCGCGAACGCGATAACGGCTATCGCTATCACGACAGGCACGAATATCCCGCTTATCTTATCGGCGAGTTTCTGGACCGGCGCCTTCGACGACGACGCTTCCTCGACCAGGGACGCGATCTTCGCTACCGTCGTCTCCTCTCCCGTCCTCGTCGCTTCCATTTTACAGAATCCGGACGTGAACAGCGATCCTGCGACCGCCGCGTCCCCCTCCGCCTTGTCGACGGGAACGCTCTCGCCGGTGATTATGCTCTCGTCCGCGGTCCCGTTCCCCGAGATCACGACTCCGTCGCAGGGGATGCGGCCTCCCGCGCGGAGGATCACGACGTCGCCCTTTTCGATCAGGTCGGCGGAAACGGTGACCGTCTCTCCTTCGCGTTCTATTTCCGCCGTGTCGGGAGTCAGATCGAGCAGAGCCGTTATCGCCCTCGTCGTCTTCCTGTTCTCACGCCCCTCGAGCGTCTTGCCGAGGGAGATCAAAACGGGGATCATCGCGGCGGATTCGTAGTAAAGCTCCTCCGTCATCGCGTGCGCTTCACCGCCCGAAAAGACGGCGATGAAAATGCGGACGGTCATATAGACGGCGTAGATATACGACGCTCCCGCGCCGACCGCGATCAGCGTGTTCATGTTCGGCGCGCCGCGGAACGCCGCCTTTGCGCCGTCGGTGAAAAAGTGACGGTTTATGACGAGTATCGGCGTCGCGAGCGCGAACTGGACCGCCGCGTAAACGGCGGGCGCCCACCCCGCCCCGTGCGGGTCGGCGAAGGGCGGCAGCGGCAGCCCGACCATGTGGCCCATCGTTATATACATCAAAACGACGCAGAGCGCCGCCGATATTATCAGTCTTTTCTTCCTTTTCTCATATTCGGCGTCCTCCGCAGACGCGCCGCGCTGCCGCTCGACGCCCGGGACGGCGGAATAGCCCGCGCGCTTCACCGAGTCGCAGATCGCAAGATCGGAGACGACGGCCTCGTCGTATTCGACGACCATCGAGTTCGTCAGAAGAGAAACGGCGACCGAACCGACGCCTGCCTCTCCCTCGACCGCCCTCGTCACCGCGGCGGAACAGGCGGAACAACTCATACCCGTTACGGTAAACTTCTTTTTCGTCATATCGCCGCCTCCTTCGCCGTGTGATTATCGATCCTATTATAATACCGCGCGCGCGCGTTTGTCAAACCTGACCGAAAACGGGACTTGTGAATAATAATTCGCGAGCAGTTTTTTCACCCCACCGCGCCGAACGATGCTTTCCTTTATGAAAAACATCCAATATGCGCCTTGTTTTCAAAGCAGTTCAGTCGTTTTTCACGAATTTGATCTTTTTCCCGGATACGCTTGCAAAAATGCCGTTCCGGTGGTATAATTGTTGCATAAAAATTCATTTTGAATGTATTTTATTTCATTCAACCCGAAAGGAACCGCAAAAATGGACAAATCGAAGATCAAAAAGGTCGTACTCGCCTACTCCGGAGGACTCGACACCTCCATTATCATTCCCTGGCTCAAAGAGAATTACAACAACTGCGAGGTAATCGCGGTCTCCGGCAACGTCGGTCAGGAAGGCGAGCTTGAAGGGCTCGAGGAAAAAGCGCTGAAAACGGGCGCGTCGAAACTCTATATCGAGGACCTCACCGACGAATTCGTCGACGACTACATCATCCCCACCGTCAAGGCGGGCGCTCTGTACGAGGAGTACATGCTCGGCACGTCGTTCGCGCGCCCCGTCATAGCTAAGCGTATGGTCGAGATCGCCCTCGCCGAGGGAGCCGACGCGATCGCGCACGGCTGCACGGGAAAAGGCAACGACCAGGTCCGTTTCGAACTCGCGATCAAGGCGTTCGCGCCGGACATGCCCGTCATCGCCCCGTGGCGCGAGTGGAACATCAAGTCCCG
Source organism: Clostridia bacterium (assembly GCA_017428635.1). Taxonomy (GTDB): domain Bacteria; phylum Bacillota; class Clostridia; order Oscillospirales; family CAG-272; genus RUG11130. The sequence goes on along the minus strand of JAFRQK010000007.1, from coordinate 37,955 downwards.
CGAGGAGGAGATCGAGTACGCCGAGGCGAAAGGTATCCCTCTCAAGATCACGCGCGAAACGAACTATTCAAAGGATAAGAACCTCTGGCATCTGTCCCACGAGGGCCTCGACCTTGAGGACGCCGCGAACGAGCCGCTTTACGAAAAAGAGGGTTTTCTCGAGATGAGCGTCTCTCCGCTCAAGGCGCCGGACGAGCCCGAATATATCGAACTCGAATTCGTAAAGGGCGTGCCCGTAGCGCTGAACGGCGAGAAGAAATCCGCCAAAGAGATCATTCTCGCCCTCAACAGGATCGGCGGCAAGAACGGAATCGGTCTGCTCGACATCGTCGAGAACCGCCTCGTCGGCATGAAGTGCCGCGGCGTGTACGAGACCCCCGGCGGCGCGATCCTCTACGCGGCGCACAACTACCTCGAGACGGTCACTCTCGACAAGATGACCGCTCACAAGAAGAGCGAACTTGCGATCACGTTCGCGGAACTCGTTTACAACGGCCAATGGTTCACCCCGCTGCGCGAGGCGCTCTCCGCGTTCGTCGACAAGACGCAGGAAACGGTCACCGGTAAAGTCCGCCTCAAACTCTACAAGGGCAATATCATCAAGGCGGGCGTCGTGAGCGACTATTCGCTTTATTCAGAAGAGCTCGCAACGTTCGGCGAGGATCAGGTCTACAATCAGGCGGATTCCGCGGGCTTCATCAACCTCTACGGCCTGCCGATCACGGTCAGGGCGCGCCTGAACGAAAAACTCAAAAAATAAGCCGTAATTCGGCAAACGGAGATTTAAGATGGAAAAGTTATGGGCGGGAAGGTCGTCGGGATCGGTCGATCCGACGGCTGACGACTTCAACTCGTCGATCCGCGTCGACTCGCGGATGATCGAAGAGGATATTAAGGGCTCCGCAGCCCACGCGACGATGCTCGGCGCGAAGGGGATCATCCCCGCACACGACGCGGAGGCGATCGTCTCGGCGCTCGGCTCGATCCTCGACGATATCAAAAACGGCGCTCTCTCCGTCGACCCTAAGGCGGAGGACGTTCACACGTTCGTCGAGTCCGTCCTCACCGAGAGGATCGGCGACGCCGGGCGGAAACTCCACACCGCGAGGAGCCGCAACGATCAGGTCGCCCTCGACACACGCCTTTATCTGAAAAAGGAAGCGGCGGCGGTGCTCGACCTCGTTTTCGACCTCATCGGAACGATCCGCGACCGCGCCGCCGAAAACAAAGAGACGGTCATGCCGGGTTACACCCATCTGCAAAGGGCGCAGCCGATCAGCTTCGGCCACCACCTGATGGCGTACGCGATGATGTTCGCGCGCGACGCGGACAGGATCGCAGACGCCGTGAAGAGGATGAATTTCTCTCCTCTCGGCGCGTGCGCGCTGGCGGGAACGACGTTCGACACAGACCGTTTCATGACGGCGACCGCGCTCGGATTCACGGGCCCGACCGAAAACAGCATCGACTCCGTCTCCGACCGCGACTTCTGCCTGGAGCTGATGAGCGCGCTTTCGATTTTGATGATGCATCTCTCCCGTTTCTCCGAGGAGATCGTGCTGTGGTCGTCGTTCGAGTTCCGCTATATCGAACTCGACGACGCGTTCTCGACCGGAAGCAGCATCATGCCTCAGAAAAAGAACCCCGACATGGCGGAGCTCGTCAGGGGCAAGACGGGCCGCGTTTACGGCGACCTGCTCTCTCTTCTCGTGACGATGAAATCGCTCCCTCTCGCTTATAACAAGGATATGCAGGAGGACAAGGAGGCGACGTTCGACGCGTTCGACACCGCGAAGGTCTGCCTCTCGGTCTTCACCCCGATGATAAAGACGATGAAGGTGCGCGCCGACCGGATGCTCGACGCCGCGAAGGGCGGCTTCATCACCGCCACCGACCTCGCCGACCTGCTCGCGAAGAACGGCGTGCCGTTCCGCACGGCTTACAAGATCACTGGCGAGATCGTGTCGTACTGCATCGGGGAAAATATCACGCTCGACGAAATACCGCTTGAAAAATACCGCGAATTCTGCCCGGTCTTCGACGAGTCGCTCTACACGGTGATCGACCCCGCCGAGGCGATGAAAAAGAGGACGTCGTACGGCGGCACCGCTCCCGCGTCGGTCGATGCTCAGGCGGAATACATCGGCGCGTTTCTCGCGTCGCGCAAAGGATCGACGATATGACGAAAGTATTTGTGGACGGAGGATCGGGAACGACCGGTCTGCGCATAAAAGAGCGGCTCGCCGGAATGGACGGTATAAAGACCGTCACGCTCCCCGACGAAGTCCGCCGCGACCCCGCGGCGCGCGCCGAAGCGGCGAACGGCTCCGACGTCGTCTTCCTCTGCCTGCCCGACGACGCGGCGCGCGAATCGGTATCTCTGATCGAAAACCCCGATACCGTCGTCGTCGACACCTCGACGGCGCACCGGACCGCGGACGGATGGGTCTACGGATTCCCGGAACTGTCGGCTGAGCAGGAAGAACTCATTAAGAACTCAAAGAGAATTGCTAATCCCGGCTGTCACGCGAGCGGCTTCGTCGCTCTCGTCGCGCCGCTCACCGCGGCGGGGATCCTCCCGAAGACCGCCCGCCTGTCGGCGACGTCGGTCACCGGTTACAGCGGCGGCGGCAAGAAGATGATAGCCGATTACGAAGAAAACGTCGGCTCCCTTCTCGCGCCGAGAATGTACGGCGTCGGGCAGACGCACAAACACCTGCCCGAAATGAAGAAATACGGCGGAGTTTACTCAGAGCCCGTTTTCACGCCGATCGTATCGAGTTTTTACTCCGGGATGCTCGTGACCGTCCCTCTGTCGTCGGACGATCTGTCCCCCGGTTTCCGCGCGTCCGATATAGTCGACTGCTACCGCGGGAAATACGCGGGGCCGGTGATCAAATACGTTCCGTCCGACTCTCCCCTCTTCCCGAACGGATTCGTCCCGGCCGACGCCCTCTCGGGAACGGACTCGATGGCGGTGACCGTTTTCGGAAACGGCGAGCGGACCGTTCTCGCGGCGCTTTTCGACAACCTCGGCAAAGGCGCGTCGGGCGCGGCGATCCAGTGTATGAATATCGCGCTCGGGCGCGAGACGACCGAATCTCTTGTGCTTTTCTGAAAGGACCGGAAAAAATGAAGATGATAAACGGCGGCGTCACTGCCGCGAAGGGCTTTACGGCGAACGGGATCCACTGCGGGATCAGGAAGAGCAGGGTCAAACGCGACCTGTGCCTTATCCTCAGCGACAGGCCCGCCTCGTCCGCGGCCGTATATACCTCCAATCTCGTCAAGGGCGCTCCGCTGTCCGTGACGAAAAAGAATCTTGAAAACGGCGTCGCGCGCGCCGTGATCTGCAACAGCGGCAACGCCAATACGTGCAACGCGGACGGCGTCGAGATCGCCGAGAAGATGTGTTCGCTGACGGCGGACGCCCTCGGGATAGACCCCACGGACGTGATCGTCGCCTCGACGGGCGTCATCGGCGAGCCGCTTTCGGTCGAACCGATCGCCGCCGGAATGAAGGAGCTCGTCGCCGGCCTCGGCGATCACAACGACTTCGCCGCGGAGGCGATCATGACGACGGACGTGAAGATAAAATCGTTCGCCGTCGAATTCGAGATCGGCGGGACGACGTGCCGTCTCGGCGGTATCGCGAAGGGCTCCGGGATGATCCACCCGAATCTCGCCACGATGCTCGTTTTCATCACCACCGACTGTACCGTGTCCGCGTCGGCGCTCAAAGCCGCGCTGTGTACTGACGTTCAGAATACCTTCAATATGATAAGCATCGACGGGGACACCTCGACGAACGACATGGTCGCCGTTCTCGCCAACGGCGCGTCGGGCAGCCCGCTCGTTACCGAGGACAGCGAGTATTTCCCCGAATTCATGAAAGCTCTCAACTCCGTAACCGTCGCTCTATGCCGCTCCATCGCGGCTGACGGCGAGGGCGCGACGAAACTTCTCGAGTGCGCCGTGACCGGCGCGAAGTGCGAGGCGTGCGCGAAGACCGCGGCGAAAGCCGTCGTCTGCTCGTCGCTGACGAAAGCGGCGATGTTCGGCGCGGACGCCAACTGGGGACGCGTCCTCTGCGCCGTCGGTTACAGCGGCGCTCCGGTCGACCCCTCGAAAATCGGCGTGACCTTCTCGTCCCGCGCGGGCGAGGTTGAGGTCTGCCGCGACGGGTCGGGCGTCCCGTTCTCCGAGGGGATCGCGAAAGCCGTTCTCTCCGAGGACGAGATCACGATAAAAGTCGACCTCGGCGAAGGCGACTTTTCGGCGACCGCGTGGGGCTGCGACCTCACTTACGATTACGTAAAAATCAACGGGGATTACCGGACATAACCCGTCCGGCTCCCCGAATTTCCCTTTTTCGGAGGTCAGAACAAAATGACGGTTTCCTCTCTTTCGAACGCCGACAGGGCCAAGATCCTCGTCGAGGCGCTCCCCTACATCCGCAAATACGTGAATAAAGTCATCGTCATCAAATACGGCGGGAACGCCATGACGAGCGACGGACTCAAATCGGACGTAATGGGCGATATCGTCCTTCTCACGCTGATCGGAGTCAAGGTCGTTCTCGTCCACGGCGGCGGCCCCGAGATCACCGATATGCTGAGCAAGACGGGCAAGAAGAGCGAGTTCGTCGAGGGGCTCCGCGTCACCGACCGTGAGACCGTCGACATCGTTCAGATGGTCCTCGCCGGGAAGGTGAACAAGGACCTCGTCAACCTGCTCGAGACCAAGGGAGGCCGCGCAGTCGGTCTGTCCGGCATCGACGGCAGGATGATCATGGCGAAACCGAAGGACGAGCGGCTCGGATACGTCGGCGAGATCACGAAGGTCAACCCCGCCCCGGTCTGGGACATGCTCGACCGCGGGTACATCCCGGTCATCTCCACCGTCGGATGCGACGAGGAGGGGAACACTTACAACATCAACGCCGACACGGCGGCGGCTATGATCGCCGGCGCGATCAGAGCGGAGAGCTTCTTCACGCTCACCGACGTGGGCGGCATCCTGCGCGATCGCGACGATCCCGAGTCGATCATCCGCACCGTCAGGACCGACGAAACGGAAGGGCTGATCGAAAGCGGCGTCATCAGCGGCGGCATGATCCCGAAAGTCAGAAGCTGCACCGAGGCGATAAGCGCAGGCGTAAAGCGCGTGTTCGTCATCGACGGACGCATCCCGCACGCCATCCTCATCGAAATGCTGACCGACGAAGGTGTCGGCACGATGTTCACGAAGGGAGACTGACCGCCGTGGCAGACACAAGAGCCCTTGACAGGGAATATATCGTACCGACTTACAAAAGGTACGACGTCAATATAGTAAAAGGTTCCGGCGCGCTCCTTTACGACGAAACGGGCAAGGAATACGTCGACATGGGCGCGGGGATCGCGACGAACGCGTTCGGCGCGTGCGACCCCGTCTGGGTCGCCGCGGTGGAGGCACAGCTCGGGAAGATCCAGCACGCCTCGAACCTCTACTACACCGACCCGTGCGCAAAACTCGCCGAACTGCTCTGCGGGAAAGCGGGGATGAAGAAAGCGTTCTTCTGCAACTCCGGCGCGGAGGCGAACGAGTGCGCGATAAAGACGGCGCGCAAATGGGCGGCGGAAAACAAAGGCGAGGAGTATTTTACCGTCGTCACGATGAAAAACTCGTTCCACGGCAGGACGCTCGCGACGCTCGCGGCGACCGGTCAGGACGTTTTCCACCGCGATTTCCTGCCGGTGACGCCGGGATTCGCGTACGCGGAGCCCGAAGACGCGGACGGTCTGCGCGCGATCCTTGAGGATCAAAAATGCGCGGCTGTCCTTCTCGAGACCGTTCAGGGCGAGGGCGGCGTCCGTCCGCTTTCCGCGGAATATCTGAGATCCGTCGCCGCTCTGTGTGAAGAAAAAGGCGTTCTTCTCATGATCGACGAGGTGCAGACGGGCAACGGCAGATGCGGGTATTTCTACTCGTATATGGAACACGGGATCAAGCCCGACGTCGTCACGACGGCGAAGGGGCTCGGCGGCGGTCTTCCCGTCGGCGCGGTCCTCTTCTCGGAGAAGACGGAGGGCGTCCTCACGCCCGGCACTCACGGCTCGACGTTCGGCGGAAATCCCGTCTGCTGCGCGGGCGCCGTCAGTATCGTCTCGCGCATCGACGAGGCTTTCCTCGCGTCGGTCCGCGTAAAATCGGGAAAAATATTCGAAACTCTCTCGGGCAAGCCGGGAATAAAAGGGGTTTACGGCAGAGGCCTCCTCGTCGGCATCGAAGTCGAGGGTGAGCCCGCCGACCTCATAAACAAATGTATCGAAAAAGGAGTCCTCGTCCTCGGAGCGAAGGGAAGAGTCCGTCTCGCGCCTCCGCTGAATATCCCGGACGAGCTTCTTGACCGCGCGCTGTCCGTCATAACGAAGATCGCCGCGGGGGAGGATGATTGAACCATGGACCTCAAAGGAAGAGATTTTCTGAAACTGCTCGACTTCACGCCGGAAGAGATCGCGTATCTGCTCGACCTCGCCGCCGACCTGAAGGACAAAAAGAAAAAGGGTATACCCCACGACGCCCTCAAAGGTAAAAACGTCGCCTTGATCTTTGAAAAGACGAGCACGCGGACGCGCTGCTCGTTCGAGGTGGCGGCTCACGACCTCGGCATGGGCGTGACGTACCTCGACCCGTCCGGGTCGCAGATCGGCAAAAAAGAATCGCTCGCCGACACGGCGCGCGTGCTGTCGCGTATGTTCGACGGCATCGAATACCGCGGCTTCGGTCAGGAACGCGTCGAGACGCTTGCAAAGTACGCGGACGTTCCCGTCTGGAACGGTCTGACCGACGAGTTCCACCCGACGCAGATTTTGGCCGACTTCCTCACCGCGAAGGAAAAACTCGGCTCTCTGCGGGGCAAAAAACTCGTCTACATGGGCGACGCGCGGTTCAACATGGGCAACTCGCTGATGGTCGGCTGCGCGAAGATGGGAATGGAGTTCACCGCGTGCGCTCCGCGCGAATACTTCCCGAACGCGGATCTTGTCGCGACCTGCAAAAAGATCGCCGCCTCGACCGGCGCGATCCTCAACTTTGAAGAGGATCCCGCCGCTGCGGTGCGCGGCGCGGATATCATATACACCGACGTCTGGGTCTCGATGGGCGAGCCCGAGGCGGTCTGGGCGGAGCGTATAGCGGCTCTGTCCGCGTACCGCGTCGACTCGGCGCTCATGGGCGCGGCGGGCGAAGGGGCGATCTTCATGCACTGCCTGCCGGCGTACCACGACGCGAACACCGAGATCGGACGTAAAGTCGGCGAGGCGTTCGGCCTCGACTCGCTCGAAGTGACCGACGAGGTCTTCGAGTCGGACCGCTCCGTCGTCTTCGACGAGGCGGAGAACAGGATGCACACGATAAAGGCCGTTATGTCAGCTACGCTTCGTCATTGATCCGCTTCAAAGCGGATCAATAACGGATAAAATTCCCCTTTGAAACGGAACCCGACCCATTTCATTTTGCTTCGCAAAAAACAGGGGAATTATACGCTGAAAATATTACTTGATTTTTCGATAAGATCATTTCGGAAAAGCCGAAAGGATGGCGCAATGAAAAAAAGGTATCTCATCCTCGAGTCCGGACGCGTCTTCGAGGGGGTCGGCTTCGGCGCCGATCCCGCCCCGGACGGCGCGGTCGGCGAACTCGTCTTCACGACCGGCATGTGCGGGTATCTCGAGTGTATAACCGACCCGTCGTACTACGGGCAGATCGTGACGCAGACGTTCCCCGTAATCGGGAACTACGGCGTTATCCCCGACGACTTCGAAGGGCGTCCCGCCCTTTTCGGCTACGTCGTCAGGGAATGGTGCCCCGCGCCGTCGAATTTCCGTTCCGAAGGCGATATCGACTCGTTTCTCAAAGATCGCGGGATCCCCGGGATCTGCGGGGTCGACACGAGGGAGATCACGAAACTGATCCGCGACCGAGGCGTCATGAACGCCGTCATCACGGACGGAGAGCCCGATTTCTCGCTGTACTCGCAAGCGCTCTCGTCGTATAAGGTGCGCGGAGCGGTTCCCGCCGTCACCTCGACGCGGCCGAATCTCTTCCCCGCCGACGGAGAGGAGAAGTTCCGCGTCGTCCTCATCGACTACGGCGCGAAAGCGGGGATCACGGCGGCGCTGCGCGCCCGCGGATGCTCCGTTTTGTCCGTTCCGGCAAACACGGACGCCGAGTCGATCCTCGAGATGAAGCCCGACGGCGTCATGCTCTCGAACGGCCCCGGCGACCCGACGGAAAGGCGCGACTGCATTGAAGAACTGAAAAAGATATTCGGCAGGGTGCCGATCTTCGGTATCTGCCTCGGTCACCAGCTCCTCGCGCTTTCGACCGGCGCGCTGACCGAGAAACTGAAATTCGGCCACCGCGGGGCGAATCAGCCCGTCCGCGACGTGAAAAGCGGCAGAACGTACATCACCTCGCAGAACCACGGCTACGCCGTGAGAGTAGGATCTCTGCGCCGCGGCGCGATGAGTTTCGTCAACGCGAACGACGAAACGTGCGAGGGGATCGACTACGAAGACGATCTCGCGTTTTCTGTGCAGTTCCACCCCGAAGCGAGAAGCGGCCCGCGTGACACCGCGTTTCTTTTCGACCGGTTCGTCCGGATGATGGAGGTGAGACACAGTGCCAAAGGATAACTCGATCCGCAAGGTAATGGTCATCGGCTCCGGTCCCATCGTCATCGGTCAGGCTGCGGAGTTCGACTACGCCGGAACGCAGGCGTGCCGCGTTCTCGAAGCGGAGGGGATCGAGACGGTCCTCGTCAACTCGAACCCCGCGACGGTCATGACTGACACCGACCTCGCCGAAGAAGTCTACCTCGAACCTCTCACCGTCGAGACGGTAAAAAGAATAATCAAAAAAGAAAAACCCGACTGCCTGCTCGCCGGTCTGGGCGGTCAGACGGGGCTGACGCTCGCCGTAAAACTTTACGAGGACGGGTTCCTCGAAGAGAACGGCGTCCGCCTCATCGGGTCGAACGTCGACGCGATAAAGAAGTCGGAAGACAGGCAGCTCTTCAAGGACACGATGGCGGCGATCGGCGAACCGACGATCCCGTCGGACACGGCGCACGACGTCGAAAAATCTTTGAAGATCGCCGAGACGATCGGATATCCCGTCATCGTCCGCCCCGCGTACACGCTCGGCGGCGGCGGCGGCGGCGTCGCGTACGGCGCGGAGGAACTGAAAACGGTCGCCGCGGCGGGTATCGCCGCGTCTCCGATCGGTCAGATCCTCGTCGAAAAATATATCTACGGCTGGAAAGAAATAGAATTTGAAACGATGCGCGACGGCAAGGGCAACGTGATCGCGATCTGCTCGATGGAGAACGTCGACCCGGTCGGCGTCCACACCGGCGACTCCGTCGTCGTCGCTCCCGCGCTGACGCTCTCGGACAGGGAGTATCAGACGCTCCGCAGCGCGTCGCTGAACATAATCTCGGCGCTCGGCATCGTCGGAGGGTGCAACTGCCAGTTCGCGCTCGACCCCGAAAGCTTCGACTACGCCGTCATAGAGGTCAACCCGCGCGTGTCGCGCTCGTCCGCGCTCGCCAGCAAGGCGACCGGATACCCGATAGCGAAGATCACCGCTAAGATCGCGCTCGGCTACACGCTCGACGAGATCAAGAACGACGTGACGGGAAAGACGTGCGCCTGTTTCGAGCCCGCGCTCGACTACGTGGTGGTAAAACTCCCGAAATGGCCGTTCGACAAGCTCCACGGCTCCTCGCGCAAGCTCGGAACGCAGATGAAGGCGACGGGCGAGGTCATGGCGATCGCGCCGTCGTTCCCCGCCGCGCTCATGAAAGCGGTACGCGGCGCGGAGATCGGAACGGAAACGCTCGGAATACGTTTTTTTGAAAACAAGACCGAGAAAGAATTGCTCGAAGCGGTCGGAACGTGCGACGACAGACGGCTGTTCGCCGTTTTCGCCGCGCTGAAAGCCGGGATCTCCGTTGAAGATATTTCAAAGATCACCCGCATCGACCCGTTCTTCGTATCGCAGATAAAGCGCCTTTCCGATTATGAAAACAGGATCTCGGGCCTCTCGCTCGACTCGGCGGACTATCTCGAGGGCAAAAAACTCGGATATACTGACGCCGCGCTCGACGCCCTCTCGGGATATCCCCTCCCGTGCCACCGCGAGGCGGTCTTCAGGATCGTCGACACGTGCGGCGGCGAGTTCGACGCGGAAACGCCGTACTACTATTCCTCGTACGACGAGGACTGCGAGGCGCGCCACGCGGCGCGCGCTCCCGGCAAGACCGTCATCGTCCTCGGCTCGGGGCCGATCAGGATCGGTCAGGGGATCGAGTTCGACTACTCGTCCGTTCATTGCGCGACGACGCTCCGCAGACTCGGCTACGAGGTCGTCATCATAAACAACAACCCGGAGACCGTCTCGACCGACTACGACACGGCTGACAGGCTCTACTTCGAGCCGCTGACGCCCGAGGACGTCATGAACGTCGTCGCCGTCGAGGAACCGGTCGGCGTCGTCGTGGCGTTCGGCGGCCAGACGGCTATCAAGCTGACGAAATATCTCGACTCACGCGGAGTCAGAATTCTCGGCACGTCGGCGGAGGGCATCGACACGGCGGAAGACCGCGAGCGTTTCGACGCGCTTCTCGGTTCGCTCGGAATAAAGAGACCTAAAGGCATGGGCGTCACCGGGACGGAAGAGGCGATCCGCGCCGCAAACGAGCTCGGTTATCCCGTCCTTCTCCGTCCTTCGTACGTCATCGGCGGGCAGAACATGAGGATCGTCTGGTCCGACCACGAGGTCAGGGAATACATGGCTCCGATCCTCGAGGCGGGCGTCGACAGTCCCGTCCTCGTCGACAAATACATGAACGGGATCGAACTCGAACTCGACGTCATATCCGACGGCGATGACGTGCTGATCCCCGGGATCATGGAACACGTGGAGCGGGCGGGCGTCCACTCCGGCGATTCGATCGCGGTGATCCCCGCTTATAAACTTAACGACAAGATGACGTCGGTCGTCATCGAACAGGCGACGGCGATCTCGCTCGCGCTCGGAACGCGGGGACTGGTCAACATCCAGCTTCTGATCTGGCGCGGCGAGCCGTACGTGATAGAGGTCAACCCGCGCGCCTCGCGCACCGTGCCGTATATCAGCAAGGTCACGGGCGTTCCGATGATTGAACTCGCGACGCGCGTCATGGTCGGCGAAAAACTCGCCGATATGGGTTACGGAACGGGTCTTTACAAGACGCCGCCGTACTTCGCGGTCAAGGTCCCCGTCTTCTCGTTCGAGAAACTTCCCGACGCGTTCTCCGGCCTCGGCCCCGAGATGAAGTCGACGGGCGAGGTGCTCGGGATCGGCAAGGACCTCAACGAGGCGCTCTTCAAGGGGATGCGCTCGGCGGGACTGCTCCTGCCGTCCTCGCTCCGCCGCGAGGGGGTCGGTTTCTTCCTGCACGCGGACGAAAAGGACGTTCACGAGCTGATCGATCTGAGCAAAAAGCTCGGCGATCTGCACTTCACGCTCTACGCGTCCAAGCCGACGGCCGAGATGATATCGAAACTCGGAAGCGACGTGACCGTCCTCGACGAGTCGTGTTCCGACGGCAAACTTCTCTCTCTGCTCGACGGCGGCGCGATCAGCTACGTCGTGTACTCGGCGCTTGAGAACGCCGAAGACGTCCGTAATTTCGAGGCGATCCACGCGTGCGCCATCGCGCTCTCCGTGCCGTGCCTCACGTCGCTCGACACGGCGGAGGCGCTCGCCGACATCATAGCGAGCCGCTACGCCGAGCACAACACGGAGCTTGTCGACATCAACACGATGAGGAGCGAGAGGATGAAACTCCCGTTCTCGAAGATGGAGGCGACGGGCGCCGACTATATCGTCATCGACGACCGCGACGGGACGATCACGTGTCCCGAATCGCTCTGCATAAAACTCTGCGACCGCCACTACGGAGTCGGCGGATACGGCATCGCTCTGATAGAGAAGCCGGACGACCCCGAGGCGCACGTGAAGATGCGCCTGTTCAACAGGGACGGCAGCGAGGGCTTCATCGCCGGAACGTGCATCCGCTCGGTCGCGAAATACGTCTACGACCGCGGCATCGCGAAAGAGGACGTCGTCAAGATCGAGACGGCGGCGGGCGTCCGCGCCGTCAGCGTCTACACCTCCGACGGCAGAGTCACGATGGCAGGCGTCGAGATGGGCCGCGCGGAATTCTCGCCCGAAAAGATACCGTGCTCGCTCGACGGCGAGCAGATCGTCGACAGACCGGTGAAAATTGCGGGCGGCGAGTACCGGATCACGTGTCTTTCCGTCGGCAACCCGCACTGCGTCGTGTTCTGCGACAGAGTCGACGGTCTCGACCTCGACGTGATAGGTCCGAAATTCGAGCACGACCCGATCTTCCCGGAACGCGTGAACACCGAATTCGTCCGCGTCGTCGATCCGACGACGCTCCGGATGCGCGTGTGGGAACGCGGCAACGGCGAGACGTTCGCCTGCGGCACCGGCGCCTGCGCGGCGGTCGCGGCGGCGGTGAAGAACGGTTTCTGCCCGAAGGGAGAGGACGTCACCGTCAAGGTCACCGGCGGCGACCTGATCGTGAACTTCCGGGACGAAGGCATCACCCTCTCAGGCGACACGAAACTCGTCTTCGACGGCGTAACCGAATATTGAAAACGCGACCCCCGTTCTCCGGAACGGGGGTCCTTTTCAACTTGACATTCTATGTTATGGATGATAATATTAAATTACAATAAACCCCGGGAGGAAGATGATTTGAGACCGGAAAAACCGTATCGCAGAAACGCGGCGGTCTGCGCGCTGGCGCTCTGCGTTTTGGGAGGGATCGTTTTGTTCGGACTTTTAGGATGCGGCAAAAAGGGACCCGAGTACAAGATCGACTTCGGCGGCGACGAGGCGTTCTACGAGGGCGCGAAAGGATCGTACCGCGAGGGCGAAGAGGTCACCCTGTATTACGGCCTGATCGCAACGGACACCGACTACAAATTCCTCCTCGACGGAGAATCGCTGAACTATGACTACGACGAGGACCGCGGCTTCATCATCACGTTCACGATGCCCGCGCACGACGTGAAACTCGAGTGCGAGACGAAAAACTCGATGGAATACGTCCCCGAGGTCGTCCCCGACGTGATCCTCTTCGACTATTACTCCGCGACGACCGGAACGGACGGATACGACAGCCACGTCGAGTACGTTCTGTCGACTTACTCGAGAGAGGAGCACCGCCTCTCCGTTTTCGTCAAAAATTCGCCCGACGAGGAAGAGGCGAGGACCGATTATCTCGTCCCGTCCGAGCTGTCCGAGAAGTGCTACCGCGCCGTCTGCGCGTACGAGATGGACAAGTGGGCGGACCGCGACGATCTTGAGCCGATCGACGGAGAGCTTGTCGTTCTGAAATATAAAAACGGCGAGGATTACGTCCGTCTCTCGTCCGAGGCCGCGCCGTACGGAGGCATCGCCGAGATGGACGCGATCGGCATAATGCTGGCTGAATATGCGACCCCCGAATACCTGGAACAGGAGGGAAACGAATGATATTCCGCGATAAGATCTACCCGTGGATCAAGAGCGTCTTCGGGAAGAAAAAGCCCGGCCCGGGCGCCGAAGGCGTATACGCCGGACCCGAATCGTTCGGCGGCGAAACGAAGAAGCTCTACGAAGGGCCCGACCTCGATACCGAGAGCAAGCCCGTGGAGGACGTCTACGCGGGACCCGAGTATTTTGAAAACGGTCCGGTCGAACCGGAAGAAGGCGAAGATCTGCCTGACGGGCCCGAAGGACCCAAAGACGGGAAAGACGAAGACGACAGGCCCGTCGCGGTCCTGTACGCCGCTCCGGCGTATCTCGCCGATCAGCCTCCGCAGCCCCCCGTTATGTGCGTTTACGCCGGGCCCGAGTTTTTCGCGCCTACGCGCGACGGCGAGAGAGGCGGATTCGCCCCCGCTCCCGAGCCGGAAGAAGAGAAAAACGATATCGCAGACGGCGGAGAGGACGGACCGCGCTGTCCGTCGTGCGGGGCCGCGGTCCCCGATGACGCGCCGTTCTGTCATATATGCGGCACGCCGCTGAAAAAGGATGAATAACGGTCACGAGCGGGACGAATTCCCGTTCCGCCTTCGTTCGTGCGTGTGGGAGATCACGCTCGCGTGCTGTTTCAGGTGCGCGTACTGCGGTTCCCGCGCCGGCGAAGCGAGAGAAAACGAGTTGTCGACCGAGGAGTGCCTCTCCGTCGCCGCCCAGCTCGCCGATATGGGCTGCCGCCGCGTCTCGATGATCGGCGGCGAGGTCTTCATGCGCCCCGACTGGGAACAAATCGTCGGCGCCCTGACTTCGCGCGGCGTGATAACGTGCATAATAACGAACGGGTTCCGCATGACGGAACCGATAATCGCCGCCCTGAAGCGCGTCGGGATCGAGTCGGTCGCCGTCTCGATCGACGGAGTCGCCGAAGTCCACGACAGATACCGCAGAGCGGGCAGTTTCGAGCGCGCGACGGCGGCGCTCGACACGCTCTCCGAAGCCGGGATCCCCGTTTCCGTCATCAGCGCTCTGCGCGCGGACAACGCTCCGCGCCTTCCCGAGTTCTACGAAATACTCAAAACGAAGAAGATCTTCGCGTGGCAGATCCAGGCGTGCTCTCCGATGGGCAACGCGGCGGGCGACACGGTCGACGTGAAGTTCGACGCGGAAAAGGTCATGAGATTCGTCGCGGAAAACGCCGGGCGCGACCCGTTTTATATCGGGATCGCGGACAATATCGGCTACTACACCCCCGAGGAGACGAAGATCCGCGGGAAGCGCGGACTCGTCTTCGAGGGCTGCTCGGCGGGGCTGACCACGCTCGGGATCGACAGCGTCGGCAACGTGCGCGGGTGCGAGTCGATGTACGACGAACGCTTCAACGAGGGCAACCTCAGAGAAAGATCGCTTTGGGACATCTGGCGCGATCCCGACGCCTTCTCCTACAACCGCAAGTTCACCCCCGATATGCTCACGGGCGGATGCGCGGGATGCCCGAAGGGCTCCGTCTGCGCGGGCGGATGCCGCTCGTACAACCGGTTCACGACGGGGAAACTCTACGAAAACGCCCTATGCCCGAACAGAAGACAAATATGAACAACTAAACCGCTGCGGGGGGCCCTTTTTTCGGAATCTTCTCCATTGACCCGCGCCGCGCGAATATGGTACAATCTCTTGCGGTACGGGGAATTTGCCCGTACCGCAAAACAGTTATGAAAGGTCACGGATAACAATGAACGAACTGATGCTTGACACCGCCAATCTCGAGGAACTCGAATACGGTCTTTCCATGTGGCCGGTCGTCGGGGTCACTTCCAACCCCAGCATCCTCAAAAAAGAGGGTGCGATCGACGTCTACGAACGGCTCAACACGATAAGACGCCTCTGCACGAACGGGCGCAGTCTTCACATACAGGTAGTCTCCTCGACGACGGACGCGATAATCGAAGAAGCGAAAACGATAATCTCGAAGATCGGTCACGACACGTATATCAAGATCCCCGTCAGCGAGGCGGGTCTGCCCGCGATCAAGGCGCTCGCGAAAGAGGGCGTCAACGTGACGGCGACCGGCATCTACACGACGATGCAGGGCGTCCTCGCCGTCCTCGCGGGCGCGAAATACGTCGCTATCTACTATAACCGCATGGAGGACAACTGCACGGACGCCGACCGCGTCATCGAGCAGATCCGCTCTTTCATTGACGAGTCCGGCTCCGACGCCAAGATCCTCGCCGCGAGCTTCAAGAACGTCGCCGAGATCGTATCCGCTTTCGCAAGCGGCGCGCACAGCGCGACGGTCAGCTACGGCCTGATCAAAAAGGCGCTCTCGCTGCCGAGCATCGACTCCGCGGTCGCCGTTTTCCAGCGCGACTTCGAGGAGATCCACGGCGAGGGCCAGACGATGGCGACGATCCTGAAAAAGGATTGACGGAAGAGCCGCGCCGACCCCCAAAAAAGTGTTGACAACGATTTGCCGCCGTGATAGAATATAACGGCGGCGAAAAGGGCCATTAGCTCAGTTGGTTAGAGCATCCGGCTCATAACCGGACGGTCCGGGGTTCGAGTCCCTGATGGCCCACACAAAAAAGCAAGCACCCGATGGGTGCTTGTTTTTTTGTGCGCGTCGCTGCCGCGACGAGAACCCTCGGGTAAAGAATTGCGTCAGCAATTCTTTATCGTTGCGCACGGTATCTTATATTCACGCTTTTTGTCGGCGCAACGAATTCGAGATCCCTGATGGCCCACACAAAGAGAAAAGCACCCGATGGGTGCTTTTCTCTTTGTTCGAATCACTAGCGTGATTCGAACCCTCGGGTAAAGAATTGCCGCAGGCAATTCTTTAAGCGTTGCGTACGGTGTCTTCAACATAAACATAATGAAACCGCAACGCGTTCGAGATCCCTGATGGCCCACACAAAAAAGCAAGCACCCGATGGGTGCTTGTTTTTTTGTGCGCGTCGCTGCCGCGACGAGAACCCGCGCATTTCACTTTGCTGAAAGTTCGTTTTTCTTCATAAATGCGCTGTAGAGAAATTGTTTTCCCCGAAAACAATTTCTCTATCCTTGTTGCGGTACGGTGTGTAAAAAACACACTCAATTATACCGCAACAAGACGAGTCCCTTCGCGCCGTAGGCGCTTCCTTTTCGCTTCTCTTTTCACTCTTCTCTCTTCACTCAAAAAGCGGAACCTTCCGGCTCCGCTTTTCTTTTATTCCCTCTCCAAAACTCTCTCTATCTCTCCCACGTACATCTTGTGGAAGCCGCTGTTTTCGTAATGGGTGAGGCAGTCTTTATCAATAAATCTGCACTCCTCAATCGGCGCGGCGTAAAGCTTTCGGAGCGTCAGCACGAGGCGCGCTTCTCCGAAATACACCGAAACTCCGCCGTCCTCCTCCGTGAAGACCGGAGTGAGCGAGCACTCGGCCGCCTTGTCGACGTCCCTGCCGCTCTTTGAGCCGCAGAACGCGAGCGCGGGCTTTTTGTCCTCGTCGAAGAACGAGAGCGTCATATAGTCGGACGCCTCGGCGAACGAATACGTATGCCTCTCCGGGCGGATGAAGACGAACGCCGCGGGTTTGCCCCAGAGGACGCCGACTCCGCCCCAGCTCGCAGTCATAGTGTTGTACGTCGAGCCGCAGGCGTCGCCCTCGCGCGCGCCGTCCTTCGCCGCGGTGACGAGCATCCACTCGCGGCCTATCCGGTCGATCACGTTCCCGCCGATCTCAGTCGGCGCTATCTCACGAAAACTCATATTCTCTCCTCAGAAATTGGAGCCCGACCAGCCCCACGTGCCCGTTTCCTCGTATTTGACGTAGACCCTGTTCTCCGGCGCGCCGGTCGCCTCGGCGAGCGCGCGGCAGAGTTCGGCCGTCAGTTTATCGTACGCGTCGCGGGAAGCCGCCCCGAACAGGGACACTTCCGCCATGACGCAGGGATCCTCCGTTCCGGCGAACGCCATTTTCGCGCCGTCCTCGACCTTCGTCATCAGCCATCTCTCGGTCTTGCCGGGGATGAGGGCGATCGCCTCGCCGAGTTTCTTTTCAAGTTTGCCCGCGTCGATACCGACTGCGTTCGTCGTTACTTTGATATAAGGCATATTTATTCTCCTTTTTCCTCCGTTTCCCGCGGAAAAGCCGTGTCGAACAGCTCCGCGGCGCGCTTTGTCTGCTCCGTGAGGAACAGATATCCGAAAAGGGACTCGAATCCCGTCGCCCTGCGGTATTCCGCGGGCCTTGCGCTCTTGGGAACGCCCGTGTGAACGTCGTTCCGTCCCCTTCTGAAAACGTCTTTTTCTTCCTCCGTGAGACAGGGCTCGATCCTGTCCGCCGCCGCGCTCTGCGCCGCCGCCGTGACGTATTCGAGCGACTTCACGCTCGGCGATTTCACTCCCTCTTTCACGAGGCGCTCTCTGACGAACACCTCGAAAACGGCGTCTCCGAGGTACGCGAGGTGCGCCGAGGAGACCGTCCTTATCAGCTCGTCCTTTTTATCGCTCAACCCGCGCCGCCCCCTTCCGGGGAGAATCCGCAGGCGGCGAAGACCTCGCGGGCGATCTCTTCTCTCGGGCGCATCGCGCCGTCCTTCGAGCACTCTATCTTCGTCCAGCCGAGCAGATCGGCGAGAAATACGGAGTTGTCGTAGACCTTTTTCATAAAACCGCCGTCGGACTCGTGGATGTCCCCGTCGATAACGCCTTCTCCCGCGCGCGACGCGCGCAGAGCGCGCGATACCTCGGGCGGAACGTGGAGAAATATCACGTGGTCGGGCCTCCCTACGCCGAGTTTTTCATACTCGTAATCCTCGACGTAGCGGATGAACTCACGCCGCTCCTCCTCGTCCTCTATCAGCGCGGACTGGTAGATCTGGCTCGAGGTGACGTATCTGTCGAGGATCAGCGTCTTGCCCTCCTCAACGAGCCGTTTCAGCCCGCCGTGCCACGAGATCGCGCGGTCGAGCGCGTAAAGATTGTTGATAAAGTACGGCGACAGCGTCTCCGGCGGTCCGAACGCGCCTTTCAGGTACTCCGAGACGGGCGCGCCCTGCACCGTTCCGTACGACGGGAAGTGATGGCAGACGTACGGCGCCCCGATCGCGTCGAGTTTCGCCGTCAGCAGTCCGACCTGCGTCGACTTGCCGATACCGTCTCCCGACCCCTCGATCACAATGAGTTTTCCTTTTTCCATTCGTCTCACCTCCCTCTATAATCTTACCATATCGGTACGCCGTTTTCAAGAGAGATCGAGGTCTAAAAAACCTATGTACAAATAACATAAAATATGATATAATGTAATTTGTATAGTTATAAGTATGCCCAAAATCGACTGAAAAGAGTTCGGAATGGATCGAAAAAAAGACGGCCCGCCCGTCCCCCGCGGGGACGTGATCGCGGGAAGGAACGCCGTGAGAGAACTGCTTCTCTCCGGCAAGAGCGTCGACCGCGTCTTCGCGGCGCGCGGAGACGGCAAACTCGGGCAGATCGTCGCTCTGGCGAAAGACGCCGGGGTCCCCGTTATCGACACGGAGCGGTCGAAACTCGACGCGATGTGCCCCGGGATCCCCCATCAGGGCGTCGCTGCGGTCGCCGCCGCTCACGAGTTCGCCTCGATCGAGGACGTTTTTGCACTCGCGGAAGAACGCGGCGAGAAACCGCTTATCGCGATCTGCGACGGAGTCGAAGATCCTCACAATCTCGGCGCGATAATAAGGTGCGCCGAATGTTCCGGCGCGCACGGGGTCGTGATCCCGAAAAGGCGCAGCGTAGGTCTCAACGCGACCGTCGCGAAAGCGTCGGCGGGCGCAGTCGAGTACGTGCCCGTCGTAAGGGTGGGCAATATCCCGGAACTCATTGAAAAGCTCAAAAAATCAGGCGTATGGGTATACGCCGCCGAAGCGGGCGGCTCCCCGTATTACGAGACCGATCTCGACCGTCCGGCCGCGATCGTGTTCGGAAGCGAGGGGCGCGGCGTCTCCGATCTTTCCCTGAAAAGGTGCGACGGAGTGATCTCGATCCCGCTTTACGGCAAGATAAATTCCCTGAACGTTTCCGCCGCCGCGGCAGTTCTTCTGTCGTACGCGGCGATATCCCAAAGAGAAGGCGGTGCTGAAAATGCCAAGAAAGTCAAATAAAGGAAAGGACAAGGGCGGCTTCTTCAAACGGCGTTTTGATCCCGAAAAAGAGGAGTTTGCCTCCGAATTCGAATTTGAAGAAGAAACGGCCGAAGACCGGGAATCCTCTTCGTTCGCTTCCGCTTTCAGCGATTTCGCTCCCGAGTTGACGATCCCCGACGAGGAGGAGGTCGCGATCCCCGACGAAGAGGAGGTCGCGATCCCCGACGTTGAAGAGACCGCGGGGAAACCGGCCGTCGAAGAACTTGCGGACGAGATCGATTTCGAGGACGTGCCCGAAGGCGCAGAGATCGAAGAACTCCCCGAGGACGACGGGATCGAGATCCTGCCGGAGCTCATGACGGAGGAGTTCGTCGTGCCCGACGAGGCGGAAGGCGACGCGATCGCTGAAGAGGTCCCCGAAGAGGAAGCCCAAACGCCCGAGGAAGTCCACTTTGAGGAAGAGGAGACGCCCGGAGAATCGTCGACCGGACCGATGGGTTCGACCGACATGAATCTCCGTATCGCTTTCGGTCTCGAAGAAGACGAGGAGAGCGGCGTCAGCGACAAAGTCAAGAAGCTCGGCGACCAGATAGAATCGGACGTCCGGAAGAGCAAGCCCGTCAGACTTACCTGCCCCGAATTCACCGATCCGATGCAGGCGAAGGGCATCGCGGCTTCGTACAAGAGAGCGTCCAAGCTCTACAACTTCCGTCTGCTCGTCTCGGCGATCCTGACCCTGATCCTCCTGATATACGAAAACATCCCCGCCATCACGACGCTTTTCGGCGGACGCGCCAAACAGTTCTCCGGCGTGCTTGATCCCGCCGCTTATCCCGTCGTCTACACGATGGTGAGCCTGCAGATACTCTTTATCGTCTGCGCGATCGGCTTCAAGGAGATCAAATCCGGCGTCAGATCCCTGTTCCGCGGAGCGCCCGACGCGCTGTCCGTCACGATCCTGCCGGTATTCGTCTGCACCGTTCACTCGATCGTAACGTCGTTCGTCGCGTCCTCGCGGTTCGAGCCCGTTCTGTTCAACTCCGCCGCCGCTCTCGCCGTGACGCTTGCGATCATGTGCGCGCGCCTCAACAACAAGCGCGAGATGATGACGTTCTTCGTCGTCGGTTCCCGCCGCGACAAATACGCGATGTGCAAATTCGCGGGCGACGACCTTATCGACGATATCGAAGCGTTTGACGACGAGGAAGACGTCGGCGACGTGATGAAGATCGAAAAGACGCATTTCGTCGATTCGTTCTTTGCCAGAACTCAGGCGCCCGACCTCACAGCCCGCGTGTTCATCATGTCGATGATGGGAATATCCCTCGTCCTCGCGGTCCTCGCGGGAGTTTACCACTTCGCCAACTCGGGCAAATCGAACGAAGCGCTCACGCTCGGCGCGCTGATCGCTCTGACGATCGTCCCGATGTCCGCGTTCGTCACTTACAGTTATCCCTTCTACCGCGCCGCCAAAGCGGCGAAGTCGGTCGACTCCGCGATAATCGGAGATGTTTCGCTCGACGAGTACGCCGGCGCATCCGTCGTCGCGTTCGACGATACGAACGTGTTCCCGTCCGTCGGGGTCAAAGTCCAGAACATCAGGATCTACAACAACGCGAGGATCGACAGAGTTCTTTACTACGCCGCGAGCGCGTTCTCCCGCGCGGGCGGTCCGCTTGAGGACATCTTCGAGATCGCGACGATGGATATGAGCAAGTCCGATTCCGTCGAGATCCTCGACGCCGCCGAGGGATACCTCGCCACCAGGATCGACGGGGTGAACATAACGTTCGGCAGTTACGACGAGCTCCGCCTTCGCGACTTTGCGATCGACGAGGAGATCGCCGTCGACGACGTCGACTTCTCCGGCGAGATGAGCATCATGTATATGATCCGCGAGGATAAACTCGTCTCCAAACTCTATATCAAATACGATATCGACACCGACATCGAACCCATCCTGCGCCAGTTCAACGACGGCGGCGTCTATATGTGCGTAAGAACGTACGACCCCAACATCAACGAGGAAATGATCGCCTCCAAGCTCGAGATGAGGAACCCGCCCGTCAAGGTGGTCCGCTTCCGCGAGGAAGGCGAAGTCGGAGAGATCACCGAAAGAGCCGACAGCGGTATCGTCACCACCGGATCGCCGAAATCGCTGCTTCAGCTCATTCCGTACTGCGACAACACGACCAGGACGAAGAGAGACTGCATGGCGCTCGGCATCGTGGCGTCCGTGATCGCCGCGATCATCGTTCTGCTCGTCTTCATATCGGGAGGGATCTCCAAAGTGGGCTCTCTCCTCACGGCGGCTTATCAGCTCGCCTGGCTGCTTCCGGCATTCCTCATATCGAAGATCTTCGTAAGATAAAAAGAAAGGGGAGAGATCCGGCGCACGGGTTTCTCCCCGTAGTTTAGGCCATTCAGAAAAGCGGGAGCCCTTATGAGAGAAGACGTCAAAAAGTTCATATCGTCCGTCTCGCGCCCCGGCAGGTACACCGGCGGAGAGAGAGGCGCCGTCCTCAAGGACAGGGACGCCGTCGATCTTCGCGTGGCGTTCTGTTTCCCGGACAGCTATGAGATCGGAATGTCCAATCTCGGCATGAGGATCCTGTGCGCGGTCCTGAACGATATGGACCGCGTGCTCTGCGAGCGCGTTTACGCCCCGTGGCCCGATATGGAAGAGAAAATGAGGGAGGCGGGCGTCCCGCTCTTCACCCTCGACAGCGGCGACGCGGTCGGAGATTTCGATATCGTCGCGTTCACGATGCAGTACGAGCTCTGCTACACGAACGTGCTTAATATGATGCGCCTCGCGGGGATACCGCTCCGCTCGCGTGACAGAGGCGAGGACTGCCCCGTGATAATCGCGGGCGGTCCCTGCTCGTACAACCCCGAGCCTATGGCTCCGTTCGTCGATATCTTTTCGATCGGCGAAGGAGAAGAGGCGCTTCCCGAACTCGCCGCCCTTTATCTGCGGATGAAGGACGACGGGTCGTACACGAAGGAAAAATTTCTTTTCGCGGCTGCGACGGAACTCGAAGGTTTCTACGTGCCGTCGCTCTACGAACCGTCGTATAACGAAGACGGCACTCTGTCCTCGTTCGAGCCGCTTTTCCCCGACGTCCCGAGGACGGTCATGAAGCGCGTGATCGCCGATCTCGATACGGCGCGCGCTCCGCTCGAGCCGGTCATGCCGTTCGTCGAGACGGTCCACGACAGAGTGACCCTCGAGGTCTTCCGCGGGTGTATCCGCGGATGCCGTTTCTGTCAGGCGGGGTTCGTCTGCCGTCCCGTTCGCGAAAGGTCTCCCGAGGTCCTCTCGGAGCAGGCAAAAGCGATGTGCGCGTGGAGCGGATACGACGAGATCTCTCTCTCGTCTCTCTCGATCAGCGACTACTCGAAGATCGGAACGCTGACCGACCGCCTGCTCACGTGGACGGATGAGGAGAAGATAAACCTCTCCCTGCCGTCGCTCCGCGCCGACAGCTTCACCCCCGAACTGATGGAAAAGGTGTCCTCGGTGAGAACGAGCGCGGTGACCTTCGCCCCCGAGGCGGGGTCTCAGCGTCTGCGCGACGTTATAAACAAGAACGTCACCGAGGAAGAGATACTGACTGCCGCCGGCGTCGCCTACAACGCCGGAAAGAGCAAGATAAAACTGTACTTCATGAACGGTCTGCCCGGCGAGACGTACGACGATATCGCCGGCATCGCCGAGCTCGCTCACAAGGTGGTCGACAAATACTACCGCTGCGAGAACAGAAACAGAAGACAGCAGCCCCAGGTCACGCTCTCCGTGGCGTGCTTCATACCGAAGCCGCACACCCCGTTCCAGTGGGAAGGACAGAACACGTTTGAAGAACTTGAAGAAAAGCAGAGATTCCTGCTTTCGAAGATCACCGACAGAAAGGTGAGGTACAACTACCACGACGCGAAGGTCTCCCATATCGAGGCGGTCTTCGCGCGCGGCGACCGCCGTCTCGCGGACGCGATCGAGGAGGCGGTGGAGCGCGGTCACAAATTCGACGCGTGGGACGAGTTTTTCGACTTCGACGGATGGATGGAAGTCTTCCGCGACTGCTCGCTCGACCCCGCGTTCTACGCCTGCCGCACGATCCCGGACGGAGAACTGCTCCCGTGGGATATGATCGGATCGGGCGTCGACAAATCGTTTTTGCTGAGAGAACGCCATAAAGCGTATGAAGCCGCGACGACGCCGTCCTGCCGCGAGAAGTGCTCCGGGTGCGGAGCGAACGGTCTCGTCCCCGCGGAATACTGCCGCTGGTGCCCGGGTCACGCGGGCGGCGTCAACGCCGAGGACATCGTCACCGGCGCGCCGGTACCGCGCCGCGCGAAGGAGGAAAACGTTCACCTCGATCCCGTAAGATCAGTCAGGATCCGTTTTGCGAAGGGCGGCGCGACGCTTTACGTATCGCACCTCGACCTCGCCAAGACGATGACCCGCGCTATAAGAAGATCGGGGATCCCGGTCTGGTTCAGCGAGGGCTTCAACCCGATACCGCGCCTCGTTTTCGCATCGTCCCTCTCCGTCGGCTGCGCCGGGGAGAGAGAAGTGCTCGATATAAAGATCGTCGAGGAGATGAGCGACGAAGAGATCAAAAACCGACTTTCCGCCGCCGTCCCGCCGGGAATAGAGATCCTCGAGGTCTACACGAAAGAGCGGAAACTCACGGAGATAAAGTGGGCGGAAAACGAGCTCTCGTTCTTCTCATGCGCCCTCGCCCCCGATCTTCCGGAGAAGATCGAAGATCTCTTCCGCGGTCCCGTGATCGTGACGAAGAGATCGAAGAGCGGCGAGCGGGATACCGATATATCCCCGCTTATAAAATCGCTGTCGGCCAAAATCGACGCGGGCGTTCTGACCGTCAAGGCGGTGACCGGCGCGTCCGATTCCTCGTACCTCAACCCGGAACTGATAGCCCGCGCGATCGAGCGCGACTTCTCGGTCGAGGGGACGGCGGGATATCATACGATAACGCGCAAAAAACTGCTGCTCGAAGACGGCCTGACAGAATTCAGATGAAACCGGGACCGCTTAATTATAAGTGCGGTTCGTCATATAATATATGAAAAAAGAAAGGAACGGTGATATCATGAATCCCAGAACCGAAAAAGACAAGACGATCACCTTTTCTCTCCGCGAAGACGAACGCGAGCGCGAACGTCACGCGATGCTCCGCGCCGTCTACGACGCGCTGAGCGAACGCGGATACAACCCCCTCGTTCAGATCGTGGGTTATATCCTGACGGAGGACCCGACCTATATCACCAACCACAAGAACGCCCGCGCGATCATGAGCAAGATCGACAGAGACGATCTTATGTTCGCTCTTCTCAAGGAATATCTCGACATCTGAGGAACTGATGGTCTTTTATCATCTCCCGGAACTGCGTCCGGTCGATAAAGTCCCCCGGGGACTTTGCGCGGTCCTCGGTTTCTTCGACGGCGTTCATCCCGGTCACCGCGAACTGTTCGCGATCGCCGCGCGATACGGCGCGCCCGTTTTCGCCTGGACTTTTTTCTCGGGATCGAGAACGGACCTTCTGACCGACGACGCGGCGCGTTTCCGGCTCCTTCACGAAGCGGGCGCGGAATACGCCGCCGCCGCCGATTTCGATGAAATACGGGATACGGACGGCGAGCGGTTCGTTGAGGACGTCCTCATCCGCCGCCTCGGCGTCAGCCGCGCCGTGGTAGGCGAGTCGTTCCGTTTCGGAAAGGGCGCCGCGTGGGATTCGGACGATTTGCGCCGCCTTTGCGGGGCGGCGGGCGTACCGTGCACCGTTGCGCCGACGGTCGCCGTCGGCGGGGTTCCCGTCTCGTCGTCCGCGATCAGAGTTCTGATCGCCTCCGGCGAGGTCGAAGACGCCGCGCGCCTTCTCGGAAGGGAGCATTTTTACAGCCTCCCGGTCGTCAGAGGGAAAATGCTCGGCCGCCGTCTCGGCTTTCCGACCGCGAACCAGATAATCCCGAAATCTCTCGTCACTCCCGCCCGCGGGGTATACGTCTGCCGCGCCTCGTTTGAAGAGGACGGCGCGGTGCGGCGTTTCCCGGGCGTGCTCAATATCGGCGTCTGCCCGACGCTCGGGCGCGAAGAACTCGCCGCTTTCCGCGAGGAAAACCCCGACTACGCCCTGCCGGACGAGGAAATAATCGGCAGAGAGGTCATGGAGACGCACGTGATCGGTTACGACGGCGATCTTTACGGAAAGACGCTCCGCGTCGATCTGTGCCGGAAACTGAGAGAGGAGATCAAGTTCTCCTCCGTTGAAGAACTGAAGGATCGGATACGCGCGGACGAGCGTTCCGCGACCGAATATTTCAGCACGCGTGAATTATGAAAAAACGAAAGGAGATCCGCGCCATGGCGAGGAATAATACAAGAGATCGCGTACGCCGCGCGGTTTCCTTTTTTCTGTCGGCGGTCGTTCTGATCCCGCTGCTTTCTTTTGCCGCTCATGCGGAGCCCGACCCGCCGTCCCTTGAAAAAGTCGGATCGGCGTGCCTTTACAACGTCGAGAGCGACTCCGTCCTTTACGAGCTGAACCCCGAAGAGGAGGTCTATCCCACTTCGACGGTCAAGATAATGACGGGGATCGTCGCGCTCGAGAACTCGCCCGATCTCAAGAAGCAGATCACGGTCACCGATAAGATGCTCGAGAGCGTCCGAGGAAACGCGATCGGATTTTTGCCCGGCGAGGTCGTCACCGTCGAACAGGCGCTGTACTGTCTGCTCGTCAACAACGCGAACGACGCCGCGATGATCCTCGCGTACGCCGTCGCCGGAAGCGAGGCGGCGTTCGTCAAGATGATGAACGACAAAGCCGAGCAGCTCGCCGCATGGAAAACGAAATACGTGAACTGCACCGGAATGCACGACGAAGCCGCCGTCACGACGGCGTCGGACACGCTCAAAATAGCGAAACACGCCTGTTCTCTCGACCGCTTCGTCGAGATAACGTCGACGGGTCACTACGTCGTCGACGCGACGAATCTCAGCGCGGCGCGCGACGTTTACAACAGAAACTGCCTCGTGTCCAAATACTACAAGGACGAATACTACTATGAGGGCGTCGTAGGCCTCAACGCGGGGTCGACCCCGCAGGGCGGTTACTGCGCCGTCACCGTCGCTCACGACGCCGAGAGTACCGTGACGAATATCGCCGTCGTCATGAACGCCGAGAGCGATAACGACACGATGTACAATTACAAAGGGACCGCCGATCTGCTCGACTGGGCGTTCTCTTCTTACGGGTTCCGCGAGGTCCTGAGCAAAAAGCAGGTCGTCTGCGAGATCCCCGTCAAACTCGCGCAGACCGTCGACTACGTCACGCTCGTCCCCGCCGAATCGCTGACGGCGTATCTGCCCGCAGACGTCGATATAGACCGCGACGTCACGATAAGCTGCCGCACGAAGAGCGACTACCTTGAAGCGCCCGTTAAACTCGGACAGACGGCTGGCGTCGTAATGGTCATGTACGACGGCAAGCTTCTCGGAAAGCCGGTCGATCTGGTCGCGACGGCCGACGTGAGCAGAAGCGAGCTGCTCTATAATATGGAAAGGATCAAGGAGTTCACGAAGGGGCCGTTCTTTATCGCGACCGTCGTTTCCCTCGTCGTTTTCACTCTCCTTTACGTCCTGATCAAAGCGCGTTACAACCAGAAGAAACTCCGCTCCCGCGTCCCCGCGACGAGGGGAAGAAGGTTCAGATAAAGAAAAAGAATCCGAAAGGAATTTTAAATATGGCAAAAAAGGGTGCGTCCGCTCAGTATAACAACCAGTCCATAACCGCCCTGAAAGGCGCCGACAGGGTCAGAAAAAGACCCGCAGTCATCTTCGGATCGGACGGCCTCGAGGGATGCGAGCACTCCGTCTTCGAGATCCTCTCCAACTCCGTCGACGAGGCGCGGGAGGGGTTCGGTTCCAAGATCGTCATAACGGCGTTCACCGACAAATCGATAAAGATCGAGGACTTCGGGCGCGGCGTCCCGCTCGGGTGGAACAAGGCGGAAAACCGCTATAACTGGGAACTCATATACTGCGAACTCTACGCGGGCGGAAAGTACGACAACAACAGCGAGGACTCCGCCTACGAGTTCTCCCTCGGCCTCAACGGCCTCGGCGCGTGCGCGACGCAGTATTCGAGCGAATACTTCTTCGTCGATTCGTACGACGGCGAGAACGTCAGCTCGATGGAGTTCCGCCGCGGCGACCCCGTGGGCGAGTTGAAAGTGCGTCCGCTCGAGAAAAAGGAGAGGCGCGTCGGAACGACCCAGCGCTGGAAGCCTGACCTTGAGGTCTTCACCGAGATCGACATTCCGAAAGAGTATTACGAAGATATGCTCCGCCGTCAGGCGGTCGTCAACGCGGGCATCCGCTTCATCTTCCGCTGGCAGGAGGAGAACGGTAAATTCACCGAATCCGAGTATTTCTACGAGCACGGCATCGTCGACTACATCGGCGAGATCGCGGGCGACTCCGCAGAGACGAAGATCACCGAGTGGCACCTCGAGACGAAGGGGCGCGACCGCGAGGACATGAGCGACTACAAGCTCCGCTGCGATATCGCGTTCTGTATGTCGAAAACGCACCAGGCGCTCGAATACTACCACTGCGCGTCGTACCTCGAACACGGCGGCTCGCCGGACAAGGCGGTGCGCGCGGCGTTCACCTACGCCGTGGACAAAAAACTCCGCGCGGCGGGCAAGTACAACAAAAACGAGAGCAAGATCACTTTCGGCGACATCGAGGACTGTCTGATCCTCGTCAGCAACAGCGTGTCGACGCAGACGTCGTACGCGAACCAGACGAAAAAGGCGATCACCAACTCGTTCATCGCCGAGGCGATGACGAACTTCCTCAAGGAGCAGCTCGAGATATACTTCCTCGAGAATCCCGCGGACACCGATCGCTTCCTCAACCAGATCCTCATCAACAAAAGATCCCGCGAACAGGCGGAATCGGCGAGGATCAACCTCAAAAAGAAACTCTCCGGCTCGACGGAGGGCGTGAACAGGATCGAAAAATTCGTTTCGTGCAACTCGAAAGACCCTGAAAAACGAGAACTTTATATCGTCGAGGGCGACTCCGCGCTGACGTCCTGCAAACTCGGACGCGACGCCGACTTTCAGGCGATCATTCCGGTCCGCGGAAAGACGCTGAACTGCCTCAAAGCGACGTACGACACGATCTTCAAGAGCGACATAATCGTCGACCTTCTCCGCATCCTCGGGTGCGGCGTGGAGCTGTCGGGCAAGGTCAAGGGAAATCTGGTCGAATTCGATCTCTCCGCCCTCCGCTGGGCTAAGATCATAATCTGCACCGACGCGGACGAGGACGGTTTCCAGATCCGCACGCTGATCCTGACGATGTTCTACCGCCTTCTCCCGACGCTTATCACGGAGGGGAGAGTTTATATCGCCGAATCGCCCCTTTACGAGATCAAGGTGAAGGACAAGTCCCTCTTCGCATACAACGAGCCCGAAAAAGCGGAAATCGTCCGCGGGCTCGAGGAAGCGGGAACGAAATACACGCTCCAGCGCTCGAAGGGACTCGGCGAAAACGAGCCCGATATGATGTGGGAGACGACGATGAACCCCGAGACGAGACGCCTCATCCGCGTATCGAAAGCGGACGCGGAGGCGACCGCGTATATTTTCGAGACACTCCTCGGGGACGATCTCCCCGCAAGAAAAGAATTCATCGCCGCTCACGGATCGGAATACATGAGCGACGTCGACGCGTATTGACGGAATATATGAGACCGGAAGAACTGTATAAATTCGATCCCGGCGAAAAACCGCTCGAAAGACTCGCCCCGGGCGGAGGGTTTACCTCGATCTTTCGAAAAATCGGCTGTATCGGCGACTCGCTTTCTGCGGGCGAATTCGAATCGAAAAGAGACGACGGCTCGACGGGCTTCCACGATATGTACGATTATTCGTGGGGCTCCTTCATCGGCCGCGACGTCGGCTGCGAGATCGTCAACATGGGACGGGATCTGATGACCGCCGAGGAGTTCGTGACCTCGTACGCCGACTCGAAACGCTTTTTCGCTCCCGAAAACGCGTGTCAGGCGTATATAATCGCGCTCGGAGTGAACGATCTGTTCACCAAAGGCGGAGCCCTCGGCTCGATCGACGACGTTCACCCGGACGACCCGGGCAAAAACGCCGCGAACTTCGCGGGATATATGGGAAAGCTGCTCTCGCGGCTGAAAGCGGTATCCCCGCGCTGCCGGCTGTTCCTCGTCTCGATGCCCCATCAGGAGTGCGAGGGATGCTGGAATCCGACCGTCGAGGCGCACCGCGATCTGCTCGTCGAACTTACGAAACTGTACTCTCATGCGTACGTCATCGACCTGTGCGAGTATTTCCCCGTGCAGAACGACGCGATCCGCGAACTCATCTACACGGGAAGCCATTTCAACCCGATGGGATACGCGTACGTCGCGAGGTGCTTTGAGAGCTACATAGATTGGTTTATCAGACGCGATCCGCGCGCTTTCGCGGAAGTCCCGTTCATCGGGACAAACCTTTCTTATGACGAGGTACTAAAATGAGACCCGAAGATCTGTACAAATTCGACCCGACCGAAAAACCGCTCGACCGTCTCGCTCCGGGCGGCGGCTTCACGTCGATCTTCCGCTCGATCGGATGCGTCGGCGACTCTCTGTCGTCCGGCGAATTCGAGTCGATGAGCCCGGGCGGAGAGCGCGGCTACCATGATATGTTCGAGTACTCGTGGGGACAGTATATCGCTCGCGACACGGGCGCGCTCGTGCGCAACTTCTCGCGCGGCGGGATGACCGCGAAGGAATACTGGAACTCGTTCGCGGAGGATATGGGATACTGGGATCCCTCCCTCGCGTGCCAGGCGTATATCATCGCGCTCGGCGTCAACGATCTGTATTACTGCAAGTGGGATATCGGCACGACGGACGACGTCCACCCCGACGAACCGGAGAAAAACCCCGACAACTTCGCGGGATACTACGGCAGGATCATCTCGCGTCTGCGCCGAATCCAGCCGAGAGCGCGGTTTTTCCTGATGTCGATGCCGAAAGAGCCGGACGGCGAGAACGAAATGCGCCGCGCCGCCCGCGATCTGCTCGAAGGGTTTACAAAAATCTTTCCGAGGACGTATCTGCTCGACTTTTACGAATATTTCCCCGAGCAGACGGAAGATTTCAAGCACTTCTTTTACACGGGCACGCACCTCGACCCGATGGGTTACGTCTTCGTCGCCCGCTGCGTCGAAAGTTATATCGACTGGCATATCCGCCGCGATCCCCGCGCGTTCGCCGAAGTTCCGTTCATCGGCACGGATTTGAGGTATTACGAAGAATTATAATGCGCCGAAGGCGCAATTCATGATTTTACGCACGGCGGAAAATCAATTCATGACCCCCGGCGCCGATAAGCGCGGGGGTCAATTCATGCGTCCGAAGGACGCAATTCATCCCTGTTGAAAAGAGACGGTTTAATTTTATCCTGAAGCCGCAGATCCCGGAGCGCGGGCGCCTGAGAGGCGCCCCTACAGCCGCATTTGAAGACTCCGGTCATCTTTACGTCGAGAGCGTTCGTCCGTTCAAAACCGCAGGGAGGACTCGCGGTCCTCCGAACCTTATATTAAATGAATTGCGAAGGCGCCGCATGAATTGAGCCCCGCGATTATATCGCGGGGCTCGTGATTTGAAAACTGCGTTTTTGTGAATTGCGCGCGATGCGCGCGCGTTTTTTATCCGATCTTCTTTCTCGTGATCCCTTCGACCGTCAGGCAGCCGTCGCCGAATTCGATCTCGACCATTCCGCCTTTTCTGCCGAATTTGTTCTCTCCGATCGGGTAGAGCTTGAAACTCAGTTCGTCGTCGTCTTCGTCGATCGCTTTGGCCCACAGTTCCCCGTCCTTCATCGTGATCTCGTCAACAATGAAATCGGCGTCCTCCGGATGCTCGTATCTGCCGCAGAAGCTCTCCCAGAGGGATCGGTCGGGATCCTTTATCGCGATATCCTCGACCGTCCGAACGGGATCCGGCTCTTCCCCTCTCGCGATCTTGCCTATCCCCGAGGACAGTCCGTTCCACGCTCTGTAGTCCGTCCACTCGCGGGACGAGAGGATAACCACCGTTTTGTCCTCGTCGATGAACCTCTCGAACCACGTGGAAACGCCCGGCATCCCGCCGCTGTGGCTTACGATCAGTCCGTGATCGGGATCGTTCGAGGCGCACCAGCCGAAGCCGTATCCCTCTTCTTCGTCGAATCCCGCGGTCCTGCCGTCATTCAGTTTTGCGGGCGTGTACATTAACTTCTGTTCCTCGATAGTCAGCACGTTCCCCGCGCGAAGCGTGCGGTCCCACGCGAGCATATCGAACACGTTCGAGTACACGTAGTCGTCGCCGTTGAGCCCGTCGAGCGCGGTCACGTCGGCGTATTCTTCCGTATCCTCCGCGGGGATATACCTTCCGTTCTCTTCCGCCATCCCGTGCGCGAAATTACGAAACGGGATTCCGTCCCTCCGGATGTGATACGCGCGCGTCGACGTCATTCCCGCAGGCTCGAAAATATTTCTGCCCAGAAAATCCTCGAACTTCACGCCCGAAACTCTCTCGACGATCTCGGCGAGCAGATTGTATCCGGTGTTGGAGTATTCGAATCCTTCCCCCGGGGCGAATTCCGGTCCGAGCTTCGTTTCAGAGAGGAAGCGGACGATCTCGGGATTAGAGGGAACGCGGCCCTCTTCTTTCCATATCCTGACAAACCAGTCCATATCCCCGAAATAGTCGGGCACGCCGCCGGTGTGCGTCAGCAGATGGCGGACCGTCGCGCCCTTATATGCGGTGAGTTCCGGAAAGAACTTCGTGACGTCGTCGTCAAGCGACAGTTTGCCCTCTCTGACGAGCAGCATCACCGCCGCAGCCGTGAACTGCTTTGTGACGGACGCAAGCTGAAATATCGTGTCCTCCCCGACGGGAAGCGTGTCGTCCGAATCGCGGAATCCGATCGCGCCGACCGACACGATCTCTCCCTTTTCCGCGTACAGCCACGTCCCCGTGAAATTGCCCTTTTCGTACGATTCCCGGGCAATGTTTTTTATAACTGTATTTCGTTCCATATTTCGTCTCCTTTTTAAGTCGTTTTCAGTTTGTCTTTTTGCTTGTTACTTCGTCGACCGTCAGGCAGCCGTCGCCGAATTCGATCTCGACGAATCCGCCCTTCCTGCCGAATTTGTTCCCGCCGAGGGGATAGAGTCGGAACGAGATCCGCCCGTACTCCGCGCTGAGCGCCGTTGCCCACAGATCTCCGTCTTTGAGGAAGACCTCCTCAACGGTGAATCCGGTATCTTCGGGACACTCGTATTTTCCGCAGAAGTTTTGCCACAGGGATCTGTCCGGATCCCCCGCGGCGATCTCCTCGATCGACTGAATCGGACCGGGCTCCCCGTCTCTCGTGACTGCGACCATGCCCTCGAAAAAACTCAGGTGCGCTCTCGCGTCTTCGCAGTCGCGGGAGTTAACCAGAACAAACGCCCTGTCGGCGTCGACGCCGCGCTCGAACCACGTTTGAAGACCCGACATCCCGCCGCTGTGGTTGACGAGCAGACCGAGTTTTTCGTCCCGGAGGATCCCCCAGCCGAAGCCGTATCCGTCAAGTTCGTCGGGAAACTCGCCCGAGAGCGAGCCGTCGCTGAGCCGCGGGGCCGTATACATGATCCGCTGCTCCGCGTGCGTCAGCACCTTGCCCTCGCGCAGAGCGCGGTCCCACGCGAGCATATCGGACACGGTGGTGTACACGTGGGCGTTTCCGTTCGTGCCGTCAGTCGCGACGTCCTCGAATTCGTCCTTCGAATCGATCGGAAGTACGTACTTCCCGTCCTCGAGGACCAGATTGCGGACGTACCTGTCGTCCGGTATCCCGTCCCTGTATATGTGGCGGACGGAGGTCGACGCCATCCCCGCAGGATCGAAGATCCTCGTCTTCAAAAGGTCCTCGAACGGCTCGCCCGATACCCGCTCCGCGATCTCTGCGAGCAGGCAGTACCCGGTGTTTGAATACTCGTGCCGCTCCCCCGGAGCGAAGCGCGGTCCCTCGCCGCTCTCGAGCAGAAAGCGCAGCGCGATCGTGTTAGGCGCGATCGTTTTCTCACGCAGCCACGTTTCGACCATCCACGGCGCGCGATCCGTCTGCCCGTAAAAATCGGGGACGCCTCCGGTGTGGGTCAACAGATGGCGCACCGTCACGTCGGGGTACGCCGTGAGTTCCGGGAAAAATTTCACGATCTTGTCCTCAAGCGACAGCTTTTCCTCCCTTACGAGGATCATTATCGCCGCCGCGCAAAACTGCTTGGAAACGGAAGCCAACTCGAATATGCCGTCCTCCGTCATCGGCAGCCGGTCCTCCGCGTCGCGGAAACCGTACGCGCCCTTCGACACGGTCGTCCCGTTTTCCGCATATAACCATATCCCGTTGAAGACGCCTCTTTCGTGCGCCTCGCGGGCTAAGTTTTCCATTATCAGGTTTTTATCTGAATTCATAATATTGTCCTCCGAAAATTTTACTGTCCGTCCCGTCCGTTTCGCGGTTTTTCTGAAAAGGCGCAAAAATACCGCGGCAAAGCAGCTCCCGTCTGTGGCTGCTCCCGCGGTTTTCCACTGTCCGAAAGTTACTCAAAACGGCGCGACAAAACCGAAAAGGATATACCTCTCCCGCTTTGATTTATGCGCCTTTATTCGGTTATCTTTCGGAAGTCTTGTTCATCGGTGTATCTCCTGTTCTCGGATTCCACGAAGTATTATACACTATATCTTCTCAAAAATCAACGGTTTTTTGAGGAGTAAAAAAAGGGGACCTCTTTTGACAGAGGCCCCCTTTTCGTTATTCGTCTGTCAGCAAAGGTTAGCCGAGCCGCCCTTCGAGAGCGTACGCGCGACTTCGACGCCGTCGAGCTGCTGCACCGTCTTGTTCCCGTTGACCGCGAGATACGCGGCGACGCCCGCCGCCTCGCCGATCTGGTTGAGGTTGACCATGACGCGCAGAGCGCCGAACGCCTCCTGCGTCGCGTTGATCATTCTGCCCGCGGCGATGATGTTCTCGTACTTCTCCTGAACCAGTACGCCGAACGGCAGAGAATAGTAAGTCGGCATCGGGCCGTCGGTGGGAAGACCCATGTCTTTTCTCCAGTTGGTGACGACGCGGGTGCCGTCGGTGTACTCCGTCGTGCACTCGCCGTTCAGACGCATGAACTGGATGCCTGAATCCGCCTGATGAACGTCGATATCGTACGTTCCGTTGAGGATCGCGTCGTCGTATCTCTTGCCGAGGAGCAGATCCATATGCTCCGCGCGCTGTTTCGTCTTGAAATGATACGTGTCGCGGATGCCGATATACGAGCAGATATTGACGAGAGCGTAGACCTCGTCGGCGTTTCCGTATTTTCTCATCATACGGACGACTTTTCTCATCTTCTCACGGCCGATGATCTCCGCCTCGGTCAGCTCGTCCGCGTGCGCGCAGTTGAGACCGAAAACGTGAGTGTCCGCGCGGAAATGGATATTGTAGATACCGGGTATGTAGGTGTCCCAGCCCCAGTCGGGCTCGAGGCCGAATTCTTTGCCGAAACGCTGGATCATCGGCGGGACGACGTCCTCGTTGAACTTGATCCCGTATTCTCTCTTGCGCTCGTCGTCCTTCGTCCCCTGCATCATATAGACCGCGGAGGGCGGCTGGATATTGGGGTTGAGGTACGACTCGACGCCGAGGTCGCGGCAAAGGTCGCCGTCGCCCGTCGCGTCGATGAAGAACTTCGCCTTGATCGCGCCTCTGCCGTCCTTGTTCTCGACGAAGATATTCGTGATCCTGTCGCCGTCGCACGATAGACCCGCGTACATCGTGTGCAGATAGATCTTGACTCCCGCCTCTTTAAGGATGGCGTCGAGCTCTATTTTCAGTTCGTTCGGGTTGAAGAAATGCGAGGAGCCGGGGCCCTGCCTGTAATCGATCTCCGACATACGGCAGAGGACTTCCTCGGACAGGCCCGCTATGATCTGCTTGTTTCTGCCCTCGTCGTAGAACGTATGCCAAAGGCTGACGAGGCCGTTCGTGGCGACGCCGCCGAAGCTGTTCTGACATTCGACGATGACGACCTTCGCGCCGAGACGCGCCGCGCGGACCGCGGCGAAAACGCCGGTCGCAGATCCGCCGACCACGCAGACGTCCGCCTCGTGGATGACGGGGATCCGTCTTTCGGGCTCGACTACGTAGGAACTCGCAACTTTTTCTCTCATTTTTTCCTCCGTAAAAAGGTGTCCCCGGCGCGGCGCGAAAAATTTTCGGAAAAACACTTTTCCGCCGTCCGTTTTTGTTGTACAATAGATGAAGGGATATTCCCTCAAAGCGTCATTATTTTATCATACGGACGCTTTCGTTGTCAAGTGGCGCAGGGCCGCTCCGGGGACCCCGGAAACGAAGTTTGCAAAAAATTATTTTTTACTCACATAAAGGAGAACGGTATGAAAACGATCAAAGACAAGGAACTGCTCGTGGCGGCGGATATCGCCGGATTCGAACTCAAAGAGGCGATAGTCAAGCACCTCGAAGCGAAGGGCTGGAAGATCACCGATATCGGCGTCCGCTCGGCTGACGATCCGCATCCTGAGATGTTCCACCGCATCGGCCTGCAGGTCGGCGCGAAGATCGCCGAGCGGGAATTCGAGCGCGCGCTGATCTTCTGCGGCACCGGTATGGGCATCCACATCGCGGCGAGCAAGTGCCCGCACGTCCACGCGGCCGTCGTCGAGTCGGTCATGTCCGCCAAGCGCGCGATCACCGGCAACAACGTCAACGTGCTCGCGATGGGCGGTCACTGGATAGGCCACAACATGGGCATCGAGATCGCGGAGGCATACCTCGGTCTGTCGATGGGTCAGGGCTACGAGTGGTGGCCGAACTTCTACGAGTTCCACAAGCTCGCGTACGACGAGATGGAAGCGTTCAATTACGAGGAGTTCAAGGCGAACGGCTTCAAGCTGAAGCACCTCGGAGAAGTCGATCTCCCCGGTTGCGCGAAGCCGAATGACGTAGAATAATGAACGCGAAGCGTTCAATTCACGGGCCCCGCTGAAACGCGGGGCTCAATTCATGAAGGCGAAGCCTTCATTTCACGGCGGCTGTGCCGCCAATTCATCCCCCCGTCCGAAAGGGCGGGGTTTTATTCTTCCCGCAGCGCGACAATCTGATCTATTATCAGCGCCATCGGGAAGCGCAGCGACCTGCGCACCCTGTAGACCGGGTCGACGCCGTTTTCAAGGTACTCCCGCAGCGCGTCGAACGCCTCGTCCTGTTCACTCGGCTTCAGATATTTTTTGATGAGCTTGTACCACGAGAAGCAGATGCGGAACAAATCTTCGTCCACTTGTTTTCCTCCTGTTATGTTCTAACTTCGTTAGTCTTTGACAAGAGTATACACTAACTTTTCTCGTTTGTCAACCCGTTATTTCTAATTTTATTGAATTATTTAGAAACGCCGTAAACCCGTTCGATTTGCAGGTGTTATTCTTTCATCCCCTCGCGGGCCGTCCGAAGCACATTAACCACCAAGATAAGCGAAGGGTGTCGTCAGCGCTCCCGCGCGCATTGAACCCTTTTTTCTCTAGAGAAAAAATGCTTCACCGAAAAAAGAGTCGTCCGGGCGAGGGAGGGACCTGTTCAGGGGCTTGCGGCTTTCATGAAGCCGCAAGCCCCTTCACAAACCTCCCTCCCCAAGGACCTTCCCCTCCCACCTCGCGACACAATTACCACACTTTTATCAACACCGTCGCGAAGTGGGATATGTTTATTTCTTCGTTTTTCTCGTTCAGCGTTCAATGAAGACAAACGAAGACCTTCGGCGAGACGAGGTGGTGTCGGCGATTAGTGCTGATCCTTCTCGTGGATGTTGCAGATACCGACGGTTTTATCGGTCGCTTGATCTTTTCGCCTGCGAACGATCATATCAAACGATACTGCGCGGAAGTGGAGTTATAGTTAATGAATCTCCCCCGCGACGGGAGGGAGGGGGCGGTTTCGGGGGAGGGAGGGTTTGAGCCGGGCTGCTCCTGCAGCCCTACGCGAAACCTCCTCCCGCCCCCGAGCGACTCTTTTTTTCAGCGCAGGCTTTTTTTCTCTAGAGAAAAAAAGAGTGCAAACAAGTAAAACGCGGTTTGTTCACGGTGACCGCGGTAAAATTCTGCGTTTCCGG
>JAFRQK010000045.1 GCA_017428635.1 Clostridia bacterium | reverse complement strand
GGCAACCGTGTAGTGTATGAGATAGGAGACCTCGAGGAAGACGTCGAGATCTACGCCGCTTGCAAGGTAGTGTCCAAAGTTCCCGCCTTTATCGGTCTCGGTATCGCTATCGTCGCCGGCGTCGCCTGCATCATACTGAAGAAAAAGAGGAAGTGAGTGAATGATAACGCCAAGCTCGCTCATTCCTCACATTTCATTCAACTTTAAAGATACAAAATCGGTGATCATCGCCGCCGCACTTTTGGTATGTGCGGTGGCGACTTCCGCCGCAGCCGCCAAGTGCGTCTCGGAGAAACACAAAACGAACAAGAGCAGAACGACGGCGATATTCACTCTCGTTACACTCGCCGCCACCTGCGCCATGATACTCTTCTACGGCGCAACGGCGACGGTAGTCAAGGGCGTCGTGCTCACCGTGATATTCCTCTATGCTTCCGTCGAAGACATCAAGACGAAGGAGTGTCCGGATTATCTGCACGTTATGATCCTCATCACCGCCTTTATCGGGACCGATCTTTCGTCTATCCCGTATATGGCGATGTCGGCGCTCTTTGCCGGAGGCATCATGCTCTTGACGCTCCTGATGACGAAGAGCGATATAGGGGGAGCGGATATAAAGATGTCGACGGCGGCGTCCTTCGCCCTCGGTATGACGAGAGGTGCGATAGGTCTTGTTGCCGGTATGATACTCGCCATCGTATTCAACATTTTCAAGGAAGACAGAAAAAAGGGATTTCCCATGATCCCGTACCTCGCCGCGGGATATATCGCGGCATTCTTAATTTAGATTAGGAGGTAAACATGAAAAACAGAACTGTCATCGGCGTTATCTGTATGATACTGGCGATAGTCGTCACGTTCGCGGTAGCGCCGATAGTAAACAGACTGACGAGCGACACGACTGACGTCGTTCGCCTCGGGGTGGATATGAAGCAGGGTGTTAAGATCGAGCCGGAACACCTCGAGGTAGTAACAGTAAAGACCGACTCGATCCCCGCAGGAGTGGTCCTCGACCCCGATGAGATACTCGGCAAGTATTCCGCAACGGCACTCTATGCGGGGGATTATCTCACCGAAGCAAAGCTCGCAGGTGAACCCAATACCGCGAGCGACGCTCTCGCCTCCCTCAACGGGACAAAAGTCGCCGTCAGCGTAACGATAGATACCTTTGCAGCAGGTCTCTCCGGTAAGCTCGAGAACGGCGACATAGTATCCATCATAGTAACGGACGAAGACGGAGGAAGCTCGAAGATCCCCGGAGCACTCAAATATATGAAGGTCATCACTACAACGACTGCCGGAGGTATCGATCAGGACTCCATCGTAAAGAACGAAGACGGCAGCTACGAGATACCGAGTACAGTCACGCTTCTCTGTAATATCGAGCAGGCGAAGCTCCTCGCAAAGTATGAGAACAACGCGGATCTGACTGTAGCTCTCGTTTACCGCGGCACTCCCGAGAACGCCAAGAAGTTCCTCGATATGCAGGACGAATACTTTTTGACGATCAAAGAGGAGGAAGAGGAAAAGGACGATACGGAAGAGACGGATAACGAAGGTGGGGGCGACGATATCGTACAGCACGCCAACGACATCATAAACGGCAACGCCGACTACTACGACGTAAACGACGAGGTGGACGGCAATGGGTAAGTTGATCGCCGTTTGCGGCTCACCGAACAGTGGAAAAACGACCTGCGCTCTCAAACTTGCACAGGAGATATACCATGCAAAAAAGACGTCTGTCTTTTTTGTCTCTCCCGATATGAACGTGCCGTGCATGGCGTACCTCTTCCCGAACGGAAAGGATGCCGAACTCTTTTCCCTCGGAGTCGCCCTCGATAAGACCGATATATACAAAGAGGATATACTCAGCCAGACGGTAAACGTAAAGACTATGCAGAACTTCGGCTTCCTCGGTTTCAAGCTCGGGGAGAACAGTTACTCCTATCCCAGACCGACTGAGGATAAAGTAACGGAGATGTTCACCGTCATAAAGGAGAGCGCCGAATATATCATAGTCGACTGCACCTGCGAACGGGACGACATTATCTCGTCGATCGCAAAGCGCGACTGCGACTGCGCGATCCAACTTTTTACACCGGATCTGAGGTGTATATCATATTACGCCTCCTGCGTCAATCAGTTTCTCATGATCGAGGACAGAAAGGTCAAAGTCCTGAATATCATGGACAACGATATCTACCTTCCCATCCACGAGACAGAGACGCACTTTCACGGCATGGACTTTTCACTGCCTTATGAGAGAGATCTCAAACAGCAGATGATCACCGGAACGCTTTCGGAGAGACTCGGGAGCTGTAAATTCAGAGCCGAGGTCGAAAAACTCGCGAAGGCGGTGATGTGATGTGGGAAGAAACGTAAGCTTTGTCACCCTGCTCCAGATGTCGCAGGAATATATCTCCCAGAACTACGCCGCCGCACTTTCGGATAAAAGAAAGCTCGGACAGCTCCGCTCGTACATCGACAAGTACCTGCACGATACGGGATACACAGTCGAAGGATACTCGAGCGAGGACCTTTCACGCCGGCTCTACTCGGAGATGGCGGAATACTCCATACTCACTCCCTATCTCGGTAAGGAGAGTATTGAGGAGATAAACGTGAACGGCTGGGACGATATTTCCGTGACGTACAACAGCGGGAAGATGCAAAAGCTATCGGAACACTTTTTCAGTCCGCAGCACGCAGTGGATATCGTAAAGAGACTTCTTCACCACTCCGGAATGATAATCGACAACGCAACTCCTATGGCGCAAGGACACCTCCCGGGCAATACCCGTGTTACTGCGCTGAAGGAACCTATCGTCGACGCCGACCGGGGTATTTCTGTCTCGATCCGTCTGCTCCATCCTTCAAAGGTCAACCGTGAGCAGATAATTAACGGAGGGACGGGAACGCAGAAGATGATAGACTTTCTCTGTATGTGCCTCCGTTACGGCATTTCCTTCGTAGTCGCTGGGGCGACGTCGAGCGGAAAGACGACTCTTCTCAACGCTCTTCTGACGTCAGTCCCGAACAACAAGAGAATTTTCACGATAGAGTCCGGATCGCGTGAGCTTTCTCTTGTGAACGTAAAGAAGGGCAAGGTCGTGAACAACGTGGTACACACGCTATCCCGACCGTCTGACAACCCTACCTACGATATATCTCAGGAGGATCTTGTCGTTGCGTCTCTTCGTTTCAATCCGGATATCGTCGTTGTCGGAGAGATGAGAGATACGGAGGCATACTCCGCAGTTGAAGCGTCTCTGACAGGTCATACGGTAGTATCGACTGTTCACGCTTCCGCGGCAGACGCCGCTCACATGAGACTTGCGCTCCTCTGTCAGAAGAGATTTCCGATCAACTTTCAGACGTCTCTCATGCAGGCGGGACAGGCGTTTCCCATAGTGGTTTACGCGCACAAACTCGAAGACAATTCCAGAAAGATAATGGACATCTCCGAGTG
>JAFRQK010000006.1 GCA_017428635.1 Clostridia bacterium | reverse complement strand
CTTCCCGACGCCCGGTTCGCCGATAAGACACGGGTTGTTTTTCTGCCTTCTGCAAAGGATCTGCATAACCCTCTCGAGTTCTCGGTCGCGTCCGACGATCTGATCAAGTTCTCCGTCGCGCGCCCTCTCGGTGAGATTCTGAGTATAAGTACTCAGAAATTTGAGATTTTTCCCCTGACTGTCTTTCTTATTCTTTTCACCGCGTTTTTTTGACGCGCCGGCTTTTTCTCCGCTTTTCGCATCGCCCGAAAGCCCTTCGTTCATCAGTTTCTGCAGATTCAGAAGGGGCGCGCGAGAGAAAGGATTATCTTCATCTCCCTCCGCTGACAGATCAACGGGCAATTCACCGTTCTCGCCCGCCTCCATCAGGGACTCCATCTCGTTGTCAAGTTTATCGAGAGCGTCGTCGTCAAGCCCAATCTGATTAAGAACGTCTTCGACGGGTTTTATGCCGAGTTCCTTTGCGCACTTAATGCAAAGGCCCTCCTGTTTCGTCTCCCCGTTCTCAATTTTGGTAAGGAAAACGACGGCAAATCTTTTATTGCATCTGGAACATTTCACCATAAGAACCGCAACCTTTCTTGAATACGATCAGGCACCCAAAACGCCCGAGATAAGTTTGAGCAGATCTATTTTTATGAAGAACCTCATAACGAACGACCCGTCTATGACCTTTTGGCCGAAAACGTTGGGATCGACACTTTCAAGCGCAACGAGCGCGAACCCCGCAACGTTGCTGAGAACGTAGGCAAAGATCAACGCTTCAAGGATACCGAATATAAGTCCGAAAACCTTATTTGCCGTTTTAAGGACGGGAAGATGAAATATCGAATCGAGAACGTGCGTCAGGATTACGAGTGCCAGAAAAACGACAACAAAGATCAGAATAAACGCTATGCAGTTCGATATCGTTCCCGCAACGGGATCCGCGATCGTGTCCGCGGCGGTCTTGACGGCCGCTTCCTTCGTCGGAGCGGCAGACGCGGCGTCGGAGACTTCTTTCGCCGTGACCCCGTATCTTTCAAGGATAGAACCGACGTTGCTGACAGCATCGTTTGCACCGGAAATAATCTGTGAGACTCCGCTGACGCCGTCAGCGTCGCGAACGACCGAACGTATCGTATCTGCGATATTTCCCGACAGCGACGGAAGAATAAATTTATCTTTTATGAAACCTCCGAGTATCGGAGTGAACGCGTACGCGGCAATAAATGAAACGACGCCCTTCAGAAGGCCCATGACAGATTTGATAAAGCCGATCCTTACGCTGCGAATGACAATAACGGCGCAAATGATGAGAATGAAGGCGTCAACTGCGATTCCTATCATAAAAGGTCACTCCTTTCGTTCTGTTGCGCCGAACACGTTTGCGACCGATCCGTTTCTGCAAAGAAGCAAGCCGCCCGAAGTATCGACGATCCTGACCGCATCTCCTGTATAAGAGGCAGACTCGACCTCGCCGTTCGCTGATATTCTGACGATCTCAGACGGGGTTCTGACATAACATACTACGCCGTTATCGCCGCTCGGAGCCGCAACTTCGAGCACTCCGGAAGATATCGACTCATTATATACGACGTTCCCTTCTGAGTCGAACGACCTGATCCTGTTCTTCGTTCCTAGGGCGTTCTCGCGGCAGCAGACGACCACTCCGGAACCGGAAACGCCGTAACAGGACGGCGGAGTCCCGGAAAGATCCTCGGAATACAGTATTTCCATCGTTTCGTCGTAAAACTCGATACGATCGTCATAAATAACGAAAAGGATGCCCGACGGCAAGTAATCTGCGACGAGCGGAACGGATGAAGCTACCGTCTTGCGAAAGAACGGCTCGGAGTCACCCGCTCGTACGACGTATAGTTCGGCGGAAACGTCAAGATCCCCCTCAACAGCCGAAACGACGGCGACTCTTTTTCCGTCGGAACTGATCGCAGAGTCGATAACGTGTTTATCTTTGTGAACCGTCATGATCCGCTTGAAGCTGTCTCCGTATATCTCTACGTCGTATTTTCCGGATGAAGTACGGAAAACTATAACGTATGCGCCCGAATCGCTCATATCAGCCGAGACGATCTCACCTTCAGTCTCTTTTGAAGAGAGGCGCGTAACGGAACTGTAGATTGAATAATTTCTCCCGCCCGGAGAATATGCGAGAAGATATTTTTCTCCCGCGTTCAGAACGGGAAACGTATAGTTCTCGGAA
Organism: Clostridia bacterium; assembly: GCA_017428635.1. GTDB lineage: Bacteria > Bacillota > Clostridia > Oscillospirales > CAG-272 > RUG11130. The sequence continues at coordinate 22,997 of JAFRQK010000006.1, read as the reverse complement.
TAGGAAAACTCGGTATCACCCGAAGGACCTATAAGGAAAACGTCATTTGAACCCGCTGCGGCGACGCCGTCCCTGAACGGGACAAAAGTCATTTCATCCTGTTCCGTGAACCTTACCTCGGTAATCGAGCCCTGATTCGTTCCCATCGCGGTATTGAAATCGCGAGCGAGATATACAAGGTTATCGTAAGTGATATTCTCTCCGAAACGGAACAGCATGATACCCGCGAACACGGCGAAAAGGACGATGAGGAGGAAACCTGCAGCACGGTATCTGTCTGATATTTTGATATAATACGGGTTTTCGTTTTTGATCCTGTCACTTACGTTGATTCGTCGTTTCGGATCAGGTCTTTTCTCTGTATTATCTGTTGCCAACAGGTTTCCCTCCTTTCTCGAAAAAGTATTATTATAAAACTACTCGCAAAGCCAATTTATAACTTTGGGATATTTTACGTCTGCAAGATAAAGGCCGTCAGGCGGAGCCGTCTGTCCTGCCCGAAATCTGTCTTTGGATTCAATTATCGCCGATATTTCATCTTCTGCGATCTTACCTTGTCCGACCGCAGCAAGAGTCCCCGCAATGATACGTACCATATTGTAAAGGAATCCGTCAGCAGAAACGGTAATATTAATTATTCCGTCATCACGGCGGAAAACGTCCAAAGAATAAATCTCTCTGACCGTATCAGACACATCGGACCCGGACGCCATAAACGCAGAGAAATCACGTTTTCCGACCATACGCGTTGCTGCGCGCCGCATAGAAGCGATATCTTCTTCGCTGAAAGGTCTGCAGATCTGCCAGGCGCGGGAAACGAGGAACGGATCGCGAAACGGAGCGTCATATATCAGGTAGAAATATTCTTTCGACACAACGTCGTACCGCGGATGAAAAGACGAATCGACGGCACACGCGCCGCATACGGAAACGGAAGGCGGGAGTTTGGAATTGAAAGCGCGAGGAACTTTTTCGATCGGAACCGGACACCAGCCGTCCGAATCAACGTTTCCGCGCGGGTTTACGGTTGCACAGTACGAAAGAGCGTGCACCCCGGAATCGGTACGGCTGCATCCGGTAACGTCACAGTCAAAACCGAATATCTCCCGAGCGGCGGAAGTCAGTTCGCCCTGAACGGTCGGAAGACCGGGCTGCACCTGAGAACCGTTGAGATCGGCGCCGTAGTATCTGACTTTAATGAGTATTTTCATACGAAGTCTCCCGGGGATCAATAGACCCCCACCCTGAAAAACGGTACGTAAACGTTTAGAAGAACTACGGCTGCGCCGAGCGCAACGACGCACAACGCGAAGACGAGATCGGATGGACCCGCTTTCAGAACGTTAAGTCTCGTTCTTCCCTTTCCTCCGGTATAGCAACGGCATTCCATCGCCGTCGCAAGTTCATCGGCTCTTCTGAACGCGGAAACGAAAAGCGGGATCATGATAGGAATGAGAGCGCGCGCCCGTCTGATCAGACCGCCGTTGGAAAAATCGGCGCCTCTTGCCTTTTGGGCGTTCATTATTTTTTCGGTCTCTTCGATAAGCGTCGGAATAAACCTCAAAGCTATCGTCATCATCATCGAAAACTCATGGACGGGAAGCTTGATTTTCGAAAGAGGAGACAAAAGCTGTTCAAGACCGTCGGTCAGGGCGATAGGCGTAGTGGTATACGTCAAAAACAAACTCGTACTGATAATAAGAACGATGATACGGATCGCTATGAAGGCGGCGTTGATCAACCCCTCCGGGTAGATCTTAATGAACCAGAATTCGACGAGCGGTTTTGCGCCGCGGACGAAAAAGATATTTATGACCGCGGTAAACAATATTACAAAGACTATCGGACGTATGCCGCGAAGAATAATACGCGGCGAAATGCCCGAAAGCGCGATCAGAAAAACCGTGGCGGTCACGATAAGAGCAAAAGATGCGGCGCTTTTCGCGAGAAAGATCTCAACGATAAACAGGATCGCCGTCACGATCTTCACCCTCGGATCGAGGCGGTGAAGAAGTGAATCGCCGTGGCAGTACTGACCGAACGCAATATCCATTTTCATACTGAGTAAATCCGTGCCTTTATGAAAGTTTACAGAAGCTCCGAGAGTTTTTCAACGGCGTAACCGACGGTATATACCTCTCCGAGATCAACGCCGCGGCGCGAAAGCGAGGCGGCTACTCTGGTAATACGCGGTACGTCGAGACCGAGACCGATAAGATCGTTATATCTTGCAAAGATCTCAGACGGAACCCCGGTCATAGCGATCTTCCCGTCGGTCATGACGATGATCCTGTCGCAGTAGTTCGCCATATCTTCCATCGAATGACTGACGATGATTATCGAAGAGCCGACCGACCGCTGATACTTTTTGAGCCCTCCGAGGACTTCCTTACGGCCTCCCGGATCCAAACCTGCGGCCGGTTCGTCAAGAATTAGGACCTTAGGCTCCATTGCAATTACTCCGGCGAGCGCCGCTCTTCTTTTTTGTCCGCCTGACAGATCGAACGGCGAGCGGCTCATTACGGAGGGATCAAGTCCGGCGAAAGCGGCGGCCTTGTTTACTCTTTCGGAGATCTCGTCTTCACCGAGACCCATATTTTTCGGACCGAAAGCAATATCGTCCCTTACCGTATCGGCAAAAAGCTGATACTCCGGATACTGCATCACTACTCCGGCCTTAAAGCGAGCTTCCCTGATCTTTTTGGGCTGATCCCAAATGTTCACGCCGTCGAGGATTACTTCGCCGTCCGTTGGTTTAAGAATCCCGTTGATTAGTTGAACGAGCGTAGACTTACCGGAGCCGGTCGGGCCGATAAGGCCCGTGATCTGCCCTTCGTTGACGGATAGATCAACGTTTTTAAGAGCGTGGGTTTCATACGGGGTGCCCTTATTGTAAATAAAGTTTATTCCGCGAAGTTCAACGATCGCCATTTTTTACGCCTCCGCGGGACGAGATCGCCCCGGCTATGACGGCAGCGCATCGCTCCGGATCGAACACGTCGAGCGGAACGTCAAGGCCCTTCTTTTTCAGTCCGTAAAGAAGTTCAGTTGTCTGCGGAACGTCAAGACTTGCACTCCAAAGAGTTTCGGGATCTGAGAACACCTCGGAAGGCGTACCCTCTTTGAGTATTTGCCCGTCGTTCATAACGACAACGTGATCGGCCCGTGTCGCCTCGTCCATATAATGAGTGATCAGAATGACGGTAACGCCGTCTTCCTTGTTCAGTTTATCGATCGTATCGAGCACTTCGCGTCTGCCCATCGGGTCAAGCATCGCCGTGCTCTCGTCGAAAATAATGCACTCCCTTTTCATCGCGATCACGCCTGCGATGGCAACTCTCTGCTTCTGACCGCCGGATAGTTTGTGGGGAGAATGTCTTGCGTATTTCGTCATTCCAACGGTCTCAAGCGCATCATCGACACGTTTCCGAATTTCGCCGGAAGGAACTCCGAGGTTTTCGCAGCCGAAAGCCACGTCTTCCTCTACGATCGTTGCGACGATCTGATTATCGGGATTCTGGAAAACCATTCCGACTCGTTTTCTGGCATCGAGTATATCCGCTTCGGTAACTTTGTCTCCGGTCATGAGTTTGCCGTCGATATAAAGTTCACCTTTTTCGGGCGTTTCAAGCATACAAAGAATGCGGGCAAGGGTCGACTTTCCGCTTCCGTTTCGTCCGAGGATAGCGGTATATGAACCCTTAGGCACGCGAAGCGTTACGCCGCGGAGCGCGTTCACGGGAGGATTCGTCTCATCGCCCGGATAAGTGAAGGAAACGTCCTCGGCTATGATTTCATATCTTTCGTCCATTATCGTTTTACCTCAAAGATCCTTCTGCCACCTCACCGAACCTCCGCACGGGAGCGGAAGGCCCGAGGACGTGACGGGGAGTCCGAGTTCTCCCGTTGTAAGCTTGCCCGAAGCAACGCGCCCTCTTCCGAGTGACGTCGACAGCATATACCCCATAGAGGAAGGCGAAAGACCGGTCGTGTACGAGTTGATCAGGAAAAACAGCGGATCGTCAGACAAAACGGAGCAAACGAGAGATATCAACTCGTCTGCGCACTCTTCGAGTTTCCAAACCTCTCCGCCCGGGCCTCTGCCGTAGGACGGGGGATCCATTATGACGGCGTCGTATTTCCTTTCGCGTCTTATCTCACGTCGGACAAATTTGATGCAATCATCCACAATATATCTGCACGGAGCGTCGGCCAGACCCGACAGTTCCATATTCTCTTTCGCCTGTGCTACCATTCCCTTCGCCGCGTCAACGTGACAAACGGAAGCGCCGGCGGCGGCGCAGGCAACGGTTGCGCATCCGGTGTATCCGAAAAGATTAAGGACAGAGACGTCTTTACGCATCTTTTTCGCTTTTTTGATCATTGAAGAAGCAAACTCCCAGTTCGAAGCCTGCTCGGGGAAGATCCCCGTGTGTTTGAAACCCATGGGTTTGACGCGGAAAGTCAATTCTCCGTATCGGACGGTCCAGTTCTCAGGAACGTCTTTCTTAAGCCAGGACCCGCCGCCTCCGGACCTCGCGTATACGGCGTCGGCAGACTTCCAGCGCGGATCGTTCTTTTCGGTTTTCCAGATTATCTGAGGGTCGGGACGCACGAGGATATACTCTCCCCATCTCTCGAGCCTCTCTCCGTCGGAAGCGTCGATCAACTCGTAATCGCTCCAACCGTCGCTGATCCACATACCGTATCCTCTCTTTGATACCTATTTGAGTTTACCCTTCATATTCGTGGGTTTATTGTAATATGAGCCGAGCCTTGACGCTCCGCTGTGTGCGTGACATACCGCGATCGCAAGGGCGTCGGCGGTATCGTCCGGTTTCGGAGGTTCTTTGAGCGACAGAAACGCAGTGACCATCGCAATGACCTGCCTTTTTTCCGCTCTTCCGTATCCGACGATCGCCTGCTTGACCTGAAGCGGAGTATACTCGAATATTTCCACGCCGCGAACTTTAGCGCAAAGAAGAATGACCCCTCTCGCCTCTGCAACAATGATCCCGGTTTTTTGATTTGTGTTCCAGAACAGTTCCTCGACAGCCATTGAATCGGGTTTGTACTTTACGATTATTTCATCGAGCTGATCGTATACGGATTTGAGCCTGTTTTCGGTACTCATATCGGACGTTGTTTTGATACATCCGTAATCAACGACGGAAAACGCGCCTTGAACGCTGTCGATAACACCCCAGCCTACGAGAGCGATTCCCGGATCTATACCGAGTATTCTCACTTTTCCGCCTCCTTGACATACCTATTCCATTTTATCAAATTATTATAACATATAATTACATCTAAGTCAAAATATTTTAAATAATTAAAAAGGCCGTTATCTCTTATAAAAAGGCCGTATAACAGAATAATCAATTTCGGGTTTGTTTTTCATATCATATCCGTTCTTCAAAAGGCGAAAATAACGTCGGGCGGTTTTTATATGCTGCCGGGAGGTGGGATTTAAAAATGATAAAAAGAATAAAAACAGGTCTGCGCGCTTCCCTTTTTACCGCGGTCTTTTTCTCTATTCTGCTTGCTGCGTCAATCGGTGCGTTAGCTGTTAAAGGTACGGAAGAGATCAACTGTTTTTTTGAACGACCGGGAGCCGGAACAAATGCCGACGTCCCGGCGGAAGAAAGAAACGGCGACGGGAGCGTCGGGGCCAAAGAGGTGATCCCGGGAGGAATGCCTTTCGGTGTAAAACTGTACGTAGGCGGACCCGTCGCTGAGGAATTTGCCGAAATAGAATGCGACGGCGGAAAACGTTGTCCGGCTCGGGACGCAGGGCTCGAAAAAGGCGACGTGATCACCTGTGTTGACGGAGTTAAAGTTTCAACTGCGGAAGAGGTTGTTAAAGCGATAAGTTCTTCAAGCGGCAAAACCGAGATTTGCGTATTGAGAAACGGCGAACCCGCTTCGGTCACCGTTACTCCGATAACAGGCGCAGACGGCGTCAAAAGGATCGGGCTGTTGATAAAGGACTGTACCGCCGGGATCGGAACGGTTACGTTTATCGTTCCCGAGACCGGAGAATTCATGGGCCTCGGTCACGGTATTTGCGATGCCGAGACAGGCAAACTCGTGCCTCTCAACAGCGGCGTCGTGACTGAAGTGAAGATCACCGGCGCAGAAAAGGGGCAGACGGGAGATCCCGGAGAACTGAAGGGATATTTTGAAAGTGGAACCGTCGGAATTATCAGAAAAAACACGTCGTCCGGAGTCCTCGGTTATTTCAGAGACGGTTCGTTCGGCTCTTCGGAGAGGATCGCATTGGGAGAACAAAGCGATCTCAAAGCGGGGGACGCATACATTCTCAGTACCGTCCGCCCGGGAAAAGTCGAAAAGTATTCAGTAAGGATCGAATCAGTTCCCGATCAGGGAAGTTCGAACGTTATTGAGCTGAGAATAACCGATCCCGATCTGATAGATTCCACGGGAGGGATCGTTCAGGGCATGAGCGGAAGCCCGATCATTCAAAACGGAAAACTCGTCGGCGCGGTCACGCACGTTATGATAAACGACCCCGTCCGCGGGTACGGTATCCCGATAGGAGAAATGCTTAAAGAAGCAGACCTTTGATTTGTAAAAAGTGGAAACCGAACAACCGTATAACGAAACCCCCGCTCCGTCAATACTGTTCTCAGTATCAACGGTTCGGGGGTCTTTATCGGGATGTATTTCGGCAAGGTGGAAGTAACCGGAGTAGACACGTCGCGCCTCACTACCCTTTCGGACAAAGCAAAAAAGGAACTTCTCAAACGAGCGGCTGAAGGTGATGCCGCGGCGCGTGAGAAACTGATCTCCGGGAATCTTCGCCTTGTTTTAAGCGTTATTCAAAGATTTGCCGGTCGTCACGAAAACATGGACGACCTCTTTCAAGTAGGTTGTATCGGACTTATCAAAGCAGTCGATAATTTCAATACCGATCTTGACGTGAAATTCTCGACTTACGCCGTACCGATGATAATAGGAGAAGTCAGAAGGTATCTTCGGGATAACAACTCCATCAGAGTTACGCGTTCACTTAGAGATCTTGCTTACAGGGCGCTCGGCGTCAAAGAAAAACTCACCGCTTCGCTCGGATGCGAGCCCACCGTCGCCGCTATTGCAAAAGAGCTAGGAGAGGACGAGAAAAAAGTCACGTCGGCTCTCGAAGCGATAAGCGAACCCCTTTCGATCTTCGATCCGGTCTTTTCGGACGGAGACGACTCGGTCTTCGTAATGGACCAGTTGAGCGACAAAGAAAACTCCGACGAGAACTGGCTTGAAGACATAGCGCTGAGGGAGGCGATGAAAAAGCTGAACGAGCGCGAACGTTCGATAATAAAAATGAGATATTACGGCGGAAAAACGCAGGTCCAGATCGCCGAAGAGATCGGTATTTCACAAGCGCAGGTCTCGCGTCTTGAGAAAAGCGCATTCGAAAGAATGAGAAAAAACATGTAAAAAACAGTCCGACAAGGGACTGTTTTTTTAAGCTTTATGTCCTCCGACCTGCGCGTTACGCTCCCTGGAGGTTGCGCCTTCTTCATAGTCGAAACCGCGAAGAATGGCGTTTTTACCGTACTTCTTTTTTATTCCGATCAGCGCGTTCTGCTTTTTCTTCTCTTTTTTCTCTACGGCCCGTTTTTTCTCTATCTTCTCTTCCTCGGCGGCGCGATCAACGAACATATCGATCTGCACGCCGCCGGTATCCGCTTTCAGACTTGATTCGGGGACAACGTTGTCCGCGACGACATTAATGCGTCGGATCGAGAGATCCCGGCGGACAATCTTTTCAAAAAGCGCCGTGACAGAGTCAAGAATAATCCTGGTAGAAGACGTGAAAGACGGAAGAGGTACCGTACCGTGAGCTTCCTTAGGCGCCAAACGGCCGTATCGGTCAGACGTGACGGCGCCTCCGTACCCGCCCGCGTCAGCCGAAAGGTTACCAACGTCGTAACAGACAGTCAGGACCATCCTGTCGGTGACCAACCCTCTCTCAACAAGGTCAAGAACGAGAACGTCCGTCATTTCCCTGCATACAAGGCGAGCCTTTTCAAAAGAGTACGGCTCTTTGAGGACCTGACCGGAACCCATACTGTTTTTTTCGGGTCGATAGTTCTTAATATCCGCGATCTCGCACGGTTCCCAACCCCATGCATGGTCGATCAGGAGTTCAGCATTGACGCCGAACATGGAATACAATTTGTCTTCCGAACGAAGCGACGCACGGGCAACGTCCCCCATGGTGTAAAGACCTTCGTCCTCAAGCCTCCGGGCATACCCCGGACCGATCCGCCAAAAATCGGTGATCGGTCGGTGAGACCATAAAAGACGTCTGTAACTGAACTCGTCAAGCTCGGCTATCCTCACGCCGTCTCTGTCCGCCTCGGTATGTTTGGCGACAATATCCATCGCGACTTTTGCAAGATACAGATTAGTCCCGATCCCCGCCGTCGCAGTGATCCCCGTCTCCTTCAGAACTTCGCGAATCATTTTCACGGTGAGTTCGCGCGCCGTCAAGCCGTACAGCGAAAGATATTTTGTAGCGTCGATGAACACTTCGTCGACCGAATAAACGTGAATATCCTCAGGCGACACAAAGCGCAGATATATACCGTATACCTGTGTGCTGACTTCCATATAATGACGCATCCGCGGCGGCGCGACGATATACGAGATCCCAAGTGAGGGATCTCGTTTCAATTCTTCCGAATCGTCGGACGACCCGGAAAATTTTCTGTTCGGCGCAGAATGTTTTCTTTCCGCGTTGACCTCGCGGACCCTCGAGATCACCTCAAAAAGACGGGCGCGTCCGGATACTCCGATCGCCTTGAGAGGCGGCGTCACCGCAAGGCAAATGGTCTTTTCCGTTCTGCTCTCATCGGCGACGACCAGATTTGTAGTCAAAGGGTCGCGACCGCGCGAAACGCACTCGACAGAGGCGTAGAACGATTTCAGATCGATCGCGATAAACGCTCTTTCCATCCCCTACTCCTCCCCGGAACAGTTTCCGTAATCACAGACGGAAAATACATCACAAACCGGAAGAGTAATTCCACCCTCAAACGTGACGGTACCCTTTTCGGGATCGATCTTTTTGACTTTACCCGAAACGGTGAGGTATTTCCCTCCGATCTTCTTTCTGTCCTCTGACCAGTACGTCACTATAACGTCACCGGCATCCGGATAAAGGCCGGCGAGCGCGGAAAGACGCGAACCGATAGCGGCTTTTTCGTCATCGTCAAGTTCCGCTTTGCCGTCGGTAAACCTGCCTTCTTCAAAAATATAATCGTCGAATCCGGTCAGCGCGGCAAAAGGACTGAACTGCGCGGCGCGCGAAAGGGGATCCATCTTTTTCCGTTTTGCGGAAACGTGGTGCGGCAAATCGATTATATCGTCGTACCTGTGTTCGTCTCCCATGCCGTTCACTCAGGATCCCCCCTTTTTTCTTTTCGTCAGAGTATTTCCGCTCCTTTGAAGAGCATGAATTCCGGCCCTTCGTACTCTCTGTCCGTAACGACTCGTCGGGAGAGTTTCAAAGTATTCAGAGCGCCCGAAAGCGTCGTGCTGAACGTGATACCGGTAACGGGTTCGCGTTTGCCGTCCTTGACACGGTAAGCAAGTCTTATCTCGCCGCCGAGATAGTCGGCGAACGGGTCGATCTGAAGACCGGAGAGCGACGCGCACTCGAGGTGATCGGTCTTTTCAAGTTCTTCGTCGGAGAGCGTGCCTGGCTTAAGCGAATAACAGAGGAGCGAACCGGACGGTTTTTTGACTTTGAGATACTGACCGAATCTCGACGAGCCCCACAGAGCCCTGACCTTCCCGTTTTCAATAACGGTGACGTCGGAAAGATCCGTACCGTCTTTATCGAAAAACGCTGAAAGGTCGCTGCCCTTCACCGAGGCTTTCATAGTAACCGTAATTGGATCGCAATCGCCTTGCGCCTGTATTTCATCGCCTACGCCCCAGCGGTTTGACTCGGTATAAACGTCGGCGTAATTAAGACCGTAAGTCATCTCGTCGATCATAGAGCTGATCTCGTCGGTCCGCAGAACGATCGTGACGTTCTCAGAAGGCTCCGCTTTTTTCGCTGTCGCGCGGTCTTTGACTTCCTGAGATTTCCTCGTGACCTCTTTTTTCAGCCGTTCCGTATCGAGATCGGTGAAGTGCATCCTGTGGTAAAGCTCGTAAGAGCCGTTCTCGTCGGTGAACGTGGGGATGGATTCTACGTCGGCGCGGGTGATCCGCTGCGTTTTATCAACCCCTTTCGAGTTTCTTACTCTCACGGTATCGCGGTAAACGAAGACCTCAAGCGCGTTGATCGAGCATCCTTCACCCTGCTCCGCGGAGAAGATAGCGTTCGAGATCATCTCGGCGCACTCCTTGAGATCAAGGCCGGAAAGATCGTTTTCGATCTCTCCTGTGAATTCGCCTCCTTCGGGCAACCCGTAAGGCTCGTTGAAAACAAGTTTCGCGCGTGAGACGGCAGCCTCGATCTTCCCTCTTGCCTCTTCTTCGCTCATCCCGCGAAAGACGGAGAAAGAAGAGTCGCCGCGCTTGCCGTCGTGATCGACGAAGACCGCGACTTCGGTATCAAGAGTGTCCGTCGTGCGGACGGTCTCGAGTTTGCCGCGTACGAAGAACAGTTCATGAGATTCGACGCGCTTTTCCGTTATTCTGTAATCGTCGACCGAATCGTCCTCATCAAGTAAAGCTTTGATATCAAATTCCGTCATCCGAGTTTCACCTTCACTTTCAGATTGGGGCCGCCGTCGCTGACTTTGACCCATTCCTTATATCCTTTTCCGCAGCCGCCGACTCCGATAACGCGCAGGTCGCGCGAGACCATTGATATCGACGCGAGAAGATCGGGAACGTATCCGCTCATAACGACGGGAGATACGTACCTGTCGGTGAGTTTTCCGTTTTCGATCTCGATCCCGTATTCCGCGGTGCACTGGATCTGCCAGTTTTTGGGATCTTCCATACCGTTGTTCGTATCGAACAGCATATAACCGTGATCGACTGACGCGATCATCTCCTCGAGGGTCGAATCGCCCGCGTCGAAGAACGTATTCGTCATACGGGAATACGCCTTTCTCTTGAAAGACTCGCGTCTTCCGTTTCCGGTCGGTTCGGTACCGAGCTGAGCCGCCGACGCAAGGTCGGAAAGGCCGGCGACGAGGATGCCGTCTTTGATTATCTGTGTGTCGTGCGCGAGAACTCCGTCGTCGTCAAAGAAATACGAAGCCGCGCTGACTGCCGCCGCAGCACCGTCTCTCATGTTTGTGAGTTTCGACGCCACCGGTTTCCCTACGTACTTTTTCGCGAGCGCGCGCTCTTTGACGAACTGGTCCATTTCTACGCCGTGGCCGAACGCCTCGTGAGCGATCAGTCCGGAGATCGAGCTGTCCGTAATTACGTCGTAGACGCCGGGTTTGATAGGCGTGGCGCGCGTCAGATGCTCCGCAAGGTCGAGAAGCGGAGAAACCAGTTCTCTCATACGCGGGATCATTTCCGACAGTTTGTCGGAATAGTCGTACTTATCGGCGACTACGGTCTTGCCGTCTTTGAAAACGGCCTCGATTATTCCGTTCGCCCAGCCGTAACTCTGCGAGAGTTCCCTGTTCTTTGAAACGAACAGTTTCGATACGGCGAACGGCGCGATGATCGCCGTGGCATTGAGGACCCTTTTATCTGCGGATACGGTTTTTTCGGAGATCTCGCGGCAAACCGAAAGCAGCTCGGAGTCGGAAAAATCCGCAAAATCGTTCAGACGCTCAAAGTCCTCCCGCGCCGGTTCGTCCTTTACCGCCTCTGCGCTGATCGAAAGGTCCGAAAGACCTTGGGAGATCTTCGTTGAAGCGATTATTTGCCTGCATAAAGCCGGAACGTCGTCCGGCAGTTCGTCAAAAGAGTATTCGAAGAAGGTCGAGCCGTCGTGAAGTTTAACGACGAAACCGCACTCTCCCGTTCCTTCGGTGACCGAAGAAATACTCTTATTCGCTCTGACGACGAGACTGCGGACGTCCGTGCCGAGAATGCTGACGTACGAAAAGGTCCCGCCGAGTTCTGATACGATCTTCCGAAGGATCGGACGAGCAGAGTCAAGATAGTTTGAAAACGCCAATTACATCATTCCTTTCATGTGGCTTATTATTTGAGTATTTTTGATTTTATGTAAGAGTCAAAGGTCTTTTTCCCACCAGAGGTTTCCGTCCTCGCGAATAAAACGGAAACCGCATCTTTTAAGGACGTTCTGACTTTTGATATTGTCCGGTTTCGTGTCGGCGCGGACGGTCGAGATCCCGAGTTTTTTTCCGAAATCAAGAAACGCGCCGAGCGCCTCGGCCATATATCCGCGTCCCGTATAAGACGGGTTCATCCCGTAACCGACTTCGGTCACGCCGTCCTTCGGTACGTATTTGAAATCGATCGAACCGATGACGTGCGAGTTTTCTTTGAGAACGATAAGAAACTCCGTAAAGAAGAGATAGTTGCCGGGATCGCCTGCAATTTCGCCTTCGAGTTTTTTCAAAAAGCCGGAGAGCAGATAGTCGAGTTCCTCTCCGCGGTAAACGACGCCGTATTCCTCTTCAAACCGTGCGAGATCCGTGTTGAACAAAGCGAGATTATCCGCAGTATAAGGGAACAGAACGAGCCTTTCCGTCTCGATCGGAGAAGTCATCTTTTCTTTATTCATTATCTTCCTTTTTTTCTGTTTCACGCAACTTATCAAACAAATAATCCGTAAACTCTCTGTAATGCGGCGGGAAATTTTCCGAACCGTCGGCGCGAAGCGTTACGCCTCCGTTTACTGTCGCGGAAAGGTCGAACATCGTCCCGTCAAGAACGTGCGGAGGATGGGGACCGTGAAAGCCGCTCCATTTGCCGACTTCGCAGGAATTCAACACTTCGACCACCTCATCGGTAGGACGAACTGCGCTAATATCAAGTTCGCGGTCATGTCCTCCGGGTCTGTAAACGTATCTGTACGAACAGATAAGAGACTCCTCGCCCTGCGGTGTGATCTCGATATCCGTCGTAAGACGCATCCCGGACAGATGAAGTTTGACGAACTCAAACGATTCTATCCTTCCGATCTTCGGCGCGTCATGATCATATTTTGCTTTTTTGAAAAACATTTACTGTTCCTTCTTTTCTTTTTTATCCGTCCGCTGCGCCGGTCAGACAGCGGTATCGGCCAAGAAGATCGTCGATACCGTCTTCGGAAAGTACGCCTCGCCTGAGATCTCGCGGCAAAAGGCCTGATTCGTCGGACTGAAAGTCGACTTTCCATTCAAAACTTCCGTAATACAATTCGAGCCGCCTGATCGCCTCATCCGTTTCAGCGCTGACTGCATCGCCGGAATCAAGAGAATCCGAAACGGATCTCATATCGTCTTCATAACCGGTTATGCGGAGGATCTGCCCTTCTCCGGCGCTCAGTTCATATGAAGCCGCGGGAATCATATCTTCTTTAGATTTCTCGGTATCGGGGAAAAGCTGCCGTTTAAATGCAATACCAACGTGGGAAAGGCAGACTTCAAGTATGCAGAGGTAAATACCGATATCGATCCGGTTAAAATAATCGGTGACGACCGAAGGCATGAGATGATTCTTGGAGTTTCTGAATACGTTGAGCACACCCGCATCGAACTCCGAGTACCACGGCTGGGTGTTTACGGCGCTCGGTGCCAGACTGACGGCTTCGGCGATAGAGGGCATCCCGCCTTTCCACGTTTTCACGACAGGTTTCCTTTTTGCCTGCAACGGTGAGACGCGGAACGAGTCCGCAGACACTTTTGAGATCGCGATCATAATTACGAAACCAAGACCGTTTTTCTGTTTCTCCTGCGTTTTACCGAATCCGTACCAAAGGGTTCCGACGTTTAGCGCCGTGAGAGACAGGTCTATCTGTTCACCAATATATCCGACGTTTCTGAGCCAGTCTCCCTTTTTCTCGCTGTAAAAAAGAATACAGTATTCCGCGCCGAGCTTACACGACGTTTCGGACGCGGGAACGATCTCCGTTTCCGTTTTTATCGCGGGATCGAGCGGGACTGCAGAGGCAACAACGTTTTCGACGGCCGACAGATCTTCCTCTGTCATCTTCTCCACGTCGCGGAATCTGTGCTGCGACTTTCTTCTGACTAACTGCCTGAACAGATCCATTTCAATCCTATCCCGTGATCTTGGCAACGAGTTCCGTTATCACGTCTTCCGTCATTCCCGCATTCAGAAGGAACTCCTTCGCGTAAGGCTCGAGAGGTTCCGTCCTGATATCGACATATACGTCTCCGATAAGTACTCCGATCATCGGATCGAGAACGTTCTCGATAATAACGTCGTATCGTTCTTTATCCTTTTCTTCGGTTATCCCGTAATAGTTTTCGTACGTTTTCATATAGTCGGCGACGATCTCTTCGTACGTCGCGCCGGCAAGCGCTTCAATAAGCATACAGACAAAACCGGTACGGTCTTTTCCCTCGGTACAATGAATGAGATACGGGCCGTCCTTTGAAATCATTTCCGTAAGCCCGTCGGCGATCTTCATTCTGAACTCGTCTGAACTGAAGTTCATATTCAACCCGATTGGGATCGCGTTCCCCTTTTCGTAAACCGAAAGGAACCAGTCGCACGAAAAACCCTCCGCGGAAATATATCCCGCGATCTTTTGATCGGTATCGGCAAGATCGAGAATGCACGCGATCCCCGCCGCTTTCGCGAGATCGTTGACGAACGTCGCTCTTTTATGCTGGTTATCGCAAGGAGATGCGGATCTGTAAATAAAGTCTTTTTTAATGCTGCCTGCGTCGATGCTTCTGAAGTTTGCGAACTCCTCGTCAGACGTGTACAGTTCCCTCTCGTCTTTATAACTGATATCCCGAGCGTTCTGGATCCTCAGATACTTTCCGCGCTCGTTAAGCTCAATGTCGGCCGTGTCCTCTTCGGAAAGACCCGCGACAAGCCAGAGATCGGCGCTGTTGTTGATCGCAGCTTTGATATAGTCGTATCCGGGATATGCAATAAGGAGCAATTCACCCGTCGCGGTATAATATCCGTTGTAATAAGGAATGTCCTCAAGAGTATAACCGTTTGAGAAAGTCACGTTCACGCTGTCGCCGTATTCGTATCCCTTTGAATTGAATTCGTCGATCGTCAGTTTGATGTAGACTCCGCCGAATTCCGGTTCGTGGATAAGCGATACTTCCTTAACGGCGGAAGGCCCTCCCGATGCGCAAGATGCGAGAGCGGCGCAGATCATGACCGCCGTTAGAAGAAGCGCCGTGATCTTTGTTTTCATGTTTTCCTCCACGCTTACAAATTCTGAATATATTATACTAAATATTAAAGAATGAGTCAACTTTCCGTCGATCGAACAGCCGCAAATAAAGCCACCTTTTCGCTGTCGGGCAAAAAGATGGCTTTTGATCGTTATTCCGCTTTTCCGGCTGCAGGCACCCTGAACTTAGTTCAGAAGATCTGCCCGGGAAGTTTCTTTTTCTCTTTCGGCGGGAACAAACAGTCGAATTCTTCGACGTCGGCGTCGTCGACGTAATATCCGGCGGGAGTTTGATATACCCCGGTCACGAGATCAAGGTAACCCGGGATAAGTTCTTTACAAAGGAAAAAAGAAGAATCGGCGTCCTCGGGAAGATCGTGATAACGGATCCCGAATTTGGAGGCGTAGTCGAAGCCGCTCTTGCCGTAGAATAAGATATTGCCCTCGAACAGGACCGCGCCGAATCCGAGAGACGCGGCTTTTTCAAGAGAATAATCGAGAAGCGCTTTGCCGTACCCCTTACGCTTCAGTTCTGGCGCGATACAGATCGGTCCCATTGTCAGGACGGGGACGTCCGTTCCGTCGTCGGCGTTGATAACGGTTCTCATAAACATATTCTGTCCGATTATCTCGCCTTCCCGTTCCATGACGAAATCGAGTTCCTTGACGAACGCGGGGTCGTCGCGGAGCACGTGGATAACGTAATGTTCGCTGCAGCCGGGACGATAGACGTTCCAAAAGGATTCTCTGATAAGGTTTTCGACGTTTCTGTAGTCTGTCGGTTTTTCAAGTCGTATGATATAGTCAGGTTTATTCATTATTTTACCTCGGTAAATAATGGATTTGTTGGCCGGAAGGCTTCGAATCCCGTTTCTGTTCTCTCCGAAATGAAAAGGGTTTGCTCGGCAAACCCTTTTCATTTCGGAGAGGGCGGGATTCGAACCCGCGTGCGCTCGCGCGCAAACTGATTTCGAGTCAGCCCCGTTATGACCACTTCGATACCTCTCCGTATTGACCTTGATATTTTACCACACGAAAACGTTTTTTTCAATACCAATTTCAAAAAACGGAAAAAAAGTCCCGCTCCGTTGAGTGACGAAGCGGGACGTATCGTAAAGTTGGGATTATCTGCGGCTGAGTCTGTTCATTGCGCCCTTAAACTTGAAGATAGTGATCCCGAAGAAGATGTCGGCAAGGGAGGAAATGAGTAACGCGATACCGCCGAAGAGAGCGAAACGGGAAATCAGGACTTCGAGGACCGAATAGTCGAGCTTTATCTCACGGCTGACGTCGTAAACTACGTTCCCGAAGAAGGCGGAGAAGAAGATCAGCATGAGCGCCGAAAAGATCCCGGAAATACCGGCAATGAACAGCATCACGGCAACGAACCCGGATGCGCCGTTGTTCGGCATGCCGGTCGCAGCGACCTTCTTTGCGGCGCCGATCGTCTTGAGGACCTTGATAAGGAAGATCAGACCAAAAACGAAGACTCCGATGAGGATCAGGAAGCCCAAAATACCGACTCCCAGGCCGGGTCCGGAATATCTTCCTCCGTTTACTCCGAGAGCGATAAGACCTATGATACTTGCGATAAGGAGGATACCGAAACAGATGCAGAAACCGATCAGGCCGAGTATCCTGATGACCTTAATGATCGTAAGACCAGCGGTTGACATCCGGTCGTTATTCTTATTACCGCCCGCGCCTACCGTCAGCCACAGTCCGAGGATCACGAGCAAGGTCGGAATACTCGAAATTACGGCAGAAATGACAGACGATGCGGTATTCAGGGAAACGTACGAAACGTTTATACCCTGAGCATACAGATAATCAAAGAACAAATAGTAAAGATAAGGAGACGTTACGACGGACAGTATCACGCTGAGGATCGCGGAAACGGTGAAAAGGATCGCTCCGATGATGAAAGGAGCGGAGGTCGCCGTACGTTTCAAGGCGAGGATCGGCTGATTAAGACCGGTCTCGTTCGCAGCCGGGGGGGCATAAAACTGAGGAGCAGGCTGCGGAGCCTGATAAAGAGGCTGAGGTTCGGGAACGGGGGTATACTGAGGATCGGGCTGAACGTTTTCCTGAACCGCCTCCGTGTTCTGACCGCAATTGGGGCAGAAAACGTCGGCGTCCTCGAGCTGCTGACCGCAGTTAGGACAGAATTTCATTTGCTTTCCCTTCCTTTTGTATTTTGATTTGTTTACGGAATAACGTGTCGTTTATTCCCCGTCGGAGGGAGCGGGTTCTTCGGCCGGCGCAGATTCTTCGACCGGCGCGGGTTCTTCGGTCGGAGCAGATTCTTCGACCGGCGCGGGCTCTTCGACCGGCGCGGGTTCTTCGGTCGGAGCAGATTCTTCGACCGGCGCGGTCTCTTCGACCGGCGCGGGCTCTTCGGCAGGCGCGGGCTCTTCGGCAGGCGCGGGCTCTTCGACCGGAGCACTCTTCTTTTCCGCTTCGGCTTCCCGCGCAACTTTGGCGCGGAATTCGGCGATCTTCTGAGCTTTTTCCTCTGCGAGTTTGTGAAGCTCTTCCGATCTGACCTTTATCGTTCTGTTGATATTATCAACGGCGAGATCAGAATCGGCGCCGTAATTGATATACATTCTGAATACGCATTCGCCGGCAACGTTGAAGAGCTTGAAAATGTAAAGCGGAACGTCAACGTCGAGTTTACCCGCCTTGCCCTTGAAAGTTCTCTCTTCAAGTTCGGAACGGCTGAGATCAGAGTACTTGTAGGATACCGAATTGACCTCGTTATGAGATTCATCGGTCAGCGAGAAATGTCTGGAATAAATATATACTTTCTCGCTCGTGAATATGAGGTTGGCGCCCATATAGTAATTGGTCCTGTGCGTACCGTCGCGCCCTCTCCTATAATGAAAATCGGGAAGCGATTCGTCAAAATCAAAACCGCGAAGATCGATCGGTTTCATGGTTTTGAGGAAATTCTTTTCATAGACCTCGTTTTTCTTCATTGAATCTTCTTCAAGGTCTTTTGTGAATTCAACTGCCTGAAACTCGATATCAGTATCAGTCGCCTTTCCGCCCGACGTGAAGACCGCCAAACCGAGGCCGATGATCAGGGCGATTATCCCGTAGATACGCGTGCTGGGGAAGAATATCAGCACGATCGCAACGACTGTTATTATCAGACCGATAAGAGTCGGGAGCGATATGGGAGGAGCAATAAAATAGTTAAGATTTCTTTTTGTTTCCATAAATCGAGGCTTCCCTTTCAAGTTTTAGGTTTGTCAGCGAGCGAAAAACGCGCGGACCGCCTTAAGATATGATATCATTATCAAATATAAAAGTCAATAATGAGACCGCAAATTGAGCGGTTTATTTGGTATCTTTCTTCTTTTCCTTATTTTTGCCGAAAGAAAGCTTACCTCCGAGGATCTTAAAGTTTTTGAGGCCGAGAAAATACCCTCCGGTGCAGACGAAAAGCGACGGAATGATCATCAGGAAGAAGATAACCGGATTATTCGGAGAATAAAGCGTCACGAGGCCGTTGTACATCGATTCCCAGATAAGAGCCGCGGATTTTGCTGCAACGTAAAGATTTCCTCCCCACTCCATCCTGAACGCGCCGGATTTGTTCCCGAAAATATAACCGATGAGAATGAGAACGAAAAGCAAAAAATTCGGAATATTAGCGAAAAGCGAAATAAACAGCCCCTTCAGCGGCTTATATTCTGCTCTGCCTCCGTCTATCTTGATCTTTTCGGTTGCGCCCGCTTCCCACATGACCATATAGATCAGGCAAAGATAAAACAAAGCCGTGACTATGCAGAATATCAGAGTGAACACCTCAGACATAATCGCGGATACAAAGCTGAGGATTATTCCCATGAACGCAGCGGCGAACTGATATAGCCACAGCCGTGTTATCGTTTTGGAATTCTCTTTCCAGAAAGATCTCATCTGCTTTGAAGTCCTTTCAAACGTCTATTCTTTACGGATATTATTGTATTTGTTTTTTTACCGAAACACAACACCGTACAAGCAAAATTTACAAACTATCCACTATTTCATAACAGTTTGAAGTATAATATAATCAGAATTTTCAGAGACGGGAGGATACTTTGATGGGCTCGCCTGATATCTCCGAATTCCCCGCCCCGGTACGTGAATTCGCCATGTATAAGCGTTCGATCCAGGGCTGTTCGCAGAAAACGGTCGACGAGTATCTTCTCGATCTGCGCATGTTCACCCGTTTCCTCGTTTTCAGAGAACGCGGCGAAAAGTTTTCCGACGAAAAAGCCGAGAAACTCGACATAAAAGATATCGACCTCGATTTCTACAAAAAAGTGACCACCGTCGCGATCTACGATTTTCTGTATTTCCTCGACAACGTACGGCACGACGGCAATACGACCAAAGCGAGGAAACTGTCGAGCGTTAAATCGTTTTACAAATACCTGACCGTAAAGAAAAACTATTTCGAATCCAACCCGTGCGTAAACATTGAGACGCCGAAAAAGAAAAAACAGCTTCCAAAGCACCTATCTGTCGACGAGAGTCTCGAGTTGCTCAACGCGGTGCGAAACGACCGCGAGTCAAAGACGGTCGAACGCGATTTCGCCATCCTTACCCTGTTCCTCAACTGCGGGATGCGTCTGTCGGAACTCGCCGGGATCGACATATCGGATATAAGCGATGATTTCAGGTCGCTGAGAGTCGTCGGAAAAGGATCGAAGGAGAGGATAATCTACCTCAACGACGCCTGCCGCGACGCGCTCTCGGCCTACCTTCCGAAAAGAGTCGCGATAAAGACCGCAAAAGACGGCAACGCGCTGTTCCTCTCCGAACACGGAAGATACAACAGGCTGAGCGTAAAGACGATCCAGTGGATCGTATACAAATACCTTGACCGGGCGGGACTTGAAAACAAGCACTACTCAACTCACAAGCTGCGTCATACCGCGGCGACGCTGATGTATCAGACCGGCCAAGTCGATATAAGAGTTCTCAAGGAGATACTCGGACACGAACAGCTGAACACGACGCAGATCTACACGCACGTTGCGAACAAAAACATGGAAGAAGCGATGGCTAAAAACCCGCTCGCGGGCGTTAAAGCCGTCAGAAGAAAAATCAAAAAGGACGAGGACGAAAGGACGGATAAAGAATGAGAAACGGTATGCTGAAACTGAATAATCCCGCCGACAACTGGGAAAACGCGTCACCGCTCGGATGCGGGTCGATAGGTCTTATGGTATACGGCGGCGTTCGTGAAGAACGGCTCTCATTCAACGAGGAGACGATCTGGGCGGGAGGTCCCCGCGAGACGTTCGTCCCCGGTTATATGGACAAACTGCGCACTTTGCGCGAGATGTTCCTCGACGGCAGATGCCTTGAAGCCGAAAGGTGGGCGCACGCCAACTTCGAGGACGCTTTTTTTGAGATCGATTCTTACGAGGCGGCAGGAGAGTTGTTCGTTACCGTTCACGGCGAATGCGAGCCCGAAAATTACAGAAGACGCCTTGACCTTGAAAAAGGCGTGCTTAACGTCTGTTATTCGATCGGCTGCAAAGATTATTCGCGCGAATATTTCGTTTCTCACCCCTCGAAGCTCGTCTGTATGAAGATGGACTGCGACCCGGAAACGCCCGTATCGTTCGGATTCAAGCGTGAAAACGTCGAAAGCATAACGCTCAGCGGAACAGACGACGGTGTAAGAGGGGACGTTTACTGCGCCGTCGCCGTCGGAGACGAGAAATTCAGGTTTTCTTTCATAGTGAAAACGGACGGCGCCTCGGAACCGGAAGACGACGGTTCGTTCGTTCTTTCCGGGGCGTCTTACGCGGAAATATGCGTCTCGATAGTTACCTCTTTCAGAGATCCCGGACTTGACACGGACAAATATCTGGTAAACGCTCAAAAAGGATACGACGCGCTCAAAAAAGAACATATCGGAGATTTCTCGGCGATCATGGAGCGTTCCGACGTCGAACTCGGCGACGTCGACCCCTCGCTCGAAGAAATGACTGTCAGCGAAAGGCTTGCGCGCCTTTCATCCGACGAGCACGCTGAGGACCCCGGCCTGTTTTCGCTTTACTTCAATTTCGGCAAGTATCTTCTCGTGTCGTCGTCGCGTGAAGACACGCTCCCCGCAAACCTGCAGGGAGTATGGTCCGACGGCATAAAAGCGCCTTGGAATTCCGACTACCACACCAACATTAATCTGCAGATGAACTACTGGCACGCCGAGGTCGCGAATATCGAAGAATGCTGCGGCGCTCTGTTCACTTATATGAACGACGTACTGCTTCCCGGCGGACGCAAAGTGGCCCGGGAAAACTATGAAGCGGAAGGGACCGTCGTCCACCACGTTGCGGACATCTACGGGTTTGCTGCGGCGGCGGACGGTCTTTGGGGACTCTGGCCGCTCGGCGGAGCGTGGCTCTGCTATCACATGTGGGAGCATTATCTGTTCACCGGCGACGAGGTATTTCTCAAAGACGTCGCGTATGAGTTTATCAAAGAATCCGCCAAATTCTTTACGCAGATCATGTTTGAAGGGCCGACCGGCGAAATGATGACCGGTCCGTCGACGTCTCCGGAAAACGCGTACGCCGAGATAGACCCCGAAACGGGAGAAAAGTGCTTCATTCACCTGACCGTTTCGCCGACGATGGACGTGCAGATCGTCGGAGGATTGTTCGATATGTACGTAAAGGTCGAAGATATTCTCGGTATCGATCCCGATCTGAGGGCAAAAGTCGCAGACGTCCGCGCGCGTATGCCTAAAATGAAGATAGGTAAATACGGACAGCTTATGGAATGGGTCGAGGACTACGAGGAATACGAACCCGGTCACAGACATATCTCCCACGCGTTCGGACTTTACCCTGCCGCTCAGATCACGAGAAAAACGCCGGACCTTTACCGCGCGATAAGGGTAACGATGGACAGAAGGCTTTCTCAAGGCGGCGGTCACACCGGATGGAGCCGCGCTTGGCTGATCAATCTGTTCGCTCGTCTGCGCGACGGTAAAGGAGTCGGCGATAACCTGCGCGCTCTTCTGACGAACTCAACGCTGCCCAATTTGCTTGACAACCATCCGCCTTTCCAGATCGACGGAAACTTCGGAGGAGCCGCCGCGATCGCGGAGATGCTTATACAAAGTCACGAAGGGTTTATTTCGATCCTTCCCGCCCTCCCTCCGGACATAAAAGAAGGAGCGTTCAAAGGACTGCGAGCGAGAGGAAACGTCACCGTATCAGCGAGCTGGGGCGACGGGAAGCTTGAAACTCTGACGCTGGACGGCGAGCGCGGAAAAGAGGTAAAAGTCGAACTGCCGGACAAGATCACGGTACTCACGGACGGCGTGAAGAATTATCTTACGGAAACCGGTGAAATCACGCTCGTTTGCGGTAAAACTTACGCCGTTTTATAAGGATAATTTTTCTTAATAAAACAGTTGACAAATCAATATTCGTATGTTAGAATGTTTAGGCACGCGCGAAAAAGCGTCTTTTTGCGCGTCACGGCGGAATAGCTCAGCTGGCTAGAGCAATCGGTTCATACCCGATAGGTCGTGGGTTCAAGTCCAACTTCCGCTACCACGGGACCGGTTGTTCCGGTCCCGCAAAACGGCCCGTTGGTCAAGCGGCTAAGACACCGCCCTTTCACGGCGGTAACGGGGGTTCGATTCCCCCACGGGTCAAAAAAAGATGGGAGCGCACCGCGCTCCCATCTTTTT
>JAFRQK010000005.1 GCA_017428635.1 Clostridia bacterium | reverse complement strand
ATCGAGGTGGGTGAACGGAAGCGAAGCGCAGAAGTCCGCTTACCTGCAGCAGTACAAGTATCTCTGGAACTATATCAAAAACGGTACTTACAAGTGCGTCGATCTCGGACTCTCGGGCCCCGGAGGACTCGGCAACTTCCCGGCGAACTCCGATACTGTCTATGATACGATGTTCTGGATCATGGACGAGTTTTACGGAGACGGCAGATAAGACAAAACCTATCCGCGGCGCGGCGGTCTCTTGCCGCGCCCGCGGAAAGCAAACGAACGGAGGCGCATTGTGCCTTACCATATCAACATGGACGAATTTCCCGATTGTCTGAGGGAATTCGCAAACTACAAGAGAGCGATCCAGGGATGCTCAGCGAAGACCGTCGAGGAGTATATGACGGATCTCAGGACGTTCTCAAAATATCTCGTTATAGTCGAGAGCGGAGGCGAGCTGACCGACGAGGCGCTCGCCCTCACGCATATAAAGGATCTGACTCTCGATTTCTTCGCAAAGGTCAAACCGTCAACGATAACGGAGTACCTGAGCTGGACCATGGATGCGAGGGAGAACAATGAGGCGACGAGGAGCCGCAAGCTCTCGTCCGTCAAGTCGTTCTACAAGTATTTCTGCAACAAAATGCACAAGCTTGAAAACAACCCCGCAGCGGACATCGAAGCTCCGAAGAAAAAGAAAGCTCTGCCGAAGCATCTTACAGTCGATGAAAGCGTCTCGCTCCTTGAAGCTGTCGGAACAGACTCTTCAAGCGAGAACAGAAAACGCGATTTCTGCATCCTTACCCTTTTTCTCAACTGCGGGATGCGTCTTTCCGAGCTTTGCGGGATCAATATCTCGGATATCGACCGCGAATTCCGCTCTATGAGAGTCACCGGAAAAGGGAACAAAGAAAGGATCATCTATCTGAACGACGCATGCCGCGACGCGATAAAGGACTATCTTCCCGTCCGTCTTTCGATTATTGAACGGGGAGCTCCGGAGAGCCGCGCGCTCTTCCTCAGCCGCCTCGGCAAGCGGATCTCAAACAAGACCGTACAGTGGGTGGTAAAAAAGTATCTCGCTGCAGCGGGACTTGAGAACAGAGGCTATTCGACACACAAGCTGCGCCACACCGCGGCGACGCTCATGTATCAGAGCGGCGACGTGGACATAAGAGTTCTCAAGGATATCCTCGGTCACGAACAGCTCACCACCACTCAGATATACACTCACGTCAGCGACAAGGGCATGGAAGCCGCTATGAGCAAGAACCCGCTTCACAACGTAAAGCTGTCGGACGTCGCTGAAAACAAAGACGGGGAATGATGCCCGTTTTGCCAAATAAATTTACGAAAGATAAATTTGATGTTTACACTCATTAAAAAAGAAGGAAACGCAAGACGGGGAAGGCTTGAGACGCCGCACGGAACGATCGAGACGCCGGTTTTCATGAATGTTGCGACCTGCGGCGCGATCAAAGGAGGACTATCCTCCCGCGACCTCGAGGAGGTCGGATGTCAGGTCATGCTTTCCAATACATATCACCTTCACATAAGACCGGGCGACCGTCTTATCCACGAGCTCGGAGGACTCCATAAGTTCACAGACTGGCACCGCCCGATACTGACGGACAGCGGCGGATTTCAGGTCTTTT
>JAFRQK010000044.1 GCA_017428635.1 Clostridia bacterium | reverse complement strand
GTAGAAGAGCGTGGCAAGTTTTCGGCCCCGGCACTTTTCGGCGTAATCGGACGGAGAGGCCATTATCGCCTCCGCCTTGTCGATAAGCGCCTCGATCTCGCCTACCTCGAGTTCGGAAATATCGATGAGACTTCTCATTTTCGACCTCACTTAAGTTTAATTATCCGATCCAGCTTTCGTCGGACGGATCGTCGCGGAACCGGAGCAGACGCGCCTCGTCGGTCTGTTTGATGTAACCCTCTTCGACCGCGACGCGGACGACGGCGTCGAAGTTCGTGAGCGACACGTTCTTGACGTTCGCCGCGGCGAGCCGCTCGAGCCCCTTCTTCATCCCGTAGGTGAAGATGCTCGCGACGCCGAGGACGTCCGCTCCCGCTTCGCGGAGCGCGTCGACGACCTCGAGGACGCTGCCGCCCGTCGAGATCAGATCCTCGACGACGACGACTTTTTCGCCCGCCTCGAGCCGTCCCTCGATCCGGTTCTGTCTGCCGTGGTCCTTCGCGCTGCCCCTCACGTACCCCATCGGGAGCGAGAGAAGATGCGCGGTTATCGCCGCGTGGGCGATCCCGGCGGTCGACGTTCCCATGAGCGCCTCCGCGTCGGGGTAGTTCGCTTTGATTATCCCGGCGAGCCCTTCCTCAACGTCTCCCCTGACGGCGACGTCGCTGAGCGTCAGCCGGTTGTCGCAGTAGACGGGGCTCTTTATGCCCGACGCCCACGTGAACGGCTCGTCCGGTCTGAAGAAGACCGCGCCGATCGAAAGCAGGTCCTTCGCTATCTTTTTCTCCATTTTTTACCTCTCAGCCGATGAATTCTGCAATGCACCTTTCATACGCCGCGACCGGGTCGGCCGCCGCGGTCACAGCCCTGCCGACTACGATATAGTCCGAACCGTTCTCGCGCGCGAACTCGGGCGTCGCGATCCGTTTCTGATCGTCGGCGCTCCCGTCCGCGAATCTGATGCCGGGCGTCACGGTGAGGAATCCCTCGCCGCAGACCGATTTGACTCTTTTCGCCTCGAGCGGCGAGCAGACGACTCCGTCCAGCCCCGAGCGCGCCGCGAGCGACGCGTAATGCTCGACCGCCTTTTCAAGCGGCTCGGCGACGAGCGCCTCGCCGCGGAGGCGCGCGGCATCGGTCGACGTCAGAACGGTCACGGCGATGATGATCGGTCTTTCCGATCCGCCGCCCGCCGTAAGTCCCTCGAGAGCCGCTTCCATCATCGCGGTCCCGCCGGACGCGTGAACGTTGACCATGTCGGCGCCGAGCGAAGAGAGCGATCTCATCCCTCCCCTCACCGTGTTCGGAATGTCGTGAAGCTTGAGGTCGACGAAGATCTTGTGGCCCGCGTCCTTTATCTTTCTGACGATGTCGGGACCCTCGGAGTAGAAGAGTTCCATGCCGATCTTGACGAACGGCTTTCTGCCGCGGAATTTGCCGAGGAATTCGTACGTCGCTTCCGCGTTCGGAAAATCGCAAGCGATAATTACGTCTTTTGCCATCAGTGAGCGCCTCCGATTATCGAGGATAGATCACAGATCCCGTATTTTTCCATCGTTTCGGGCAGTTCGCGGACGATATTCCGGCACGCGAACGGGTCGCGCAGATTCGCCGCGCCGACCTCGACCGCCGTCGCGCCGGCGAGCATCATCTCGATCACGTCCTCCGCGCGGCTGACGCCGCCCATCCCTACGACGGGGATCCCGACCGCTTCGTATACGTCCCAGACCATGCGCAGAGCGACCGGCAGGACCGCGGGACCCGAAAGGCCGCCCGTGCGGTTTTTGAGAACCGGTTTTTTTGCCTTTAAGTCGATGCGCATTCCGAGCAGAGTGTTGATAAGGCTCACGCCGTCCGCTCCCGCCGCCTCGACCGCTTTTGCGATCTCGGTCACGTCCGTGACGTTGGGGGAGAGTTTGACGATCACCGGTTTTTTCGTCGTTTTTCTGACCGCGGTAGTCACCTCCGCCGCCGCTTTGGGATCGGTGCCGAACGCCATGCCGCCGCCGTGAACGTTCGGACAGCTTATGTTGATCTCGAACCACCCGACGTTCGGGACGGGATCGAGCTTTTCGACCGCGGTGATGAAGTCGCCCACCGAGAACCCGCTGACGTTCGCCATAACGGGCCCGTCGAACAGTTCCCTAAGGCGCGGGAGCTCTTCTTTCGCCACGCGGTCGGCTCCGGGATTCTGCAGCCCCACGGCGTTGAGCATTCCCGCGGGCGTCTCCGCGATGCGCGGGGTCGGATTGCCGAAGCGCTCCTCGGCGGTCGTGCCCTTTATCGAGATCGAGCCGAGGCAGTTGATATCGTACGTTTCGGCGAATTCGGCGCCGAAGCCGAACGTGCCGCTCGCCGGGATGACGGGATTCTTTATCGCGATCCCGCAGAGGACGACTTCAGTCTTTACCATATCACGTCCTCCTTCGGGATGACCGGGCCGTCGCGGCAGACGCGAACGGGACCGTTCTTCGTAAGCACGGAGCAGCCCATGCACGCGCCGAAGCCGCATCCCATCCGCTCCTCGAAGCTCATCTCGCCCGGGAACGGAGTTACCTCTGCGACCGCTCTCAGCATCGGGAGCGGGCCGCAGGCGTAGAAGTAAGAATGATCCGGATCAATAGCATCCGTTACGAAACCTTTGACGCCGCGGGAGCCGTCTACGGTGGTGACCGTGACGGGAACGCCGAGCGCGCGGAACTCGTCTTCCAGAAAGATCTCATCGGCGGTGTTGAATCCGAGGATAACGGACGGCGAGACGCCGTTTTTGATCAAATCTTTGCAAAGCCAGAACAGCGGGGGGATCCCGACGCCGCCGCCGATCAGGAGCGGCGAGGAGCCCGCCTTCGCCGGCGAATATCCGTTACCGAGGCCGGTCAGCGTATCGAGGACCTCGCCCTCTTTCATCCCGCTCATCGCGCGGGTGCCGTCGCCGACGACCTTGTATATCAGGGTGATCCTGCCGTCATCTTTGTCGCAAACGGAGATCGGACGGCGCAGATAAAAGCCGTCGATCGCGATATTGACGAACTGGCCGGGGTTCGTGACGCCGGACACGTCGCCGGTCAGCGTCATACGGAGCACGTCACGCGTCAGTTTTTCGTTTTTTTCTATCGTCAGATCCGCTTGTTTCATTTTTGTTCCTCCTTTTCAAAGAGGAATGAGGGGTCGAAGCCCGGCTCGCGCCAGACGACCCGTCCGCCGCAGACGGTCATTTTACATTTGCCGAAAACGCTCATGCCCTTGAACGGGGTGCTTCTGCCCTTCGACTTGAAAGTATCGGGGTCGATCATATACTCCTCGGAGAGGTCCCACACCGCAAAGTCGCGCTCGGGATCGCGCGGGATCCGGAACCTGCGCGCGGGCGCGTCGCTCATCAGCCCGATAAGGCGCGAGAGCGGAAGGACGCCGCCGAGGACGAGTTTCGTATACAGCACGGGGAAAGCGGTCTCAAGGCCCACGACGCCCATCAGGCTGTCGCGCAGGCCGCGCGATTTCTCCTCCGCCGAGTGCGGCGCGTGGTCGGTGGCGATCATGTCGACCGTCCCGTCGAGCAGCCCCTCGATCAGCGCGAGGCGGTCCTCCTCGGAGCGCAGCGGCGGGTTCATCTTGAAGTCGCCGTCCTCGCGCAGGTCATCCTCGGAGAGGACGAGATAGTGAGGCGCCGTCTCGCACGTGACGTCGACACCGTCCGCTTTCGCGGTGCGGATCAGAGAGACGCTCTCTTTCGTCGACACGTGGCAGACGTGGTAGGAAACGCCGGTCTCGGCTGCGAGCGCAAGGTCGCGCTCGATCTGCCGCCATTCGCTCTCGGCACAGATGCCGGGATGTCCGTGCTCGCGGGCGTACTGCCCGTCGTTGATATATCCGCCGGCACGCAGAGAAAGGTCTTCGCAGTGCGCGGCGACGGTCTTTCCGAGCGCCTTCGCCCGGATCATCGCCTCTTTCATAACGCCGGCGTCTTCGAGCCCGACCCCGTCGTCGGAAAACGCCACAACGTACGGGGCGATCTCGGACAGATCCGCGACTGCCTCGCCGCGCTCGCCCTTTGTGATCGAGCCGTAGGGGTAAACGCGAATGACCGCGTCCTTTTCGATCGCCGCGAGCGTCGGCTCGAGCGCCGCCCGGCAGTCCGGGACAGGCGAGACGTTCGGCATCGGGCAGACGGCGACGTAGCCGCCGGCAGCCGCCGCGAGAGTCCCTGACGCTATCGTTTCTTTATACAAAAATCCCGGCTCTCGAAGGTGCACGTGCACGTCGACCAGGCCGGGAATTACAGTTATTCCGTTTTTCGGGGCAGAGGGCAGTTCGCCGAGGGTGAACTCCTCCCTTACCTGAGAGATCGGGGGGAGCGAGCAGGCAATTTCGGCAGATCTGTCAAGGCAGGCCATCGCGTTCCCTCCGTTTGTTTCATTA
Source organism: Clostridia bacterium (assembly GCA_017428635.1). Lineage (GTDB taxonomy): Bacteria > Bacillota > Clostridia > Oscillospirales > CAG-272 > RUG11130. Next base: position 126,967 of record JAFRQK010000044.1, on the reverse strand, counting down.
CGTAAAAATTGTACCATATAAATATACTTTATGTCAACGGTTTTCGACCCCGAAATCGCCCCGCGGGACAGAAAAAAAACGGGCGATTTCCCGCCCGTTTTTGTATCTTTTTACCCGAGGAAAAAAAGAAGTGATCCGTTTCTCCCGTTGGGGAACAAATGATACCTGAAAAGCATCGAAAAGTTCCCTGTTTTTCAATACTTTTTCGGCTGATCTTTGCCCAAGCGTAAGATCTGCCGAAAAATGAGGGGTCCGGCGTGTTCATACGGCTTCCCGTTCGCATAAAAAACCGGGATCCGAAGATCCAGGTTCGTTTATTCTATTTCATTCCCTCGGGCCGCGGTTGGGAGTGAGGATCTCCTTGCCGCCCATGTAGGGGCGGAGCGGTGCGGGGATCCTGACCGACATGTCGGGGTTGAGGTTGTTCTCCAAGAACGCGATCAGCATGCGAGGCGGCGCGACGACGGTGTTGTTGAGCGTGTGCGGCAGGTACTTCTTGCCGTCCTTGTCGGCGACTCTCATCTTGAGCCTGCGCGCCTGCGCGTCGCCGAGGTTCGAGCAGCTGCCGACCTCGAAATACTTTTTCTGACGCGGGGACCACGCCTCGACGTCGACCGACTTGACCTTGAGGTCGGCGAGATCACCGGAGCAGCACTCGAGCGTGCGGACCGGGATGTCGAGCGACCTGAACAGGTCGACGGTGTGCTGCCAGAGGCGGTCGAACCACGTCTTGCTCTCCTCCGGACGGCAGACGACGATCATCTCCTGCTTCTCGAACTGGTGGATGCGGTAGACGCCCCTCTCCTCGATGCCGTGCGCGCCCTTCTCCTTGCGGAAGCAGGGGGAGTACGACGTGAGCGTATAGGGGAGCTTGTCCTCAGGGATTATCTGGTCGATGAATCTGCCGATCATCGAGTGCTCGCTCGTGCCTATGAGGTAGAGGTCCTCGTCCTCGATCTTGTACATCATCGCGTCCATTTCGGCAAAGCTCATGACGCCGGTGACGACGCCGGAGCGGATCATGAACGGCGGAACGCAGTAAGTGAAGCCGCGGTCGATCATGAAATCGCGCGCGTACGTTATGACGGCGGAGTGGAGTCTGGCGATATCGCCGAGCAGATAGTAAAAGCCGTTGCCCGCGACGCGGCGCGCGCCGTCGAGGTCGATGCCGCCGAAGCCCTCCATGATATCCGTGTGGTACGGGATCTCGAAATCGGGAACGAGCGGCTCGCCGAAGCGCTCGACTTCGACGTTCTCGCTGTCGTCCTTCCCCACGGGTACTGACGGGTCGATTATGTTCGGGATCGTCATCATTATCTTCTTGATGCGCTCCGCGAGTTTTTCTTCTTTCTCCTCGAGAGCGGCGAGTGCGGCGGACTCCTCGTTCACCTGACGCTTCGCCTCCTCGGCCTCCTCGCGCTTGCCCTGCGCCATAAGGCCGCCGATCATCTTCGAGATCTTGTTGCGGTTCGCGCGCAGTTCGTCCGCTTCTCTCATTACGGCGCGGTTCGCCTCGTCCAGCGTGATGACCTCGTCGACGAGCGGAAGCTTGTCGTCCTGGAACTTCTTTCTGATATTCTCCTTTACCGCTTCCGGGTTTTCCCTTACGAATCTGATGTCAAGCATTTTTGATAAAAGCCGCCTTTCGTGCCTTTTTGTTTATAGTTTATCTAATGTCCCCCGCGGGGATCAAAGTCTTTCTGTGTTGAAATCCTCGTAGCCCTTGCCGAAGACCTCCGAGGACGTCGTGACGATCATGAAGGCGTTTTCGTCGACGCTCTTCACGAGCTGTTTGAGCGTCGGGAAGACGCTGTTTCTGATAACGCAGAGAATTACCTTCCGATCCGATTTGGTGTACGCGCCCGTCCCGTCGAGGATCGTCGCGCCGGAGTGCGTCTCGGTGAGGATCGCCTCCGCCATCTTCTCGGAATTGTCCGTAATGATATATACCGTCTTCGAGTCGCTCCCGCCGTACAGGACGAGGTCGAAGACCTTGTTGCTGACGACGATCGTCAGGGCGGAGTAAAGCGTGCCCTGAACGTCGCGGGTGACGGCGAAATAGAAGACGCAGACGAAGAGACCGAGAGCCGCCGCGATAACGCCGCCCTTCAGATGCCTCAGTTTTCTGTGGATGAGTTTCGTTATTATATCCGAGCCGCCCGTCGACGAGCCGTTGCGCATGATGAGCCCCGTCCCCGCGCCGTTGAACAGCGCGCCTGCGAGAGCCGAGAGGAGCATATCGTTCGTGAACGGGAGAAATCTGCCGAGCAGGAATGCGGCAAGGTCGATCGCCGCCGACGTGAGGATGATGCCGATCATCGAATTGATCGCGAATCTCGGCTTGAACTTGAAGAACGAGATGACGATCAGCGGGATATTGACGATGAAGACGCACAGACCGACGGGGATCGGATGAATGATATTGACGACGTTGAAAACGCCGACGACGCCGCCGGTGGCGATCTTCGCCGCCTGAATGAAGCACGTCGTGCCGATGCCGTACGCCGCGGCTCCGACGATTATGAGAAGATACTGTCTGACGTATAGAAGGAACTTTTTCATTATCAAACGTCCTTTTAGGGTAACAGGGGCTATCCGAACCCGGTTTTGCGCGAACAGATAAAGTCGGCTGTCATTGCCCGATACTGCTGTTCGCACGAAGTTTGCACTGCAGTGCAAACTTCCGGAGTTTAACGGTTCCCCTGCTTCGTTATCACCCTCGCAGGTAGGAGTCGCTACCTGCTTCGGGCACTGTCTTGCCGGGACAAAAATCATCTCCGGCAAAACTCTTCGACCCGGAGCGGATGATTATACGAGCAGATTTTCGCGCCGAGGACGCCGCCTTATAGACATAAGGCAAGGACGAGAAACGAAAATATGCCGTATAGGCGCCGCTCCGGGCGGATTCGGGTAACTCCTGTTACCCTACAGTCATTCCGCGGTGAAAATGTAAGGATAGATCTCCTGACCGCCGTCGACGAAGTAGACCTCTGCGGACGGGCAGTTCTCTTCAAGGCATCTGCGCAGGTCTTCCTGGTCTTCCTCCGTCGTGCCGGCCCCTCTGAAGACGGTGAGCATGAACTTGCCCGGCTCCTCGAGGAGTTTGACGGCGAGACGGTACGCGGCGCATCTCATATCCGGGTCGGAGAGAACGATCTTCTTGCCCATGATGCCGATCGTGTCGCCCTTGTGGATCTTTACGCCGTCCATCTCGGCGTCGCGGACCGCGGGCGAGATATAGCCGGAGGTCACGTTCTGCATCGCCGCTTTCATCTCCTCGGCGATCGCGTCCGGATCGTCCCCCGAGAGATCCGCCGCGGTGAGCGCGACGTAGCCGGTCCCGACGTCCTTGCTCGGGATCACGATGACTTTCGCGTCGGTGTAGAACTTCGCCGCCTGAGACGCCGCCATGAAGATATTGCCGTTGTTGGGGAATACGAAGATGCACTCGGCGGGGATCTTTTCGAACGCTTCGATAAAGTCGTTCGTCGACGGGTTGTTCGTCTGGCCGCCTTCGATCGTCCTGTCGGCGCCCATCTCAAGGAACATATCCCTGATGCCGGGTCCGTTCGTGACGGCGACGACGCCGTATTTCTTCTTTTCGACCGGGATCTCGGGAGCGGGTCCCGCGCCGTCGGTCTCGGTGTGCTGGACCGACATATTCTCTATCTTGACCGCGAGGAATTCTCCGAACTCACGGCAGTGAGCGAGAACGACCTCGGGCTCGAACGTGTGGACGTGGATCTTGACGATCGAATCGGTCCTGAACGCGACGATCGAATTGCCGATCCCGGACAGGAACTCCTTGAGCGGCTCGACGTCGAACGCGTCGATATCGGTCTTGTCGCGCATCAGCTGGATCAGCAGCTCCGTGCAGTAGCCGTATTCCATCTTGCTGTCGGGACCGAACGAGGAGGACACAGCCGCCGCCTTCGCGGCGTGAGCGGGAGCGGGGACGGACGTCTGATCGTCGTCGGCGTCTTCCTCGCCGTTGAGGACTTTGTTGAAGCCCTCCATGATGTAAAGCAGTCCCGCGCCGCCGCTGTCGACGACTCCCGCCTCCTTGAGGACGGCGAGCGCCTCAGGCGTGCGTTCGAGCGATTCGTGCATCTCTCCGACGAAATCGGCGAAGAACGTGCGGATCGTCGAGGACGGAGTTATCTTTGAGGTCGCGTAGTCGACCGCCTCTCTCGCGACGGTGAGGATCGTCCCCTCGGTCGGGGTCATGACGGAAGCGTACGCCTGCTTGACGCCCATCTGAAGCGCCCTGCCCAGAGTGTAAGGATCCGCCTCGACGGCTCCCTCGAACCCCTTCGCCGTGCCGGCGAAGAACTGCGACAGGATGACGCCCGAGTTACCTCTCGCGCCGAGCAGCATACCGTGGGAAAAGACGCGCATGACCTCTGCGAGGTCGTCTGTGTCGAGGTTCTCGATAGCGGCGATGCCGCTCTCTATCGTCATCCTCATATTGTCGCCGGTGTCGCCGTCGGGCACGGGGAATACGTTGAGTTTATTCACTTTTTCGGCGTTGGAGCGAAGGCGCTTCGCGCCGCCCCTCGCCATCTTGGTCATAAGCCAGCCGGTGAGGTACTTGATGTCGTAGGAGTCCTTTTTCTTTCCCGAGGACTTGCGGGTCTTGCTCTTCGTCCCGGAAGACGCCGGTTTTACCGTGATTTTCGTCTTCGGAGCCGGAGTTTCCCCTTTTCCCGGTTTGAACATAAGGCTGCCTCCTTCTTTCTGAAATGAATAAAACTGAAAATATCCGGTCCCGAACGGATGATTATACGAGCAGATTTCCGCGCCGGGGACGACGCCTTACAGGTCCGTAAGGCGAGGACGGGAAACGGAAATACGCCGTACAGGCGCCTTTCGGGTTATCTGTGTTCGCCTACGAAGAATAAAGCGAGCGTCCCGGGACCGCTGTGCGCCCCGATGACGGTGCCCGTGTAAGACACGAGTTTGACCTCCGCGCCGTATCTGTCGGCGAGGACGCCTTTGAGCGTTTCGACGTCCGCGTCGCAATCGCCGTGGCAGATGAACACCGTCCCGCCCTTCTTGTCGAGCGCGAGTTCGCCGTATTTGTCGGCGAGTGCGACGACGGCGGAGCGTCTGCCCCTGACTTTCGACATATTGATCAGGTGACCCTCGTCGTCCATGTGCAGGACCGGCTTGATGCCGAGCGCGTTGCCCACGAACGCGAGCGTCGGGCTGATGCGGCCTCCGCGTTTGAGATAGTCGAGGTCGTCGACGGTGAACCAGTGGCAGAGACGGAGTTTCGTATCCTCGGCGAACGCCGCCGCTTCCTCGATCGTCGCGCCTTCGTCCTTCATTCCGACGGTGAGGTAGAGAAGAAGGCCGAAGCCGGCGGAAGCAGAGAGAGAATCGACCGTGATTATCTTTCTGTCGGGATACTTTTCGCGGAGCTGCTCCGCGGCGAGGCGGCCCGAGTTGTACGTGGTGGAAAGGCCGCTCGAAAATCCGATATAGAGGATATCCTTCCCCGCGGAGAGGATCTTTTCAAATTCCTCGGCGAACCGCTCGGCGTTGACCGCCGCCGTTTTCGCGACGGCGCCGGCGCGCATTTTGGCGTAAAAATCGCGGGAATCCATCTCTCCGTCGACGTATTCCTTTTCGGAATCGGAAAACCTGAACGTCAGGGGAAGAAATTCGATCCCCCACTCCCTCAGGATCTCAGGCTTGATATCGCATGCCGAATCGGCGTATATGATATAATCATTCATCTTTATTATCTCCTTAAACGGGACTTTCATAATATTTTATCATTTTTTACCGTTCAAATCAACCTCGTTTTCCCCCGCAGATAAAAATTAAAACAAATTCGTTGATTTACACGAAGAAGGATGATAAAATATGTGGTATCGGGTCAAGTGTAACCATGAAAGGCAGTCGTACGCTATGAAAATTTCAAAAATCATATCAGGCGGGGTCCCTTCCCTCTCGTTTGAGATCTTCCCTCCGAAGGTCGACACGGCTCTCGAGGACGTAAAGGAAGCGGCGCGTAAGATCGCCGCGCTTTCGCCGTCGTTCATGAGCGTGACGTACGGAGCGGGAGGCACGACGGCGGGACTGACGCTCGAGGTCGCCGACGCCGTCGAGAACGGATTCGGCGTGACCGCGCTCGCCCATCTGACGTGCCTTTCATCGGATAAAAACACAATAAGAGATCAGCTCTCCTCCCTGCGCGAAAAGGGGATCGAGAACGTGCTCGCCCTGCGCGGCGACGTTCCCGCAGGGTCGGAGCCGCGCCGCGGGGATTACGCCCACGCGTCCGACCTCGCCCGCGATATCGTATCGTTCGGCGGGTTCTGCGTCGGCGGCGCGTGCTACCCCGAGGGTCACCCGGAATCGCCCTCGCAGAAGGAAGACATAGAGAACCTGAAAATTAAGGCGGAGGCGGGCTGCGAGTTCTTCACGACGCAGATGTTCTTCGACAACAATATTCTTTACAATTTCCTTTACAAGATAAGGGAAGCCGGGATAAAAGTCCCGATAATAGCGGGGATCATGCCCGTGACGAACGGGTCGCAGATCAAGCGGATCTGCGCGCTCTGCGGCGCCGCCCTGCCGCAGAGATTCCGTCAGATCGTTGACAGATATTCCTCCGATCCGCGCGCCATGGCGCAGGCGGGCATCGCGTACGCGACGGAGCAGATCGTCGACCTGTACGCCAACGGGATCGGCGCGGTCCACGTGTATTCGATGAACAAGCCCGAGGTCGCGGAGGCGATCGTCCGCAACGTCGGCGCGATAATAGGCAGACCGGAATGACGGCGGGCGTGTACGAACCGTTCTCGTTCGGCGCGGACGAGATCGTGATCTCCCCCCGGGAGTATATGCGTTATATGGGCGCGGGAACGGAGTCCGACGGCGCTTTGACGGCGTTGATAGACGAATGTCTCGGCGAGGTTAAAGACGCCCTGCGCATAAGGGGCGTTACGAGGACGTCGGACGTCGAGACCTGTGCGCCGGCGGTCCGTTTTTCGTTTTGTGAGATAGAAAGCAGGTCGCTTTCGAAGAACCTTTCGGGGTGCTCCTCCGCCGTCCTTTTCGCGATAACGGCGGGAGCCGGGATCGACAGACTGATAAGTAAATATTCCGCCGTTTCGCCCTCCCGCGCGCTGGTGATCGACGCCGTGGCGTCCGCCGCCGTCGAGGGCGCGGCGAACAAGCTGAATGCGCTCGTAAAAGAGCGGTTCGGGAAGACTAAACCGCGGTTTTCTCCGGGATTCGGGGATCTTCCGCTCGATTTCCAGCGCGATCTGCTCTCTTTCACCGACGCGGGCAGGCGCGCGGGCGTTCTGCTCACCGAGTCGATGATGCTGACGCCGATGAAATCGACGACGGCGATAATCGGGATTTGCGAGGAACAAAAATGAGAAACCCGTTTTTTGAAATAACCGACAGAACGGTCGTGTTCGACGGCGCGACCGGCACGCTTCTGCAGGCGGCGGGCCTTCGCCCCGGCGAGCTGCCGGAGACGTGGGCGCTGACGCGCCCCGACGCGATCAGAGAGGTCCATCGCTCGTATCTCGAGGCGGGATCGGACCTGATCGCGACGGACACGTTCGGCGCGAACAGGCTGAAATTCCCCGAGGGCGGGGAGTTCCCTCTTGAAGGGATCGTCCGCGCCGCGGTAGCCCTCGCCCGTGAGGAAGCGGACGCGTTCTCGGCGAGAACGGGCAAAAAGCCGTACGTCGCGCTCGATATGGGACCGACCGGACGGCTCCTCAAACCGCTCGGAGACCTCGATTTCGAGGGGGCGGTATCGGTCTTTTCCGAGGTCGCGAAACTCGGCGAGAAATACGGCGTCGACTGCATACTGATCGAGACGCTGAACGACAGCTACGAACTGAAAGCGGCGGTCCTGGCTGCGAAAGAATCGACCTCCCTTCCCGTCTTCGCAACGTGCGTTTTCGACGAGACGGGGCGCCTTCTGACGGGAGCCGATCCGCTAACGGTCGTCTCTCTGCTCGAAGGGCTCGGAGTCGACGCGCTCGGCGTAAACTGCGGGTTCGGACCGGACAAGCTCGGCGGCGTGGTCGACGATCTTCTGAAGTACTCGTCGGTCCCCGTGATCGTCAAGCCGAACGCGGGTCTTCCCGCCGTCAAGAACGGAAAAACGGAGTACGACGTTCCCGCGGACACGTTCGCGGAACTGCTCTCCGAAATGGTGAAAAAAGGGGCGCGCGCCGTCGGCGGATGCTGCGGCACGACGCCCGAGTATATAAGGAAACTCGCCTCCGCGGTCGCCGGTATCAAACCGGTCGAGCCCCCGAAAAAAGAATACGCCGCGGTCTGCTCGGGCGTGCGGTCGTTCATCATCGGGTCGCGTCCCGCCGTCATCGGCGAGAGGATCAACCCGACCGGAAAGAAAAAGATAAAAGGGGCGCTTCGCGCCGAGAATTACGGCGAGATATTCGACGAGGCGGTGAAGCAGGAGGAGCGCGGCGCGGATATCCTCGACGTGAACGCCGGTCTGCCCGAGATCGACGAGCCCGCCGTCCTCGAGACGCTCGTGACGGGGCTGCAGGGGATCACTTCCCTGCCGCTGTGCATCGACACCTCCGACCCCGTCGCCATGGAGCGCGCGCTGAGGGTCTACTCCGGTAAAGCGCTGATAAATTCCGTAAACGGAAAAGACGAAATACTCGACGCCACCCTTCCCCTCGCCGCGAAATACGGCGGAGTCGTGATCGGTCTGACGCTCGACGAAGACGGCATCCCCGACGAGCCGGAGGGCCGCCTCGCGATCGCGAAAAAAATCGTAGAGCGCGCCGCGGAATACGGGATAGAAAAGCGAAATATCGTGATCGACCCGCTCGTTCTGACGGTCAGCGCCGATCCGCTCGCCGCGAAAAGAACGCTCGATTCGGTCTCGCTCATCAAAAAAGAACTCGGCGTCGCCGTCTCCCTCGGAGTTTCGAACGTGTCGTTCGGACTGCCCGGCAGGGACAGACTCAACTCGGTATTTCTCGCCGAGGCTCTGTCGCGCGGTCTCGACGCCGCAATCGCTAATCCGCTCTCGGATACGATGATGGGAGTCTTCACCTCGCACGCCGCGCTGACGGGCGCGGACCCCGGATTCGCGCGGTACATCGCCGCGGAAGACGGAAAAGAAGAAAAGAAGGCGGCCCCCGCCGCCGAAATGACGCTCCCCGCGGCGATCGAGACGGGCCTCTCTTCGCGCGCGGCGGAACTGACCGCTGCGCTGCTCGAGACGACGCCGCCGCTCGAGGTCATCGACAAATATATCATCCCCGCGCTCGACCGCGTGGGAAAAGCGTTCGAGGAGAAGAAACTGTACCTGCCGCAGCTGCTCATGAGCGCGGAAGCGGCGGGCGCGTCGTTCGACGCGGTCAAGAAGAAAATGCCCCGCGACGCGGGGGCGTCGAAGGGCGGGATCGTTCTGGCGACGGTCAAGGGCGACATCCACGATATAGGAAAGAACATCGTAAGGACGCTGCTTGAGAATTTCGGATTCACCGTTTACGATCTCGGCCGCGACGTGCCGCCGGAGAGAGTGCTCGAGGCGGCGATACGCCACAAGGTCGACCTTGTCGGGCTGAGCGCCCTGATGACGACGACCGTCCCCGCGATGGAGGAAACGATCAGGCTCATCCACGAAAAAGCGCCCGGCGTCAGGGTCGTCGTGGGCGGCGCGGTGCTGACCCGGGAGTACGCGGACGCGATCGGCGCGGACAAGTACTGTAAGGACGCGATGCAAACGGTAGACTACGCGAAGGAAGTTTACGAGGGCCGCCGCATTTAGCGCAGAACGAAAAAACACGGTTTAATCATTGATTAAGAAACGAAAAACCCGTAGGTTTCATCTTCTTCAAGGTGAAAATCCTACGGATTTTTTCATTTAATGTGCTTTTTTTCTATCGCCGTTTTGCCCCTCGACGTACGCCAGTACGCCTCACGGGGCAAGAACGGCGATTCTGCATCTGAATGCGACAGCCCAAATCAGTCGAATACGAATTCCCCGAAGAACTCCGGCTTGTGGAAATTCGGACCGGGGGTGCCGACGGGCGACCAGGAGGCGTAATGTTCTTCCTGATCCGTCTTTCCGCATTTGTACACGTTCGCGCGGATCGCCGCGCCCTCCGAGAAGTCCGCGTCCGGCGCGTATCTTTTGATGAGATCGAACGGGAACGAAGCCGTGATCTGCCAGTATTTCCCCGTTTCATCCTCCCCGCGTTCCGCTTTGACGTTCAGTTCTTCGTCCGCGTCGATATGGAACCTTCCGTCGCCGGAATCGAGGCCGTAGTCGAACAGATACGTCGGATTCGAGTTGACCTCGAAGTTGAAATATCCGAGCGAGCAGTCGGCGCACGGCGAGAAGAAGAACTCCATGCACGAATCGTTGCAGACGGGACCGTGGCGGCGGTCGATCCTCGCGACGGGATCCTCTTCATAGCACTTCAACTGAATGCTGAGAGCGCCCTCGCCGCGGATCGCGCGGAATTCGGTCCTAGGCGGCAGGGCGTAATCCCACGGGGATTCCGTGATCCGCCCGACCTCCGCCTTTCCGAAATCGTCGGTCAGCTTTACGGTATATTTTTTCATTTTCATTCTCCGTTTCAGGTTTTTTCGCAGATAATTATATACGGACGGCGGCGCGTTGTCAACGCGCCGCTTCAGCGGCCGGCGGCGAGCGGACTTATTAAAGTTTTCTTTTTCAAAGTTTAATAAGTCCCCCTTCTCCAGGCGTTTTCCCGCTTCGGAACGGAATAAAGAAGACGTCGCGCCGCAAAAAAACGGCAAAAAACCGCTCGAAAAAATGTGAATTTCCTGATACGACGGATCTCGCGCCGCGGCGGGTGTATAATGGCTTTCCCCTTTGAACGACGGAATGCGGAGACTTTTTTGATGGACAAGCATACTGACGGAAAAGTAATAAAGAAAGAGATCAGAAACGTAGGCGGATTTCTCGACGCGGAATACACGCTTTCGGCAGTCGGCGACCACGGCGCCGACGGGTCGGGGCGATCGTATTCCGTTCGAGCGTCCGTCACCGATCTGCGGACCGGGCTGACGGACGTCGGTACGATCCTCGACGTGACGAGAGACCGCGCCTTTGCCGAGCGCGTCTTTTCTCTCGTCGTGAACGGCGGAGTGACGCCGGTCGCGCTCTCGGGCGTGATCTCGGATATTCTGTCCGATCCGGACAAAATGTGATCCGGGGTGTTGACCCGGGCGGCATAGGAATGGTAAAATCATAGCGGTTACAGTCGAATCTTTTGACGGAGACCGTGATATGAAAGCCGTTCTGAGCCGCCCTCTCTTTTTCTTTTGCGCCGTTTTTCTCCTGATTTCGGCGGGAGCGGCCGCCGTACCGTCCGCCGCGGCGGGCGTCGGCGCGATCGCGCTCGGTATCCTCGCCGTACCCGCTGCCGTTCTTGCCCTCGTCAAAAAGAAAACGCTCTTACGCTTCGCCGCGCTCTTTTCGATCGCGGCTTCTTTGGCGTGCGCTCTTTCGTTCTTCGCGTTCGGCGTTCGGCTCGGCGGAGCGGAAAAGTTCGACGGCAAAACGGAGAACGGGACGGTAACGGTCACGGACACGCGTTATTCCTCCGAGAACTACGGCGTTTACAGAGCGAGTTTTACCGGCGCGGACGCCGGATTCGACGTCGTTCTCACATCAAGCGACGGCGGGCTCGTTCCGGGCGACGTTCTCGAGGGGTCCTTCACCTTCTCGAAGCTCGAAGACGGCGGCGCATATAATGAGCGTTCTTCGTATCTGCCCGACGGGATCTTCATGGAGGCCGAGGAAGCGGAAGCGGAATATTCCCGTCACGACAACTCGTTCTCCCTCTCAAAACTCCTTCACTCGATGAGAAGGACGATCAACTCGCGCTTCGCGGGCTCCCTGTCGCGGTCGGCGGCGGGTCTGTCGGCTGCGCTTCTGACCGGCGAGAGGAACGGCGTGACGGACACGCTCAAACGCGATTTCTCGCGGCTCGGCGTCTCTCACCTTCTGGCGATCAGCGGTCTGCATCTGTCCGTTCTGCTCTTCATCCTCGTGAAGATCCTCGACGCCGCCGGCGCGGGAAGGGTATCGAGGGGTATCGTCTCGATCGTCTTCATCGTATTTTTCGCGGCGCTCACCGGCTTTTCGGTCTCGGTGCTCAGAGCGTCCTTTATGCATATCGTCGCGATCGGCGCGGGTCTGTTCGGAAAGAAGAGCGACCCGCTGACCGCTCTCGGCGTCGCGGGAGCGGTGATCGTCGCGCTCAACCCGTTCGCCGTACTCGACACCGCCCTGTGGCTGTCGCTTCTGTCCGCTTACGCGTGCGTGGCGGGGACGGTGAGAGAAAAAGCGCCCGCCCTGCAGGAGAAGAGGCGGAGTTTCCCCGTAAGAGCGGGAAGAAAAATCTGGTCCTCGATCAAACTCACGGCGTATATCACGGTCTGCACGCTTCCCGTAACGTGGCTCACGTTCGGAGAAGTGTCCGTCGTGTCGCCGCTCTCTAATCTTGTCTTCATCCCCGCGATAACGGTCTATCTCTGGGCCTCGCTGATCTTCGCGCTCGCCGCGTCGGCGGGGATCCCCGCGGCAGGGATCGCCCGGTTCATCGACGGGTTTGAGAGTCTGATCTCGCGCGCGGCGGGAACGTTCTCCGGCGTGAAGGGGATCGTCCGGTCTTCGAGGGGCGTTGCGGCGGAAGCCGTCGTCTTCGTTATCTTCGTCCTCGCTCTCGCCCTGCCCCTTTTGTCGGGCAAAGCGAAAAGAGCGCGCTTCGCTTTATACGCAGCCGTACTCGCGCTCGCGGCGATCGTCGGAACGGGCGTGATCCTCGGATCCGGGACGTCAGACGCTCTTTACGTTCTCGGCAAAAGTTCGGACGGCATCGTTCTGCGCGACGGGAACACGTATTTTCTCATCGACGACTCGTCCGGGTCCGTTTCGTTTGCAAGGCGGATGCTTCACGAGGCGCGGGAGGAGGGCGCGTGCGAGATCGAGACGTACGTCCTGACCCATACCCACGCAAGACACGCGTCCGCCGTCCGGAAACTCACGGGTATCGCGACGGTCAGATGCGTCGCCGTCCCCGAGCCGAAGACCGACGACGAAAAGAACGCGGTCGCGGCGATCGGCGAGATATGCGGGGAGCACGGCGTGACGCTCATCGAATACTCCGCCCCGGACGGCGGGACCGTCCCGCTCGGGAGCGCCGTCTTTACGCCGCTCGGCGGGTATACTCCGGCGCGGATGACCCATCTTGTCACTTCGTTTTCGGTAACGGGAAAGGATATCTCCGTTCTTTACCTATCGCCGTCGTCGGCTGACCGCTCGAAGCGCGAACTCGACGCGGAGGCGACCGCGGACTGCGTTATTTTCGGCGCGCATCCGAGGGCGAGGACGCCGTCGGACGTCCCCGAAAACGCGGTCGTGATAACGGCGCCGGAAGCGAACGGCGAGGGCCTCTCCGGCGTCACGTTCCCGACGCGGGACAGGGACGGGTACGCGACTTACAAAATACCGTCCGGAAATAAAAAAACGCCGGGGTCGCCATGACCCCGGCATCTTTTTTTAATTACATTCTGTTGAGTTTGAGCGTGAACTGGCTCTTCTTGTGCGCGGCGTTGTTCTTGTGGATCGTTCCGCGTGCGGCAGCCTGGTCAAGGATCTTGACGACTGCGCGGTAAGCGGCGGCCGCATCTTCCTTGTTGCCCGATTCAACTGCAGCGTTGAACTTTTTGATCGTCGTACGCATGCGGTTCTTGAACATCTTGTTCTGAAGAGTCTTCGCTTCGGTGACTTTTACGCGCTTCTTCGCAGATTTGATGTTAGGCATCTTTTTTCCCTTTCTGAAAAATTCCGAAATGATTCGCGGAGCGGAACGACCGCTCTATATACCGTCACCCCGACGCGTGGGGCGCGCCGTGCGCAACGGTTCCCCGCCTCCGCGCCTGAGAGGGTGCGCGGGGCGAAAACTTCGTACGGATGTAAAGTATAACACACTTCCCCCGCCTTTGCAACCCCTTTGCGGGAAAAATTTTACAATATAATTGCGCGGGGGTCAATGCGCCGCAAGGCGCAATTCATGATTTCACGCAAGGGAAATCGATTCATGCGTCCGAAGGACGCAATTCACGACGGCGCAGCCGTCAATTCATCAATGAGGCATATACATTGTAAACAAATCGCAAGGGAACGAATGAATTGCCTGCTCCGCAGGCATGAATTGATCGCTTCGCGATCATGAATTCTCGCGGCTCGGCGCTCTTACCGATAAAGTGTCTTCGGTCCGTGAATCGGAGACTGACGAATTCGCCGGATAGATTATTCACGAGGCCGGTCGCTCCGTGAATTGCGCCTGTGGCGCGTTAAATAAAATGTGTTGTTAGTATTTCTTTTTTATGCTATAATAATATAATCCGGGAGTATGCCCGGAAGAAAATAAAAAAATACGGATCTACCGGAGACAGATATGAACGAAGAAGAAAAAAACGTATTTGAAAACGAAGCGGGCGAGGCGTCCGTGAAAGCCGAAAAGAAACCGCCGATCGGGCGCCGCGCGGCGTCCTCCCTTTACGATTTCGTGGAGATGATCGGGACGATAACGGTCGTTATCATCCTCTGCTTCTCTTTCGTCGTCCGCCTCAACGTGGTCGACGGGCCGTCGATGGAGAACACGCTGCACACGGGCGAATATCTCGTCGTTTCAGACCTCTGCTACAAGCCGACGCAGGGCGATATCGTCGTCCTCCAGTCGCCCGAGGCCGCCGAATCGTACAGAAAGCCGCTCGTCAAGCGCGTCATCGCGACGGAGGGACAGACGGTCGACATCGACACGGAGACCGGCGAGGTCGCCGTCGACGGGATCACGCTCGACGAAACGTACGTTAACCTCCCCGGAGCGCCTTCGAAAATGTACGGCGAACATATGACGGTCGGAGGCGGTCACGCCGTGATCACGGTGACCGAGGGCCACGTGTTCGTGATGGGCGACAACAGAAACAACTCCGCGGACAGCCGCCTCTCGGGCATCGGCCTGATCGACGAGCGCTGCATCGTCGGAAAAGTCCTGCTCCGGATCTTCCCGTTCAACAAGATAACCGCATTCAGCAATCCGTTTGACGGAAAATGATACGATGAACGAAAATATCTCTCAAAACATAAACTGGTTCCCGGGCCACATGGCGAAAACGCGCCGCCTGATCTCGGAAAATATCTCGTTCTGCGATATCGTGATCGAACTTCTCGACGCGCGTATCCCGAACAGCTCCAAAAACCCCGAGATCGACGGGCTGACGAGCACGCGCCCGACGCTGACGCTGCTCAACAAATCGTCGCTTTCCGACCCGGAAGCGACGAAAAAATGGATAGCCGAATACCGCGCGCGCGGCAGATACGCGCTCGCCGTCGACTGCATCACAGGCGACGGTCTCGGCAGGATCCCCGCCGCATGCGCGTCGATCCTCAGGGACAAAATCGCGGGATGGAGCGACAAGGGGATGAGCGGACGGAAGATCCGCGCGATGATCCTCGGTATCCCGAACGTGGGCAAATCGTCGCTCGTCAACAGACTGTGCGGAACGAAAAAAGCCCGCGTGGAAGACCGCCCCGGCGTCACCCTCTCGAAACAGTGGGTCTCGGCGGGAAAGGATCTCGATCTGCTCGATATGCCCGGCGTGCTGTGGCCGAAGTTCGAGGACCCCGAGACGGGCAAAAACCTCGCCTTCACCGGCGCGATAAAGGACTCTATCCTCGACACCGAGACGCTGGCGGGAGAACTCTGTCTGCGCCTTCTCGCCCGTTACCCCGACCTGTTCCTGACGCGGTACAAGCTCACCGCGGAGGCGACCGAGGGCAAAGGCGCGTGGGAACTGCTCGAGACGGTCGCCAAAAAGCGCGGCTTTCTCGTTTCCGGCGGCGAGCCGGATACGGAGCGCGCGGCGAATATCGTCCTCGACGAATTCAGGGGCGGAAAGATAGGGCGGATAACGCTTGAAAGTCCGGAATGCGCACAGGATAATACGGAGAATCAAGATGCTTGACCTGAACTTTGACCTTAAATATCAGAACGAATACGGACTCGTCTGCGGCGTCGACGAGGCGGGCCGAGGTCCGCTCGCGGGTCCCGTCGCGGCGGGCGCGTGCATCCTCCGCCCCGGCACCGTCATCGAAGGGCTCGACGACAGCAAGAAACTCACCGAAAAAAAGCGCGAAGCGCTCTACGACGTGATAATAAATTCCTGCGTCGCGTGGGGCGTCGGCCTCGCCGACGAGGGCGAGATCGACCGGATCAATATACTGAACGCGGCTCTGCTCGCAATGAGACGCGCGATAGAGGAGACCGGGGTGCGCCCCGATTTTCTTCTTATAGACGGAAATCAGAAGCGCGGTTTCGATATCCCCGCCGAGACCGTCGTCAAGGGCGACGGCATCTCGCAGTCGATCGCCGCGGCGTCGGTGCTCGCGAAAGTCACGCGTGACCGGATTATGAAAAAACTCGACGCGGAGTACCCGGGTTACGGATTCGCCCGCCACATGGGCTATCCGACGAAAGAGCACAAGCTCGCCGTCTTCACCCTCGGACCCTCGCCCGTTCACAGAAAGTCGTTTCTGTCGTTTCTCGAGCGCGACCGCGAAAAGCTCGAGCGTGATGCCAGAGAAGCGGGGCTGATAAAGTGAAGACCCGGGAAGAGAAAAACGACCGCGAGTTCGGCTCGTGGGGCGAGGATCAGGCGGCGAAGCACCTTGAAAAGCAGGGCTTCCGGACGGTCGCGCGAAACGTATACGTCGGCAAAAAAGAGATCGATATCATCGCCCGGGGCCGCGGTATGATCCTTTTCGTCGAGGTCAAGACGAGAAGGCAGATCCCGGACGCGGACTCTCCGTACGGCCGTCCCGCGACGGCGGTGAACGCGAAAAAGAAAGAAAATCTCCTTTACGCGGTCAGGGGATATATGTTCTCCCACCGCGAAGCGTGCGAAGGACTTCAGCCGCGCATCGACGTGATCGAGGTCTACGCCGACCCGTCGGCCGCAAAAAACAAAGTACTCGAGATAAGACACTTCCCGAACGCGGTCACCGCGCGAAAATGATCCGCTTGATGCGCAAGCGGAATCTAAGGTGCGGAGGGCAAAGTGCCCTCCCTACAGACAAGGATGAAGAAAAAATAACGTCTGTAGGGACGCCTCTCAGGCGTCCGTTCATTGAAAGGCTGAATCCACATGAACCTTTTCGATCTGCACTGCGATACTCCGATCGAGATATACCGCGGAGGCGATTTTATCGCGGGATATCCCCATATCACGAAAGAAAAACTGTCGAGAGTCGGGCGATACCGTCAGCTGGCGGCGTTCTGCTGCCCGCACGACCTCGGCGACGCGGAGGGGTTCGAACTCTTCTTCCGCATAGCGGGGACTTTCCGCGAAGCCGCGGCGAAAGCCGGATACACGGTGAGCGCGGACGGCGATCCCGGGGGCGGTAACTTCACGCTGACCGTGGAGGACGCGCGGATACTCGACGGCGATATTCGTCGTCTCGACGCGCTGCTCGACGCAGGCGTCGGCCTCGTCACCCCTCTGTGGGGCGGGACGACGTGCATCGGCGGAGCGCACGATACGGACGAAGGGCTGACGCCATTCGGAAAAGAAATTGTCAGAGAGCTCGCGAGGCGCGGGATCCCGGTCGACGTTTCGCACGCGTCGGTGAAGTCCGCCGACGAGATCTTCGGGGTCCTCGCGGACGAAGGCGTACCTCCGATCGCGACGCACTCGAACGCGTATTCCCTCTGCCGTCACTCGCGCAACCTGCGCGACGGACAGATAAAGATCATCCGCGAGGCGGGCGGGCTCGTCGGCGTGTCGCTCTGCCCTCACCACCTCTGCGAGAGCGGAGAAACGACTTCGGAAGACGCCGCGCGCCATATACTTTATTATCTTGAAAACCTCGGTCCCCGCGCCGTCGCGCTCGGGTGCGACTTCGACGGGATCGGCTCGACTCCGACCGATATCAGAAACGTGTCCGAAATCGGAAATCTCAGGGATACGCTGGCGCGGCTCGGCGTCGATGATAAAACCGTAAACGCCGTGTTTTTTGAGAACGCGGCTGAGTATTTTGCGAAAGTCCGCAAACTGAAAGGAAGCGTAAGCAGATGATGAACTACGTAAGCACCAGAGACCGCGAGGGCGCCTCGGGGATCCGCTCCGCGGAAGCGATAAAAAAGGGACTCGCGCCGGACGGAGGACTCTTCATGCCGGAGCGCATCCCGACGCTCTCAAAAGAGGATATCCTCGCTCTTTCGGAAATGAAGTACGAGGAGCGCGCGCCCTTTATCCTCTCGAGATTTCTAGACGACTACGACCCCGAAACGCTCGCAGGCTACGCGAAAGAGGCGTATTCCGAGGAGCGGTTCCCCGGCGGCGCGGCGCCGCTGCGCAAGGTCGAAAAAGACATATACTCGCTCGAGCTGTGGCACGGTCCGACGTGCGCGTTCAAGGACATGGCGCTTCAGATCATGCCGCGCCTGCTCTCCGGCGCGCTGAAAATGACGGGAGAGCGCCGCGTCGCGCATATCCTCGTCGCAACGTCGGGCGACACCGGAAAGGCCGCTCTCGAGGGCTTCCGCGACGTCGACGGCGTCCGTATCACCGTCTTCTATCCGGAGGACGGCGTGTCCGCCATGCAGAAACTGCAGATGACGACGCAGGAGGGCGAAAACGTGTCCGTCTGCGCCGTGAAGGGCAATTTCGACGACGCGCAGACCGGCGTCAAGCGCATCTTCTCCGATCCCGAAGCGGCAAGAAAGGCGGAAGAGCGAAACTCCTTCTTCTCGAGCGCGAACTCGATCAACTGGGGCCGTCTCGCGCCTCAGATCGTCTACTACGTCTCGGCTTACTGCGACCTTCTCAAAACCGGCGCGATAGGCTACGGCGATCCCGTCAACGTCACCGTCCCGACGGGCAACTTCGGCAACATTTTCGCGGGATATATCGCCCGGAGTATGGGCGTGCCGATAAAGAGATTCGTCTGCGCGTCGAACTCCAACCGCGTGCTGACCGACTTCATCGAAACGGGCGTTTACGACAGGAACAGAGAATTCTTCCGCACCGCGTCGCCGTCGATGGATATCCTGATATCGAGCAATCTCGAGCGGCTTCTGTTCGTCCTCGGCGGACCCGAGGCGACGGCGGGATTCATGGCCGATCTTTCGGCGGCCGGCAGATACGAGGTACCCGAAAAACTCCTCGCCGAGGTACGCTCCGTCTTCTCCGGCTACTCGTCCGACGAGGCGGAAACTTTCGCTGCGATAAAAGATCTGTTCGAGCGCGACGGCTACCTCTGCGACCCGCACTCCGCGGTCGCGTTCGGCTGCGCGAAAAGATATATCGAAGAGACGGGCGACAAGGCGCCGATGATCGTCGTTTCGACCGCCAGCCCGTACAAGTTCCCCGCCGACGTGCTGAGGGCGCTGGGCGAGGAGCCGAATGGAGACACCCCCGACGCGCTCTTCGGCGCGCTGTCCGCGCGCACCGGCACGACGCCGCCGAAACCGCTTCTGCGCACCGCGACGCTCCCCGTCAGGTTCACCGATTCGGCAGAGCCCTGCGGCATGGACGCGTTCGTTTTCAGATAATATGTCGGTCTGGTCGATCGCAGATCTTCACCTCTCTCTCTGTACCCCGAAGCCGATGGACGTTTTCGGAAACAGGTGGCAGGGGTATACGGAGAAGATCGGGAAAAACTGGCGCGCCGTCGTGAAGGACGGCGACACCGTCGTGATACCGGGCGACGTCTCGTGGGCGATGCGCCTGCCCGAAGCGGAGGCGGACTTCCGTTTCATCGATTCGCTCCCCGGCGAGAAGATCGTAGGCAAGGGAAACCACGACCTCTGGTGGACGACCGTGTCGAAGATGGAAAGTTTTCTTTCCGACGCGGGCATCCGCTCGATAAAGTTCCTCTACAACAACGCGTATCTCAGGGACGGCGCCGTGATCGCCGGGACGAGGGGATGGTTCCCCGAGGAGCGGCTGATGACTTCGAGCGCGCTCGCCGACGCGGACTTCAAAAAACTCGTCGAAAGAGAACAGATCAGGCTGCGCGCGAGCCTCGAGGCGGGCGACAATCTCCGTCGCGAGGCGGGACTTCCCGACGCGCCGATCTTCGTTTATCTGCACTTCCCTCCTCTTTTCGAGGGATTCAGGGTCGACGGGATGATGGACCTTCTCTTCGAGTTCGGCGTTAAAAAATGCTTTTTCGGCCATATCCACGGGAACTATTCGGTCACCCCTACGGTCGAAGAGGGCGGGATCTCCCTCTCGCTCGTATCGTCGGACTTCCTGAACTTCACGCCGCATCTCGACGTGAAATGACGGCCCCGTTTGGTGTTTATTGACATAGAGCGACGGTTTTAGACGCTTTTGTTTTCAATATTATATTATTGACATTTCTTCAAAAAGAAGATAAAATAACTACGATTGCACAAAAGTACATATCCGGAGGAAACAAAGAATGAGTTTGATCAAGACAGAACAGCTCGGAACCAATCAGTACAAGATAACCTTTGACGCCGACAGAGCGACGTTCGACGAAGCGGTGACGAAAGTATTCAGAAAAGCGTCCCGCAACATCACCGTCCCCGGCTTCCGCAAGGGCAAGGCTCCCCGCGCCATCATCGAAAAGATGTACGGCCGCGAGATCTTCCACGAGGACGCCGTTAACGAGATCCTTCCCGACGCTTACGAGAAAGCGGTCGAGGGATTCGAGAAGACGATCGTCAGCCGCCCCGCGTTCGACGTCGAAACGATAGATGAAAACGGCGTGACTTTCACCGCGACGTTCTACACGAAGCCCGACGTGGAAATCAAGGATTACGTCGGCATCCCCGTGACCCGCGAGGTCGAGGAAGTGAATTCCTCCGAGGTAGACGCGGAGATCGAGAGAGTCAGAAACCGCAACGCGAGAATGATCGAGATCACCGACCGCCCCGCAGCGGACGGCGATATCGCGAATATCGACTACGAGGGCTCCGTCGACGGCGTGCCGTTTGACGGCGGCGCGGCGAAGGGCCACGACCTGAAGCTCGGTTCCGGCACGTTCATCCCCGGATTCGAGGATCAGGTAGCGGGTCACAGCGTCGGCGACGAGTTCGACGTCAACGTCACGTTCCCGGAAGAATATCACGCGAAGGAACTCGCCGGAAAAGCGGCCGTCTTCAAATGCCGCCTGAACTCGGTCAAGTTCAACGAGCTTCCCGAGCTTGACGACGATTTCGCGCGCGACGTGTCCGAATTCGATACGTTCGCTGAATACAGGAACGATATCGAGGCGAAACTCAAAGAGAGAAACGAAAAGACCGCCGACAGAAAGGTCGAAGAGGAGATCCTCGACGCTCTGATCGGTAAACTCGAGGGCGAGATCCCCGAGGCGATGTTCGAGACCGAGACGGAGAATTTCGTCCGCGACTACGACACCCGCCTGAGAATGCAGGGACTCGATCTTGAAACCTATTTCAAATATACCGGACTCAATATCGACGCTCTCCGCGAGCAGATGAGACCGGACGCCGAGCGTCAGGTAAAGTCGCGTCTCGCGCTTGAGAAGATCGCCGAGCTCGAAGGCTTCACCGCCGACGACGGGGAGATCGACGCCGAGTACGCGCGTCTTGCCGAAGCGTACGGAATGGAAGTCGAAAAGGTCAAAGACGCCGTCACCGCCGAAGCGCTCGCCGAGGACCTTAAGGTCAAGAAGGCGTCCGACTTCGTAAAGGAAAAAGCGAAGATCGCGGCAAAGGGAGCGAAGAAGGCTCCGGCAAAGAAAGCGCCCGCGAAGAAAGCCGCCGAGGCGAAGGAAGAGCCCGCGGATAAACCCGCCCCGAAGAAAGCGCCCGCCAAGAAGCCCGCCGCAAAGAAGGAAGACGGCGAGGCGAAACCGGCGGCGAAGGCTCCGGCAAAGAAGGCTCCGGCAAAGAAAGCGGCCGAGCCGAAGGAAGAAGCGGAGGCAAAACCCGCCCCGAAGAAAGCCCCGGCGAAGAAGCCCGCTGCAAAGAAGCCCGCGGCCCCGAAAGAAGATAAATAATCAGGCATATAATCTACCGCTGTCTCGTGTTTCGCGGGGCAGCGGTACGAGTATAACGGTAAAACGAGAAAGGAAGGTACTGATATGGCGCTTGTTCCGATGGTAGTAGAACAGACAAACAGAGGGGAGCGGTCTTACGACATTTACTCCCGTCTTCTCAACGACAGGATCGTATTTCTCGCGGACGAGGTGAACGACGTCACCGCGTCGCTCGTCGTGGCGCAGCTCCTCTATCTCGAGGCGCAGGACCCCGATAAGGACATCAGTCTTTACATCAACAGCCCCGGCGGCTCCGTCACCGCGGGCATGGCTATCTACGACACGATGAATTTCGTAAAGTGCGACGTTTCGACGACGTGCATCGGCATGGCGGCGAGCATGGGCGCGTTCCTGCTGTCCTCGGGCGCAAAGGGCAAGAGATACGCCCTTCCGAACAGCGAGATCATGATCCATCAGCCCCTCGGCGGAGCGCAGGGTCAGGCGTCCGACATCAAGATCCACGCCGAGCACATCCTCAAGACGCGCGAGACCCTGAACCGCATCCTCGCCGAGAACACCGGCAAGCCGATCGAGGTCATCGCCGCCGATACGGAAAGAGACAACTTCATGAGCGCGGAGGCGGCGAAGGAATACGGCCTCGTCGACCGCGTTATCGTTCATCACGCGTAAGGAAACGAACAATGGCTGAAAACAACAGCGGGACCCCAAAGCGGACGTGCTCCTTCTGCGGAAGGGGCGAGGGACAGGTGATGTTCCTGATCCCGTCCCCGACCGGTCTTTATATCTGCGACAACTGCATAGACGCGTGCAACGACATCATCTACGATCACGTTCACGCGCAGTCTGAGAAAAAGGATCTCACGAGGGAGAACCTCCCGAAACCCGAAGAGATCAAAAGGACGCTCGACGAGTACGTCATCGGTCAGGACAAGGCGAAGATCGCCCTGTCCGTCGCGGTCTACAACCACTACAAGCGGCTCATATACGCCGACGCGCAGAGCAAGGCGAAGAAAAAAGAGGACGCTCCCGCGGACGACGTCGAGATCAAAAAGAGCAACGTGCTTCTGATCGGTCCGACCGGCGTGGGCAAGACGTTCCTTGCCGAGACGCTTGCGAAGACGCTTGACGTGCCGTTCGCGATCGCCGACGCCACGACGCTGACCGAGGCGGGTTACGTCGGAGAGGACGTCGAAAATATCCTTCTGCGCCTGATCCAGGCGGCGGACTGGGATATCGAGGCGGCGGAGCGCGGCATCATCTATATCGACGAGATCGACAAGATAAGCAGGCGCAGCGAAAACCGCTCGATCACGCGCGACGTGTCGGGCGAGGGCGTTCAGCAGGCGCTTCTGAAGATCCTCGAGGGGACCGTCTCGAACGTTCCTCCGCAGGGCGGACGGAAGCACCCGAACCAGGATTTCATACAGATCAATACGGAGAACATCCTCTTCATCTGCGGTGGCGCTTTCGACAACCTCGATCAGATCATCGAGGCGCGGCGAGGCGCGGCGTCGATCGGATTCGGCGGAGAGGTCAAGACGAAGAAGGAGAAGCTCTCCCGCAAGATCTTTGAGGACGTGACGAGCCACGATATCGTCAAGTTCGGTCTCATTCCCGAGCTCGTCGGCCGTCTTCCCGTCATCGTCGGCCTCGAGGCGCTCGACGCGGACGCGCTCGTTCGCATCCTCAAGGAGCCGAGAAACTCCCTGACGAAGCAGTATCGGAAACTCCTCGAGATGGACGGCGTGAAACTCACGTTCGAGGACGACGCTCTGCGCGCCGTCGCCGAAAAGGCGATAGAGCGCGGAACCGGAGCGCGCGGTCTGCGATCGATCATCGAGGAGACCGTGACGGAGATCATGTACTCCGTCCCCTCCCGCGACGACGTCGCGGAAGTGGTCGTCACCGCCGAGTGCATCAATGAAGAAAAAGAACCGAGAATAATAAAGAAATAAGTACAAAGACCCGGTGAAAACAGCATCCCGATGCCGTTTTCACCGGTTTTTTTCTTGTATGAAAAATTTCAACTGACTCTTTATTGAAAAACGCGGGCTTTTATGTTAAAATGCGCTTGGAATCACAGCCGGAGGGCAAATTATCATGAAAAAAATAATCGGTATCGCCGGTGGAACGGCGAGCGGAAAAACAACATTTACCGATAAATTGGCTGAAAAACTCGAGAGCGACGGGTTTTCCGTAAGAACGATCCATATGGATCAGTTCTTCCGTCCCGAGGAGGACCGCCCGCACGTCGCATCTCATATAAGCGGAAAAATCTACGTCGACGACAACTGTCCGGACACCGTCGACCTCGACGCGTTCCGCGCGGAGTTCGACGCCGCCGCGGCGGACGAAAAAACCGACGTCGTGATCGCCGAAGGGCTTCTTGTCCTGTGGGACGAGAAGATAAAGGACCGCCTCGGCCTGCGCGTCTTCGTCGACTGCGCCGCCGACGAGAGGATCGTCCGGCGGCTGCGCCGAAACATGGAGTGGGGACTCTCCTTCGACAAGATTTCGGCGGTCTATCTCGATATGGTCCGCTTCCGCCACGAACAGTACGTCGAGCCGACGAAATGGGCGGCGGATATTATCGTGAACGGCGCGGGCGACACGACAAAAGCGGCAGAGATGATTGCAGGATGGGTCGGGAAAGAATGACCGAAGACGTTATGAAACCGTTTGTTATAGGTATTTGCGGACCGTCCGGGTCGGGTAAATCGACAATTGCAGGTAAGCTCGCCGGAATGCTCGGATGCGAGGTTCTCTCTTCGGACCGCTTTTTCAAAAGCGAGCTGCCGACGATGATATCGCCCGCGGACGGGAAGGAATACCCGGACTGGAACAGTCCGGATTCAGTCGACTACGCCGCTCTCGTGAGAACGGTCGAAGAAAAGAAGAAAGAGCCGGGGTTTCTCATCGTCGAGGGGTGCATTATTCTGACCTGTCCGGAGCTCTGCGAACTGCTCGATTACGTCGTTTACACGGACGCTTCGACCGAGACGTGCCTTTTCAGACGGATCGCCCGGAACGTGAAACTAATGGGGTTCTCCGTCGAGGAGATCGGGGAGTATTATCTCAAGTGCGCAAGATACAGAGAAAAGGAATACTGCCTGCCGCAAAAGGGAAAAGCCGATTTCGTTGTGGGCAACGAATACGGTTTTGACGCGGACCTGAAAAAGTGCGCTGAGGATATCAAGGCAAAAGCGTGATATCACGGGATCGAGGCAAATCTTTTGTTTACGAGTTACGTTAAATGAACAGATACGAAAAAGGCGAGGCATCTGCCTCGCCTTTTGTATCGGAGTGACTGGATTTGAACCAGCGGCCTCTTGGTCCCGAACCAAGCGCTCTACCGAACTGAGCCACACCCCGATATTATTTTGTTCTTTTTTTGTATTCCGGACCAAGGTCCCGAACCCGGGCTTACTCTTGAAACATAGTCGCGCTTCTCCCTGCCGGTCGCATCGCTCCTTGTTTCTGCGCCTCGGTCGGGCTCGCTTACCCCGCCCCCGGCGGCGCTCGCCCTCCGAGCTATCGAACTGAGCCACACCCCGGACTATGGTATTCTATCACATTATAAAAGGGATGTCAATAGTAAAATCGCGAAATTTCAAGCGGTTGACACGCCTCGGCTTTTGTTGTATCATTGATTCGGAAAAACCGACGGAGGTTATGATAATGAACGTATTGAGCGATCTTACCCGTCCGCTTCCCTACCGCGCGAGACGGCAGAGCAGTTACGACAGAACGGGAGGCAACGACGACAGAGTTCATATTCCGGCTCATTCGTCGCACGCGATAGCGGATATCACGGCGGCGGGAGAGGTGCGCCACATCTGGATGGCGGTCATTACGGACGACCCTTATTATCTGCGCAGATGCACGGTCCGCATGTGGTGGGACGGCGAGGATTCTCCCTCCGTCGAGTGCCCGCTGGGCGACTTTTTCTGCCTCGGCCACAGCCAGTCCTATACGATGTCGAACGTCTGCTTCTCGACCTCTGTGAACGACGAGACGAGGCAGGGCGAGGGCGTCGCGCTCAACTGCTGGGTCCCGATGCCGTTCAGACGGTCCGCGCGGATCGAGTTTGAGAACGGGACGGACGCCGAGGTTCTGCTCTACTTTTACGTCGACTGGCGGGAGTACGACTCCCTGCCCGAGGACACGTTCACGTTCCACGCCGCGTGGCGGCGCGAGAACCCCGTCGTGACGCCTCCCGGCGCGGACACTGAGCACAACCTGACCGACGAATACAATTTCCGCATCCTCTACGCGGAGGGCGCGGGGAATTATCTCGGCGTCAATATGTCGATCGACAATATCGTCGGCGAATGGTGGGGCGAGGGCGACGACATGATCTTCATCGACCGCCCGGAAGGCACGCGCGAGCGCGGCGGCGACTGGCCGCCCGATCTGCACGGCACCGGAAGCGAGGACTATTTCTGCCACGCGTGGGGTATGCAGTCGACGACCGCGCCGTTCAGCGGCGAGTCGTGGTGCGAGGACAAATTCTTCCTGCGCGCGCACAACTGCAACGGAAAAGTCGCCGTGTACCGGTTCCACGTCGCCGACCCGATACCTTTTCGCGAGAAGATCAGAGTTTCCATCGAGCACGGCCACGCGAACGACAGATCGGACGATTTCGCCGTGACGGCGTACTGGTATCAGTCCGAGCCGCACTCGGACAAGAGCTTCGATCCTCTGCCCCCGCCGGACGAGCGTCTTCCCCGTCCGCCGTCAAAAACGGGCAGACGTCTGGCGACGTATATGTGAGATCCTGCGCGGTATAATCCGCGCAGGAAATGAATTGCGCCTTGCGGCGCATGAATTGCCCGTTCCGGGCATGAATTGACCTTCGGTCACGTCTGCTTGCTCCGCAAGCAGGATAAAGTTCTCTTGAAATGGGACCCAACCCATTTCACCCGGCTTCACCGGGACGAGAACTTTACTGCGGTTTCCATAAATTGAATTGCTAAGGGCGCAATTCAATTCACGGAGCGTTTTGCCGACGGCAAAACGCGAGAATTCATGCGCGAAGCGCAATTCACGACGGATTTGCCGTCAATTCATAAAAGTCAAAAGTTACCGTTTCGGGCGCTTCGGGGAGAAGAATAAAAAAAATAAAAATTTCTCTTGCATTTATATTTTCAATATGTTATAATATCCCTTGCCGATTTTTGAAGTACGATATTCATTTAACATAGACGGAGGTGTAAATCATGGCAAAATGCTCTGTCTGCGGAAAAGGAGTCTCCTTCGGTCACAACGACTCCCACTCACACCGCAAGACCAACAGAATGTGGAAGCCGAATATCAGACGGGTAAGAGTCGTCGTCGACGGAACTCACAAAACCGTTAACGTTTGTTCCAGATGTCTGCGTTCGGGAAAAGTCTCCCGCGCATAAGAATTGACCGATTAAACTCCCTTTCTACGAAAGGGAGTTTTCTTTTTCGGCGCGGATGCCTGCGAGGCATCCCTACGGACATTTTACGCATTTGCGCTTGTCCGGATCATACCGAAAACCGTCATTATACCCTGTAGGGACGGCACTCTGCCGTCCGTACCTCAGATCTCGCCCGCAGGCGCATTCATTTCGGATAATTCGGAGGTTTATAATGGCTCATCTGATCCTCGCGTCGGACGGGATGCCCGAGGTGATGAAGCGTCGGTTTGAGACGGAACTCGGCGGCGGGTACGACGTCCTTTATCTGCCGCCGGACCCCGCCCTGCCCGAACCCGTCGCGGCTCATCCCGATATGATCGCCTTCGTCCTCGGGGACTCCGTCGTGATGCCCGCGGAATATCTCGAAACGTATCCCGAGATCGCCGCCGGGATAAAAGAAAAGACCGGGATCGAACCGGTCGCATCACGTGCGAAGAGAGGAAAGGATTACCCCGACGATATCGCGCTGAACTGCGCCGTCGCGGGAGACACTTTATTCTGCCTTGAGGCGCACGCCGCGCCGGAGGTCGTAAAGCTCGCCGGACGCCGGGGGCTTCGCCTTGTCAACGTCAGGCAGGGGTACGCCGCGTGCTCGTGCCTCGCCGCGGCCGGATTCTTCATCACCGCGGACCCGTCGCTCGCCGCGGCGGCGGACGCGGAGGGTCTCGACCCGCTCGTGATATCGGCGGGAGGCATATCCCTCCCCGGTTACGGGACGGGCTTCATCGGCGGCGCGTCGGGCGTCGTAGGCGACCGCGTTTTCTTCTTCGGCGATCTGTTTTCCCATCCGGACGGCGAAGCGATCGCAAAACGGATCGCGGACGCGGGATATAAATTCGTATGCCTCGGTGATGACCCGCTGATCGATCTCGGAGGATTGAAAACGATAAGGAGCGTTTAGAAAAACGCTCCTTCTTTTATTATTACTATCTCGCCGGCGCCTGTTTCTGTGGCGAGCGAGGCGATGTCGACCGTCGCGTACCGTTCGTCGATCATGACGATCTTTTCGTGATCTCCGATCAGGAACGGGACGAGCGAATTGGCAAACGAGTCCTTGACGACGAGCAGCGTCCCCTTCCCCGCCGCGGCGGGATTTTCTATCGTGAGCACTCCGTGGTTGCCGCCGAAGAAGATCTTGTATTTGTCCTTCTCGGAAAGCGCCCCGCGGTCGTATACGCCGATCTCTTTTCCGTCCGCCGTGACGGTCACGCCGTCGGGGATCTCGGGGATCTCTATCGTATCGGGGGCGATCCCTCCGAGCGGCGCCTTAGAGTAAAGCGAGCCGTAGAAATCCCCTGTCACGGTCTCGAGCGAAAACTCTTCGATCTCTCGCGGCGTCTCGCCTCGATATTCGCGCCACGCCCGGTACGCCAGATACGCGCCGCGCGCGGTCCAGTGGTGGTCGGTGCGGTAAAAGCAGTCCGTGTCCCACGCGACGGCCGTCCTCAGGTCGAGCGTATCCGGTATCGCCTCTGAGATCAGAGCCGTCGCCCGATCCGAGTCGAATACTTCCGCGCCGTAGGGCAGCTCTCCGCGCAGAACGACGGATGCGGACGGCACGACGACAGCGGCGAGCGGTATCCCCGCGCGGTCCGCCGCGCGGGCGTATTTTTCCGCGTGAGCCGAGATCTCGCCGTACGATACGTCGGATTCGGCGACTTTGCGGATCAGTCTGCCCCGGCAGACGTACGCGCCGCAGATATCGCGCCTCCCGGACAGATACTTGATCTCCGTTCCGAGCGTGACGCATCCGTACCGGAGGAGGAACTGATCGCTCACGGCGTCCTCGAGATCGGACTGGAATCTGCCTCCTAACACGTCTGAGGACACGGCGGACGCCGTCTTCAGCGTCCTGTTCTCAAGTTCTGAAAACGTGTTCCCCGGCAGGGCGAGCGACGCGATCCCGAGCGCGAGGAGCGCGGAGAAGAAAAGGACGCAGAACGAGAAACTCAGTTTTTTCATTTTTCTTTTCTCCTCCTAAAATCTGAAGTATAAGAACGGGTCGTAGGCGTCTCCGACGACGAAAACGATCGAGAGCGCGAGGGCGATCAGCGCCGCCGCCGCTTTGATCACGAACGCCGCGGGACGGTTTTTGATCCTTCCGACCGCCCGCTCGGCGACCGCCTTCGGGAAATGAGTCGAGAAGAGCGCCGCGACGGCGAACACTGCGCCGTATGACGACAGATAATAAAGGACCGACGGGGAGAAAAACCCGTTCGCTCCGAACAGATCGGAAAGGTACCGCAAAAGCAGTCCCGTGTCGTCGCACGCGAAAAGCGTCCACGAGAACAGTACGGCGAGAAGCGTCCAGAGGCGGCCGACCGCGGCAGGCGCGCGTTTCAGCAGTTTCAGAAGGAACGTCTTTTCGATCACGAGCAGAACGAAGAAAAAGAGTCCCCAAAGGAGGAAATTCCATCCCGCGCCGTGCCAGATGCCGGTCAGCGCCCACACGACGAGCATATTGAATATCTGCCTCGGGAGTCCCTTTTTGTTTCCGCCGAGCGGTATGTAGACGTACTCGCGGAACCACACGCCGAGCGTGATATGCCAGCGGCGCCAGAAATCGGTGACGGACGTCGCCTCGTACGGATATCTGAAATTCTCCGGCAGACGGAAGCCGAGCACCCGCCCGATCCCGACAGCCATATCGGAATATCCCGAAAAATCAAAGTATATCTGAAACGCGAACGCGAGCGCGCCGATCCACGCCGCTGCTGCGGGAAGCGTCCCCGCGCGGGCGCTGATATCGTCCCAGAGCGCGCCGAACTGGTTGGCGATCAGCACTTTTTTGGAAAGGCCGCACACGAAGCGGAATATCCCCGCCGCGGCGTCCTCGGGATCGCGGGGTCTGTCCTTTATCCGATCCTCGATATCGGCGTATCGGACGATCGGACCGGCTATGAGCTGCGGGAACATGCAGATATACATTCCGAAATCGATGATATTCCTCTGCGCTCTGACTTTTCCGCGATAGACGTCGACCGTGTACGAGAGCGTCTGGAAAGTATAAAACGAGATCCCGACCGGAAGCGACAGACGGATCAGCGATACCGATACGCCGAAAATCCCGTTCGCGGTATCGATGATGAAATTCGTGTATTTGAAAAACGCGAGAAGCCCGATATTGACCGTCACGGAGAGGACGAGGATGAGTTTTCTCGTCCTCTGCTTCATTCCCTCTTTTTCGAGCAGACGGCCGTTCACATAGTCGAAAACGGTCGAAAAAAGCATGATCGCGACGTAGACCGGCTCCTCCCAGGCATAGAACACAAGGCTCGCGGCGAACAGGAAAAGATTCCTTGCGCGAGCCGGAAGGATATGGTACGCCGCGACAGCCGTCGGCAAAAAGAGGAACAGAAACACCCCGGAGCTGAATACCATAAACTATCTCTCCGAATCGGAAATGAACTTGTCAAGCGCGTCCTTTACCGCGCCGTTGTCGCCCGTCACGGTAAGGACGGCGAGATTGTCGACCGTAAAGACGGTCCCCTCTTCGAGTTTGCCGCTCTGCGTCGGGTCGTACGTCGCGTATATCGCGCGGCGGCTCTCAAGATGCGCTCTGAGAGACGCCTCCGCCTCGGCGACGTCTGCGGGATCGCTCACGGCTATGACGACGATCTCGTCGGCGTTGCCCATCCCCTCCGTCGCGTATGCGATAAAGAACGACCTGACTTTGCCCCACTCGATATCCGAAACGTTGGAGAGCAGGTCCTCCGCGTTATCGTCGGCGGAGGAAACGTAGGACATTTCCCCGAATTCCGCCGCGCCGAGCATCGCGCGCGACAGATCGAACATGCTGACGTCGCGGACTTTCGTCCCGCCGCCGCATCCGACGGCGAAGAGGACCGCTAAGACGGCCGCGAGAAGTGACAGAACTTTTTTCATTTTGCCCTCCGATCAGCCGAGATCTCCGTCGGCGGGAACAAATGCGCCGTCCCATTCGTCAACGGTCCCGGTCTCGAAATCGTAATCTTCGTAGTCGTCGTAATAATCCGGCATCTCGAACACTTCCTCGCCGAAGACCTCTTTTATCAGTTCGTTCGCCTTATCGTACAGTTCGGGGTCGTCTTCGCCCGGATCGTACGGCTCGTCCCCGCCGGGATATGAGATATATACGGTGAGGACGTATCCGTTTTCGCCGCCGTCGGTCCAGTTGTATTCAAACCAGTATCCTTCGTAAAGCGCGGACGAGCAGAGAGTGTCGAAAAGCGTTGACACAAGGATCGCCGCCTCCGCCTCGCTGTCCCCGTCGATCTTTTCCGCGAACCGGCAGGAGCCGAACGTCGACTCCCCGTCGATCAGTCCCTTGACCCACTCGGGTACGGACCGGAACGAGTCGATCTCAACGGAGTTCATCGCGACGTACGAATACTTCTCTCCGTTCGCCGCGGGGAAAAACTCACGGTTCCATTCGTGACTGTTCGCCGCCTCGGAATCCCTCATATTGAAGTTTCTGAAATCAGACGAACCCGAATCCATATAGCAGTCGACGTGATACCAGTCGCCTTCGAGGTTCACGAGATCCCAGGAGTGGATCCGGTCGAGCGAATGAACGACGCGGCACTCGATCCCCATCATCTGCATGAAGAGGCGGAACGTGGTCGCGTAGCCGACACAGACCGCGCTCCTGTATTTGAGCACGCCGTACGGGTTGTCGCTTTCGTCTCCCGCCGTCGGGATGACGGTCAGGTGGCCTTCCTCGTTCGTCATCTCCGAGGTGAGCCACTTGTAGACCGCGACCTCTTTCTCGTAGTCGGTCATACCGTCTTCAATGATCCCGTCAAGCACGTCGGACGCCATCGAGAGAGTCTCTTTTTCTCTGTCGCCGAGAGCGCTTGTATCGCCCGATATGTACGCGTCGGAGATCGGAAGAGTCGATTCGATCCGGTATATCCCCATAATGGCGATGCCGTCTTCCGCCTCTTCGCCGAATACTCCGACCGTCTCGGATACTTTTTCGAGTTTCTCCCCTATCTTTTCGATAGACTCGATCATCCGGTCGTCCGCCCGTTTGGAGAGCGCGGCGAAAGCGCACGTCGCACCGATCGAGCAGACGAGAAGGACGCAGATCACCGCGGACAGAACGACTGCCGCCCCGCCCTTCTTTCTTTCTTTTGTCACGTTCGTTTCGTTTGTCATTATCTTACGTCCTCCCATGTCAGTTCGGTCTTATTCCCCGCTCGATATAGTACGCGTCCGTTACGAAGAACCTGTTCGCCTCGCCCTCGGATACCGTGTCGTACGCGTAGAATTTCGATCCGTATTCTATCCCGTGCGATACGAGATAGGACAGATATCTGTCTGTGTACGGCATCTTGTAAGACGCGTAGAACGACTTGTGCAGATTCGTGAAGAGCGTTCCGTCCGTTCCGCGCAGGATATAGCAGATCCTCGGGTTGAGGACGTACGTGTTGCCGTAGGCGAGCCAACCGCGCGGGTTGCCGTCCGACCCCACGTGCGCGCCCATGACCGAGCCCTCGCAGCAGATCAGCAGATTGTTCGTGTAAACGCAGTCGACCATCTCGCCGTAATACCAGTTGTGGACGGCGAGACCCTCCGCCGCGGCGTCGACCGTGCGCGGATAGCCGTAGCCGATATACGCGCCGATATTGCCTTCCACTCTGGCGTTTCTGATCTTGTTTTTGCCGAGGCCGTCCTCGCCCTCGACGCGGTTCGTGCTGAACAGCTCGACGAGGTTCTGGGCCGTCGTGACGACGTTGTTCGTCAGGACGACGTTGTTGAGTTCGACTCCTTCGACGTCGCCCGTCTCCTGCGTGCCCATCGGACCGTCCTCGATATCGTGGATATAGCAGTGGTCGACGGTCAGACTCTCGCACGGTCCGTATCCGCCGATGCCCGTGCCGACGGAACCGATGCACCCGCCGCCGTATCCCGCCTCGCACCACGTCACTACCGACTCTCTTCCGAGGTCGGCGCAGCAGTACGCGGAATAAAGGAAGCACAGGTTGTCGTAGCGGGAGTTGTCGGACAGCCAGCCGATGACGGAGTTGCGGCAGACGTCGACGGTATCGAAAAAGTCCGACGGATTGCCCCACTTGCAGCGCAGATAGAGTTTGCCGGTGCTGAAATCGTGGATATATTCGAGGTTGTTCCTCAGCGCGTCGCCCGGGTCGAGACACGTCGTGCCGCCTGACATGAAGTACTCGTCGCAGTTGCCCTGCTCGTAAAGTGCCCGCGTCGTCTTGCCCTCGCCGAACGGGTCCGCCGTATCGTTCGGTATTACGTGAACGCCCATATACTGCCCGTCGTTGAATATGATCTTTCCGACGTCTCCGTCCTCACGGGCGAAGTTCTCCTTGCCCTCGGGCACGTATTCGTTCAGGTCGAGAACGTAGACGTCGTCCCATTCGGTCGCCTGCCAGTTACCGCATCCCCCGCCGAAATCGAACGAGCCCTTGAAGACCGGCTTCGGGGCGGACGGGTCGCCGTAGGCGCTGTACGTCACTCCCGATCTCGTCAGAAACGTTCCGATCGTGTGGTTAAAGTATCTCACCGGGTAGAAGACGCTTCCTCTCTCGAAGAAAACGAAGTCGCCTTTTTTGACCTTGGGAAGATACGTTCCGCTCTCCTCGCTGCCGACCAGACGGAAAAGACCGTTGCAGTCCGCAAGCGGCGTTTCGGGGGACAGCCCGTCGTTGGAGTTGTCGCCGTGTATGGACGAGACGTACCAGACGGTCGCGCCCTTCGGAGCGTCCTTCGGCGTGAACGAGGACGGGCTTTCCTTTATTTCCTTTATCCTGTCGCGAAGGAGCGCGAGATATCCGTCCACCTCCGCGTCCGTTATCTTCTCAGCCGTCACTTCTTCGTCGGGATGATAGTTTTTGAGATAGTCTTCGTGCTCTCTGCATTTATACGCTTCGGCGTCTTCCTTCGTCGCGAAGAGCGCGATATAGCGGACGCGGAAGCCCGCGCCCTCGGGCGCGCCCTCGAACGGGCGGATCATCACGTGGACGTTGTCGCCCGCGTCCTCGCCGAATCCCGCTCCGAGCGCGGCGACGGCATCGGCCGCAGAGCAGATCGCCGTCTTATACCCCTCGTCCTCGGGGCCCCGCTCGAACGACAGCGGCGCGTCTTTATATCCTTTGGCCATCGCGTATCTGTTCGAGAGATAGCCTGAGAAGAGTTCTTCCGGCTCGCCGTCCGTATACTCGTAGCAGATCCTGACGTACGGGGTCCTCGTCAGATCCGCGGCGACGGACGTCGGGGAAAAGCCGAACGTGCCGAGCGGCTCGTACGACTTGAGCGAGACCGACGTCTCGCCGAGGTTGCTCACGTGTTCGGCGTCTTTATACGTTTCGTCGGGGTAAACCGAGAGGTAAGGATATTCGGCGTCAAGACAGAGATCCTCGCCGAGTTTGCCCTGCAGAGCGAAACCGCCCCAGTAAAGGTACCTCGCGCCGTAGACCGCCATCCCGTCCGCGTCGGGGTCGGGAACGTAGCCGTCCCAGAGGTTCTCCGTGACCTTCAGTATGTTGTGCAGAAGCGTCGCAGCCTCGGCGCGGGTGATGTCCGCCTTCGGGTTGAACCTTCCCGCTTTGTCGCCGTTGAAGACGCCGGCTTTGCGGAGCGTATCGACGTAATCCGCCGCCCATGCCGAAATACTGCCTTTATCCGCGAATTTTTCGGGCGACGTCGCCGAGTGGCCGGGGAGACGCATATTCACGTATTCCGCGTATCTTACGATCGTCGCGGCGACTTCCTGACGGGTGATGTTCTTTTCGGGTCTGAACGTGCCGTCGGTATAACCGAGGACGAGACCCGACCTCGCCGCCCATCCTACGTAAGGGGCGTACCATTTGTTCGCCGGGACGTCGGAGAATCGGTCGGTGATCTCCGTTTCCTCTCCCGACAGCCGGCAGAGGATCGTGACGAACATCGCGCGGGTCATCGGGGATCCCGGCGCGAATTTCGTCGCCGAGACACCCTGCATGAGACCGTTCTCCCACGCGAACTCGACCTCGGGGCGGTACCATTTGTCCGCCGGGACGTCGGTGAAGGGGAAAACGTCGCCTGCCGAACTTACGGACAGAGCGAGCGGGATCATCGCGGCGACGGTGAGTACCGTCAGGATCAAACAAAGAAACTTTTTCATACTGTCCTCCTATACCGTTTTTTCTCCTCCGATGAATACCGATCTTACGTTGATATCCCCGTCGAAGAGAACAAGATCGGCGTCGTATCCTTCTTTTATGACGCCGCGCCTGTCGGAAAGCCCGATTTCGCGGGCGGGATTTTTCGTTATCATTTTGACCGCCTCGAAAAGCGGCACTCCCGCGACCTTCGTCATCACGCGGACGAGGCGGTCCGCCGTCGCGACGCTCCCCGCGAACGAGGCCCCGTCGGGCGTGTGCGCGATCCCGTCGTAAACGAGGACGCGTCTGCCCCGCCCTATGCTCCCGAGCAGATATTCTCCGTCGGGCATTCCCGCGCCTCTCATGGCGTCGGTGACGAGGACGATCCTGTCAGTCCCTTTCATCCTCACGACCGTCTTCAGAAGAGGCTCCGGCAGATGTCTGCCGTCCGCGATCATCTCGCACGTGACGTCGTCGCGCAGGAGGGACGCTTCAAGAAGGCCGGGGACCCTTTCTCCCCGAACGCGGGTTATGGTCGACATACTGCTGTATACGTGCGTCGCCATCGTAAAACCGGCGTCGAACGCTCTGACGGATTCTTCAAAGGTCGCCTCGCTGTGGCCCGCGGAGAATACGATCCCGCTCCCCCTCAGTTCGCGGCACATACGGTCGGCGTCCTCGAGTTCGGGAGCGACCGTCCAGATCAGCAGTTCGCCCTTCGCGGCGTCGACGATCCTGTTCCACTCATCAGGAGACGGATTTTTGAAATACTCCGGAGGCTGAGCTCCCGCCTGAACCGGGTTGATGAACGGTCCCTCGAGGTGGACGCCCGCGATACGCGGGAACCACTTCGCTTCTTCCGATCGCTTTACGGCGATCAACGCGTCGAACACCCGGGCGAGCTCCTCATCCTCCGCGCAGAGCGTCGTCGGGACGACCGTCGTCGTTCCGTGGAGCATATGAAACCCGATCGCGGTCCTGCACGCCGCGGGGTCGGCGTCCATGAAGTCCGCGCCTCCGCCTCCGTGAACGTGAACGTCGATAAAGCCGGGGGACAGGAAAAGTCCCTCCCCGTCGGCGGTACGGTCCTCTTTGAACGAACCCGCGTCGCCGATCGCGGCGATCCTGCCGTCCGCGACACGGACTGCCGCGCCGTGTCTGATACCGTCTTCAAGTACCAGGTTTACGTTGTCGATTACGAACGTGCTCATTGGAAAAACCTTTCTACAGCGTTACTCCGTCTTTGAATATCGAAATGCCGCGCTTTCCGCTCTCCTCGTTTTTCGTCAGTATCTCGCCGGACGCGAGTTTCACGACGTACTCGAAAAGCGCCTCCGCGCAACCCTTAACGTCGCCGGTCCCGGTGATGATCCCGGCGTCGAAATCGATCCAGTTCTTTTTCTTTTCGGCAAGCGCCGAATTTGACGATATCTTGACCGTCGGAACGGGAGAACCGAACGGCGTTCCCCGCCCCGTCGTGAACAGGACGAGCTGCGCGCCCGAAACGGCGAGAGCCGTCGCGGCTACGAGGTCGTTGCCCGGCGCGCAGAGGAGCGACAGGCCGCGTACCCTTACGGGATCTCCGTAATCCAGCACGTCCCGAACCGCCGTCGAGCCGGATTTTTCCGTGCATCCGAGCGATTTGTCCTCGAGCGTCGTGATGCCGCCCTCGATATTTCCGGGCGACGGGTTCTCGTACACCGGCTGACCGCAGCGGATAAAATACTCCTTGAATCCGTTTATCATCCCGACCGTGCGGTCGAATACCTCTCTGCTTTCGCATCTGTTCATCAAAAGCCGCTCCGCGCCGAACATCTCGGGGACCTCCGTGAGGATCGCCGAGCCTCCGCCGCCGATGAGAAGATCGGAAAACGCGCCGACGCACGGATTCGCGGTGACGCCCGAAAGACCGTCCGAGCCTCCGCATTTGAGCCCGACGACGAGTTCGTCAGTACCCGCCTCTTCCCTCTCGTCGCGCGAGGCGATACCGCACAGCTCCCTGACGATCGCGAGCGCTTCAGCCTCTTCGTCAGGGGCGTCCTGACAGTTGAGGAAACGGACTCTCTCGGGATCCGTCTCTCCGAGCACCGCGCGGAATCTCTCTATATTGTTGTTCTCGCATCCGAGGCCGAGGACGAGCACCCCGCCCGCGTTCGGATGGCGGACGAGACCCGCGAGCGCTTTCTGCGTTCTCAGGTGATCGTCGCCGAGCTGCGAGCAGCCGAAAGGATGGGTAAACGCGCAAACGGCGCTCACCGACCCTGCGGCAAATCCCTGCGCCTTCGCGGCGACGGCCTCGGCGACTTCGTTCACGCATCCGACGGTCGGGACGATCCGGATCTCGTTTCTGATACCGACTTTGCCGTCACGTCTGCGAAAGCCGCGGAAAGTCGCTTTTCTGCCCTCGACGTGCGGGAGCGGTGACGGTTCGTATTCGTATTCGAGCACGCCGCAAAGGTTCGTCTTCACGTTGTGAGTATGTACCCACGCCCCGGGCGCGATCGGAGCCGTCGCGCGGCCGATCGGCGAGCCGTATTTTATGACGTTCTCACCCTCCGCGATCGCGGAGAGCGCGAACTTGTGTCCGCGTTTTATATCTTCCCGCAGTACGACGTCGAGACGCTCCTCGCCCGCCCTCAGCGGCGACAGCGCGACCGCGACGTTGTCCTTTTCGTTAATTTTCAGATGATCCATAAGCGCTCCTCAAAAATCGGAGTTCATTTTTACGGCGTATTTCAGCGCCGCCTCCGGTCCGTCGACGGTGAAGACCTTGTGCCAGAGATAAACTCCCTGTCCGAAATTTCCGATCCGAGTGAGGTCCTCGCCCCAGAAATCGGCATTCCGGGCGAAGCGCAGAACGATATCCTCCTCTTTTCCGTATCGGGCGAAGAAATCGATCACCGCGGGGTCGTCCCTTATCTCGTATTTCCCCGCGCCGCGCGTGCCGAAAAACCCGTCGTCCGTCTTCTCGCCGCGGGCGTAGAAATCACAGAGCGCGGCGAAAGAAAGGGTGAGACACGGAGGCGCGATCCCGCGGTCGGCAACGAAATCCTTGAGGCTGGGCAGTACCCTCGCGCGCCATTTCGAGACCGAATTGAGGGAGATCGAGATCAGGGCGTGGTCGATGAACGGGTTGTCGAACCGTTCGCACACGCTGTCCGCGAACTTTTTCACCTCGTCGGGCGGAAGTTTCACGAACGGGACGATCTCGCGGTACACCGCCGCGTCGATGAACGGGCGGACGACGGGATCGCTCATGCACTCCCTGACGATTTCGTGGCCGGCGAGGAACGCGGCGGGAACGAACGAGGTGTGCGCCCCGTTCAGTATCCGAACTTTTCTGTTCCGATACGGCTTCATATTATCGGTATATACGACCGGCATCCCCGCCGCCTCGAGGTCGAGGAACGACTTCGCGCGGGGAATATCGTCCGTCTCGATGACCCAGAGACCGAACGGCTCGCAGATATCGAGCAGACGGTCCTCGTAACCGAGCTCTTCCCGGATCTTTTCCGCCTCTCCCTCGCCCTTCGGATATCCGGTGACGATCCTGTCGACGAGCGTCGACGTGAAAAGGCAGGCGGAGGAAAGCCAGTTTTTGAAATCTTCGGGAAGACCCCAGAGGTCGGCGAGCCCGAAAACGCACTCTTTGAGTTTCTTTCCGTTGTCCTCGATCAGCTCGACCGGAAGGATCATAACGCCGCGCGACGGGTCGCCCCCGAAACGGGTATATCTCCCGAACAGAAATTTCGTCAGTTTTCCGGGATACGAGCGGGGCGGCTCGGCGTCGAATCTGTCCCC
Source organism: Clostridia bacterium (assembly GCA_017428635.1). GTDB lineage: Bacteria > Bacillota > Clostridia > Oscillospirales > CAG-272 > RUG11130. The sequence continues at coordinate 87,572 of JAFRQK010000044.1, read as the reverse complement.
CCCGTCGAATACGATCCCCGCCTCGGTGGTGTTCGAGATGATAACGGAGAGTTCCCGCTCTCCCGCAAGGTCCATGAAGTCGCGATAATCCTCGACGGCGCCGACCGCCCGGCAGACGGACGTGACGACGCGGGGAGAGTTCACGACCTCGCCGTTCTCCCGCCCGCGCGCAAGGACGGTGTAAAAGCAGTCCTGTTCGCGGAACGGGTCGAGCGATCCGTACTCTATCGGCTTGACGAGGACGATATTGCCGCAGAACGCGCCCTTTTCGTTCGCCTCGTCGATCATCCTGTCGGCGAATGCCCGCAGAAAATTCCCCTCTCCGAACTGAACGACTTTTACGGGGCGCTGTTTGCGCGACGCGATCTCTTTTACGTTTTTCATATATTACTCCGCAAAACGGGACGCCGCCCCGGGCGGCTCGCCCGGGGGAACGTCCCGTAATAATCATCTGTGTTCTATCAGGCAGTCGCATCCCTCGGCGGGACGGATCCGCGCCTCGTCGACGGAGGCAAAAGAGTCTTCGTCTACGAAGAGAGTAAAGTCCGGATGCGCTTTCATGACCGTCGCGGGGATATCCCTCGTCGCGTCGCTTTCCAGCGTCTTTTTCACCGCGTCCGCCTTGACGGCGTACGGAACGATCGAGACGATCGCGCGGCACTTGAGGATCTGGTAGACGGTCATCGAGACCGCCTGCTTCGGTACGTCGTCGACGGTGGCGAACCAGCCCTCCCTGACCTGCTGACGCTTGCAGGCGTCGTTGAGGTTAACGACTATATACGCCTCTTTCGTGTCGAAGTCGGCGGGCGGATCGTTGAACGCGATGTGCGCGTTCTCCCCGATGCCGATAAGTCCGACGTCGATCGGCGCACAGCGGAGCGACTCCGTCAGAGCCGCGATCCCCTCGCGGGTGCCGTCGACAAGGTGGGCGTCCTTGAGATCTACCTTTGAGATAAATCTCTCCTTGAGGTATTTGCGGAAACTCGCTATATGGGTCTCGGGAAGGTCGACGTACTCGTCGAGATGATACATCTCCACGCGCGACCAGTCGACGTCTCTTTTGATGAGTTCCTCAAGCGCGGTGAGCTGGGAGGCTCCCGTGGAAAGGACGATACGCGCGGCGCCGTGATCGGCGATGGCCGCGTTTATCTTCTCCGCGACGAGATCGGCGGCGTTCGCGCCGAGTTCTTTCGCGTCGCGGCTGACGATGATCTTCATATTCGGTCTCCTTTTTACAGATGCTTTTTGAAGAATCCGGGCGCTTTGACCCCGGAATAGGCGTGACCTCCCGGATGGACGTCCGCCTCGATCAGATCGGGAACTCCCGCCGCCTCGTATATCGCCCTCGTCTCCTCGTATCCGCGGTAGAGTTCGTCGAAGCGGAAGCAGTCGTCGTTCCGCCCCATCTCCATAAGGCACGGGCGGGGCGCGATCAGACCGGCGATATCGAACGTGTCGAAATATCTGTATATCCCCGGGACGATCTGCGAGCCGCAGAAATTGCCGTCGCGGACGGCGAATCCCGAGAACGGGTTGACGTAGCCTATTATATCGCACGCCTTGATCCGGGGCTCGACCGCAGTCGTGAACGTCGTCATCGTGCCGCCCTGCGACAGACCCATCATGCCGATCCTGTCGGCGTCGGCTTCGGGAAGCGTTTCGACGTAGTCGATACACCGTCTGAAATCAAATATATTGAGCGTCATCGGATATATTCCGAACAGCGCACCTTTTATGAAATTGACGTTGCAGGGATCGCGGTTCGGGATCGGGTCGAAGGGATCGCGCCGTTCTCCGAAACCGCGCAGGTCGGGGGCGACCGTCACGAATCCCTCGCGCGCCATCTGAAGACCGAAATCGTAATTCGATCCTTCGATATCCGCTTCCGCCTCGGGAGAATTGCGGATACCGGCGACGGAGTTCTTCCCGAACGGACCGTGACCGTGGGAGCAGAGGATGGCGGGAACTTTCCCGTCTCTGTTTTTCGGAACGGTGACCCAGCACGGCATGAGCGTGCAGGCGTCGGTGTGAAGGATCACCCTTCTCCTCACTACGTCGCCGAGATCCTCTTCGCTCTCGACGGAGGGGGAGAGGTCGACCGGCTCCGGCTCGGGTCCGAGCAGTTCGGTCAGCTTCGCGAGCGCCGTCTCACGCCACTCGGAAAAACTCATGCCCGAGTGCGAAAAAGACAGCTCCGGCGTGTGCCCCGCAGCCATTTCATTCCACATATCGCCGAGAAAAAACGAGCTCATAACTGCGTCCTCTTCTCTTTCTTTTCTAAAATATTATAATACCACATAATTATATAAACAGTCAAGAAAAAGGCGTCGAAAAACGCATTTTTCGACGCCGCCGCGAAGGATACGGAAAGGGCTGCCGCGCCGGTGCGGCAGCCCCGTTTTTCAGTTTTCGAACAGGTAGGGAGAAACCTCTCCGCGCTCGAGGATCTTCACGTAATCGAAGACCCAGTCGTAAAGGCCGTCCGACCGTTTGATCCTGACCTCGTACTCGTCGGACGGAACGAGATACGCCTTGTCCGCGTACATCCTCATCCTCATTATATATCCGTCGCCGTCAGCCTCCGTCGAGAGCAGCTCGTAAAAGCTCGAGATGCCGCCGTGACCCGCTACGTGATACAGTCCGTCGTCGCCCACGTAAAGGGGCGGGTCGATCACGTTGAAGACGTCGGTCCCGAACAGTTCCTTCGCCGCGGCGGAGAGCTGATCCGCGCTCATTCCCGGCGCGCCGTCCGAGTAATCGACGCCCGGTATCGTAAGAAAGATCGTATCCATCATTACGACGTCGCGGCCCCATTCGTCGGTATACCCGTCGGCGATCATGCCGTAACACGGGACAGCCCACCAGAGAAGCTCTGCGTCCTTCGGAAGCGCGGCGTGAAGTTCGCCGTTCTTTTCCGATATTGCGGAGTCCGTCACCCAGACGGTCGCGTCCATATAACTGTTGGTGATCACCATCTCTTTTTCGCCCGCGGGAACTTTGTCGTTGCGGCTCTCGTAAACGGAGAAAGCAAACGTTACCCTCTCCTCTTCCGAACCGTACTCGTTTACCGCCGTCCCCTCGGTCGCGGAATAACGGGTGATCTTGAAGGACTCTCTGAACTTTTCGAACGCCTCGATCCACTCGTCGAAAGCGCCGTCCCACGAGTAATATCCGGTCTCGACGAGCGTATTTATCATTTCGTTCCCGTCGCCGTCGATATACGCCTTGACGAAACGGAAGCGGACGTCGCCCTCGGCCTTTGCCGAGATCGCGGCGTACGCCGCGGCGTCGCCGTCGGGATCGGGCGTTATGACGATACCCGTATCCGCGGGCTCGGTCGCCGGCTCGGTCGCGGGTTCCGTTGCGGGTTCCGTTGCCGGTTCCGTCTCGACGGGCGCGCTCTGCGTTTCGGTCTCGGGCTGTCCCGGTATGAACGTACACGAGCAAAGCAGGATCATCAGAACGGCAAGAACAAAAGCGAGTTTTTTCATTTCAGTTCTCCTTTCACGCCGTATGAAAGCATAAGGGGGCGCGGCGCGCCCCCTTTCGGATAACGTTTATCTGGTCTTTTTGAACTGCGGGCCGTAGTTCGCGCAGGCGCGGAAATCGGCGCCTTCCTTGCACATACCGAACGCACCCCAAGCCGCGGGACGGAAGATCTTGTCCTCGGGGACGTTGTGCATCGCGACGGGGATGCGGAGCATCGAGCACATCGTGATGAGGTCCGCGCCGATGTGACCGTAGCTGATCGCGCCGTGGTTCGCGCCCCAGTTGTTCATCACGTCGTAAGCGGTCTTGAACGCTCCCTCGCCCGTGGTGCGCGGCGCGAACCAGGTGCAGGGCCACGTGTAGTCGGTCCTCTTCCAGAGGATATCGTTGACTTCCTCGGGCAGCCGGACGGTCCAGCCCTCCGCGATCTGGAGCATCGGTCCGAGACCGTCGACCAGATTCAGACGGATCATGGTGGCGGGCATTTCCGCTCTCGTTGCGAAACGCGAGGAATATCCGCCGCCGCGGAAGTAGCCGAGGTCGGCGGGATTCCACGTCGTAGCCTCGAGGATCTTGTCGCAGTCCGCGTCGGTCATCTCGTACCACGGCTTCATGACGGGGTCGCCGTTCTCGTCCGTGACCTCGCCGCAGGCGTCGAGACAGGCCGCGCCGGAGTTGATGAGGTGGATGAATCCGCCCGCTTCCTTAGCCTTGCCTTCGATATCGTAGCCGGTAGCGCGCTTGACCGCCTCGGGCGACCAGTAGGTGCGGACGTCCGCGAAGATCTGAGCGCGGTTCGTGAGCAGTTTCATGAAGAGCATGCCGAGGCCGTTGAGCACGTCGTTCTCGGTAGCGAGGATATACGGCTCTCTGACGCCGTCCCAGTCGAACGACGTGTTGAGGAGCGATTCGGCGAAGTCGCAGTTCGGGTAGAAGTCGGTCCACTGTCTCTGACCCTGGAAGCCTGCGGCGATGGCGTTGTGACCGACCATCTCCTCTTCTCTTCCCTTCGGCAGGTTCGGGTTGCCGTTCATGAGGTCCTTGATGATGACCATCATCTTGACGACGAACTCCCACTGCTCGTCCTTGACTTCTCTGGTGTTCTGGAGCTCCGGCGGGTTCTTGTCGAAGCCCTCTTTGCATTTCGCCTTCGTCCACGCGAGCGCCTTCTGATACTCGGCCTCGTCGTAGATGCCTTCGCTCATGCGGCGGATGATCTCGACCTCGTCGACGGACTCGACTCTCATGCCGAGGTAGTCCTCGATGAACTTGGAGTCGATGATGGAGCCGCCGATACCCATGGTGATCGAGCCTATCTGCAGGTACGATTTGCCTCTCATCGTCGCGCAGGCGACCGCCGCGCGCGCAAAACGGAGGAGTTTTTCCTCAACGTCGGCGGGGATCGACGCGTCGTCCATATCCTGAACGTCGTGACCGTAGATACCGAACGCGGGAAGACCCTTCTGAGCGTGGGTCGCGAGAACGGACGCGAGGTAGACGGCGCCCGGTCTCTCCGTGCCGTTGAATCCCCATACGCCTTTGATCGTGTTGGGGTCCATGTCCATCGTCTCGGAGCCGTAGCACCAGCACGGTGTGACGGTAAGCGTGATGTCGACGCCCGCCTTCTTGAACTTGTCGGCGCACGCCGCGCTCTCCGCGACGCGTCCTATCGTCGTGTCGGCGATGATGACCTTGACCGGCTCGCCGTTCGAGTATTTTATGTTCTCCTCAAAAAGTTTCGCCGCCGCTTTTGCCATGTTCATGGTCTGGTCTTCGAGCGATTCTCTTACTCTGAGGGCTCCGCGGCGTCCGTCGATAGTCGGACGGATACCGATCACGGGGTAGTCGCCAATCAGTCTGCTCTTTGCCATATCGTTTTTTCCTTTCGGTCTTTTAATCCGTCTCCCCGCGGGAGGCGTTTGTTTTCATTTTTCATTATAGCATAATATAGTAATCAAGGCAAGATTTTCTTTCGCTTTTATGCAGTTTTACCGATGCCTTGAAAAGGCGGCCCGACACCTCGAAAAAATTGGCGGAAACGGTTGATTTTTCCCCCGATGTGGGATAAAATAGAGTCGTAAAAATAAAAGCCGGAGATCGGCTCACGAATATGAAAGGACCGAATAAAATGGCACTCGTTACGACGAAAGAAATGTTCCGCAAAGCCTATGAAGGCGGCTACGCCATAGGCGCTTTCAACATCAACAATATGGAGATCATTCAGGCGATAACCGAGGCGGCGGCCGAGAGAAAGACCCCCGTCGTTCTTCAGGTATCCGCAGGCGCGAGAAAGTACGCCAAACCCGTTTATCTGCGCGCGCTCGCGAACGCGGCGGTCGAGGACACCGGCATCGATCTGGCTCTTCATCTCGACCACGGCGCTGATTTCGAGATCTGCAAGTCGTGCATCGACTCCGGATTCACCTCCGTCATGATCGACGGTTCGCATCATCCGTTCGAGGAGAACGTCGCCCTGACGAAGAAAGTCGTCGAGTACGCTCACGATAAGGGCGTCGTCGTCGAAGGCGAGCTCGGAAGGCTCGCGGGCGTCGAGGACGAGGTCAAGGTCAAAGCCGAGGATTCTTCCTACACCCGTCCCGAGGAGGTCGAGGAATTCGTCTCCCGCACCGGCGTAGACTCCCTCGCGATCGCCATCGGCACGAGCCACGGCGCATACAAGTTCAAGCCCGGCACCGAGCCGAAACTGCGCTTCGACATCCTTGAGAGGATCATGGAGATCCTCCCCGGATTCCCGATCGTTCTGCACGGCGCTTCGTCCGTCATCCCCGAACTCGTCGACGAGATCAACGAGTGCGGCGGCAAACTCGACGGCGCTCTCGGCGTTCCGGAGGATATGCTCCGCCACGCCGCGAAACTCGCGGTCTGCAAGATCAACATCGACTCCGACATCCGCCTCGCGATGACCGCCGGCATCCGCCGCGTCCTCAAGGCGTCCCCGGAGATCTTCGACCCGAGAGGATACCTCACCGTCGCTCGCGAAGAGGTCAAGAAGATGGTCCTTCACAAGATCGACTGCGTGCTCGGCTCCGCAAATTCTCTCTGATAAATACCGGATAAAAACGGACTCCGGGGGACGCGGCTCGCGTTCCTCGGAGTTTTGGAGAATGCAATATGAAATGGGTTGAGAAATACAAGATCAACGCGAACGACGCCGACCTGAATGATACGGTGAGCGCGTCGGGCGTCCTGCGCTATATGCAGGACACCGTGAACTGCCAGATGGAGGGGGAGGGTCCCTCTTACCGCGAACTGCTCGACCGGGGGCTGGCGTTCGTCGTGTCGCGTCTGCGCCTTTCCCTCTACGATCCGCTCCGCGCTCACGACGAGATCGAGTCGGAAACGTGGACGACGCCCTCGAAGGGCGCGATCTTCAACAGATGTTTCAGGATCAAAAGAGACGGTATGATCATGGCGGAGGCCGCGACGTGCTGGGCTCTGATCGGCGTCGGGGACCGCAGGATCTACCGGGTCAGCGAGGTCGATTTCTCGTACGGCGAAGACGAACCGCTCGAGCTCGACGCGCCCGCTCGCATCCGTATACCGGACGACGTGTCCCTGCGCCTCGCGGGCGAGAGGACGGTCGAGTACGCGGACGTCGACGTGAACGGCCACATGAACAATACGAAGTATCCCGATTTCCTCTGCGGATGGGCGGCTCCGATGAAGGGCCGCCGCGCGGTGTCGATGGGGATCAGTTTCCGCTCGGAAGCGCCGCTCGGCTGCACGCTCAAGATCTATCACGGAGAACTCGACGGGGTCCATTACGTCAGATCGGTGAAAGGGTCCGGCGAGGTCAACGCTGAAGCGGAGATAGTTTTTGAAGAGGTTTAATTGACTTTTGCGCATTAAAAAAGGGCTCGTGAGAGCCCTTTTTTCTTATCCGAAGAGTTCCGCCAGCGCCGCATTTGCCGAGGCTGCGATCAAGGCGAAGTCGCCGCCCGAGCCGGCTGCTGCCTGACCTATATAGTTCACTGCCGCGGCGACGGCAGAAGACGCGCCCGATATCGCCGAGGAGAGGTCGAATTCCGCCGTTTTCGAGATCAGTTCGAGCATATCTCCCGACTTGTCGTCTCTCATCGCGGTCACTATCACCTCGTCGACGCAGTGTTCCGGTATCACGCCGTACGACGCTGCGGAAAGGGACGACAGAACGAGCGAGATCTCCGCGCTGTTCTTCGTTCCCGCTATCACGGTAAAGACGGGGCAGTACGGCGACACGAGAGCGCGGTACTCGCCCTCCGCCGTGATCTTCGGCAGCGGAACGACGCCGAATTCCGTCGCCTCCCCGTTGAGAGAAGCGGCGTTTTTCACGTATTCTATCCTATAGGCGACTTTCCCGCCCTTGAACAGATCGGCGCCCTCGTCCTTCCCCGGAGACGACGCAGAGATCGCGTTGACCACGGACGACGGAACTGCGAGCCACTCTGCGGCGAACGCCACGGTCGGAACGGAGGGAGTCGTCGTGAGGACCCTTCCCGTCCCGCTGAGGAAAACGGTTTGAGGCAAGGTCGCCGCGGGATTCCCGACGCTGACCGCAAACGAGCCCTCGCCGAGGGCCGAAAGATTCGTCTGCGCCGCCGTCAGGACGAAGTCCCACGTCAGGGTCCCGTCCTTCGCCGCTCTCTCGAGCATACCCGGGTCGTCTCCCTCGATCGCGCGGTTGTAAAAGAGCGCGGGGGTCTCGCGGAGCAAGGGGTACGCGTCGGAGGCGAATCCGAGACAGTATTTCCCGGGCGAAAGAGCCGTTACGGACCTTTCGTTGAAATAAGGCGCGGACAGATCGAGATACGGCAGCGATTCGAGATTCGTGAGGCATCCGGCCGTGAAGAACGAGCCGACGCTCCCGATCGGTACCGTCATCACGTCGGTATAGTACATCCCCGACGCGACGGACGCCGCCGCGTCGGCGTACAGATCCGCCGCCGCGACCTCGGAGAAATCGAGCTTCACGTTCAGTTTCTGTTCGACAGCGCGGTTGCGTTCCGAAATTTCCTTTGATATATACGACGCGCCGTCGGGCGAGAGCATGGGGGCGGACGGACCGGAAATGAAAATATCCATTCCTCCGAGATCTCCGCCCGGCGCCTCTTCGAGATACGCCTTCGAGCGGACGACGTTGTCCGGATCGTACGCGTGCACCTTCACGGGATCGGCGGGGGCGTCCGTCTCAGTCGGGACGTCCGCCGTCTGCTCCGTATCGGGTCCTTCGGGTCTTTCGTATGAGCATGAGCCGAGGACCGACGACGCGAAAAGCATCGTCAGTACAAGCGCGGCGATCTTCGGTATGATCTTCATCGGCGGCGTCCTCCTTGGGGACGAAAATGATCGTCAGTTGAATAAGGCAGTGTCGTATGTCAGAATAATCTATCAAACGCGGCGGCGGAAGGACCGTCCCGCAATTGATAAGGAGATACGAAAATGAAAGTCAAGAAAGCGCTGTGCGCGGCGATCGCGGTCCTTATGACGGCGGCGCCCGCCGCCCTGCCCTCCGTAGCGGAGGGAAACGAGGTCCATCTTTTCCTCGACGGATCGCTCTGGCTCGGCGAGACCGTACTCTTGCCGGGAACGACGTACGTATCGCTCAGGCAGTTCTCCGAGAGTATCCCCGGAGCCCGCGTCGGATGGGACGCCTCCGCCGGAACGGCGAGCGTCGAATGGCGCGGGGCGACCGTTACCGCGCGCTGCGGAGACAGCTTTATCGAAGCGGGAGGCAGGGTCGTTCCGTGTCCGCAGGGCGTATTCTCGTCGGGAGGAAGAATATTCGTGCCCGTCCGCCCTCTCGCCGCCTTTTTCGGTTACTCGGTGCGGTGGGTAAAGGGCGCGCGCGTCGCCCTGCTCACGCGGGGCGAGCCGTCCGGGAGCGAAGACGCGGGGTATTCGGACGACGAGGTATACTGGCTGTCGCGCATAATTTCCGCTGAAGCCGAGGGAGAACCCCTCGAGGGAAAACTCGCCGTCGGAACGGTCATAATGAACAGGGTCGCCTCTCCCGATTATCCGGATACGATCTATTCGGTGATCTTCGACCGGACGAACGGGGTGCAGTTCACCCCGGCGGGAAACGGCTCGATTTACTGCGAGCCGGGAGAAGACAGCGTCCGCGCTGCAAAGATGTGCCTCGAAGGGTACAGAACGCGGGACGACATACTGTTTTTCATGAACGAAAGCATAGCCGAGAGCTTATGGATCAAGAACAACTGCACGTTCGCCGTGTCGATCGGAAAACACGATTTTTACGCCTGAGCCGCTTTTTCCTCCTCCGCCAGCGCCTTTTTGAGGCGGCGGACGTCGCGGAGCATTTTTAGGCTGTCGCCGACGAGGCGGATACGCGAATTGCCGTGGCGGAGCACGGTCACCGGCATCTCCTCGATCACGGCGCCCGCCTTTTCCGCTCTCATCAGAAGCTCGAAATCGAACGACCAGCCGTCCGTCGTACACGATGAAAAGATCCGGCGGCAGAGATCTCCGCGGAACGCCTTGAATCCGCACTGTGAATCGCTGAGCGAAAACCCGGCGTATCGGGCGAGCATCCCGAGATAGATCTTCGACGCCGCCTTGCGGATCTTCGTGTATCCCTCGTATCCGCGCGGGTGGATCGCGCGCGAGCCGATAACGGCGTCCGCTCCGGTCTTCCGGAACAGGGCGAGCGCCTCGCCGATCACGTCCGTGCCGTACGCCAGATCGCAGTCGGTGTAAAGGACGATATCTCCGTCCGACGCGAGGACGCCGCGTCTGACGGCGGCTCCCTTTCCGCGGTTGACCTCGTCTCCGACGAGACGGACGAAACGGTATTTGTCCCTGCCCGCGATCCCGCCGACGATCCGCGCCGTTGAGTCGGTCGAACCGTCGTTTGAAAAAACGATCTCGTATCCGTCGATCGTCTCGCCGAGATATCCGTCGAGGGCGTCGACGAGCTCGTCCGCCGTGTTTTTCACGGCGGATTCCTCATTATACGTTGGTATTACGACGGACAGTTTCATAAAGTCTCCCGATCATTCGCGTATCAAAAGGACGGCGGAAACGTCGACGGTGACGTCTCCGAGCCCCGAATCAAACGCTCTTTCTTTCGCCGACTCCGGCGCGCGGCACCCGAACGGCGTCATGCCCAGAAGATCGCCGAGGACCTCCTCGTCCTCAAGCGGCGCTTTGTATTTCTTTTCGGTCTTTTCCGATCCCCGGAAGCCCTTCGGAGGATCGAGCGACCGCTCCGATCTTTTTACCTCGGGGTAGAGCGCCTCTCTCAGCTCTATCAGGTGATCCGGACCCGGGAAAAGGACGACGAGAGCGCCGCCTTTGCCGAGCGCGCGCAGACACGCGTCGTACGCGACGGGCGCGAACATCGAAACGACGCACGAGAGCGACCCGTCCCTGACCGGCGGGTCGAAAAAGTTTCCGGCGACGAAGCCGAGATCCCCTCCGCTCTCCGAAAAGGATGAAAACGAGTTTTTCGCCGCGCGGCGGGCTCCCGCCTCGGCGGCGTATTTCGACGCGTCGATCCCGACGCCGGTGACGGCGCCGAGTTTATCCCTGACCGCCGACGCTATCCGGCAGGTGTGATATCCCTCTCCGCATCCGAAATCGGCGAAGACCGGTCGTTTGCCGTTCAGCGCGTGCAGAACGAGCCCCGACGCAACGTCGGAGACGGCGTCGTAAAGGCCCGTTTCGAGGAATCGCGATCTCGCCCTGACAAGATCGCGGCGGTCTCCGGTCACCGCGTTGTTTTTTCTGCCCGGGGGCAGAAGATTGACGTATCCGGAGGACGAAATATCGTAAGTGTGTCCAGCGTCGCAGACGAGGCTTTTACCTCTCGGGAACAGACGCCCCGAACAGACGGGACAGGCGATAACGTCGTAAACGGTACTCATAGGCGCCTCAGTCGGTCACGAAGGACTCGAGCGCCGCGTGGACCGCGAATCGCTGTTCGTGTCCTCTGCCCGTGCAGGTAGAGAGAGTTATTATCCGCGACGTTTCGTCCGGGGCGAAGTCGGTCGCCTTGAGGAACGAATCGTCGGTCAGCCATTTCAGAAACGCGAGATAATCGTCCGTGTCGGAAAACCACGTTTTTATGAAATCCGAGTCCTCGGCGGGCTCGTGGACCGAAAACGGACGGTAAACGAATATCCCCTCGGGGGTGTAAAGATAGATGCGGCACGCGTCGAAGAACTCCTGATCGACGAACAGGTCGGAGAGCGAGCCGAACATCGAACCGTCGTTCACGTTGTGACCGTAGATCACGAGATTCGCATTGTCGAATACTGAATCCGCCGTTCTGAAATCGGCGAAGATCGAGCCGACGGGCAGAGAGTCGCCCGTATAGGCGTGATCGAGATACCAGTCGTTGTCCGCCCCGCGGACGACGGGATAGTTGACGACCGTTCCCGGTATCGTGATCCATCCGTAAGTGTCGGGATTGGTCTGGGAAAGAGATGCGAGTGACGCGCGTATCCTGGCGAGTTCCTCTCCTCCGCCCGCGGAAGACTGCCCGCCTTTTTTGATCAGTTCCTCGAGGGTAAGGGTCGTCCCGGGGATCCTGTACGCCGTGCGTTCTTCCCCTCCGTCCTCAAAGAAATCCGCGATCTCGTCGTAGATCTGACCGCCCCTGTATTTTGCGTAAATGTTCTTCGCGAGAAGGAACGCGGAAACGGCGAAAACGCCGATGAAAACGAAATAAAGGATCAGCGAAAAGACCCCTCCCCTTTTCCGGGGAGAAGACGTGAATCCGCCGTCTTTGATATCCGCCGAGGTGAGGCGCGAGAGGACCGCGTCGTAGCCGTCGTCTTCGGGTTCCGGTTCCGGTTCTGTTTCGGGTCCGTTATCCGTTTCCGGTTCGGGATCGGTCGCGGAAGGCTCCGAGACGGTCTCTTCCGCCGAGGGCTCAGCCTCGGGTCCGGACGGATCGCCCGAATTCTCCTCCGCGATCTTCTCGGGGACGGATCCCGCTGCGGCGGCGATATTCTTTTTTACGTTCTTCTTTTTCTTTTTCCTGCTGCTCATCGGCCGTCTCCGGGGTTCCTTCGTATTTGCATCTTTTATTATAACTCACCGCCCGGAAATAAACAACAACTTTGTGTGAATTCCGCGTTGCTTGACAAATACGCCTCTTCAATATATAATTTACCCGAGCGGGTGGGACTGCCGCGTGCCGGACGCCGAAAGGCGCCGGCGTGAGGAAAGTCCGGGCTCCACAGGACAGGATAACGGATAACGTCCGCCGGAGGCGACTCCCGGGAAAGTGCAACAGAAATAGCCTACCCAAGACGGCGGCTCTGCCGCCGGACGGTACAGATGGAAAGGCGAGGTAAAAGCTCACCGGCACGGCAGGCGACTGCGTGCAAATGTAAACCCTATCCGGAGCAACACCGTATGCGGAGTCGCGCCGCCAATCGGCAGGCGCGATGCCGGTCCGGCATATCCGCAGGTGGCGCGGGCTTTTCAGCCCGAAGACGCGCGGCAACGCGCGCCGCAGATAGATGGCAGTCACGCGGATCGCTTACCGAATGCGCAGGCACACAGCTGCCGAGGCCTCTTCGGTATCACCATTCGCGTACAGAACCCGGCTTACAAGCCCGCTCACTTGCTAACCGCTGGGCCGCTTCATTCGGCGCAGATCGAAAAAGCACTGTCAAAAATCGTTTTGGCGAACTGTAATCTGTGGTTTTCTCTTTAAGGTGAAAATCTTTCAGATTTTCCCATTTTATGTGCTTTTTCTATCGTCGTTTTGCTCCTCGACGTATTTGAATACGCCTCACGGAGCAAGAACGGCGATTCTGCATCCGATTGCAGCAGCCCTTTTCTGAATGAGGAGGAAAACCATGCCGAGATTTTTCGTCGAAGGGATCGCGCCCGAACCGGGCGACAGGATCACGCTTTCCGAGGAGGATTCGCGCCACGTCTCCCTGTCCCTGAGGATGAAGCGCGGAGACGCGCTCACGCTGTGCGACGGGCGCGGGACCGACTGCGAGTGCGTCGCCGTCGATTTTGCGGGGGCCGTCACGGTCGAGGTGGTATCGGTATCGCCTTCGGCGTCGGAACCGCCGTACGGGGCGACCGTCTTTCAGGCGGAGGTAAAGGGCGACAAGTTCGACACGGTGATACAGAAGGCGGTCGAACTGGGCGCCGCCCGTATCGTGCCGTTCGTTTCATCGCACTGCGTCAGCCGTCCGGACGCGCGCGACGCGGATAAAAAGAGAAAAAGGCGCGAGCGGATCGCGCTCGAAGCGGCGAAACAGTGCGGCAGAGGGACCGTGCCGTCCGTAGGCGCGACGGTCCCGTTTGAAAAAGCCGTCGAGGAAGCGGCGGGAGCCGATCTTCCGCTCTTCTGCTGGGAGCAGGCGACGACGCCGCTCAAAGACGTTCTGCGCGGCAGGGACCCGTCGACGGTGTCCGTCGTGATCGGTCCCGAGGGCGGTTTTTCCGAAGAAGAGGCAAAAGCGGCGGAGGAGGCGGGCCTCGTTCCCGTCTCGCTCGGGCGGCGGATACTGAGAACGGAAACGGCGTCCGGCGCGGCGCTTTCGGTCCTGTCATACGAGTTTGACGACTGATAAGGCGGGGGTATTTCCCCGCCTTTTTTTGTACGAAACGATCGGTTTTTTTGCATATTCCATAAAAAATTACACCGAAACCTATTGAAAAATCACAAAAAATAATGTAAAATGGTATTTGATCCCATAGAATTTTCTTTCCCCGAAAGGAGAAAAATATGTCTAACCGTCTATTTCAGGGTATCATCCATCAGATGAGGGATACCGTGGACCGCGTTATCGGCGTCCTCGACGAAAACGGATCGGTCATCGCCTGCTCGGAACTCGTCAAGATCGGCGAGACGAGGCAGGACGTCCGCGACGAGCTCGCCTATACTTCGGACACCGTCACGTCCGCCGGTTACACCTACCGTCCCATAGGTTCCGGTTCCAAGTGGGAATACATCGTTTTCGTAGAGGGAGAGGACAAACTCGCCGAAAAGATCGCGACCATTCTCTCCGTTACTCTGTCGAACATCAAGAATCTCTACGACGAGAAATACGACAAGAGTTCGTTCATCAAGAACATCATCCTCGACAATATCCTCCCGAGCGACATATATATAAAGTCGAAGGAGCTTCATCTCAACGCGGAGGAGACGAGGGTCGTATTCCTGATCAAGTTCCACGCGAAGACCGATCCGCTCCCGTTCGACCTCGTCGGGACGATATTCCCCGACAAGAACAAGGACTACGTCATCAGCGTCGGCGAGCAGGATATCGTTCTCATCAAAGAGATCAGACCCGGAACGGACATCAAGGAGATCGAAAAGACCGCGCGCGCGCTTTCAGATACGCTGTCCTCCGAGTCGTTCGTTAAAGTCTCGATCGGTATCGGCACCGCCGTCAACAACATCAAGGATCTCGCCCGTTCGTACAAAGAGGCTCAGGTCTCCCTCGAGGTCGGCAAGGTGTTCGACACCGAGAAGACGATCGTCAGTTACGAGAACCTCGGTATCGGCAGACTGATCTATCAGCTGCCCACCACCCTGTGCGAGATGTTCTTGCAGGAAGTTTTCAAGAACGGTTCGCTCGACGCGCTCGACAACGAGACGCTTCAGACGATCCAGTGCTTCTTCGAGAACAACCTCAACGTCTCCGAGACGTCGAGAAAGCTCTTCGTTCACAGAAACACTCTCGTGTACCGTCTCGAGAAGATCCGCAAACTCACCGGTCTCGATCTTCGCGAATTCGATCACGCGATCACTTTCAAGGTCGCGCTCATGGTCAAGAGGTACCTCACCACCAAGCCCGTGAAATTCTGATCCGGGCGTATAATATCCGTATAAAACGCAGGGATGAAACGACGGAATCACACCCCGGAAACGGGGAGAAAAACGTTTTTTCACTCCCTGCTATGCTTTAGAAGAGGATCAACAGATGATAGATTTCAAAAACGTGGTCAAAACGTATCCGAACGGTACGGTCGCGCTTAAAGGTATCTCCGTCCACATCGACGACGGAGAATTCGTCTTTATCGTCGGCCATTCCGGAGCCGGAAAGACGACGCTCACGAAACTGCTTCTCTGCGAGGAGAAGCCGACGAGCGGCCACCTGATCGTCGGAGATTACGATCTTGCCCGTATCCCGAACTACAAGATCCCGCATTACAGACGGGAACTCGGAGTCGTTTTTCAGGACTTCCGCCTTCTTCCGAACAAGACGGTCTACGAAAACGTGGCGTTCGCCATGCGCGTCGTAGGGACCGCGCCCGGCAAGATCAGACGGCGCGTACCCGCGATCCTGAACACCGTCAACCTCGCGGACAAGAACAACTCGTTCCCCGACGAGATCTCCGGCGGCGAGCAGCAGCGCGTCGCGCTCGCGCGCGCTCTGGCGAACAACCCGAACGTCATTATCGCCGACGAGCCGACGGGAAACATCGACCCGCAGATGTCCCTGGAGATAATGAATCTTCTTATGAAGATCAACAAGCTCGGCAAGACGGTCATCGTCGTCACTCACGAAAGAGAACTCGTGAACTACTATAAGCAGAGAGTCATTATGATAAAAGACGGCGTCATCGTCGAAGACAAGTTGGGGGGGACGTACGAATGAGAAGATACAATCCCTTCTATTTCATCGGCGAGGCCCTGAAATCCCTCAAGCGGAACGGCGTCATGACGTTCGCGTCGATCGCCGTCCTCATGAGCTGCCTCGTCGTCGTCGGAGGATTTTTCCTCCTCGTCTACAACATCGACGTGAACCTCGAGAACTTCGGCGTAATGAACAAGATCGAGGTATTCTCCGAATTCGACGCGAGCCCCGCCGAGATCGAGCAGCTCGAAGCAGATATCCGGGCGCTCGACAACGTCGCGGACGTCATTCACACGACGAAGGAACAGCGTCTCGCCGCGATCAAGGAAACTTATCAGGCGTACGAAGACATCACGGATGAGGAGAATCCTCTTTCCGATTCCTTTGAAGTCACGTATTCCGACAACTCCAAGGTCCCCGACCTCGTCCACAGTCTGAACAGTCTGGAGGGCGTCAGAAAGATCAACAACAGATACGACCTTGCGAAGAAGATAGAGAACTTCAAGCACACCGTGATGATGATATTCATCTGGTTCCTCGCGATCCTCTTCGTCGTCAGTCTGTTCATCATCGTGAATACGATAAAACTCGCTCTTTCGTCAAGAAAGAAAGAGATCGAGATAATGAGATACGTCGGCGCGTCGAAGTGGTTCATAACGCTTCCCTTCATCATTGAAGGTATCCTGATCGGCGCGGTCTCCGGCGCGCTCTCGTTCTTCATCGTCAAAGGCGTCTATTCGGTCGTGACGAAACAGATGGCGGACGTTCTGCAGATGCTCACCGTCGTCGAATTCAACACGATAGGAACGCCCCTCGTGTTCGCCTTCCTCGGCATCGGTATCCTGACGGGTATCATCGGAAGCTTCATCTCGATCACGAAGCATCTCAATACCTGACGGACCACAGTCTCCCGAAAGGAGTTTCCCGCAATGAAAAAATTCAAGCTGCGCGTGTGCCTGATAGCGTTTCTGCTCGCCGCAGCCTCGATCGCTTCCTGCCTGATCGTTCCGTCGTCCGCTGAGGGATCGGACGCCAAAGTCCAGTCCTACGAGGAACAGATGCAGGACCTTCAGAAAAAGCAGGAAGACGCTCAGGCGCGTTTGGATCAGACAAAAAACGACCTCAGCAACGCGGTAGAATATAAAAGAGCGATCGACGAGACGCTCGAGGTAACGTACTCGAAAGTCTCTCTCGCTCAGAATATGCTCGCAGAACTCGACGTCAAGATCGCCGACAAGGAAGCGGAGATCGTGAAGCAGAGCGAGATTATCGACGAGAGACGCGAACAGTTCAAGAAGAGAATGGTCTCGATAGCCGACGACGGATCGTTTTCAAATCTGTCGCTCCTGCTGAGCGCCGGAAGCATGACCGAATTCCTCACGATCTACGACAGCGTTTCCTCTATCCTCGCGTACGACAGAAGAGTCATGAACGAGCTCAACGATGCGAAGACCGCGCTCGTCGCCGCGAAGGACGAACTCGAGGCGGCAAAGGTCGCGCAGGAAAACGCCCTGACCGAGCTTGAGAACTCCGAGGCGTATTTCAATCAACTCTCGAAAGAAAGTTCCAGCGTCATAAACACCCTTTCAAACAATCAGGCGGAACTTGAACAGACGTATCAGTATTATCTCAATCAGGAACAGCAGATCGCCGCTGAACTCCAGGCGTACGTGAAGCAGCTTCAGGAACAGCAGCAACAGCAACAGCAGCCGGTTTACTACGGCGACGGCACGTATATATGGCCGCTCGACGGTTACACGACGATCTCCTCCGGATACGGCAACAGATACATCGAACAGTACGGGCTGTCCGGATTCCACCGCGGGATCGACATTCCGGCGCCGGCCGGAACTCCGATCAGGGCGTGCAGCTCCGGAACGGTCATCCGCAGCGAGTTCCACTACAGCTGGGGCAACTACGTTCTGGTCGATCACGGCGGCGGATACTGCACTCTGTACGCGCACATGACGACGAGATCCGTCTCCGCCGGACAGGTGGTCTCGCAGGGCGAGACGCTCGGCACCGTCGGCCAGACAGGTCACGCGTTCGGAAACCATCTGCACCTTGAATACTGGATCAACGGCGAAGTATCCGACCCGAACCTGATGTTCTATTGATACCGAAAAGAGGCGGACGTAATCAGATATGGCAAAAAAGAGAATCTCCCTTCCCGTATTCATCGCCGCGATCCTTTTCGCGTGCCTTATAACGTTCCAGATAACAGCCGTGGCGACGATGAGCATGTACCGGAATTCAGGGACCGCCGCGCCGGCCGAGGATACGGAGACGCCTTCGGAATCCGGGAAGAGCGGTCGGGACAATTCCGACTTTATCGCTCGCGTAACGGAAAAGCTTACCGAGCTCGACTACGAGTTCAGAAATCTCTACATCGGTGAACTCGACGAGGACGCGCTGATCGACGGCGTTATGCTCGGATACATCTACGGAACGGGCGACGAGTTCGCCGAATACTACGACGAAGAAAGTTACGAAACGTTTATGGAGGATCTCTCCGGCGAAGGCGAGGGGATCGGCATAAACGTGATCTACAACACCGACCGCGACTGTATCGAAATACTCAACATTTTCCCCGATTCGCCCGCTTCTGAATCCGGCCTCATGGTCGGCGACCTCATCGTGAGCGTCGGAGAGGACAAAGAACCCGTTTCGGAAATGGGTTATTACGTCGCGATCTCCCGCCTGCGCGGAAAATCGGGAACGGAAGCGGTGTTCACCGTCCTGCGAGGCGAAAAAGACGAACAGATCGATTTCAGGATCGTGCGCGGTCCGTACGTCGAAGTCAACGTTTTCTCTCACGTCTACGGCCCGGACAAATCGATAGGCGTTATCAAGATCACCGGATTCGACGGGCAGACTCCCGAGCAGTTCCGCGCCGCTGTCGAAGAACTGCGGGCGTCCGGCTGCGACAAACTGATCCTCGACGTGAGAAACAACCCCGGCGGCGAGCTGAATTCGATAATCTATACTCTCGACTATCTGCTCCCCGAGGGTCCGATCATCCGCATCTTCGACGCTGACGACAATCTCGTCGAACAGTACGATTCGGACGCGAACTGTCTCGATATTCCGATGGTCGTGGTCGTCAACCACTCCACGGCGAGCGCAGCGGAACTGTTCACCGCCGCCCTCAGGGACTACGATATGGCGAAAGTTGTCGGCACGACGACTTACGGCAAGGGGTGCATGCAGACGACCAGAGCGCTCTGGAGCGGAGGAGCTTATTCCGTGACGTACAGAATGTTCAAGCCTCCGTTCTCGGAGAGTTACCACAAGATAGGGATCGTCCCCGATATCGAGGTCGAACTCGACCCCGCGCTCGCGGATAAAAACGTGTATAAGATCACAGACGAAGAAGACAATCAGTTGAAAGCGGCGGCTGAAGCGCTCGGTTTCGACTGATCGAATATAAAAGATGAAAGGCGGTTTCCAAAATGGAAAACAAGGATGAAAAACTCACTCTTTATACAGCGGAAGGTTTCAAGGCTCTGACCGACGAGCTGACGTATCTCAAGGGTACGAAGATCGAGGAAGTCAAAAAGAGCCTTGCCGAGGCGAGATCGTTCGGCGACCTCTCCGAGAACAGCGAATACGACGAAGCGAAAAACGAACAGGCGAAAGTCGTGGCGCGTATCAACGAACTTGAAGAACTCATCAACCACGCGAGAGTCATCGACGAATCCGAGATGAAAGCGGACGTCGTGAACCTCGGTTCGACCGTAAAAGTCCTCGATATGGCGGAAAAAGAAGAGATCGAATACTCCCTCGTCAGCACGAACGAGGCCAACCCGATGCTCGGACGGATCTCCGACAGATCGCCCATCGGCTCCGCTATGATCGGCGCCGTCGTCGGCGACGTTATCTCCGTCGACACGCCCGCCGGAACACTCAAATTCAAGATCCTCGGGATCGAAAGGTCAAAGTCCGGTAACTGACAAGGAGACTCACAATGGCAAACGAACGCGAAAACGCCCCGGAGCAGTCGCTCTCCGAGGTATTGAAGATCAGAAGAGAAAAACTCGCCTCTCTCACCGCGGAGGGGCGTGATCCTTTCAAAATCACAAAATACGGCGTAACTCATCACTCCGACGAGATAAAGGCGAACTACGCCTCGCTCGAGGGAAAAGAAGTTTCCGTCGCAGGCAGGCTCATGAGCAAACGCGTCATGGGAAAGGCGTCCTTTTGCCACGTTCAGGACAAAGCGGGACTCATTCAGGCGTACGTAGCAAGAGACAGCCTCGGCGACGAGGAATACGCCTCGTTCAAAAAACTCGATATCGGCGATATCGTGGGGCTCACCGGCACGGCCTTTCAGACGAAGACCGGGGAGATCTCGATCCACGCGTCGGGGATCACCCTGCTCTCCAAGAGTTTGCAGGTCCTGCCCGAGAAATTCCACGGTCTGACGAACACCGATCTGAGATACCGTCAGAGATACGTCGATCTGATCGTCAACCCCGACGTCCGCGACACGTTCGTGAAACGCTCGCGGATCATCTCGTCGATCAGGCGGTTTCTTGACGAAAAGGATTTCATCGAGGTCGAGACTCCCATGCTCGTCGCGAACGCCGGAGGCGCCGCGGCGCGTCCGTTCGAGACGCACATCAACGCGCTGGACGAGGATCTCAAACTCCGTATTTCGCTTGAACTTTACTTAAAGAGACTGATCGTCGGAGGACTCGAAAGGGTCTACGAGATCGGCAGAGTTTTCCGCAACGAGGGGCTCGACACCCGTCACAACCCGGAATTCACGCTGATGGAACTCTATCAGGCGTACACCGACTACCACGGAATGATGGATCTGACCGAGGAGATGTTCCGCCACGTGGCGAAGGACGTCCTCGGGACCGAGAAGATAGTGTACAACGGTATCGAGATGGACCTCTCGAAACCTTTCGAGAGGATCACGATGATCGACGCCGTTAAGAAGTACTCCGGCGTAGACTGGAGAGAGATAGGGACGCTCGAAGAGGCGAGAGCCGCAGCAAAAGAGCACGGCGTCGCGTACGAGGAGCGTCACAAGAAGGGCGATATACTCAACCTGTTCTTCGAGCAGTTCGCAGAGGAGCACCTGATCCAGCCGACTTTCGTCATGGATCACCCGATCGAGATATCCCCGCTTACGAAAAAGAAACCGGACGATCCCGAGTACGTCGAGCGGTTCGAGTTCTTCATGAACGGCTGGGAGATGGCGAACGCCTACTCCGAGCTGAACGACCCGATCGACCAGAGGGAGCGTTTCGCGGAGCAGGAAAAACAGTTTGCAGCCGGCGACGACGAGGCGAACCACACCGACGAGGACTTCCTAAACGCGCTTGAGATCGGAATGCCGCCGACAGGCGGTATCGGCTACGGCATCGACCGTCTGTGCATGCTCTTCACCGACTCCGCGGCGATCAGAGACGTTTTGCTCTTCCCCACGATGAAATCCCAGGGCGAGGCGAAAAACGCCGCGAACAATGCGGCGCAGGCGGCGGAAAAAGAGGAGAAGATCGACTTCTCGAACGTCGTTATTGAGCCGCTCTTCGAGGACTTCGTCGACTTCGAGACGTTCTCGAAGTCCGATTTCCGCGCCGTAAAGGTGCTTGAGTGCGAAGCCGTGCCGAAGAGCAAAAAGCTCCTGAAGTTTACGCTCGACGACGGCACGGGGACGCCGCGCACGATCCTCTCCGGTATCCACCCGTTCTACGAACCGGAGGAACTTATCGGCAAGACGTGCATCGCGATCGTCAATCTCCCGCCGCGCGCGATGATGGGCGTCGAATCATGCGGTATGCTTCTCTCCGCCGTCCACAAGGACGGCGAGGAGGAAAAACTCCACTTGCTTCAGGTCGACCCGCACATCCCCGCGGGAGCGAAACTGTATTGATGAAAACATAAAAGCGGGCTCCGTTTTCACGGAGCCCGCTTTTTTTTACGTTTCGCTTATTTCGTACCGAAGATCCTGTCTCCCGCGTCGCCGAGGCCGGGAACGATATATCCGTTCTCGTTGAGCTTCTCGTCGACGTGCGCGCAGTAGACCTCGACGTCGGGGTGCGCCTCGGTCAGCGCCTTGATCCCCTCGGGAGCCGCGATCAGGCACATGAACTTGATGTGCTTGCCGCCGCGCTCCTTGATGAGGTTGATCGCGTCCTTGGCGGAGCCGCCTGTCGCGAGCATCGGGTCGCAGACGATGATGAGACGGTTCTCTATGTTCTTCGGGAGTTTGCAGTAGTACTCGTGCGGTTCGAGCGTCACCTCGTCGCGGTACATACCGATGTGACCGACGCGGGCGGAGGGAACGAGGTTGAGCATCCCGTTCACCATTCCGAGACCGGCGCGCAGGATCGGCACGATCGCGAGCTTGACTCCGGCGAGCATTTTCGTCGTCGTCGTGGCGATCGGCGTCGTGACCTCCACGTCCTCGAGGGGAAGGTCGCGCAGAGACTCGAAACACATGAGCATCGTGATCTCCTCGACGAGGGCGCGGAACTGGTTGCTGCTCGTTTTCTCGTCGCGGAGGATCGAGATCTTATGCTGGATCAGAGGGTGGTCGAATATCGTGACGTTATTCATTTCAGTGTCCTTTCGGGTCTTATTCCTTATCCTCTTCGGTTTTTTCTTCAGCCTCTTCTTCGACAGCCTCGACTTCCGCTTTTTCTTCTTTCTTGCCGGAGAGCATCACGTTGGTGAGGATACCGAGGATCAGAGCGCATGCGATGGAGGTGATGGTGACCTTACCGAAGGTAATGGCGAGACCGCCGATACCTGCGACGAGGATAACGGAAACGACGAACAGATTTCTGTTGTTTTCAAGGTCGACCTTCTGGATCATCTTGAGACCGGAGACCGCGATGAATCCGTACAGAGCCATGCAGACGCCGCCCATTACGCACGAGGGAATGGAGTTGACGAACGCGACGAACGGAGCGAGGAAGGAGATCAGGATCGCGCCGACAGCCGCCGTGAGGATCGTAACGACGGAAGCGTTGCCCGAGATGGCGACGCAGGCGATCGACTCACCGTACGTGGTGTTCGGGCAGCCTCCGAAGAACGCGCCCGCGATGGAACCGACGCCGTCGCCGAGAAGCGTTCTGTGCAGGCCGGGATCCTCAAGCAGATCCTTTTCGATGATGGAGGAGATGTTCTTGTGGTCGGCGATATGCTCCGCGAAGACGACGAACGCAACGGGAGTGTAAGCGACCGCGATCGTGCCGAGATAGCCCCAGTTGGAGGCGAGTTCGGCAAAGCCGTCCTTAGCGGTCAGGAACGTGAACGACGGGAAGGTGAGGAACGTCTTGACGCCGACGCCGTCGGCGACGAGAGCCTTGATGGGAGTAAAGTCTATGACTCTGAGAGCGTTGATGCCGGCGTACTTGCCTATGATCGTGAGGATCGCGGCGAAGAAGTAACCGGCGAGAATACCGATAATGAACGGGATCAGGCGGAACATGCTCTTGCGTTTTGCGTATACCGAGCAGATCATGGTGACCGCGAGAGTGACCAGACCGACGAGGATCGCTACTCTGTAGTCGCCGCCCGCGGGAGCGGTCTGAAGATCGCCGACCGCGTTGCCGGCGAGCGAAAGTCCGATGATCGCAACGGTCGGGCCGATGACGACTGCGGGCATGATCTTGTTGATCCATCTGACGCCCGCGATCTTGATTATGATCGCCAGAACGACGTAGACGAGACCGGCGCAGACCGCGCCGATGATGAGCCCGAGATATCCGAGAGCCATCGAAACGCCGCCTGCGAACGCCGCGGCCATGGAGCCGAGGAACGCGAACGACGAGCCGAGGAACACGGGGCTGCGGAACTTGGTGAAGAGCAGGTAAACGATCGTGCCGACGCCGGCTCCGAAGAGAGCGGCGGCGGGCTGCATGTCGTGGCCGACGATGATCGGTACTACGAGGGTCGCCGCCATGATGGCGAGCAGCTGCTGAATGGCGAAGACGATCGTCTTACCAAACGCAGGTTTGTCTTTGACGCCGTAGATGAGTTTCATATAAACCTCCAAAAAATAAATTTAACGGTTTCGTGTCCCCGTTTCACGGCATAAAAAAACTGACGGACGGATAACGAATATCCGGCGTCAGATCCGAAAAGGGGATAAAAACGGAACGATCGAGGAAGACGATACGTAGGGACAGGTCAAGCGGGGCAATTCGGGGAACTCCTTTTTGGGCTTGACGACCGTCCTGAGCATTTTCAAAATCCTCGTCTTTCGGTTTTTATAAGTATATCAAAACGGGGCTCACGTGTCAATAAGATAAGGAACACTTTTTTCCCTTTTTTTCAGTTTTGTGACATTTTCATAAAAACGGTCCCCCCGTTCCGCCGGCAGACGGATTTTTTACAAATTGCATCTTGCAAGAGGGACGACTGTATAGTAGAATGGTATAATAAATGAAGGGAGGCGGAGCGCCGTGTTCGGATACGTCAAACCGGATATCGCGGAACTGAAAGTAAAAGAATACGACGCGTACCGCGCAGTCTATTGCGGTATCTGCAAAAGCACGGGGAGATCCCTCGGCCACTCCGCACGCCTCGCGCTGAGTTACGACGCGGTCTTTCTCGCCGCGGCGCGAATGCTCGCCGCGGGCGTCTGCCCGTCGACGGACGACGGGAAATGCGCCGCTCATCCTTTCAAGAAACGGCCCGTTTGCGCCGACGGCGACGAGATACGTTACGCCTCGTACGTTACGGCGGTCCTGACGTATGCGAAGGTCTCGGACGACCTGCGCGACGAGCGCGGTCTCAAAAAACTTCGCGCGAGGATCGTCTCGCCGTTCGCTCACGGGTCCGCAAAACGCGCCCTCAAGCGCGGCGGTCCCGCCGTTGCCGAAGCGGCGCGCGCCGTCGGTACTTCCCTTTCCCGCCTCTCGGAACTCGAAGCGGCGCGCTCTCCGTCCCTCGACGAGACGGCGGAGTGCTTCGGGGAACTGCTCGGAGCGATATTCGCAGCGGGATTCGAAGGGGCAAAGCGCCGTATCCTATACGAGGTAGGCCGCTCGACCGGGCGGTTCATATACGCCGCCGACGCCGCGGACGACGCGGTGCGCGACAGTCTGTCCGGGAACTATAACCCGATAGTTCTCTCATACGGCGAGGGGGCGTTCGAGGGGGAAGGCAAGGAAAGAAAACTCACCCTCCCGACGGCAGAAGCGATCCTCAGAGGCGCGATGCTCGATCTCGGCAGGCTTCCGCCCGCCGTCGAGCTGTTGTGCGAGGGCGGAGATCCGACTGTTTCGGCAATTGTAAAAAACATCGCCTTCAGCGGAATGCCGAAGACGGTGAATTCGATATTATCCAAAAACGCCGGCGCGGACGCCGCCGGAGATCTTGACAAGGAGGACGGCGCAGTTGAATAAAGATCCGTATTCGGTGCTCGGAGTGCCGCGCGGCGCCTCCGAAGAAGAGATAAAGAAAGCGTACCGCGCTCTGGCGCGAAAATACCACCCGGACAACTACACGGACAGCCCTCTTTCCGATCTCGCAGAAGAGAAGATGAAAGAGATCAACGAGGCGTACGACGCGATCGGTAAAGAGCGCGCCTCCGCCGGAGCCGGCGGGAACTACTCGTCTTACACGTATTCCGGGATCACCTCGTTCGAGGAAGTCAGACGGCTGATCTCCGAGGGCAAATACGCCGAGGCGGAGATAAAAGTCGACTCCACCCCGATGGGCGACCGCGGAGCGGAGTGGAACTATCTGAAAGGGTGTCTTCTGATCCAGCGCGGATATTTCTACGACGCGCAAAGCTATATCGAGACCGCCTGCTACCTCGACCCGGAGAACCGCGAATACCGAGAGGCGAAGGAAAACCTGAGGGAACGCGCCTCCACGTACGGCAGAGACTGGCGCCGTTCGACGGGATCGGGCGACTTCGACTGCTGTTCGATCTGTGCCTCCATAATGATAGCCGACGCATGCTGCGACTGCTGCGGAGGCAGAGGCGGGTGCTGCTGACCCGATGAATAAAAACGAAACCGTCTTCCGCCTCGCCTTCTGCGCGATTTGCGCGGGACTCTCAACAGCCCTGCTGTGGCTCGGAGCCGCGACCGGTCTGTTCGACCTTTCCGCGCTTCTTCTCGCCGGAACGATCACCGTCGTCATGCGGATCGAGGCAGGCGAGAAATTCTCGTGGGTCGCCGTCGCCGTCACGTTCGTCCTCGCGATCGTTTTTCTGCCGGAGAAGATGCTCGCGCTCGGTTATCTCGCCGCAGCGGGCGCGTACCCTCTCCTCGTGAGATTCCTTCCGAAGCGCGGCGCGCCGCTCGTCCTGAGCCGCCTGATCGTCGGTTCGGCTCTCGCCGGGATCTATTATCTGCTCATTAAATTCATTTTCACCGGAGCTTACGACGTCGGGGAAAAACACCTCATACCGTTCGTCCTTGCCGGCGGGGTCGTCCTGTTCTTCGTTTACGACAGATGGCTCGATCTTTTCGCAAGATTCTACGAATTCCGCCTCCGTCCGAAACTTCGGATCGGACGCAGGAAAAGGTGAGAGCGGGCCCCGGGCCGAAAAATCATAAAAACTATTGCAAAGCGAATATCTATATGATACAATAGCCTCAACTCGGAAATGAGAAAAACACAAAGAGACCGGAAAACGGAGGTAAAAATGAGATACGTTTGTTCGATTTGCGGGTACGCTTACGACGAAGAAAAGGGCGATCCGGAGAACGGGATCGAGCCCGGAACGCTGTGGGACGATCTGCCGGACGACTTTACCTGCCCCGAGTGCGGAGTCGGTAAAGATGATTTTGAATCCGACATAGCCGAATAAATAACGTATTTACAAATCAAAAGGACGCCTCGCGGCGTCCTTTTTCGTTTACTTACCTTCGTAGGAGATAACGATCTTTCTGTTCTTGTCGGAACCGACGGAGTGGGTCGACACTCCGGGGTAACTCTGAAGTTCGGAATGGATGATCCGTCTTTCGTAGGGGTTCATCGGCTCAAGGAACATATTCTTTTTGTACTTGACCGCTCTTCCCGCCATCTTGCGGGCGAGAATCCTGAGCGCTTCCTCGCGCTTCGCGCGATAGTTCTCAACGTCGATCTTGATCTTTACGGTCTCCTTGCCGCTCTTGATCCCGGCGCGTCTCTGGCTCGACAGGTTCACGAGGAACTGGATCGCGTCGAGCGTCTCGCCGTGGTGACCGATGAGGATGCCCTTGTCGTCTCCCGAGATGTTGATCGCGGGATAGACGTTCGCCGTTTCCGTCACGGTGAACTCCTCTCCCTCGGGAGCCTGAGCCGCCTCGGCGGTCGCCGAGAGACCCATGTCGGCGATCAGAGCGCGGACGAACTCGAGCGCGTATTTCATCTCGTCCTCGCTGACGCCCGTCTTTTTATAATCGCGGTCGGGGATCTTCTCCTCGCGCGGCTGTTTTTTCTCCGCGGCGGGAGCGGTTTCCTGCTTCGGCTGTTTCTGCTCGCCTCTCTCGGGGCGGTTTTTCTTTTCGTGCGCGTCCCTGCGTTCCTTTTTCTCGGGACGGTCGCGTCTTTCGTTATTATCTTTTTTCTCGGACTTGTCGCGGGGCTCGGCCTTTTCCGCCTTCTCTCCGCTTACGTCGGGTTCCTGATCTTTCGCTTTGCCGGGGTCGTGACGAAGGCCGTCCGTGAACAGCTCCCCGATATCGAGCCCCGCGCTCTTAGTGACCGTCACGCGGATCACCGCGTCCTTCGAGCCGATGCCGAACAGACCTTTTTTCGGCTCGCTGACGATCTCGCACGTTATCTCCTTATCCTCGCCGCCGTAAAGTTCGTTCGCTTTCGCGTACGCCTCCGACACGGTTTTGGCGGTTACTTCAAAGATCTCTTCCATATTATCCTTTCAACGGCGGTCGCCGCGAGGCGATCACTCTTTTCTGTTCTTTTTTTCTTTCTTTTCTTTCTTCTCTTTCCTGTCTTCCTTCATGGGAGCGCGGTCGAGAAGTCCGCTGCCCGCCTTCTTTTCTTCGGCGACGGTCTCTTCGGCCTTTTCGGCCTCTTCGGCCTTCTCCTCGTCTTCCTCCTCGGTGTCGGGAGTGGGAGGCGGGAGCTCGTCGTCGTCCCAGTCTATACGGTGCAGACTTCTGACGGGAGGCTTGTTGGCTTCCCTTTCTTTCATCTTTCCGCCGTATTCCTTCTCGGCCTTGGCGATCTCCTCGTCCGTCATCTTCGGGATCGGGAAGATCTTGGAGATCAGGAATCTCTCGCCGACGGAGAGGATGTTTCTGAAGATCCAGTACACGCCTACGACGGCGGGCATCTGGAACGAGAACCAGGTGGACAGCGCGGGCATCGCGAGGTTCATGATCTTCATGCTGATCTTGTTCTGAGCCTCCGCCGCCTCGGGAGCCTGATAGGTGAACTTCTTCATTATCACCATCGATCCCCACATCGCAAGGAAGACGAGGACCGGGATGATAACGAGCCAGTTTATCGGGTTGATGGACGGGTTGGGAGACAGATCGAGCGAGAACAGTTTGAACTCGGGGAGCCTGTACTCTGCGATGGGTTTGTCAAGGAAATGAGCGGCGGCGGCCTGCGCGGACTGAGATCCGCTTCTCAGCCAGTTGGAAAGGCCCATCTCGGTGTACGTACCGAGATTCACGCCTACGTTTTTCGCCATATTCGTCAGGTTCGTGACGGCTTCGGCGGAGATGCCGCAGATATATTTCAGCGGCTGTGTGATTATCCTCCACACGCAGAGGATAACGGGGAGCTGGATCAGAAGGGGAAGGCACCCGCCCGCGGGATTGAACCCCTCTTCGCGGTAAAGATCCATCGTCTCCTGCTGCATTTTCTGCTTGGAGACGTTGTCGGTCCTGCCGGCGTATTTCTTCTGGATCGCCTTTACCTTGGGAGCCAGTTTCGCCTGCTTTATCGACGTTTTCTGCTGCTTGATCTGGAGCGGCGAGAGAATGATCTCGATCACCAGAGCGAAAAGCAGTACCGACAGAAGATAGCTGTGCGTGAACGAGTAAAAGAACTGGATCACGTAGCCGAGTGGTTTCAGAAGAAAATCAAACATTTGATATTATGTCCTTTCCTCATCGGGAAGCGTCCGCTCCCCGCCGGGCGACGGTTCGTCTTCTTTCGACGGATCCGCGTCCCGGATAAAATTCAGTATCCTGCGCCGAACGGGGTTCACGGGGACGGGATCTTCCCCGCCCTTCGAGAACGGATTGCATCTGAGCACGCGCCACAGGGCGAGCGCTCCGCCGATCACGGCGCCCCACTCTCTGAACGAAATGAGAGCGTATTCGGAACAGGTCGGGCTGAATCTGCACGACGGCGAACTCTTCGCGGGGGACAAAAACCTCCGGTATGCCGCCACGGGCAAAGATAAGATCTTCCCCGGGATCGATAAGACGAAGAGCGCGGCGCGCAGGACCCGCTTCAAAAAGCGAGCGCTCCGCCCGGTTTTTTCTTTTTCCATAGGGTCACCTCGACGGTTCCTCACCGTCGATCATTTCCGCCTTGTAAAGGCAGTATTTCAGGTCGCGACGAACTTCCTGCATCTTCAAGACCGTTGAGGGCGTGCGTGCCGAAATCACGATCAGCCATCCTTTTTTGAGCGTCAGTTCCGCGTCTATCTGCCTGTACGCTTCCCTGATGACTCTTTTCGCTCTGTTTCTCTCAACGGCGCCTCCGATCTTTTTTGAGGCCGATATCCCGAGACGGTTGACCCGTGCGCCGCCCGGGGTCCCCGCCGCGATCCTGTCCGCTTCCCTGTCACGCAGAACGTAGAGCGTGAGCGAGCGGGAGGACGCGCGGGTTCCGTTTTTGTACGCCTTGCCGAAAAGATAGTTTCGGTTCAAGGGATAGATCTTCATGAGTGTTTCCTCAAAACAATAACCCCCGGGAAGGAGGTTATGTCGCTTGTTCTCCGTTATTTACCGGAATCAGTGAGTAAGTCTCTTGCGGCCTTTCATACGGCGTCTTTTGAGGACCTTTCTCCCGTCGGCGGTCGCCATTCTCTTTCTGAAACCGTGCTCGCGGCTTCTGTGTCTCTTCTTGGGCTGATATGTCCTGAGCATTTTTCTCCCTCCTTTATATACCGGGTTGACCGATTAATCGTTATCGCGCAGATAGACAAGCATAATTATAGTATAAAAGGATGCCTCTTGTCAAGAAAAACATTGAAACTTTTTGCTCCGCGAAAAAAATTTTTGCATCGCGTTTGAGAACGAGAGAGAAAAACAGAGAAAAAACGAGATCAAGAGAGTTCTTATAAAGCCAAATCAAAATATCGGGATTTTTTGAGAAAAAAGTATTGACAAGGGTATCCGCGTGTGATAAAATGTTCTCCGTCACTGAAAAAAGAAACTCAAAACGGAGGCCTAAAATGTCAACCTTTATGGCAAAAAAAGAGACCGTTCAGCGCGGTTGGTATATACTTGACGCGGCCGGAAAGCCCCTCGGCAAAACGGCTGTCACCGCGGCGAACATCCTCAGGGGCAAACACCGCCCCGAATTCACCCCTCACGTTGACTGCGGCGAATTCGTCGTCATCGTGAACTGCGACAAAGCCGTCCTCACGGGCAAGAAGCTTGAGCAGAAGTACTACCGCACGCATTCCGGCTACATCGGCGGACTCAAAGAGACGAAGTACGCGAAGCTGATGGCGGAGAAACCCGAATTTGCGATGAGACTCGCGGTCAAGGGCATGCTCCCGAAGAACTCCATCGGCGATCGCGCCATCACGCGTCTTTTCGCATACGCCGGACCCGACCATAAGCAGCAGGCCCAGAAGCCTGTTCCTTATGAGGTAGAAATCTGAGAAAGGAGACCGAACAGATGTATACGAGTGCTAAACCTTATTTCTACGGAACGGGCAGAAGAAAGAGCTCC
The DNA here is from genome assembly GCA_017428635.1 of Clostridia bacterium. Classification (GTDB taxonomy): domain Bacteria; phylum Bacillota; class Clostridia; order Oscillospirales; family CAG-272; genus RUG11130. The sequence goes on along the minus strand of JAFRQK010000044.1, from coordinate 56,658 downwards.
ATCGCCCGCGTAAGACTTTATCCCGGCTCGGGCGCCATCACCGTCAACGGCAGAGACGTCGACGATTACTTCGGTCTCGAGACCCTGAAGCTCATCATCAACCAGCCCTTCGGCGTCACCGGCTCCGAGGGAAAATTCGACGTCGTCGTAAACGTTCGCGGCGGCGGCATCTCCGGTCAGGCGGGCGCTATCCGTCACGGAATCTCCAGAGCGCTCCTGCTTGCGGACGAGGAGAATCGAGCGGCTCTCAAGAAGGCCGGCTTCCTCACCCGCGACCCGAGAATGAAAGAAAGAAAGAAGTACGGTCTCAAAGCCGCACGTCGCGCTTCTCAGTTCTCGAAGAGATAATTTCTCAAACGCGCTTGAACTCCGCGCCCCGAAAAAGGGACGCGGAGTTTTCTTTTTTCTGAAATACGGTGTAGACAAAAAGCCCTGCGGATGGTAAAATTATTAAATGAAAAACTGCTGAATGCGGCGGACTGCCGCAGCGGGAAAGGAAAGACCTCAATGTTGAAAAAACCGTTGATCCTTATCCTGGCTTTCTTTATGATCCTTCCGCTCTTCGCTTCGTGCGGCAGAGGCGGCGCGAACGAAACCGGCGGCCCGAAAGAGACGGATTCTCAGCCGACCGTCACCGGGGCCGCGACCGAAGACGTCTCGGACGCCGAGCTGAACGCCGTCACCGCATACGTCGAGGATATCGCAGCGGGCGTCGATTTCGCCGGTAAGGATTTCAATCTGATCACCAGAGACGACGAAAGCTCCACCAACTTCCCCAAGAAGGAACAGGAAACGGGGATCATCGAAGAGGACGCCGTCTACTTCAGACAGAGGGACGTCGAGGAGTTTTTCGGGGTCAATATCGACTACGTACTCACCGAGAACGGCGAAGTGACCGCCGACCGAGTCATCAACGAGGTTACCGCGGGCGGTTCGTCGTACGATCTCGTTTGCGGTTCGATCCAGACGACGGGGCAGACGCTTCTGAACGCTTCCGTGATCAGGCAGGTCGACAATCTCGATTACGTGGATCTTGACCGCGAGTGGTGGGTCCCCTCGCTGAGAGACGACTATTCGATCTGCGGACGCCTCTTCTTCCTCACCGGGCCGATCGTCGTCCAGAACTATCAGGATACCACCTGCATTCTTTTCAATAAAAAAGTCACGGAGATGTTCGACATCAGCGACGATGAGATATACGGGGCCGTTAGGGACGGCAAGTGGACGATCGACAGGATGATAGAGATCGCGTCGGCCGTTCCCGAAAACCCGGACTTCACGGGAACGTGGCGCTACGTCAGTCCCACCGGATACGCGTGGATCTTCGCCGCGGGGCTCAAGATCACCGAGTTCGACGAGGAAGGCAAACCGTCCGTCGCCGAGACGCTCCCCATCGAGATCTCCAACCTCTCCGACAAGCTGTGCCCGATCTTCTCGAACAAGGCGCAGACCGCCGGGACCAACTACAAGGCGGACGAATCCGCCGAATCCGTGTACGGAGTCGAGACGCTTGACGATCTCTTCGTAGACAACAGGGCGCTCTTCAAGTTCGCTTATACCCGATCCGCTATGGATCTGCGAAAATTTGACGTCTCGTTCGGTATCATCCCGATGCCCAAGGCGACCGAGTCCCAGAAGGATTACTGCTCGTACGCGCGTATGGGCATGGATTCCGCCGTATATATCCCGAGAACGGTCGCAAACGTCCGGATGACCGACGCGATCACCGAGGCGCTCGGCGCGCTCAGTCAGTTCTACGTCAAAGAGGCGTACTACGAAAAGCTCCTCAAGGGTCAGAGCGTGTTCGACCTCGAAAGCCGCGAGATGATCGACATAATCCTGCAGACGAAGGTCTACGACCTCATCGCCCTGTATTCCGGCGCCGACTTCAACCAGATGGGAATGTTCTTACAGAACTACGAGGACTCGTTCACGATCGATAACACGAACCTCGTGTCCGGATACAGATCGAACGCAAGGATCTGCAACTTCAACGCGAAACAGCTTGTAAAAGCAGTAAACAAGATCGAAGACTGACGGAGGAGAAATGAAATACAGAACGGAACTTCACTGCCACACGTCCGAGGCGAGCGGCTGCGCGGACGAGTGCGCCGCCGATACGGTGGAAAAATATATCGCGCTGGGCTACGACACGATAGTACTGACGAACCATTTCAGCCGCTACGAGTTTGACGAGGACGATCCCGACTCCTACGGCGCGATGGTCGACAAACAGATGCGCGCCCTTCGCCTCGCGAAAGAAGCGGCGGGCGACCGGCTGAACGTCCTCTTCGGGATAGAGCTGAGACTTTACGAGAATTCGAACGACTATCTCGTATTCGGCGTGACCGAAGAGTTCCTCAGAGGACACCCGGAACTTCTCCATATGGACGTGTGGGGAGCGCACGCATTCCTGAATGAAAACGGAGCGATGATGATCCACGCGCATCCGATGAGAACGGGATGCACGATAACCGACCCGTGGTCCGTCGACGGATACGAGGTCTACAACGGCCACAACCAGCAGAGATCGCGCAACGAGATGGCGCTCGCGTGGGCGTCGTACGGACGGTCGATAAGAAAGAGAGTGATCTACACGTCCGGCTCCGACAAGCACGACCGTCACCACGTCCCGGACGGAGGTATTGTTACCGAAGAGCCGATAACGAGTATGGAACAACTTCTTTCCGTCCTTGAATCGGGCAACTACAAGCTCATGCGCGGAGGCCGCGCGAAATCGGAATTCTGAATCAATGAGCCCCGCGGCAATGCGGGGCTCAATTCATGCGCCGGCACGGCGCAATTTATGCATCGGGATGATGCAATTCATGAAGGCGCAGCCTTCAATTCATCGAGGTATCGTCTGAAGATCGTAATGGTATGGTTAAATAATGAATTGCACCCGGCGGGTGCATGAATTCTCGCTTCGCTCCGTGAATTGCTCCTTCGGAGCATGAATTGACCCCCGGGAAACACCCGGGGGTCATTTGATGAACGCTTCGCGTTCATTTTATCATCTCGAGCAGATCGTCCTCGGCGATCACGGGGACGCCGAGGGAGTTCGCCTTCGTGAGCTTGGATCCGGGGTCTGCTCCGGCGAGGACGTACGACGTCTTCGAGGACACCGAACCCGTCACTTTGCCCCCGTTTTTCTTTATCAGCTCCGTCGCCTCATCGCGCGTCATAGTCGGAAGCGTTCCGGTGAGAACGAACGTCAGCCCGCCGAGTTTGTCCGAGCCGCCCGTTTCCTCTTCCGCGCCCGCAGCCTTTTCCGTCACAACGCCCGCGGCGGCGAGCCGGTCGTATAGATCGCGCACTCCGGGAGTCGAGAAGAACTCCGTCACCTTCGTCGCGGTCGCCTCGCCCATGTCGTATATCTCGCATATCTCGGGGACGGTCTTTTCGAACAGCGGGCCGATCCCGCCGAACTCGTCGACGAGCGCTTCCGCCGCCGCCTCCCCGACGTGGCGTATGCCGAGGCCGTAAAGAACTCTCGCGGGTCCGCGGCTCTTCGACGCCTCGATCGACGCTGTCGCGTTCTTCGCAGACTTCTCTCCCATACGCTCCAGAGCGGCGATCTGTTCTTCTTTCAGATAGTATAGATCCGCCGCGTCGTTTATCAGTCCCTCGCCGAGCAGCTGACGGATCAGTTTAGGCCCAACGCCTTCAATATTCATCGCTCCGCGGGAGACGAAGTGGATAAGTCTCCTCTCCCTCTGCGCAGGGCAGAGCGGATTGACGCATCTGATCGCGCCGCCCTCCTCGGCTTCCGTGTCGGGATCGTCATCCTCCGGGTCTTCCGTGTCCCAGACGAGCCGCCCGCCGCACGACGGACATCTGTCAGGGAAGCGGAACGGGACCTCGCTCCCGTCGCGGTCGGCGGGAACGGACGCGACGATCTCGGGGATGATGTCGCCCGCTTTCTGGACGATGACGCTGTCCCCTATCCTGACGTCCTTCGCATTTATATTGTCGATGTTGTGGAGCGTCGCGCGCGTCACCGACGTTCCGGCGAGACGCACGGGCTCGAGGACCGCGGTCGGGGTGAGGACGCCCGTCCTTCCGACGGCGATCTCGATATCGACGAGTTTCGTCTTTTTCTGCTCGGGCGGGAACTTGAACGCGACCGCCCATTTCGGCGTGCCGGGTCCCTCGCCGAGCGCCTCTCTCATCTCAAGGGAGTCTACCTTGACGACCGCTCCGTCGATGTCGTACGGCAGCCCCTCGCGCGAGGAGCCGATCCCCTCGACGGCGGCGATTATCTCATCCGGGTCGCCCGTCAGCGCGCGGACGTTTATCACGGGGAAACCGAGCTGTCCCATCCGCCTCACGGTCTCGTCGTGGGAGACCGGCGCGCGGCCGTCCGCCCAAAGATCGCCCGTCTGATAGTTGAAAACGAATATATCGAGGTTGCAAAGCGCGCCGCGATCGGCTTTGAGCCGGCGCAGCGTTCCGGCGGCGGCGTTTCTCGGGTTCGCCCAGAGTTTTTCGCCCGTCTCTTCCCTCTCGCGGTTGATCGCCTCGAAGTTCCCGCGCGGCATATATACCTCGCCGCGGACGGTGAGATCGAGCTTTTCGGGTAGAGCGCGCGGGACGCCCGGGATAAGGAGCACGTTTTCGGTCACGTTCTCGCCGACCGTTCCGTTTCCTCGCGTGGCGCCGACGGTCAGCCGTCCGCCGGTATAAGTCAGTCCGACCGACAGCCCGTCGATCTTCGGCTCAACCGTGAATCTTATATCCTCCGGGGCGTACCCCTCTTCGATCAGTTTGTTCTTCGACTTGACGACGAAATCGCGTAAACTCTCATAGTCGAAAACGTCGGTGAGCGAACCCATCGGTACGGGATGCGTCACCTTCTCGAACTTCTCGGACGCCGTGCCGCCGACGCGGTGCGTCGGAGAGGACGGGTCGTCGAGGGCGGGATACTCGCGCTCGATCGTCTTGAGTTCCTCGAAGAGCATATCGTATTCGTAGTCGGAGATCTCCGGCGCGTCGTGGTTATAGTAGAGATCCGACGCCCGCTTTATCTTCGCGTACAGCTCGTCGCGCCGCGCGCGGGCCTCGTTTTCGTCCCTGAAATGAAGATCCATCATCACGCCCTCCGACGTACTTTTTCTTAACGATATTTTACCACAAAACGGCGCAATAATCAATGACAGCGGTTAACAGGAAAGCCCCTTTCCCGGGTGAGAAAGGGGCTTTTTTTCGCTGATTTTATCTCAGAATAAACTGTCTTATGTAGTTTACGGTGAATTCGACTCCGCGGTCGCCGAGATCGCCGGTCCATACGCCCGAATGCGGCTCGATCGAGAGCGTCTTGTCGTAGCCCGCGAGGTAAAGGATCGCGAAGATCTTCGGCCACGGGAGATCGTCGATGCCCGCCGGCGGATCGTCGAGCCCCTGACCGTTGACCTTGAGAACGCCCTTGATATGCATGTGAGCGAAGCGGTGAGCCCATTTCGTGAGCTCGGAAATATAATCCTCCCCCGCCTCGTAGGGATGCGAGCAGTCGTATTTGATCATGAGGTCCGGGAAATGGGAGAGAACGACTTCCCACGTCTTGTCGCGGCAGAGGAAATTGTTCCAGTCGCAGTTGTAAAGAGCGAGGGTGACGCCGCGCTCCTTCGCGTAAGCGAGCATCTCTTCAAGATACTCGACAGCGAGGACGTAGTTCCTGAAAAGGGACTGCTCCTTATCGCGGTTGACGCCGAGGTTGAAGACGGGCGAGCCGATGTCCGCCACGACGTCGATCTGCTTTTTGATCATATCGACCACGGAACGGTCGATCGCGTTGTTCTTGATGACTTCAGCGTTCCAGCGTCCGACCGAAAGGATCGGCAACTCGAACTCGTCGATAAGCGCCTTTATATCGTCGCGGGACTTGATGAAATCCTCCGTTTCGGGGTCGAAATTGGTGCAGACCTCGATGAAGTCGAGCCCCAGCCGTTTAACGTATTCGAATCTGTCTCTTGTGTAACCGTCGATGATTCCGAGTTTCATTTATTACCTCCCGTTCGCGGGATTCCTCCCGCGCTTTATTTCACCAATATTCTACCATATCCGAAAGGATCGCGTCAAGCGGTATTTGCCTTTATTCCGCAGAAAAAGAGCCCCGCGGAATGACTCCGCGGGGCTCGTTCTGCGCGCCGTAAACGCGTTCCGTTTATCCGGCTTTGTATTCGTTTATGATCCTGACGATGACGTCGTGGAGGAGTTCGACCTCGAAGTCGCCGACGATGGGCTCGAGGTGGTCGCCTCCGACGCCCGAGTCGTCGGTGAGGAACACGTACGTGCCGCCGGTGACCGCCGCGATCGCTCTGCCGAACAGTTCGGTCTCTCGGTCGCTGTTCGACGCGACGACGGGGATAAGTCTGATCCCGCGGGACGCCGCGGAACGGATCGCCTCGGCTACCGTTTCCTCGACGCCGTAGTGAGGCGGGGCGTCGAAGATCAGGAACGCGATCTTCTCGCAGTCCTCCGACCAGTCGCCATTGTCGGTGATCGCGTCTTTCAGGATCCGGTCGACCGCCTCGGGGGTGTCTCCGCCGCCCGCGCAGTACTCGTCGTTCAAAAGCGATTTGACGGTCGCTATATCGCCCGTGAACGGATTGCATTTCGTGACGTATTCGTCGCCCTCGTCCCGGTAGAAGTTGACGGAATAAGTAACTCCGTCGACGCCCGCATCCTCGGCGATCGAGGCGAAATCCTTCTGCAGGTACGCAAGTTCGTCGCCCATGGAGCCGGTCGTGTCGATGATGAACGAAACCTGAAGAGCGGTCTTCGGCGCCGCTTCCGGGGTCTTCACGAGCGTCACGTCCTCGGTTGCGACCGAAAGAGCGCTTCCCTGTTCTCCGCTCGTATCGCCCTTGAGAACAACGGCTGCTTTCACTTCTCCGGACGCGACCGACGCGGGCTTCTCGCCCTCGCCCCAGAAGAGGTACGCCGCACCGTCCTTTCCGCTGACTGCGGAGAACAGGACCGATCCGTCAGGCGCGAGCAGATCGACCTTTTCTCCGTTCAGAGGCGAGCCGTCGGCTCCCGTCACGGTGACGCGCACACGGCAGCACGGGTCTACGCCGTACGACGGGAACGCGATTTTTTCGGAATTGACGAGGTTCATGAAAAACGGCCAGTTGTCCAGATCGCGCCATTCGGCGGCGGTGAGAATGAAAGCGTCGGCGGCGACGGTTTCTTTGATCGGGATCTCCGGAAGTTCGCCTGGCTCGCGCGGAGTTCCCGGGTCGTCCGAGATCCCGGGTTCTCCTGCGATCGACGGCTCCGCCGGTTCGGGGTATCCGTCCGCTTCGGGTTCACCCGCCGCGGGAGACGCGCCTTTGCCGTATTCGCCGACGGAATAATAAGACGCGCCGTCTTCTTTTACCTCAAGATCGGCTTCCGTCTTACCCGTCGGAGAGGACGCTTTCGTGTCCGCAGGCGTCGGATCGCCCTCATTTACTGTTTCGGCAGACGGCCGGGTGACGTTCATCACGAGAACGACCGATCCTATTATCGACAGTGCGAGCACCGCAGCGATGACGGAGAACAGCACCTTCATTTTCCTTCTTCCGCCCGATGCGGCTCTCTTCTTTCCGGTCTCGTCGACGATCTTCTCGTCGATCTCGCCGATACCTTCCAGCAGATCTTCTTTTTTCATTTTATATTCCCTCCTTTGCGCCGTATCCCTCTTCCTCGAGACGGCGTTTGAGCCCCGCTCTGACTCTCTCGAGCGTCCCCCTGACTTTCGCGGGGGTGAGGTTCGCGTACGAGGCGATCGCCCTGACGGAGTCGAGATAAAAAAATCTGCCCGTGAAGACGACCCGCTCCGTTTCCGACAGAGATAAAAGATACCTGCTGATGCATCGACCCAGTTCGGTGCGCTCGACTTCTTCCTCGACCGCGGAGCCGCCCGAGGGCAGACATTCCTCAAGTTCGTCGAGGGAAAGGTCGTATTCCGCGCCACCCCTCTTGCCCGCCGCTCTTTTTTTCACTCTGTCGAGAGAGATCCTTCTCACGATAACGGCAAGGTATGCGGACAGCGATCGCGGACGGTCCGGCGGAATGTTCTGCCACGCTTTGAGATACGTGTCGTTGACGCACTCTTCCGCGTCGCCTGCGTCGCCGAGAACGTTCATCGATATCTTCGTGAGATAATGAAAGTATTTCGTTTTGGTTTCAGAAACAGCGCGCTCGTCTCTGCTCTCGAAAAGCTCGATGATCTTTTCGTCCTCCATACGCTCGCCTCCTCTCGTGTGTTTTCGGGACTTTCACCCATATAGACGCAAATTTGTCGGGAATATGCTGCTTTTCTGAAAAATTTTTCAGTTTATACCAAAAATCCGACCGCGCTGGCGCGGTCGGATCCTTGATAACGCGTTATATTACTCCTCAGCGGGAGCTTCTTCTGCCGGCGCTTCCTCAGCGGGAACCTCCTCAACCGGAGCTTCCTCTACGGGAGCTTCCTCGGCAGCAGCTTCTTCGATCGGAGCCTCTTCCGCTTCTTCCTCCTCGGGGATATCCTCCGCGGGCTCCATCAGAGCGCGGATGGAAAGGGAGATGCGGTGGCTGTTCTCATCGACCGCCGTGATCTTGACGTGAACGGTATCGCCGACTTTGACGACTTCGTCCGGACGTGCGATCTTATGATCGGTGATCTGGCTGATATGGATAAGGCCGTCGACGCCGGGAACGAGTTCCGCGAACGCGCCGAAAGGCATGATGCTGACGATCCTGACGTCCGCCTCGTCGCCGACTGCGTACTTCTCCGTGAACTGGTTCCACGGATTCATGCCGTCGGTCTTGTACGAGAGCGAAACTCTCTTTTTCTCTCTGTCCAGTGCCTTGACTGTGACGTGGATGACGTCGCCGACGTTGACGACTTCGGACGGATGCTTGATCCTGAGCCACGACAGCTCGGAATTGTGGACCATACCGTCCACTCCGCCGAGATCGACGAACGCGCCGTAGGAGGTGAGAGATCTGACTTCGCCGTCGAACTCCTGACCTTCTTCGATGTTCGCCCAGAATTCGTCCTCTTTCGCGCGGCGCTCTTCTCTCAGTACCGCGCGGATCGAAGCGTACGCTTTCTTTCTGTCGGTCTTGATCTCGATGATCTTGACTCTCTGCGTCGTGCCGACGAGAACTTCGAGATCGTTGTCGCGCGGAACTCCCGTCAGGGACGCGGGAATGAATACGCGAACGCCGAACAGTTCGATTATGACTCCGCCCTTGACGGCGTCTCTGATCTTGCCCTCGAGGATCTCGCCGGACTCGTATGCCGCGACGATCTTGTCCCAGTTGAGATCGGAATCGACTCTGTTCTTATCGAGCATCGCGATGCCCTCGACGTCCGAGACTTTGATGACTTTTGCCTTGATGCTGTCGCCGACGTGATAAAGATCGGTCAGTTTTGCCTGCGGATCGTGCGTCGCCTTGTCGTGAGTGATGATGCCGGTCGTTTTCGTTCCGAGATCAAGCTGGATCTCGGTGTTCGTTACGTTACTGACAACGCCTTCGACGATATCTCCTGAATTTATGGTTTTGAGTGTTTGTTCATACAGCTCGGCAAAATTTTCGGTTTGTTCGCTCATTGTTCTGACTACCTCCTGAATAACGATCTCCGGAGTCGACGCTCCGGCGGTCACGGATACACGCGATTTTTCGGGGAGGTGTATCCTCGCCGCATCCGCGGCACATCCCACAAAATATACTTCGCCGCACTTTTCACGGCAGACCTCGAAAAGTTTCTTTGAGTTGGAACTCTCCCTCGATCCGATCACGATCACCGCGTCGGACGTCTCGGCGAGGCGCTCCGCCTCCGACTGCCTTTCTTCGGTCACTTTACATATTGTATCAAAAATTCGGACGTTTGTATATACTTTTTTGAGAATTCCCTGACATTTTTTCCATTCGTCGGTAAGTTGGGTCGTCTGCGACGCCGCGGAGACCTCCCCGACTGCCGAAAGAGCGGTCTCCCCGCCCCCCGCGAGCCACTTTTCGAGCTCGGCCGAGTCGCGAAGAGCGATCCCGTCGCCGTCAAGACAACTCATTATTCCCTCTACTTCGGGATGGTGAGGATCCCCGATGAGAATGAAGAATTTGTCCTTCCCGGAGTTCTCCTTCGCCGTGGCGCGCACCTTTTCAACGTACGGACACGTGCAGTCGAGCAGAGTGAAGTTCGGAACCCTTTCGGCGACGGCGCCGAGTTCCCCGACGATCTCTTCCTTTTCGCCGTGCGCGCGGATGATGAGGGTTATCTCCTCGCCGCTCTCCGCGGCGCGGATCAGGGCGGGAATGTCCTCGCGCGACGCGCATTCCGCGCCGCGCGCTTTTACCGTTTTTAAGTATTCGTCGTTGTGGATGAGATTGCCGAGCGTCACGATCCTGCGCGAGCTCCCGCTCTTTTCTTTTTCGGAAAGGGCCGCCTCCAGCGCGTCCGCCGCGCGGCGCACGCCGAAACAGAACCCGGCTTTTTCCGCGATTCGGATCGTCATTCGGACACTCCTCCGTCTTTGAGCGAACAGATGCGGTCGAAGATCAGATTCGCCGCGGCGAGATACTCGCGGCTCCCTCCGTGCTCGAACCCGAGTTCGGAGTTCTTTATGACGGGACCGAAAATGACGCGCGTACGTCGGAACGCCGCCGTCCTTCTCTTTTTCGTGTCGATGAAAACGGGCAAGACGTCCGCCCCCGTATGGTACGCGATCAGGCCGACGCCGCCTTTGACCTCGGTCTGCCTCGGGTCGACCCCCGGCCGCCTCGTCCCCTGCGGGAAGATGCCGATGAGTTCGCCCGATTCAATCAGTTCCATCGTATATTTCAGACTTTTGACGTCTGTCCCGCCGCGGTCGACCGGGTACGCGCCGAGAACGCGCATGAACGGCCCGACGACGGGGGTCCGGATGAGTTCCGCCTTCGCCATATATCTGACCTGACGCTTTATCGGCGCGGAAATGACGATGACGTCCGGGATCGCCGTGTGGTTCGCGGCGAGGATACATCCGCCCTCCGGGACGTTTTCAAGTCCCTCCGCCTTCACTCTGAAAAGCCATTTCAAAGGATGGCGGAAAACCTTGTGAAAACCTTTGTAAAAACCCATATCACACCTCGCGGCGCGGGCGGGAGTTCAGTTTTCCCGCCCGTAAATATGTTCGACGGCGTCGATCAGACCGAGCACGTAGCAGATCGTCTGCTCGAGGTCGTATTCGTCGTTGACGAAGACGATCGAATCGTCTGCGGGCTTTAGGGGAGCGATCTTTCTGTTGCTGTCCGCTTCATCGCGTTTGATTATATCTGCGAGAACGTCCTCGAACGGCTGGGGAGTTCCCTTTTCCTCAAGTTCGAGGAATCTTCTCCTCGCCCTGACCTCGGGAGAGGCGGTGAGGAAAAGTTTGAGTTCCGCGTCGGGGATTATGACCGTGCCGATGTCGCGGCCGTCCATAACGACGCCTCCCTCCTCGGCGAACTTTTTCTGCAGGTCGAGAAGCGCTTCGCGCACCTCGGGGATCGCAGACACGGCGGAGGCGTAAAGCGATACCTCCGGCGTCCTGATCTGCCCGCCGACGTCCTCTCCGCAAAGAGTCATTATCCCGCGGTCGCCGTCGGGGATGAAGGCGATGTCGATCTCGGGCAGGCAAGCGATTATCGCCGCCTTGTCGTCGGTCGCTATGCCGCGCCGCGCGACGAAAAGACCGACCGCGCGGTAGAGCGCGCCGGTGTCGACGTAAATGAATCCGCGCCTCTGGGCGACCTCGCGGGCGACGGAGCTCTTCCCCGCTCCGCCCGGGCCGTCGATGGCGATCCTGATCTTTCTTTTCTTTTCCATCGTCTTATCCTCCGAATTCTGTCCGCTGCATTCCGTTCTTCGCGGGGACCGGGATGACCGGCGACGCGCCGGCGGCGGACGTTATCTCTGCTACGAGAAGCGTGCAGCGCGCGTTGAGCGAAGCGAAAAGGATCGGGAATCCGGTCTGGAATTCTCCGGCGATATTGACGCTCTTCCAGTCGACGAGATCTCGTTTTTCCGGATCGAATTTGAGTTCCGCGCCGAACGAGACGGAAAGCTCGAAAAGCTCCTCCGGCTGAAACGTGAGCCGCCTGTTGAAGACGATCTTCACGCCGAACGGATATCTGAGCTGAGCGACGACGGAATCTTTACAGTCGAGCCGTTTGCCCTTCTCCCTTATTGCGTTCGCGCCGAGCGCTTCGTAACTTATGTTCTCGAGAAATACCCTGCGCTCGGGCAGGAAATATGAAGCGAAATTTTCCATTAAAAATCTCCTCCGTTTGAGGTGTTATCATTATATCATAAATTTGTTCAGTTTTCAAGTCCCGGAAATGCAGTGTTTTCAAGGGTTTGTTCAGGTTTGTTCAGTTTCAAACCGACCTGTCACCGCTGCGGTTAGTATCAAGATAGTAACAGAATTCTGTTACCTTTTAATACAATAATCAAGGGCAATCCAACCTGCACCGGACTTCAGTTTGCCCCACTTGGAAGCACCCTGACCATCAGATTCAGCAACAATGGTGTAAACACCCTTGTCAGTGATGCACCCGATCTTTGCGTAATTCGTACCTGCACCCTTGCGAATGTTCAATGCAGAAGTATTAACTTTAACAAGGTAAGGTTTGAAGGTTTCCTGTGCAGGTGCAGCACTTTTTGCAAGGGACAGATATTTCACATTGATAGGACTGCAAATAGAACTTTTTCCATCTTCAGACTTATCAATTACTGCCCTGTCACCTTTCACTTCACTGATATACCAACACTGTTTCTTCACCCAAGCCGGAATTTTCTTGCCGGTGTAGTATGTAGCATCAGATGCTAACTTCACCAAATCACCCTTCTTGAAAGTAGTGGAAGGTGTTACCGGAATTATAGATTCAGAATCTGCAACAGCAGGGTTGTAAATAAACCCAAGGAACTTATATGAAGAACCACATCCCCATCTACCATCTGAACCTTTTTTCCTTGTTTGTGTCCAAAATGGGGTTTTACAACCATACCCACTTTCAGAAGTAATGACTTCGGTATCACTGATTATCTTTTCAACAATCGCAACATGACCTGCACCATCACTTCCTGAAAGGGATGCCCCCTTCTGCCAAACCATGCAAGCACCAAGTTTTGGGGTTTGTCCGACTGTGCAAGAACCTTTGTATTGGATGAAGTTTTCCGCATTCACCGGTGCAAGGTATTTACAATATCCATAGTTTCCAATTTCATTGAATCTACCATAAGCATATCCAACACAATTGGAAAGAACATCACATTGGGAATCCTTTGGACTACCGGTGATAGCATTGGAATATCCACCTGATGCTTTTCTGATGTAATATTTGTTACCGGCAACCGGTCTTGTCAACCTTGGGGTGAACATCATTCATCACCTTCCTTCTGACCTTCTTTGATGATCATATCATCAGTATTAAAAGTGTTTTGTTCCGGAAAATCTTTTATTTCTTCCCCTTCAAAAACTTTCTTATCATCCATTGCCTTCATCCTCACTTTCTTTGTTTTCTTCGGTGTTGGTTCTGTTCGCATCCACAAGACCTTCACCAATGATGTATGCAATCATTGTTGCACCTGCCATGATGATTCCGGCAACCTGTGTCACCGTATCATTCGCAACACCAAAGGCAAGAAGTGTGGGTGTTACAAAACCAACCACCGCTGCCCAAAACTTTCTGCTTGTCAGTTTGGATTTCCAATCAATGTTCTTCATCAGACTTTCCTTCCTTTCCGTCAAATGTGACCTTATTCAAGACCTTTACCTGCTGTTCAAGTTTGACAAGACGGTTGCCATGATCTTTAACATCCGCCTTCACATCACGCAAATCATTTTTTATTTCGCTGATGTCATTGCCAATGTTTTCAAGTTTTACAATAACCGTTGTCAACTGTGCAGTGTCGGTCTTGGTATCGTTTTTGTTGTTTCTTTTCATATTGGACACCCCCGAATAGATGCCAAAGGCAAGAGAAATTGCCGATATTACCAAAGCAACTTCAATTGTCATGTTCACCACTTCCCTTCAGTTATTCGCTGTAATGTTCCCAACCGTAAACACCCGGCTGCCACACATTATTGTCAATGGTGGAAATCCAAAGCGAATTTTCAAAGGAAACAATGTCATTCTTCATGTAGGCATCAGATGCCCCAATCGGCTGTGTCCATATAGGATAACCTGAAGGTGTGAAACCAACCTTTTTGAATAGGGAAACAGCAATGTCCGGCGTCCAATCTTCCTGTGAAGTATGTGCCTGAATGACCGTGTAAAGTTGGGTTTCATTGTCAGCATTCACACCATATTTCACGATTTTGCCGACAGCATAAGACTGACCAACTTCCCAAGGTTCATAAAGGTCAGCAATTTCCATTGCAGTTGAATCATCAAGTTCCATCTTTTGTGCCATGATCTGAAAGAACCGGTTCATCTGCTTTGCTATAAAGTTTTTATCAGCCATTGTCATTCACCCCCAAAATAGTGTTCATAAGATGGTTGTTTTCTTTGTTTTCTGCAATCATCTGTTTGATATATTCATCCTTGGTGTATTGCACCTGATGATATTCATATTCAGTGTGGGTATCACCTTCATGGGTAACTTCCACTTCCTGAATATCCGTGTTGACCCAAACGGAATAGTCATCCACAACTATTTCATCAGGTCTGACTGTGCTTCTGATTCTGCCTTGATCAACCATGACTGTTCATCCTTTCATTTTGATATTTTGAATATAAAATTGGTCTGCATACTGTTGAAGCGGTTGAATGTACTTTTGTTCTAACCTGTATCCATCACAATGTATCAACCATCCTTTATAAGAATTGATGCTGCACCACTCTGAATAGGTCATTGGAAGTCCGTTCAACCGCTTCTTATTTATTGCAACCATCTTTTTCTTCATACCCTTGCAGGTGGATTTCCGCAAAAGTGTGAATTCAAGAAAAGACCTGTAACCAACATAATCAATGCCCCTTTTGAATGTGGGAAACACCTGCCAATTTTCCTTGATGGTCAACTTCAGTTCTTTCCGGAAATATTCATCAATTTCCTTCCGCAACTGATGCAGGTATTCTTTTGATTCATGTAGGATCACAATATCATCCATGTACCTGAAATAATGCTTTATGCCTTTTACTTCTTTGACCCAATGGTCAAATGCGGAAAGATAGAAATTTCCGCTGTACTGACTTAAATAGTTGCCAATGGGAATTCCTTTGTCACCCGGTGTTGAATCAATGATTTCATCAAGCAACCACAAAAGGTCATCATCTTTGAACAACCGCCTGTATTTTGCCTTTAGAATTTCATGGTCAATAGACGGATAGTATTGTTTTGCATCAATTTTCAAACAATACTGTGTGCCTTTGACATCCTTCCGCATTGCATTTTGAAGGTTGTGCAAGCACAAGTGGATTCCCCTTCCCGGAATAGCAGAATAAGTGTCCGTTGTCAGATTTCTGATCATGATTGGTTCTATCACTTGAAGAACCGCCCATTGACAAATTCTGTCCGGGAAATAAGGCAGTTTATAAATCAACCGCTTCTTATTACCATCATTCTTGTAAAAAGTCTGATATTCGGAAGTGTGATATGTCTTTGTAACCAACATCCGTTGAAGTAAACCCAAATAATAATCAGGGTTTTCATCAACCATCATTACTTCTTTGTACCATCCTTTTCCTTTCTTCGCATTTTGGTGTGCAAGTTTCAGGTTATCCATAGAACATATTGCATCCCATAAGGTGCAACTGCTGTTGCCTATTGGGTGATTATGTCTTTTCATATTGATGGATTCCTTTTGTATGCACTTTCAGTCCGAACCTTCAAACGAAAGTCCCGGATGCTTTATTCAAACAACCGGGACTTCCTACCAATACGGATAGAAAATTCTTTTTATGTTTTGCCAAGGGGCAGGGCAAGCAAAATCACAACAATTTGTTTTTATAGTGCATTTAGTAAGTGACCGCTGATATTCCGATTACGATTACTGACATCATTATTACAATTCCAATAGAAACTGCCATCATTAGTACCATTATTCCAATTACTGCCTAATTGGGTAATCTGATGCTTAAAATGGTTTGTTCTTGTAATCTTGTATCACCGTATGCTTGCCCATGATTTTTAATTCAATGCAGGTGCAGTTGGTACATACAGCAAGCGACCGCCGATACTCCGACTACGATAACCGACACCATAATTACAACCCCAACCGAAACCGCCACCACCAGCACCATGAGTCCAAGCACCGCCCAATAGGGCAATCTTGTAACCATTCAGATTGGATGTCACATAGCAGTAATCACCAACCGGAAGGGATGAATCACCACCGATTTCAGAAGGCATCAACAGCCAATCAAAATCAGGGTTGCCATAACCCATTGCTTTGATGTAACCGCTTGCATTCGGAATGGTGAAACCTGCACCTTCATAGTGTCCGGAATGGGAAGATTCATTGAAGGAAGAAAGATCATTACACACATAGGGTTGACCACCTGCCATGCTGCCATTACCCCAAATGTTGACACCCTGAATGTGTTTCCAAATATTACCCCAAGGATTTTCAACGCCACGATAGGTGACAGCAACTTTGCCGGTTGCCGTTTCAGTGGTTTCAGTTCCACCTTTTTCATTGACAGTGGATGCTGCACTTCCTGATCCGTTTCCAAGGGAAGCGGTTGAACCGGTAAGGGAAGAACAGTTGTAAGAACTGTTATCGGTAATGGAATCAATACCCCTGCCAATACCGGTCTGTGTGTTCATCATGCCAATTTCAACAATCATCAACAGTTGGTTTGCAGAAGTTGCCTTGATGGTTTCAAGATGCCATCCCGAACCCCTGTTGTTGGACATTGCTTCAAAGTTTGCCTTTGTACCCATTCCGGTTCTTAAACCGCTGATGGGTTTCTTTCCGGCAACAGAGCAAAGAAGATCACCGGAAGCATAAGCAATGGATGTGTCAACAGAATCATTCACATACGCTTCAGCGGAAGCATCCCACATACTGCCTTCATAAGCAGAAAGAAGGATGTAATCAACTTCATTGCCGTTTGCATCATAGAATGCCGGATGAAGTTTGAAACCGGTGTATTTGTTAGAAGAAACATAATAGTTTGCTTTTCTCAAATGATAACCAAGTCCGGAAGTGTTCTTGTCAAACTTAATGGGTGTGACCAAATAATAGAATTTCGGCTGATACACCATAACCTGACCATTGCTTCCATCTTCGGTGTAACCTTCATCACCATAATAGGCATTGATTGTTCCATCATTTGCGACATTGCACCGCCTTCTTCCACCAAAGGGTGTCAGACCGTCAAAATCTGCACCTGCGGTCTTTCCAACAGCACTTGCAAGTCTTGTGAAGGTTTTATTTTCATAATCAACTTGGATGCCGACAACATCATTGTTGCCAAGAAAACCAAGGTGTGCATTGATGTTTCCAACTTCGCCTTCCACCGTTTCCACTCTGTCTGCAACCTGCTGAAGTTCAGCAGCAGAAACTTCACCATCAGTCACAACAAAATCAAAATGATTTCCGTTGGTGTAAGTGATCCTGTAAGTTTTTGCAGAACCGGAAGTGCTATAAAGTTCAATACTTGCAATGCCGTTTCCGGTTGCACCTGTTGCCCCTGTCGCACCCGTTGCACCGGTCTGACCGGTATCACCTTTGTCACCCTTCAGGGAAGCGGAAGTGTAAGTGTGACCATCTTCAAAGGTGATCACAAGTTTGTTGTCTGCACCCAAGACCACACTTGTGATTGCAGCATCATTGATTGCAAGAATGGCATTAGCAATGGCACTTCTGACCTGTTCACCATATACCGCTTCCAAGATTGCATCAATATAGGTTTGAATGTTCGCCATAATAAATCATTCCTTTCTTTAATTTAATAAATTTTTCAGAATTTGAAGAACATCATATTCCGTTCCATGTTCATCAACCAAAACAAGTCCATCATGAAACTTGGAAGGTAATCCAACATCAAAAAGGTTGTCATATTCTGAAACCTTTCCAATTGCAACCCCTTTTCCACCCATTTTGAAGTCCATTGTTGTGAATGCTGTTGACAGCATATCCACAAACTGAACTGTGGTAAAGGCATCTGTAACTTCATACATGACTTGATAGGATGAATCTATGGAAGCAGAACCGGCAATGACAACCGGAACATTACTTGAAAAAGCAACACCGGTTGACCATGAAGGATCTTCCGGTTTCTTAAAGTAAACTTTTGCTGTTACAGAATTTTTACTGTTACAACTTGCAAAAGAAAAAACCCCTGTTGCTTTTATGTAAGTTCCGTTATCATTCAATGTTCCATTCTGCAAACATCTTTGTGACAATGCACTTGTCACGGAAGGGGAAACATAGGCATACACATAGATAGAAACCGTCTTGGTTGCCGTTCTTCCTCTTGAATCGGTTATTGTTGCCGTATAGGTAATAGTGCCTGTGACCGTTAAAACAGCCGTTGTGACACTGCTTGATGTTGACAAGGTTGTTGACCCTTGCTTGATGGAATATGCTTTTATGGTGGAAGAATACGCACCTGAAGCATTACTGATCTGCAAACTACATTGTGATTTATCCTGAACATAGATTCCCCATGAAGAAGGAACAGTGTTGTTCACAATAGTTGCAGAAAAAGTTCCAAGTGTTGGGACAACAGATGAAGGAACATTGACTGTAAAATTCTTGGACACCGCACTTCCTATTTGTGTATTTCCATTGTAGGTTGTAACAGTGACCGTTGCTGTTCCGGTTGTCGCATTCGGAATGGCATTCAACCAACTCATAGGTGGTGTATAGGTTTTTGATGTTGCAATACCGGTATATTCCTGACTGTATGTCCCAAATGCGAATTTCACCTTGTGTGTGAATGATGTGCTGTTTCTGCTGATGCTGACTGTAACAGAATTTGAACCGTCAACGGTAACAGATGAAGTCACTGAACTGATGCTTGATGCTCTTGGGATATTATCAAGTGTTACAGATTTTGAACACTTGATCCAAGAAATTGATTGCCCTGAATATGTTCCGGAAAACCGCCAACCTGCTTCAAGTGTAATTGACTTCGTTCCATCATTGTTATGATAGACTGTGAAGGATTTACTTGACAGAAGTGTTGTGTTTATCTGACCACTGCTGCCATCATAACTTATAGCAGGTGCATTATAGGTGTAATTTTCACCATTGCACTTTACATAGGAATCACTTCTTGCACCAACATACAAAGAATAGTGCTTCAGGTAAGTCCTCATTGTTACTGTGGAATAATTCCCTGCAACATTTATTGTGGATGACCATTCACAATATAGGTTCAGACCAACACCTGTTGAACTGTTAAAACTTCCGCTTGCCATTTATGATTCCCTCCACTTCAATGATAGATTTCCGTTTGCCCTTGGGATGAAATCAAAATAACCGTTTGTTGGGTTTCCTATGGTCAGTTTGTTCCTGATCTCTGCATCAGTGATGTAAAGTTTGTTGTTGCTGACATAGGCAATTTCAACATTATCCTGAAGAAATGCAAGTTTTTCATTGGAAAGTTCCGCTGTGAATGCGTTTCCGACCTTTCCAAGTTCAATCAATGCACCCTGAAAACGGATGTATTCTTCAAGCAACTGTTGGTTTTGTGTAACTATGCCTTCAACCGTTTGTGTTTCTGTGATTGCAGAAGAAAAGCGGAATTCAATCAAATTGTTCAGAATTTCCACATTTGTCCGCAACAGTTCTTCAACACCTTCAACATCACTATACTTCGCACAATTGGAATAAACTTCAAGCAGAATGTTTTCAGCCGTTTGTGTAATGCTTGATGAAAGTTCATTGATTGTGTTTCTGATATTGGAAATATCACTTCTAAAACCATAATCATTGATAATTGTTTCAACCTGTGCTTTTATTCCGTCTTGGTTCATATATTCGGTTAAACTTGCCGTTGTATCACCAAGAACAATGGTTGTTGCAGAAGGTTTTGAAATATCAATGTTGATTTCAGAAACGGTCATAAACCTGTCAATTCCATGTGGTTCAGATATTACCCTGATACTGTCACCAAGTTTGATTCTTTCAATGTCAACATCAAACAAGTGAAGATCAACTGCATTCAGTTCAAGTTGCAGGTTCAGTAGTTTTCTTTTGGCAAGTTCTGCCTGACCTTTTTGTTTTAGATTTTCCGGAATTGTTACATTGTCAAAAATAACAGTGTCAAAAATCCATCCATAAAGGTCAACTGCATCCTGATCATAGACATAATCAACACCCTGATTTACTGATTCAATTGTCAACCTTTCTTGAATTGCTGAAGTGCTTTCTTCATCTTCCAAAGTTGCACCCAAGGGTATTATTGCCGTTGCAATGTTTTCCCCTTTGATATATTGTTTCAAGTTCAGGATGTTCTTCCCAAAGTTGATAACCTGACTGTTTACACTTCCATAGGATTCAACATAATCCACATATCTGACACCGTTCAGATGTCTGCTGCGGATGTAACCACCCAACCTGTCAAGCAGTTTGTCTTTGATGGTGTCCCATGTGTTTTCATAGTTTGAATACCTATAAAGTGAATCGTTGTCATCTTCAACCGTAACCATTCCAACCGTGAACTGCTTCTTTGCTTCAACCATAGCATTGTGTTTACCAATAACGGTTGCAAAATACTGTGCAACCGTCAAATCATGGTATTCCGCTTGTCTTTGGTTGCTATCAAGCAGATATGCAAGTTCACCTTCACATTCAACAGTTTTGATGTTGTTGAAGTCTTTTTCATCATTCAGAACCCTGCCTGTAAATATCCATTGACCATCTTGTGTCAATGTGATTTCAGAACTTAACTTGTGGATCGCTGAATAATATGGGTGTGTCGGTGCAATATTAAATGACAATGTTCCGGTTGTATTGGTTTTCAGTTTGCACTTTGGGGAAATAACCCTGTATTCTTTTTCAAGCCGGGTGTCATGAAGAATGTACCCATCACAACTGATTTGATACATTACAGTGAACCCCCCCTGAACTTAATTGACACCGTTCCTGTTCCAATGAAAGTCATTTCATTGTCACCTTCGGAAAGAATGATATTCAGATTCCTGTTTGCACCTGCGGTCAATCCATATTCAACACCATTGAACATGACATCCATGTTTGCACTGACCGTTATTGTAGGAACAACTTTCATCCGCATAGAAGGAACAGTGACAACTTTTGTGCCGGAAACAGTAATTGAAGATAGATCATATATTACACCGGATTCAAAGTTGAAAATGTCCCACAACCAATCATCAGTTGATTCAAGAACTGAATATTTGTAAGGTTCTGCATCAACTTTGACAGTTAGTGTTCCAAGTTTCTTGCTTTCAGACCAAGAATCCAAGGTACATCTGCCGGTGTAATAAAAACCCTTGTCAACATCAAGAATCACATTCATTTTTTGTCCGTGAAGATAATTTGCAAGGGCTGACTTTACTGTTTCCCAATTCTTTGTTGGATTGATAACAGAAAACTTAAATGTCAAGGTTCTGTTATCATACTTCACATCACCATCCGTCAGAGCAGTGGACAAGTCAAGTTGCCCATCTGCACTGGGGATGGTGACGGATTCTGTTTTTGGTTTCGGAAAGGACACTGTTTTTGATTTCAGTATCAGTCCAAAATCACTGAAAGAATGTTTTGTTCCGAATTTAACACCAATCATTCATTGCCCCTTCCTTTCTGTGTATATATGATTCCAAGTTCTTTATTCATTGCCGGTGCAAGACTATGTGCCAACCCACCTGCATCCGCAAGAACCACTTGCCTGTTCTGAAGAAGTTCTGCAAATTCAGGAAAATATTCCGCAAGAATCATCAGCACTTTTTCAAACTTTTCTGCAAGAATGTCAATTGCCGTGATCTGCTGTTCCTGATATTCAAGTGATTTTCCATAGTTGTCCGGAATCATACCGGCAATGTTGGCATTGGTTTCAAGGGTGAATTCATGAATCTGTCTTGCAACATTCCGAATCCAACCGGTGTTCTTTTCCAAAGGCACAACCGCTTCTGCACCATCTTCACCAAAGATACCGGGTGTAGGTTCTTCAACAACACCACCCTTTGCCAATTCCTTGATTTCTTTTATGTTGAATCCAAATTTTTTACCCCCAATGACAGGAATCCAATCAGGAATATCAAAAGAAATCTTGTTAAGACCACCTATCAGTTTGTTCAAACCTCTTATGACAAAATTGATGGGTGCTTTGATGACATCTTTGATTTTATCAAAAATACCCTTGAACCAATTTGCAACAGGTTCAAACACCTTTTTTATAGCATTCCAAGCACCGGTAAAAATGTTCTTGAACCAATCTTTTACACCACTGAAGATGTTCTTGATTCCGTTCCAAAGATTTGAAAAAACATTTTTTATCGGTTCTGTGATGTGTTTTGTGAACCAATCCTTTACTGTTCCAAAAATCTTCTTGATGCCATCCCAAAGACCTTGGAAGAAATTCGCAACAGGTGCAATGATGTTGTCATATACCCATGTTCCAACGCTGCTAAAAGTATCTGAAATAGCATCCCAAATACTTGAAAACAAATCCCCAAGCATTTCAAGTAATCCAAGCAAGACTTCCCATATTGCAGAAAGAATACTTCCAACAATGGAAATAATGCCTTCAAGCAGAACAGGAAGCGAATTCCAAAGACCTTCAAGAATGCTTGCAATTATCGTTGGGATTGCTTTTATTAAAGCAAGTATTATTTCCGGAAGTGCTTGCACAATAGCAATTACCAATGTAATCAAACCTTGAATCAAAGTTGGTAAATTGTCCATCAAAGCATCTACAATGGAAATAATAATGGCAGGTAAATTGTCAAGCAGCGGTTGAAGTATGGTCATCAGGTTTTCGCACAAATAGACAATCATGTTGACCAATGCTGTGATCAACTGTGGAATTAAGACCGGAAGGGCATCACAAATAACCTGCATTAGTCCCGGAAGGGCATCAACTATGGCATAGAAAACTTGTTCAATCCCTAAAATCAAATCAGGAACTGCACCGATCAAGGCATCCATCAATTGTGGCAATACACCGATAACTGCATTCAGAAGTGATGTTGCACCACTTATGACTGCCGGAAGTAGTTTTGAAAAGATTTCAGATGCCTTTGAAATTAGTTTCGGCACAAGTTTTGTAATCAAACTTGGAAGTGTTTCCAAGACTTGTGAAATTCTCGGAACAATGTTATCCGCAACATTTACAACAGTTTCAAAAAAGTTATCTACCAAACCGCCAAAATCCTGTGTTCCATCTGCAAGACCTGTGATCAGGTTTGTCCAAGCGGACTTTGCAGAAGAAAGTGAACCCTGAATGGTTGCAGATGCTTCTTTTGCGGTTGTTCCGGTGATGCCCATTTCATTTTGAACAACATGGATTGCATCAACAATGTCCGAATAAGAAGAAACATCATACTTTATACCTGAAATCTTGGAAGCATCCGCAAGAAGTCTTTCCATTTCTTCTTTCGTACCGCCATAACCAAGTTTTAAGTTGTCAAGCATGGTGTAATTTTGTTTTGCAAATCCCTGATATGCGTTTTGAATTGCTTCCATAGATGTTCCCATCTTGTTTGCATTATCAGACATATCAGTGATTGCTACATCCGCTTTATTTGCAGCAGCAACAGTGTCACCGCCCAAACTTTGAAGCAGGGATGCACTGAATGAAGTGACTGTTTCCATGTATTCATTTGCTGACATACCTGCTGTTTTATAAGCATTTGCAGCATTCTGAATAACTGTATCAGAACTGTCTTTGAATAGTGTTTCAACACCACCAACCAACTGTTCATAGTCACCATAAGCGGAAATTGCATCTTTGCCTATTTTAATGACCGCTGCACTTGCAACTGCAAGACCGGCTGCAATTGCTTTTCCGACCTTAACAGCAGCATCACCCATCTTTGAAAACGCTTTTCCAAGTTTGCCTTCGGATTCTTCACTTTCGTCACCAACTTTTTTGATGTCCTTGGAAGTTCCTTCTGCCTTGTCACCGGTTTCATCCAATGCGTGATTTGCTTCAGCATTGTCAATTGCTATTGTTCCAAACAGTTTGAAAAGTTCCAATACTTTGCACCCCCTTTCTTATTGATTGACAGGGACAAACCCCTGTAAGATTTCAACTGAACTGTTGATAGTTGTTTCCAAATCTTCATCTGTGATTTCGGTGTTCTGAATGATAACTTCACCCTTGAATTCATTGAAGGACTTTCCATCAACCTTGTGCAGATAGAAGTCCCAAAGGGAATCTTCACCATCCATTTCTTGCAGTTCTTGGACAAAATCTGCAAACCGACCAACCGCAATCATTTGATCAATAAGAACAAATGGACTTGCATATCTTTTGAATAGCAAGTCCATTTGTCTTATAAACCCTAATTGAACAATTCGGAAACAACCCCAATAAAATCCTTGAATTCTTCCTTCTTCACAAAGTCAATGACCATTCTTGTGATAGTTGGAAGATCAAATGCCTTGATTACATCAACCTTCAGACCGCTGACCTGTGCAAGAAGTGCAAAGATTTCTTTGTCACAATCAGGAATGTGGGAAGTGATGATGTTCACCATTTCCAACACCACCTGAAGTCCTGCCATATCAGACATGGATTCTTTGTTGCCGGTTCTGATAATCTTCAGAACATTTTCACTGCCAAAACACTTGGTGAATTCATCAATTCCTATTTTGCTGATAACCTTCGCCATAGGTGCAATGTCAGTTGCATTCAAGGTTCTTAATGTGTACGGTCTTTCAACCGTTTTTACTGCTTCACTCATTGTTCAACATCCTTTCTTTAACCCTGTGCATTGGCAGGTGTCGGATAATAGATGCGATAAGGAAGAACTTCCAAATCAACATCTTCACCGCATTCCTGATAGCATTCAAAGGTGCATTTGACAACAGATGCTTCCTTGTTCTTGCCTTCAGATTCAAAACCGGAAGTGCAAAGGGCATTGTCAAAGATAACAATGATGGGTGTCCCATCAGTTTTCTTGCCAACATACCCAAAGTTTTCATAATAGTCACCGGCTTCAATGTCAGGTTTGGAAGTGATCAGACTGTAACCGGTCACATCAGAAGTTGCATCTTTGCCAACAACACCCTTCTTGATCAGTTCCGGGGTAATCTCAATGATGTTGGTTTCAAGGGAAGCAGTTTCACCGGTTTTGCGGTCAAGTCCCTTGATTTTAACCAAAGCACCATCCACTTCAACAGTAGTGATTTCCGGTTTGATGGAAAGTTTGTTACCACCGGAAGTTGCACCAAGGATGTCATAACCCCATCCCTGTCTGTAATAGGTGTTCGCTGCCCAAGTTGGGGCAGTCTGCCCGGTAACAGCAGTGTAGGTGTAAGAACCTGCACTTCCGCTTCTTGTGTAATAATGGGTGTAATTTTCTGCCCAATCAGCAGGTTGTGCAGCAAGAACCTGATAGCCAAAGACAAGGTTTTTACAGATAATACCTGCCCCAAGCATAAGATTGTCAGGGGTTTCAGAGGTAATACCATGCTTTTTAAGTTCTTCGTATGCCATGATTATTCATATCCTTTCCATATTTTTGTTTGTAAATGGATTTCGCAACGCTTCATGTCCATTTCGTTTTCCGTATTGGGAATATTCATTGAATCCAAGAACCAAATGTTCACGGACACTTTCTTTCCGGAATCGGTTTGAACAACTTCTGAAACACCCATTTTGAAGTGTTCTTTGATTGCTTCCTTTTCCGTTTCAAGATCAATAAATTTTCCCCTTGTAAAACCTGAAAGAATAATGACCGGGATTTCTTTCCCATCCTCGGTCATTCCATCAGATTCCGTGTAATCACCCACCCAATACGGATAATCAGGTGGTGATTTGCTGTATTGTCCGAATTCATAATTCAGACCAAGTTGTTCAAGATGTGCATTAAGCACATTCAGCACTTCAAGCATATCAACCAATTCCTTTCAATTTACTTTCAGCAGCAGCAATGATAGAAGGTTTCAGTGTAGTATAAGCATTGAACAATGCCCTGTTCGGCTTTTTGCCGTGTGTGAAATGTCCGTTTCCGTATTCATCCACATAATACCAACCGCCCTTTCTGCCGTTGCCCTGA
The DNA here is from genome assembly GCA_017428635.1 of Clostridia bacterium. GTDB lineage: Bacteria > Bacillota > Clostridia > Oscillospirales > CAG-272 > RUG11130. Next base: position 30,521 of record JAFRQK010000044.1, on the reverse strand, counting down.
AGGGCATATTCACCTGTGCCGAATTCTTCCCAAATGGCATTTTCCAAAGGTGATCCAACAGTTGCCTGAAGTTCACCTTCATCAACAACATAGTCCCAAGAACCTTTTGTTTGACCGGTCTTGACCCTGCTGTTTCTTGCCGTTTGGGATGCCAATTCACCACCGGCTTCATACAGAAAAGCAATTGCAGCATCACCAAGTGCTTCTTTTACTTCAACCCTGTAATCAGTGAATTTAATGCCCATCACTGACCACCTGCATACTTCAGATAAATTTCAAGGTGTTGATGCAGTTCCATAGGATCATCAATCAGAAGAATGTCATAATACTTGCCGTTTATCTGCATTCTTCCATTTTCGGATGTGACATCCAAATCTTGTTCCAACTCCAAGTTGATGATTGATTCAAGGAAGTTGAACGGATTCCATTCCCAATCTTTTGAAAGACACTTAAAAGAACGGAAATCACAAATGAAGATATGGGTTGATTCTTGGATTTTCGCACCGTAAGTGGAATATTTTGAATCACCGCCCATCAGATCAAGGAAACCTTTGAACTGAACAACCGGCAACCAATCAACAACCTTTTCCCCAATGCTGTTTTTACTTCCCGGAACTTTTACCTGCATCAATGCTTTGATGTTTCCACCGATCATATCAGAACCTTGCCTTTATGTAAGGTTTCAGGAAACCAAGAAGGGTTGTTGGATAACCCATCACCTGATTGTTTGCATCTTGTGCAAAATAGGTCACTGAATGCCTTGAAAGGGTTTCAGACTGAATTCCAACCTTTGACCTGCTCTGAAAGTCCCAAATCATCAAGTTGATGACCCCTTCAACAATTGCATCCGGGTATTCAACTTTGGTAATCAGGTTGTGTTCAGTTTGGTAAAGGTCTTTGTTCAGGGTGATTGTCTGATTGTCAGTGTCAACTGCGGAAATGACATACAATCCTTCATTGATTGATTCAGTTATTTGAACAGTGTCACCGACTTTCATCATCTGACACACCCCAAGAAGAACTGTGCTTGAAGGTGCTTCAATCCGAACCCTGCGGTTCTGAAAATTGTTGTTTGTATATGCTCTGATCATGCTTTCAATCGCATTCAACTTCCGCTGAAGAACAGCATCCGATTTGTCAGCGAATTCCGGCATCTGTTTCAGTTCATTTACACTGATGATCATGGTCACACCTTCTTTCTGCAATAAGAACAGCGGTCACGCTATGTGACCGCTGTTCTTTGGTCATTTACGCTTTGATTTTCGCAATTACAACCTTGCTGTCATTGGTAAGGGCAACAGTGTAATGCTTGTCAACGGAAATGTCCGTCTTTCTTGCAAGGGTGTCACGCTCGGTTTCAACAGAAGTGTCCTTCTTCAGATAGATAGTGATAGCAGCAGCATCTTCTTCCGCTTCACTGTCATTGTTAAGTTTAACAATGGGGCACTTGTAAATGGTAGTACCGGAATAAGTACCCCTTGCAGTGATCGTTCCGGCAGTGGAAGTCTTTCCAAGTACAGGGACATTGTAAAGACCGACACCATAGAAACCGGTTTTTTCGGTAAGGGTGATGACACCATTGCTGTTGGAAGCACTGTATTCACAATCCGAATCGGCAGAAATAAGTGCAACAAGACCATCCGCAACATTCTTTGCAGTGGCAGCAGTGGCAGTGAATTCATACCCATCAATGTTGAACTTGTCACCAATGGCAACAGTACCGGCAATAGTGACGGTTCTTTCACCGGCAACACCGTCAACATGGGGGACTTTCTTGGAAGGAACGATTCTTGCATTCGCAATAGTTCCGATTTCGCCGGTCATGATGACATTGTTGGGATATTTGTCAGCAGAAATGAAGTTGCTGTCTTTGCGAAGGGTAGCAACCTGACGGGGGTTGATGAACATAACCTTGTCACTGTTGACTTCCTCATCAAAAAGATCAATGGCATCAACAATCTGATTGTAAGAAATCAGATTGGCAGAGCCATCAAAGACAAGGATTGCACCCTGAAGGGCAGTCATAGCATCATTGTCCACCTTTGCAGCAATCGCCTTCGCCAACTGATTATTGGTTTCACCAACAGGGTTGCCATAGCCGGAAAGAACCGCTTCATCAGTCAGTTCAACCGCCTTCATTGCCTTCTTGACAGTGGCAGTGGTGACACCGGTGGAAAGTTTTACAGTGTCGCAAGAAACACCTTCTGCGACATCAGCAGCATCACCGATATATCCATACTTCGGAACAGTAATGGTGTTACCGGGGACACCAACAAGGGTGTTGTCAACCTTCGCAAAAGGTGCAACAACAATTTTCTTTTCAACTTTGGCAGAAATCATGTCTGCCATGACCTGCGGATTGATAAGGTCATTGATTTTAGTAGTAGCCATAATAAGACCATCCTTTCAAATTTTTGTTTTTTATTTTTCTGCGGAAGTAAATTCCTTGTAGGCATCAGGATTTTCATTGAAGAATTTCAGTCTGTCCTGATAACCCATCTTGTCAAACTGTTCTTTGGTGATGCCGTGATTCTTGTCCGGATCACCGTCAGGAAGTTTGTTTTCATCAATTTTCTTCTTGGTTTCAGAAGAAAAATGCTGTGGGTACTGCGTTTTCAGGGAAGTGATGGTTTCATCAATACCTTTAATTTTGCCATCATCCCCAAGTTTGACTTCACCTTTTTCCTTGATCTTGAAAGTAAGATAATCAACATCAGTCACCTTTGCTTCAAGAAGGGCAACCTTTAACGCTGCATCAATCTTGGTCTGCTGAAGTTCTTTTTCCATCTGCTGAATCTTGCTTTCATATTCAGTGATTTTGGACTGAAGTGCTTCATTGCCGGCATTGTCCTTTTTCATCTGTTCGATCAAAGCGGTTGATTCACCGTGTTGTTTCGTCAGGGCATCAAAGTCCGTTTTCAACTTGCCATATCTGATGTCAAGGTTTTCTTCAGCAGAAGTAAAGATTTTATTCTGCTTCATTTCACCAATAACACCTTCAATTGCCTTGTCATCCAAACCTTTTGCCTTCAAAATTTCCTGTAAAGTCATAGTTTATATCCATCCTTTCAAATTACAATTTTTACAAGTTATGTCTTGGTTTGAAATACTCTGTTTTACATCTGACTTTTGAAGATGGGTATGAAAAAAGCACCCTTTCGGATGCTTCAATCACTGTTATTTGTTTTTAATAATCAAGTTTGTTATTATCTTCTTCAATCTGATATGGTAATTTTTCGCTGATGCACTCTTTCAGAACATCAATCATTTCCTTTTCAGTCATTGAACCCCTGACAGCATAAACAGGAAAGTTTTCACCAAAAAGGTCAACATATTCATTCAATAGTTCATCTAACATCAAATCACCCCTTTCAGATATTGAAGCATTTCTGTGAATACTGAATATGAATCAGGCAAGTATTTTTGTATTGCAGCAAGTCCATCTGCGTTTGCAAATGTTGAATCCATCATTTCTGCAAATGCTTCTGTTGCAAGTCCATCTTTGACACCGTTGATTGTTCTTGCTGACCAATAACCTTTACCATGTCCATAACCGGCTTGTATTCTGCCGTTTGTTGCACCTTCAAGAATATCAGATAAATCAGCCCTTGCCATTCCGGGAAGTTGTCTGATTTCTCTTTCAATTGCTTTGTATGCAACAGATTTTGAATATTTAGGTGGATTCATCCATCCCCAAGAACCATTTGCATCAAAGTATCTTTTAGCGGAAGCATCAATAAAACCATTATCAAACAACCACTGTGAATCAGTTAGATGACTTGGTAATTCTGCTTTTAGTTTTGCACCAACAGATTTTACCCAATCATCAACTTCCTTGCAAATAGTATCAGGGAATTTTCCGTTATCGTATGCAGCAGAAAAATGTGCTGCACCCCAATTTCCACCTTGAATGTGCCTTCTTGCTGTCACATCAATAGCGTGTCCGGATTCATGGAAAACAACCTGATATGGTTTATCATAAGAATTACCATTCGCACAAGCATCAATATCAATGTGTATGTTTCCACCACGGTCACAATATGCAGTGCCTTTGTGGTGAATGTCAGCAACACCAACTTGATCTTCAAACTTCTGCCAAACTTCCCTTGCATCAGAATCAGAAGTTGCATCAATTAAATCATGCAACTTGTCATAATGATCTTTTCCAAGTGAAGTTCCAAGTTTACCTTGATAATTTCTTATTATACCACCATTTTGTGAATTATTCAAGGCAGCGGTTCTTGTTAAGTATTTCTGCTTGAAATCTTCATAACCGGTTGTTTCTATGAAACCGCCTGTTTCATTATTCCATTTCTGATATTTACCTTCAGTGACTTCACCGGTGTCAGGATCAACCTTTTCCACCGCCCACCTTGCCCTTTGCAGAACACAACACCTGCAATTGCAATCTTCAGCAGCAATGCCAAAATCACCGGGACAGTCAACTTTCATTCCGGCAACTTCAAACGGTTCATCAAGTTCACGGATTTGACCATCCAATTCCCTATGATGTTGCCTTGTGTTTCCGTCAAGTGTTGCATCCCACTGTTTTACAATGTCAGCACCTTTTTTCTTCGCTGCCTTCATTGCATCCATTCTTGCTTCTGATTGCACCCGGTGTCCTTCTGTCCTTGCAATAAGCATTGACCGGTTCATGTTTGACTGACCATAGTCACTGATGTTCCTTGCAATTTCCGCATAAGAAAGTTGTGTTGCAAGACCCCTTTGCAGTTCCGTTTTAACCTGTTCTTTCAACTGTTTAGTTGAAACCCCAAGTTTGTTTGAAAGTCTGAAGTCATCACCGGTCTTTTCAACCGCTTTAATGACTTGACCTTCATCAATCGGAATCACAAGGGGAACACCTTGACCTTGCCAATCATAAGCAGCACCAATAAATCCTGTTTCATAGCAAGTTTGAAGATAACCGGAAATAGAACTGAAGTTTTTTCCTTGCAGATTGTCAAGAATACCTGAAATCTGCTGTTCCAACTGCTTTTGAAATTCAAGTTGGTATGCTTTTGATTGTGTCAGCGGATTTGCTTGAAGTTCCCGGATATTCTTTTTGATGTCGGCAAGTGCTTTGGTGTAATTATCCACAAGGGCATCCAAAATTGCTTGTTCATCTTTCAAGGACTGTTCAAGAACTTCTTTCTGCCGTGAATTCATTACCCATCACCGCCTTCTGTGCCGGGTGGAATATTCTGATCCGTGACAGTGGTATTTGCAAGTGTTTCTGATGCACCGTTCAGGTCAACAGTTGGGTTCTGCTCAACCAATGATTTGACTTCTTCAAAATCAAGGTCAAGCAGTTCACAAATTGCCTGAAGAACAGTGTCATTGTCAAGTCTTGCAGCAGCATTCAGAATGGTTGTCAATCTGACTTGCTGTGTTTCTGCTTCAACTTTTTCAATCTGTGCATTGTCAAGGGCATTGGTCATCACTTCACGGTCAAAATCAAAGTAAATATCACTGATCTGATAATCAGTTTCATTTACTGCATTGATTTCCGTCAATGCAATCTTGGTCAACTTCTTCAAGAAGGATTTCAACTTTGTCTGAAGTTTATTGCATTTCAGATCAAGAAGGGCATACCTTGATTTAATAACAACATTTGTAATATTGCCATCACCAATCTGTGCCGAATTGAAACCCATGCCGAATCTGTAAATATTCTTTTCATCAATATCCAACTTTGAAACCCTTGCTTCATGCGGAATATCAATAGTCTTGATGTCCACATCACCATCAGGTTCAACACCAATGTGTTTCTTGGTCTTGATGTTTTGAATCATTTCTTCAAGATTGTCACCTTGGAATCCCTTGACCACATAAAGTGCTTCAGACACATCCTGAAGGTTATTGGAAAGACCGCAAGCCATCAAATCATAGTCATCAATCAATGCCTTGACAGGTTTCAGATGACTTGTCTGTTTTCTGTTATTATCAATGCGGAAAAAAGGAATGTAACCAAGGGAATCCCCAAACCTGCCTTCTTCATTATCTTTTTCATAGACAATGTGTGGTCTTGGATTCATTGGTTCATCTTTGTCAATCTCAATCTTTCCATCATCAACCTGAACAAAATATGATACCTGCTGTTTATCCCAAACCTGAATGCGTTTGATTTTCTTTTTGCCCTTGTCAATCCGGTCAATGTACCAATAAATGACATATTCCGTGTGGTCATCAGTGTCCTTTGCCCGGACTTCCACAACACCCATTGCATCAGCAAAGACAAATGCAGTTCTGTCATCAGCATTTTTGTATGCGTACATATAGCCAAACCCACCTGCACACACATCAGTCAGGGTGTCAGAAAGTTCACTTCTGAAGTCATCATCAAAATATTGATCAAGTTCATCTTGCAATTCAGGAATGTCCGATTTAACAAAGGTTTCATCACCTGACAGCATATATTGAACACACTGATCAACCAATTCAGTGAAGAACGGATGTGCAATCTTGATGTTTGACCTTGTGGTGTCCTCAATCAGTTTGCCATCTGCATTGTAATAATACAGTCTGTAATTCCTGATGTCATGAAGTCCTTCATAATAGTCTTGACCAACCTTTGCAATCCGTTTCCGTTCAGAAGTTTCATCATCCTGAATCAATGCTGATATTTCTTCCGGTTTTAGCATTCTTTTTCACCGCCTTTCTTTATAGATTTATTGTGTAATAAAAACAGATCGTGCATCTTTCAGGGGAAAGTGCATGATCTGATACTACCGTGTTACTAATACAACCAACCATTCTTCTTGATGAACCCTTCAAGACCGTAACGCATGGCATCCATCAAGTGGTTAAAATCATCAATGGGAACATTCAATTTGTTTCCAAACCTGTCTTTGTCCCAAGTGTAGTTGCTGATTTCCGTCAGAAAATTCACACACCGGGGATGAATGATGATTTCACAATCCTGAATCCATTGAATGCCATTGTTGATTGAATCCTTGCCTTTGACAGCACCGGTGATCCGTAATCCGTAACCCTTTAATTCATCAATGCTTTTTGGTTCTGCGGAATCACCGGTGAATCTGTCCTTTGAATATCCCATCCTTGTGATATTCTCAAAGATTTTCTTGTTTGACAATCCTTTTTCATACATTTCATCCCACACATAGATTTTGTGACCTGCAAGATCAACAAAACCAATGAATGCTGCGGAAGGATCGTTTGTATAACCAAAGTCAAGACCAAAACCGGACTTCAGTTCCGGACACTGTTTCTGAACTTCTTTCAAATCAAAGGTTTCTTCCTTCCAATTCTCATAAACAAGACCATCAACAATGCCCCAATTCCCAAGACCTGCAACCGCATATCTTCTTGGATTGTTCTTTTTCATGGTGTCAAACAGTTTTCTATCTGATTCATCCAACCATTCATTGCATTGGTAATTGGTTGTAATGGCAAGGATGTCAGGATCAGGTTCACAATCAAAGAAACGCTTCTTCAACCAATGGTGTTCATTCCAAGGGTTGAAGGTCATTGTTACCTGCTTGAACAGTCCTTCCGGAACTTCACCACGGATTGATTCATCAATAGTATCAAAATCAGATTCAGACATGATTTCATACGCTTCTTCAATCCACAACCAACAAAGAACACCTGTATCAACCGTGATTGATGTAACCTTCAAAGGTTCATCCAAACCCCTGAAGTAAATCTTCTGACCGGTTTCCACATTGATGATTTCAAGCGGACTTTCTTTTGCAACCCATGTGTTTTGCATTCCAAGTCTGTTGATTGCCCATTTCAGTTCTGTGAAGCAACTGTCTTTTAGTGTTCTGAATGTTTTTCTGATCACAAGAAGGTTTGCTTCCTTGTATTTTGCTTTTGAAAGATTGCTGATGTACCAAAGTGCAGCAGTTTTTGATTTTTTGGATGCTCTTGAACCTTTTACAATTCTGTATCTACCCTTGAACTTCCAAAAATCAGAATAACCACCACCAACAAAGTCAGACATCCGGAAAACTGCATCATTCATCAAGGTCATCAACAATCACAACCTTTGCAGTGCCTTCCACATTGACTTTATCAGTGAATAGACCAAATCTTTTCCCAAGAAGTTCTGCTGCCTTCAACCTTTCCTTTTCGTCAGGTGCTTTCTGAACCTTCCTTGCGGAAGAATATCCTTCACCTTCGCCTTCCACAACCACGATTTCTGCGGAAGATTCACCACGCATGACAGAAGTCAGGTATTCCATGACTTCTTTTGCATCTGCGGTCTTTGCAGAATTGATTTCAGAAAGACGGTCATCAATATAATTTTTGATGTAGGGTTTTGTTAGGTTTTCATTACCAATGAACCTTGCGGTCTTTTCCGAATAACCTGCCCGGATTGCTGCCTGTGTTGCATTGCAATCAATTAGGTATTCATCACAAAACCTTCTTTGCTTATCAGTCACAAAATCACCTTCCTTTCTGACAAAATAAAACAGACCGGGGAAAACCGGTCTGCCTTAACCCTTCGGGTCAGTGTAATCATATCATAAAAAGATAGTGTCATTCAATCCCCAAACAGTGTCACTTTGTTTCCATATACGGCAATTTTACATTCTTCAATGCTTCATTGTGAATTCTGTGAACCTGCTTCAAAGATAAATCCATTTCATCAGCAATGACATTCCATTTTAGGAATTGTATGTATCTTAATTTCAGGCATAACTTCTGACTATTATCCGGAATCTGATTGATGACTTCCCGGATTTCCTTCTTCAGATCAACAAAGCGGTCTATTTCGGCATCAATGACTTTTTCAAGGTCAACGATTTTCAGAACAGCATTCACAAAGGGTGCTTCCTGTTTCCTTGAACCGCCTGAAGGCATACCGGACAGATTTGGTGAAGAAACGCTTCTTGATAGTGCCTTCAATTGATCAAGTTCAGCAAGGTCACTGTTTATCAATTCATTCAATCTATATGCCTGTTTCAAATATTGCTTTGCATTCATAAAATCATTCCTTTCTATTGAAGTGTTACTGTAAACACTTTTTGAAAATCAAGTGTTACCGCTAAAAAGTCAGTATTTATGCGGTATTCAGGGCAAAGGTAACACTTAAATGGGTAACACTGCTATTATTTTTTATTTTTTAGCGAACAATCAAATTTTAATGATGTATTTTTTACTAATTATTCAAGTAAAAAAGAATTCAGTGTTATCTGTTACCCTAACCGCTGAAACCCTTATAAATACAAGGTTTTTCAGGGTAACACTTATAAACAGTTAAGTGTTACCTTTTGCGGTTTCATCTGTTACCTTTTTATGTTTTGTAGAAAACTCTGTAAAGGTTTTTAGAATTACAGAAGCAGGACAACCATTTTTTATAAGCATTTTGAAGAAATCCATGCTGTCAGAACCGGCTTCCACATTTTCCAAAATATCACAAACCACTTTTTCAGACACACTTTCATAAAAAGTATTCATCATGTCCTGAAATAAATCTTTATCAATCAAACCAAACACATCCTTTCAAAATGTCACCACAACATTCAATATTGCAGCAGCCAACCAATAAACGGTTTTTCGCCAATCCTTTTCAGTTGCATACACAATTGCTGCACCTACATCTAAAAGTATCAACAAAACCGGAAATATGTATTGTTTCATATTCCTATACCTTTTCTTTAATTTATCCATTTTATAACCGTTTCACCTGTATATCCTTTTTCCCAAACAAACCAAGCATAAGCAACAGCACTTGATGTGAATGTTTTGAAATCACCATTCATTGCACAAATCAACCTGCTGCTTGAAACATAAACTGTCCGGGGGGGGGGTCTTTTGAAAGAAAGTCTTTCTTTGTTTCCCTTCAAGAAACTGCAATTTCAAAAACATTGCAACTTTTCTTCCCGGTTTTATGCTTTCCAATGCCTTCTGAACAAAATCAAGTGCATATTTGTATGGTGGATTTGTTATGATGTCACCATCAAAGTCATCAAGGGTTTCTTTTAGAAAGTCAAGCGGTTCAGGATCACCAAAACCCCTGTAAACCAAATCAGTTGAAATCACTTCATGACCGTGTTGTTCAAACACCTTTGCAAGATGACCTTCACCACAAGCACATTCCCAAATTGTATGGTGGAATTCTTCTTGTTCAAGTAGAAGTTCCGCTGCTCTTGGTTCTGTTGCATAGTAATCATCAGATTGCCTTTCTTTTTGGGTGTGGTTAGAAGCACCAAGTGTTGTATAAATACTGTTCTGATTGCCGTTCCAATCTTTCATTTTGGTTTCCTTCCTGTCTTTTTCTTATGAAATCTTGGGATTCCGTTCTTCAGGCAGTATTTGATGATATACCAAATCTGTTCTAAATACCCAACTTTTCTATACCCCATCTGAATCACCAACCTTTGTATTACAGGAAGGAAGGCAGGTGTGTCCTTCCTTCCGGGATGATTTCACCGCACATCACACAATGATCAGCATTTTCACCTGCAAGTGACATATTATATTTGTCACACATAGCAGCAACCTGAATTGCTTCAACAGCAATGTTTTCTGCAACCGCCTTTGCTGCTCTGATCCGGTCAAACACCGGTTCATTCTTTTTAATGCCATCCCAAGCATTAGCAAAGATTTCAAGCAGAAGGTTCATCCCATCCATTGTTTCTTCAATTTCTTCTTTGATCACGGCATAACCATGATGTGCAGAACTGAATAGGGGAAACCTTTTGTTTGCTTCGTTCAGTTCTTTGAAAACAAGGGAATCAACATCTTTTTCAACTGCATTCATATCAATCATCCTTTCACATAAATCCGGAAAACTTTTCCGTTCAGTTTTTGGGTTTTGGTAGTCATACCAAGTTTCCTACAAAGTGCCTTGGAAAACTCTGACTTGGACATTGCATTGAAATTGTTGCCAATGCAATATTCCTTGTAACGCTTGAAAACTTTGTCAGTCTGTTCATTTTCAATCTGAAAACCTTCCATTTCGCATTCTTCAAAGAATCCAAGAATGGGGTTGTTGGTTTCTTCATATTCCTTCAACTGTTCCTGAACCTTTTCAGATTCGGTGAATCCTTTGTTTGCAATGACATTCTTCAGTGCTTCAAGACCTATTACAATTAAATATTCCATGACTTCCTGATCCTGAAGTTTATACTTGATCCCGGCATCATGGTCTGAATCATTCCGGGTGAAGTTTGCATTGAATGGAACAATCAGCAACCGTCTTAAAACAGCACCGGTTTTGTCCTTTATCCTTGGAATGGTATTTGCACTGAAAATGAACTTTGCATAGTTGTTGAATTCAAACGGTTTTTCACCTTTGTTTTGTACCTGAACCCTTTCACCGGTCACAAACTTCTTGAAGATGGAAGCATTCACAATGAATTCATCTGAAATATCATCACCAAGGTTTGCCAACTTTCCAAACAGTGCAGCATTCTGAAACTTCTGATCAAGTTCCTTTAAGTCAAGTGCTGCAATATTATCTTCATTCAAAAGGTGTTGCAGCATAGCAATGAAGGTTGATTTTCCGTTTGATCCTTCGCCGGTCAATATGAATGCTTTACCATCACCCAAAGTGTTTGACCGATAGAAACAAGCACCAATACATTCTTCAAGAATAGTTCTGACTTGTTTATCACCGCAAGCAATGTTGTCAAGGGTTTTATCTGCTAATTTTGAATATGCAGCAGGGTTGTAATCCCAAGGAATGCGGTTTGTGATAACCACATTTGGATTGAACGGTTGCAAGGTGTTTGTGTTCAGATCATAAATACCATTTTTGAATGCAATCAGGTTTGCCGGTGCAATTTGCGAATTTTCAAGCAAAAGAAGGTTCAAATATTTGAATACTTCAGACCGCTTTGCATTTGAAAGACTGCTGATGTGCTTGATCATCACCGCTTCAATTTCTTCTTGACCGGGAACATACACACCATCCTTGAATAAATGCAACTGCCCATTGATACGGATGATGTGGTTGTTGTTCTTTATGTAGGTTGCGAACTTATCAAATAGGAATGTATTCCCTTTGAAAAATACCGGTTTTCTGAAGGCATCATCACGCAAAATCACTGACAATTCAGATTCAGACAAAGGTTCTTTCAAAATATAGGTGTTTATGATCCTGATTGTTTCCCTTGCTTCTTCCACTGTGAAATCATTGCTTTGCAGGGTAAGAATATAATTGAATAGTGCTTGATTTCTTCCGTCACCTGCTTCCATGTCAAGAAATTCCATTGTGGTCTTGACCGGAAACAACCATTTTGGAAGTTCCTGATATTCTTCACCTTCAAGAATGTCATACAAAACTTCACGGTCTTTGCCATCAATTTTCAAGACTTCATAACTATTTTTGAATCCGGATTTGATGTCAATATCATGTAAACCGCAAGCAAGTTTTGTCTTGGTGAAACACTTGTCCACTTTGCTATTTTTGAACAGGAAGTGCATTCCTGACCTGCTCTTTAGAATTTTACAAAGGACATTTTCAGTTTCGCATATCTTGAAAAGTAATTCAGATTGCATTTCATCATCAATGTCAATCAAAATTGCATCAGGGGCAAGAATACCGGCATATTCAGGAAGGGATGAAACTTGTTCAATGGTTTTGAAATCATTTCTGCCTTTGAATTTTTCAATGCACTTTTTATCTTTGGTCATCACATAACCTTTGAAAAAAGACACCCTTCATCACTTCCTTTCAATGTAATCTTGTAATATGTTCAGATTTCGTTGGTATTTTTTTTGTCTGTTGATCAGTGATTTGAAATCCGTTTCACATTGCTTTTTTTCTTTTGAACCAACCCTTGTGTCAGGATATTTGTGTTTGATTTCTAAAATCAATTCATCAATTTCAGAAATCTTGGTTTTGAAATATTCAGCAAGTTCAAGCAATGTTTCATCAGAACACCACCTTTTTGCAAGATGAAAGACTTTTTTCGCCTTTTCTACGGTGCAAGGAAAGAAAACATCAGTTATCAGTTCCAAATAACCGTCACCCGGTTCATCAAAAGTTTTGTGCCATTCAATTCTTAACTTTTCCATTACACCACCCCAAAATCATTCAGTCTTTTTTGTGCCATCCTTATGTACCATTGTTTATCAAGTTTAGATGGAACTTTTACACCGTTTACTTCATCATTCCAAATGAAACAATGTTCAGGACTGTTTGAAATCTTTTCCGGTTTACCGGTTCTGATACTGACCTTCTTAACACCTTGATCAGCATTGTTTTTTGATGCAAACACCCGGATGCACTTTTCCTTTATCGGTTTTTCACCATGAAGAATGCAACTGTATTTGTTTGAAATCTTTGCCACCAACTGAAATTCTTTCAAATCATCACATTGGTTCACCGTCTGTTCTATCGGAATACCGTTGACCATATAATCAACTAATGCCTTATTCAAAATAGGTAAATCATAATCAAGATCAGACAGTTTCTTGATATATGCACCTTTGACTTTCATTGCACCTGTTTCCCGGTCTATCAACATATAATTGTTGACATCCTTCTGAAAGATTTCACCGAAAAATGTTTCAAAATCCATCCGCATTCCGGTTCTTCTTTCCCAATCAGCAACAATGCCATCAATGATGTCAAAGTCCCTGTCATAATCCTTCAGTTTAACTACAATACCATCTGTGTTATTCTGAACAAGTTGTTCAATGACCGGTTCAAGATGTTCAACAAGGTCAAGCAGCAGAAGTTGTCCATTGACACAAATACTATTATTGGACATGGGATCAAACAACGCTGAACTTCTTTGTTTCATCTGACCGGAAATGGCATTGTCCATAATTTTGAATGGCAGTCTTGCTTTTTTATCACCCTTCCTTTTGAATTCAATATTGGAATCATGGATGAATTCAAAGTTTTCAGGATTATCCATCACCCTGTAACCAAAGTGATATTTCTTCTGAAGTGAAGGGTAATATGCTGTAACATCTATGATCAGGAAATCACCTTTTGCATGGTATTGTGGGATTGCACCATGCCCACCGCCCCAAGAATAGGTGTGGGGGACACCTGCAACCATCACATCCTTCTGTGATTTCTCATAGTCATGATTTTCAGGTGCTTTGTACCAATCTGCAATGTGTCTGTATTTTTTCAGTTCAAGACAGTCCAAAATAGGAAAATCAAATTCATCATCAAACATCTGACCTTTACGGTTTCCACCAAGGATTTCCGCTGCCAACTGTGCTTTGGTCTTTGACAGTGCTGCAAGCGGAAGTTTGAAGTGCTTGATGAAATAGATCATGGTGTTGAATTCGTCAATGCGTTTCATGAACACCTTCATGGTCTGCTGCACATCATGTCTGCAATAGAAGATGGTTTCCTGAATTTCCTTGTCAGTCAGTTTCCGGTCAATATCAAACGGAACTTGACTTTCACGGATGTCATTTCCCATGAACCCTTCAAAAGACTTCAGACCCCTATCAGTATTGAGCATTACATCATAGTTGATCAGTGGAAGTTCATTGAACATACTGCTGAATTTCCATCCCGGATTTCCTTTGACAATGATGAAATCATTTATTCTTTTTGCATCAAAACCGCAAAGAATGCCTTTCAGGATGTATTGGTCATAATGTCTGTTGTTGAATCCAACCCAAATATCATTGATGTGGTCATCATACATTTTTTGCAATTGTTCAACATTATTGACAATGACCGTTTCTTTCTTCTGATCAGTGTCCATGATGACAACTAACCAATCAAAAGCAAAAACTTCAAAGTCATAGAAAAGCATTTATTTCACCATCCTTTCAAGAAATCCAAGGGGAATGGGGATGTCCCATCCCCCTTGGTGTATGGTTTATTCGACTTCAAAAACTTCCGTAATTTCGTAAGTGCTGAAACCTTTCTTGCCTTCCTTGTAGGACAGTGCATATTCAAGGTTGCCTTCAATTGCTTCCATGACATCCATCAGAAGGTTGCCATACTGCTTGTAGGTGACAAACTCAATGTCAATGTCGGTATCAAGGGAACGCAAGAATTCATTGACAATGTGAACCTGAAAACCTTCCTTGATGACCTGATTCATGAAGATTCTGCTGCCCTTGAATTCACCGTTCAGAACCTTGAACCAAACGGAAACCATGGGATCACCGGCTTTGGACTTCACAAGTTCCAACTTGTCAATGGCAACTTCATAGTCACCATGCGGAACTTCCTTGTATGTAGCACCATTTTCCGCTGCTTCTTTTACATCCGCTGCAAGACCCTTTGTGTCAATTGCATTGTCAAATTCATCCCAAATGTTTTTGTTTTCTGCCATGATAATTCACCTTTATCCTTTCAAATTTTAATTATTGTCCGTTGTTCTTCTTGATCTGCGAACCCTTGTTGGTTTTTCTTCAACAGGTTTACTTTCAACACCCTGCGGAATAGAATCATCTTCTGCACCACCGCCCGGTGTCCAAGTTCCTTCTTCAGTGTCAAAAGGTGGTGCATCTTCATCCGTGTATTCCGGAATTTCTTCATCCGGAATTACAACTTCAACCGGTGCTTCACTTTTTGACCTGCTTTTTCTGCCGGATTTCGGCTGTTCTGCCGGTTTTTCAATTGTGGTGGACTGTTTACCTGTCTGATTGCTTTCCGGCTGTTCTGTGCCTTCCTGTGCCTTCCTGACAGCATTCCTGTTTGCTTCGTCATAAACTTTGAACAGTTCATTGACATCAAGCGGAATATCCTTTGCATCAACCTTCAATCTTCCACCGCCAAAGATGACCTCATTGGATTTGAAACTGAAGGTTCTTTCATTGCCATCAGCAACAATTCTTGCAACCACATCAACCATACCGGAAACCTTCAAGGCAACCTTATCCTGCATATTCGGTTTGATTGCAGTGATCTTGTCACCGCCCCTTTTGGTGATGTCCTTGGTTGCATCTTCGTGACTGATCAGAATGATGTTTTCATAATCAAGTGCCATCAGTCTTTTCAGGGTGTTCAAAAATTCACCCCTGACCATATCCCATGCCTTGAAAGAATCATCAGATTCATGTTTGATGCCTAACTGCTCATACATATACAAACGGCAGTATTCATACAAATCTTCCACAAGGTCAACAACAATGGTTTTGAATCCGTTGCCACCCTTTTCAAGTTCTGCAATTATGTCCTTGAAAACCTGCCATGCAAGGGTTTTCTTGGTCATTCTTCCTTCAACCTGAATGTC
Source organism: Clostridia bacterium (assembly GCA_017428635.1). Lineage (GTDB taxonomy): Bacteria > Bacillota > Clostridia > Oscillospirales > CAG-272 > RUG11130. The sequence goes on along the minus strand of JAFRQK010000044.1, from coordinate 14,385 downwards.
ATCCTTAATGCGGATATACGGTGCATCAACAAACTTGATGTTTCCATCAGTGTTCAGCATAAGGGGAACAGGGAAGGCATTTGCAAAAGTTGTCTTTCCGCAAAACGGCTGACCATAAATCCAAATGACCCTTTTTTCCACCTTTTCAAGATTTCTTCTTTCTGTGCTTGGTAATTTCATAAAATAGTCCCAACCTTTCTGACAATATTCTTGGTATTCACAATAACTACACATCCAACCTTCATTCCTTTTGAATTCGGATGTTTCACTGATTTTCTTGATCTGAAGAAGGAAATCAATCACCTTTTCAGAATCAAAATCAATCTGCATGGTTTTGACATCCACATCCTGAAGTTCTTCCCATATCCGTTGCCGGAATTCCATCAGTGTTTCAGTCTTTTTCTGCTTGATGTTCACTTTTGGAACAAACAGAAAATATAAGTTGCGGATTTTCTTTCCCGGATTGCACTTTTCAAAGAAATGTTTGTATAAGTGCAACTGTCTTGAATCCTTGTAATGATTCATATTGTTTGAATACTTGAAATCATAAATGTCATACACATCCGGGACTTCTGAATCATGGAACAACTTGACCGGTGCAAGAAGGTCAATAAATCCATGAAAATCATCATCCTTGATTTCAACTTCATAACTTCCGGAAGGCAACACCGCTTTTGCCATTGGTATCAGGTATTCAAGTTTGATTGCTTCATTGATGTGGGAATCATCAATGACCGGAAATGACATGAAATATTGCTGAATTGCTTCATCAACACCCTTTTCAATGCCGGTGTGTAATGCTGTTCCAAGTACAAGTGCATTATTTGCTTCCGTTGGATCATTGGTGTCTATTCCGTCAAGATAACGCATTTTGAACTTGAATGGACATTTTTCAAACGCTTCAACCCCGCTGTGTGACCATTGCATTCTTTCACCCCTTTCACTATTGATTTGAATTCTTCAAACCCTTCCGGGTAAAGAATCATTGCAATGCTGCCTGACTGATTTATCTGAATGACATTGTGCTTTTGAAGGTCTGAAGGTCTGCCATTGGATGCCTTCAATTCAGCATCAATATTGAAACCGTTCACCACAATGTGCATATCCGGCAACCCTGCTTTGGAATATCCACCGCCCCAACGCTTTTCATAATAACCGCAAGGTGTGACAGTGATTTTCTGTTTTTCAATTCCCAAAGGATAGATGCCTTCTGATTTCAGCCAATCTTTCAAGCGGTTTTCAAAGTTCTTTTCTGCTGCCATCAGTTCACTTCTTTCTATTGATGATGGAAATTGCAATCAGTGTGATACAAATGATCAACACAACCAATACTGTTTCATTCATTGTTTTCACCCTTTCTATATTTCAAAAAATCTTTCAGCGGAACACCGTTCAGTTTTGCAGCGGTTTTCAATGCTTCCTTTTTGCTACCATAAGAACCGGGAACAGGTGATTTCTTATCATCAATAGGATGCACATACCATTGACCGCCTTTTTCTTTGCTGACTGTGTATTTCATTCCTTGTCACCCTTAACTTCAACCTTGATATATGCGGAAGTAGGTGACACCTTGGAACATTCTGAAGCAATTTCCGGATATTTCTTTCTCAGTTTTGCACTGTCAATGGATGTCTTTGTGCTTTCAGCAATATAGGTGATATTCAGAATATTAGATTCAAATTTTTTAACACCGTACTGTTCCATTGCCTGTTTTAACTGATCCTTCAATTCCTTTTCTTGTTCTTCACATTGTTTCTTCATGCGGACAATGCTTGCAATTTGCTGAAGAACTGTAATCTGCTTCTGTTCAAAAAGTGTAATGCCGGATTCTTCATCAAAGGTGGAACACTCACATTCTTCCGGAACTTCAGAACAAGCATCTTTGCACTTCGCAAATTCAGGGCAAGAATAACAACATCCTTCAAACTTGCCCAAGGGACAACTGTTTTTACATTTGATCATTGGTTTCAACCTTCCTTTCAATTTTTTCATAGACATAAACATTTGCATACTGAACACCGAATTCCAACGCTGCCTGATGGAATTCAAAGTAGATGTCAATAATATTTCCGTTGATAGCACCACCACGATCCTGAACAGTGTATTCATGATCATTGATGATGACCTTTGTGCCATACGGAAGAACACTGATGTCTGCTGCAACAGTCACACCTTCAACCGCCCTGTAACCACCTGCGGTTCTGACAATGGTCTTTCCGTATTCATCAACCGGTCTGTTTTCACCCCACTTTCCGCAACATTTTGAACATCCACAATAGGCAGTAAGTTTATATGTACCCAAACAAACCAACTTTGGTTCTTCAGGTTGTTCAGTCTGTTCTTGAACCGATTCTGTGACATTCTCTGTAATCTGTTCAGTTTCTTCAACTGATTCTTCAGGTTCGTTTCTTCCACAACCAAAAAGGACAACTGAAATCAGAATCAGCACAAGCAGAGAAACAAAGACAACATCAAAGGGTTTCTTCATATTTCTTAAATAGTTCATCATCATAATCCTTTCGCATTTTCAATGTCTGAAGAATATCTTCTTCAACACTGTTCTTAACCATCAGAAGATAATAAAAGCAATTATTCTTCTGACCTATTCTGTGAATTCGCTTCATTGACTGTTCAAAGTGTTCTGAACTCTGCGGAAGTGTGAAGTAAATGATTTTGTTTGACTTCTGAAGGTTCAGACCCATTGCACCGGCTTGATACTGCACAAAGGTCACGGAATTGGATTCCTGATCATAGGCAGTCAGGTCTTTGATGTTTCCATTGATGACTGATATTGGTTTTTCAAGTCCTTCAACAATTTCCTTCATCTTGTAAAGTTCTTCATTGAAGTTGTAAAAAACAATCAACCGGTCATCTGTGGATTCAATCAAATCAGCAAATGCAGCAAACTTTGCTTTTGAATACTGACCGCACAACTGCCTTGCATACAATCTTTTGGTCAACTTATCATCACCAATCAGTTCTGTTCCGTCAGGTAGTTCTACAATGCTTTTCCGCATAAACCTGTAATAATCTTTGGTATTACTCACCATCACCGGAATCTGAACTTGTTCCGGAAGATCAAAGACTTCTTCTGTTTTCATAAACACACACCCATACCGCTTCAACTTGTCCTTCAATCGGTCAACATTCTTGTAACCGGTGATGTGTGGAATCTTGAAACCTGAATCATCTTCAATCCATTCCTGAACCACATAATGCTTATAAAACAAGTCTTTGGATATTCCCCAACCAAGCAGGTGAAGTTGTGACCATAATTTTTCATACTTTCCACCTGTCGGTGTTCCTGAAAGAAGGATCACATTGTCAGGTTGCAAACGGTCAACAAATTTTGTCCGCTTTGCTGTTGGGTTTGTAATCATAGAACTTTCATCAAGCATCAGTGTGAAATGTTCCAACTTCAGCAATTCCGGTCTGCGGAATGCAAGTTCATAGTTGATGATTCCAAGTTGGTATCTGTAACCACAAGGGTTGTCCCAAAAATCTTTCCATTCACCTTTATTTGAAAGGTCATAAGCACTGATGTCATACTTGTAATACTCTGCAAAATGTGACCGCCAATCCTGAATTTTGGACTTCTGACAAATCAGAAGGTGTTTTGCCTGTTGCTTGTTCAGTGACATCAGTTTTTCCGAACCAACAAAGGTCTTTCCAAGTCCCATATCAAGGAAATAACCAACTTTGTTGTTTTCCTTTGTCTGTTCAAGTGCTTGTTTCTGATGTGGAAACAATTTCAATTCAGCCAATCAACACCACATCCTTTCTGTATTTTTCAAACTGTGTTGGGTTGATATAATATTTGAACAACCCATTTTTGCTGACCGCATAACCAAAAGGAAACTTTCTTGCCTTCAGTCCTTCCCGCAACATTTGCGGTCTGATATTCAGAACACTTGCAGCATAAGGGACTGACAAGGACTTTTCTGTTTCTTGGATTTCACCTGATAACCACCCGGAAGGAACTTTCAAAGCATCTGCAATCTGCTTCATTGCTTCCGGTCTTGGGTGATATTGTCCGGACACATACTGACTGATTCTTGACCTACCCATTCCTGTCAGTTCGGACAACCTTGCCTGTGAAATCCCTTGTTCATTCATTGCTTGTTTCAACCTATCTGAAAACATTTGATTTCAACCTTGTAGTTAAAGAACCTTAACTTTTGCGGTAAAAAAATAAGTAGGGATGTCAACCGGTTCAATTTCAAGAAGAACGCAAGCACGATCAATTTCCTTCTGTGTCCAAGGACTTTTGTTGTTCAACTTGTCGGAAACGGTTGTTGCAGAAAGACCCATTGCAGTTGCAAAATCTGCCTGTGTCCCAAACTTTTCCCTGATCTTTCCCTTTACCTTTGCATACTCAAATTCCATTGTTTTTCATCCTTTCTAAAAATTTAATGTGGTATATCCATGAAGGTCATTATTTCATCAAGACCAAGACCACCTTCTTCAACCGGTTTCATACAGTAATTGTAAACAGCCGGATGTGTTTCTTTCATTTTTTGAAATCTGTTTGGTTGCTTTTCTAAATGACATCCAAACATACAGAACATACATCCTGTTCTTTGGCATCCTGTGGTTTGCAATTTAATGTTCCTTTGAACACCATCATTTGTTTTTGCCATTTCCCTGACCTGCTCTGTTGTATAGGTCTTTTCTTTATCAATTCCAATGATTGAACCATATACAGATGCAAAAGGAAGGTCATATTTCAAAATGTATTCCAATACATCTTGTTCAGTCCAAAAAGACATTGGTTTTGATTGTGGTCTGCGTGAATCATACGCATTACAACCATACTGCAACCAAGTTTCTTTTCTTGAATTTGATTCACAAGCCATTGTACCAACAATTGATTTCATTCCTGTTTCTTTTTCAAATCTCTTTGTTGGTTCTTTTTTCATAATGTCACAACACTTGTCTGAAACCTCAAATTTACTATCAATCATTTTCATCCATCTTTGCGACAACTTAAATGCTTTACTAATTGAACCATCCCTTTTAACACCTGTCATGTATAATGTCCTTGTTGCCTGATTTTTTTCAGTTGGATGTTTGCAATCATAAATCATTCTTGCAATCTTTTTACTACCTATGGGATAACCAACTGTTTCAATAACCTTCTTAAAAGTCATTTCAGGTTTTACAACAACCAATTCAATTTCAATACTATATTTCTTTTTCAAAAACTCAACATACTGCGGAACAAACTTTCTAATTTCCGGATATTCAAGACCGGTGTCAGAAAAGACAACCACCATTTTATAATGAAATGATTGACATACCCTTGCAACCATGTCTGACAGAACAGTTGAATCTTTACCGCCACTAAACGAAACATATACATCAGTAAATTCAGAATACCAATCCATGATCCGTCTTTCGCTCATTCGTTCCTTTATACTCAAAGGACAACTTTGCATCTGTTCAAGTTCCCAAGGGAAATGCTTCTTTGGGTTCTTGTTTTCACCCATTCTTAACACCTTCTTCCAATGTTTTATTACATATAAAGTGCTTGTCCAATTCAAAAAAGGACTTTACCACAACCGCCGTGAAAAAGTTCATCATCAAACCTTCTGCAAGATCATTTGCAACAGTGGATGACATTGCAAGTGGTTTCTTGTCTGTGTCCCAATGACACATCCTGTTCCTGTTGTCAATGGAAGTCACAAAGGACATTCCATTGTTGTTCTGAACACCTACATAATAAAAGTATTTTCTTGCCATTTTGATTTTAACCTTTCTTTTTATATTACCAGAAGGATGCTGCAACACCCTTCTGGTGTTATCGTGTTTTCATTACTGATAAAAATTTACCTGAACCGCTTTAAGTTCTGCAAGAATATCCCTTCTGCACCATTTTTCAGAATCAGAACAAACCCAAATAATTGTTGCTATTTCTTCAATGGGGCAACCGTTTTCATTAGCATAAAACAATTTTTCATACTGACTATTACTCCCTTCAGTAAACCAATTGTTTTTGATGCACAAATGTCGTAATTCTTCAGGGTAAGTTACAGTGTAATTTCTTTCCATTTTGTTCATCAGTCCTTTCATTGTTTGGGTGATTATTTCAGTTAAGTGTCCTTAACTGTCAATAAGTATAGCACCCTTAACTGCGTTTGTCAATAGGTTTTTCAAAAAATCCTTAACTTTTTTCAATTTCGCTTGAAATTTCTTTAACTATGGTGTATAATGAAGTGACAAATTAAAATGAAAGGATGCTGTGTTTATGTCTGATACCTTCAAAAATAGACTTGTGCAAGCAATGTTGCAGCGGAACATCAAAGCAGCAGAACTTGCCAAAAGAACCGGTTTATCAAAAGCACAAATCAGTCAATACACCAATGGGGTATATGAAGCAAAACAAACTGCACTGTATAAACTTGCCGTTGCCCTTGATGTTTCTGAAGCATGGTTGATGGGTCATGATGTTGACATGGAACGGTTGATCAGTCAGAAGTGTGCTGAACAGACAAACATGATTGAATTGATGCAATTACACTTTGGCAGTGAAGTCACCGATCTTGTCCAAATGTTTTCTTCCCTGAACCGGAAGGGAAGAAAGAAGGCACTTGACCAACTGCAAGACCTAAACAAGATTACTGAATATATAGAAAAGGAAAGTGATTGATTATGTTCATTGGTTTGTCAAAGATGCTTGGAAAGTCTAAAATTCGCATTGGTGCAGGTATGCGGATAACAAAAGGCAACGCTTGGTTTATGTGGTTCATCCTTCTGATGTATTACATGATCCTGATGTGTTGGTATTGCATGGTTTTGTGCTTTTGGATGATCTATGCAATGGGATATGGTATCTTTGCCCTGATTAGATGGATTATCAGAAAAATAAAGGGTAACAGGTAACAGGGTAACACTTCCTTTTTATTTCAAACAAATTGAAAAATGTATATTGTAATTTTTCAAATATGCCATAAAAATAAAAAATAAAGAAAACAAGTGTTACCTGTTACCCTGTTACCTATAAAAAGAAAGAACCGCCCGGTGTTGCAGCACCAAGCGGTTCAGGTTGAAACCAAATCAGCAATGAAAACACGAAAAAGAATTCAAGGTGATATTGGCATTCCTTATTATACCACATTCACCTTGGAAAATCAATATTGAAAGGTGAATTTTAGATGAAAAACCCCAATGGATATGGGTCTGTTGTAAAGTTATCCGGCAACAGAAGAAAACCATACTGTGCAAGAAAAACTGTTGGATTCAATGAAAAAGGTTATCCGGTGTATAAACCATTAGGATATTTCTGCAACCGTCAGGATGCCATGATTGCCCTTGCAGAATACAACCGGAATCCTTTTGATATTGACCTTTCCAAGATCACAATGAAAGAACTGTTTGAAAGGTGGTCTGCAAGGGACTTCCCAAAGATGTCAAAGTCATCTGCTTCAAGTCATAAATCAGCATTCAAACACGCTGCACAACTTCACAATGCACCATATAAGAATATCAAAGCATATCAGATGCAAGAAATCATTGATGATTGTGGGTGTGGATATTCCACCCAAGGTGCAATTAAGAACTTGTTTGGACAATTGGATTCCTATGCAATGGAACTTGATATTATTGTGAAGATGAATTCAAGTCTGATCCACGCTGCACCAATACCGCCTTCAAACAAAGTTCCTTTTGAAGATCAGGAAATCAAAGCATTGTGGAATGACTGTAATCAGGAATGGGTTGATTCTGTTCTGTTCCTATTATATACCGGATTCCGCATCAGTGAAATGTTGGGTGTAGAATGTGAAAAGGTTGACCTTCAGAAGTTGACCATTCAAGGTGGTGTCAAAACCAAAGCAGGTAAAGACCGCATTGTTCCGATCCATCCAAGAATTGAACCGTTCATCCGGAAGCGGATGTCTGAAGGGAACAAATACCTGTTTTCCTATAAAGGGAAGAAGATGTCACCTTCACAATATTATCTGTTTTGGAATCAGGTTATGGAAGGACATCAGATGCAGCATACACCGCATGAATGCAGACACACTTTCCGGTCAAGACTTGATTCTGCCGGTGCAAATAAGGTTGCCATTGATCTGATGATGGGACACAAATCCACTGATGTTGGTGAAAGGGTTTATACCCACAAAACCCTTCAGGAATTGAAGGATGCCATCAATCTTCTTTTATAAGTAGTAACAGGTTAGTAACAGAAAAAAGCGGAAACCCCTATTTTACAAGGGATTTCCGCTTTTTTAGAAATGTTATATCATATTTCAGCGTTTTTTTCAACGGAAAGCGCGCCCGTTGACATAGGGCGGCGGAGTTGATAAAATTATCACGGAAACATAAAGCCGAAAGGATATAAATACCATGGTCAAAATCGAAAGATCGGGCGCCGTCGGCGGCGCCGAAGTGAACGACTTTATTCTGTCGGAGGGAAAACTCGCGGTCAGGATCTCCGAGTACGGCGCGACGGTCCGCTCCGTCCTGTTCGACGGGGTCGAGTGCGTCCTCGGGTACGACACGGTCGACGGGTACGTGAGCGGCGATTCGTATCAGGGAGCGACGGTCGGCAGGTACGCCAACCGCATCGGAGGCGGCGCGTTCGTCCTCGACGGCGTAAAATACGAACTTGATAAAAACGAGAATGGGAAAACGACGCTCCACGGCGGCGCGCCGGGTTTCCGCTTCAGGATACTGAGAGGCGAGCAGGTCGACGGATCATCCGCGCGTTTTTCGATCCTCAGCCCCGACGGCGAGGGCGGTTTCCCGGGAGAGATGAGATTCTCCGTCACTTTTACGGTCGCTGACGACGCTCTGGAAATAAGATACGAGGCGGCATCGACGAAGACGACCGTGATGAACTTCACGAACCACGCGTACTTCACGCTCGGCGCGGAAAACTGCCTCGACACGTATCTCTCGATCGACGCCTTCGCGTTCTGCCCGATCGACACCGATATGATCCCGACCGGAGAACTCACGCCCGTCGGGGGCACCCCGTTCGATCTTCGCGAAGCGCGCCGGATCGGCGACGGGATCGCATCCGATCATCCGCAGATCGTCGCCGAAAAAGGGTACGACCACAATTTCTGTCTGTCCGGCGAGCCGCGCGCTCTCAAGGAAAAGGCGGCGGAGGCGTTCTGTCCCGCGACGGGGATAAAGCTCGTCTGCTCGACCGATATGCCGGGCCTGCAGCTGTACACCGCGAACATGCTCGACGAGCCGGGCGGCCGCGGGGGAAAAGATCTGTTCCCGCACGAGGCTTTCTGCCTCGAAACGCAGTTCTATCCGAACTCGCCGAACGAGCCGAGTTTCCCGTCGTGCGTCGTGAAAGCCGGCGAGGTCTTCAAGTCGGTCACGAAGTTCGCTTTTTCGCGCTGACTGATTGCGGGAAAGTCAAATCTGTGATATACTGAAACAAGTAAATAATTATCCCGCGCGCGAGGCCCGAAAAGGCAAATTCAAACGACGCGCGGCGTGCCCTGCGGGGCCGGAACGGAGTTTTATATGAAATACGGAACACTGTACGCTTACTGGACGCACGAATGGACCGGAGACTACAAGCATTTCGCGAAGAAAGCCGCCGATATCGGCTTCGACATCCTCGAGATCTCCGCGGGAGATCTTCTCGGCATGTCCGACTCCTACCTCGCCGAGCTGAAAGCGCTCGCGAAGGACCTCGGCATCATCATCACCTCGAACATCGGCCCGGCTAAAAAATACGACGTCGGCTCGTCCGATCCCGAGACCAGAGAGCGCGGCATCAAGTTCCTCTCCGATATCATGAAGCAGATGGATAAACTCGACTCCCGCTCGATCGTCGGAGTTATGTACACGTACTGGCCGTGCGACTTCACCGACCTCGACAAACCCGCCATCTGGGCGCGCGGCGTCGACAGCGTCAAAAAACTCGGCCACGTCGCGGGCGAACTCGGCATCAAATACTGCCTCGAGGTCGTCAACCGCTTCGAGACCAACATTCTGAACACCGCCGAGGAAGGCGTCCGGTTCTGCCGCGACGTCGATATGCCGGCGGTCAAACTCCTTCTCGACACGTTCCACATGAACATAGAAGAGGACTCCATGGGCGGCGCGATCCGCACCGCCGGCGATCTTCTCGCTCACGTCCACGTCGGCGAAGCGAACAGAAAACTCCCCGGCCAGGGCAGGCTTCCGTGGGACGAGATCGGCGCGGCGCTCCGCGAGATCGGCTACGACGGCAACGTCGTCATGGAGCCGTTCGTCAAGATGGGCGGCAAAGTCGGCTCCGACATCAAAGTCTGGCGCGATCTTTCCGATAACGCGGACGAGGCGCAGATGGACGTCAACATCAAGAAGTCGCTTGAATTCCTGAGAGGCAAATTCGAGGGCTGACCGCTTTGAGAGACCCCTCTTTTATCCCCGTTATCCCGCCGGCCGACGCGCCGGCGGTCGGCGCGCTCCCTCCCGTTCTCACACCGCTGCCGCTGTGCGATATCAGCCCCTCCGGGTGGCTCTTCGAGCAGATCCGCCGCTCGGCGGACGGCTATTTCTCCCACATGGGGGACATCTCGTTTTTCATGCGGGAGAGCAACGGATGGCTCAGGTGGGACATGACCGAGGAAGAAGCGATCGCCGAATGGGAGAAAAGCAGAAAAGAGTACGGATACGATCCGTACGGCGAGAAAGAATATATCTACGCCGCCACCGCGTGGGAGGAGCAGGCGTACTGGCTCCGAGGCGCGAACAAACTCGCGTGTCTTTCGAAGAACGAACGGCTGACCGCCCTTTGCGACAGGTATTTCGACGCGATCATCGCGTCGCGCAGAGACGACGGATATTTCGGTCCCGAATCCCTTCGTCACGTCAGAACCAGGCGCGGTACCGCTCCCGATCTGTGGCCCCATTTCGTTATGACGGAGGCGCTCGCCGATCGTTACGACAGCACCGGAGACGGGGCGATCTCCGATCTACTTCACGCATTTTTCCGTTACTGTTACGATCTTCCGGAAGGGGAACTCATCCCGTCGCCGGACGATTGTTACGAGTGGCAGATGTCGATCCAGTCGGACCGACTCTGCGACGCGGTTCCGATCATCGTCAGGATATACCGGATGACGGGCGACGAAAAACTATCGTCTCTCGTCAGACGCCTCGACCGGATCGCAAAAGACCGGTCCGATCCGGGTCCCGACCGCCACGTCGTGAACTTCGCCGAGCGGTTCCGCTACGCCGCGCAGAACTATCCCCTCTCACGCGACCGTGAAGATATTGAGATCTCGCGGCACAAATACGAGGAGCACATGAGCGCGTGGGGTCAGATGCCCGGCGGTCTCTGGGCCGCCGACGAATGCACCCGCGAGGGAAAGACCGATCCGCGTCAGGCGACGGAAACGTGCGCTATGGGCGAGATCGTCAGGAGTTTCAACGTTCTGGCGTCGCTTACGGGCGAACCCGTCTGGGCGGACCGCGCCGAGCGGATCATCTTCAACAGTTATCCGGCGTCGCACACTCCCGATTACTCGGCGCTCCACTATCTGACTGCTGACAACCAGCCGGAGCTCGACGAACGCGACAGAGATTATCACAACAAAGGGATGATGACGCGGTACACGGCGTTCGGGTACCGCTGCTGTCAGCACAACGCGGGGATGACGTGGCCGAACTTCGTTCAGTCTACGTTCGCAAAAACGCACGATGGGATAGCGCTTTTATCCTACTCCCCCGCTTCGGCTGAAACGAAGATCGGCGAAAACCGCGTGAAGATCGACGAGAAGACCGGCTATCCGTTCGAGTGCTCCGTGAAACTCACGGTGAGCTGCGACGCGCCCTTCCCTCTTTACCTGAGGGTCCCGTCGTGGTGCGAGGGAGGATCGCTCGGCTCGAAAAACGGATCTTTCCCGCTTGAGGTGAAGAGCGGATTCGTCCGCCTCACCGCGGAGAACGGCGACGAGATAACGCTCGACTTCAAAGCGTCCGTGCGGTTCGACAGATATCCGCAAAACAACGATTCCGTTTCGGTCGGGCTCGGCCCGCTCGATTTCTCGCTGAGATACCGCGAGATATGGACCGACGCGAATACGCATACCGACAGATCGGGCCGCGTGTGGACCGATAAGGACGTCCGTGCGGAGGATCCTCTGTTCCCCGCTCTTTACCTCTCGGCTCCCGTGAAGATCGACCGATCGCCCGTAACGGACGATCCGTTCACGCCGGGGTCGGCTCCCGTCGTTCTGACCGTCAAAGGCCGACGCGCCGCGGGATGGGGGATCGGCGACGATCTCACGGTCGCGCCCGTGCCGCCGTCGCCGCCGCGACTTGAAGGAGAGGAACTCACCCTGCAGCTCGTCCCTCTCGGCTGTATGCACGCGCGCCTTTCCGTTTTCCCGCACTACGAAAAATAATCACATCGGAGGATATATATCATGATCTGGACAATGGGCGAACTTATCGTCGAAATAATGAGAGACCGCGTGGATTCTCCGCTCGATAAAGCGGGCACCTTCGTAGGTCCGTTCCCGAGCGGAGCGCCCGGGATATTCATCGACACGGTCGCGCGCCTCGGTCACAAGGCCGGTATCATCAGCGGCGTCGGCCGTGACGACTTCGGAAAGTGCCTCACCGAACGGCTCGGAGGCGACGGAGTCGACCTCAGCCACGTGCTGATCGACGAGACGTGCTCCACGGGCTGCGCGTTCGTCACCTATTTCAACGACGGTTCGAGAAAATTCATATTCCACATAGGAAACACTCCCGCGGCGAAGGCGGTATGCCCCGACGAGGTCCCCGCCGCCGATTTCTTCCACATCATGGGCTGTTCCGTGATGAGCCGCGACGTTTTCGGACGCGAGATCATCAAGGCGGCGAGGAAGTTCCGCGAGCGCGGCGCGAAGATCTCGTTTGACCCGAATATCCGTCCGGAGCTGCTCGGCGACTCCTCGCTCGTGGATGAGATAATGGCGATGACGAGCGTCTTTATGCCCGGCGTTTCGGAACTCCTGATGATAACGGGCAAAGAGACGGTCGAAGACGCGGTTCAGAAATGCTTCGGCGACGGCTCCGTCGAGATCGTCGCTCTGAAGAACGGCTCGAAGGGCTGCCGGATCTTCACCAAGGACGGCGAGTATTTCGAGATGGGAGTTTACCCGATGAAGCCCGTCGACGCGACGGGAGCGGGCGACTCCTTCGACGCGGCGTTCCTCTGCGGTCTCGAGGAAGGACTTTCGATCCCCGACTGCACGCGCCTCGCTTCCGCCGCCGCTACGCTCAACATCGGAGCGTTCGGCCCGATGGAGGGAAAGATCAACCCCGAAAACGTCAAGGCGATAATCGACGCAAACCCGGAAATGTAAGAAAGGACCCTGCCTGATATGTTTGTTTCGAGTTTTAAGATGATAAAAGCCGCGCGCGAGGGCAGATACGCCGTCCCCGCTTTCAACGCGGAAAACATGGAGATGGTCCAGGCGATCGTCTCCGCGGCGGAGAGCGTTCGCTCGCCCGTAATGATCCAGACGACGATGCCGACCGTGAAATACATCGGCGAGGATATGGCGGTCGCGATGGTGAAAACGGTCGCTGACAGGGCTTCCGTCCCTGTCGCTCTGCACCTCGATCACTGCACTTCGTTCGACGCCGTGATGCGCGCGCTCTGGGCAGGATACACGTCCGTAATGTTCGACGGCTCGAAGATGCCGTTCGAGGAGAACGTCTCCCTTACCCGAAAGGTCGTCGACGCGGCGCGCCCGATGGGCGTGACCGTAGAGGCGGAACTCGGAACGGTCGGCGGAAAAGAAGACAACGTGTCCGCTTCGATCATATACACGGAACCCGAAGAAGCGGAAGAGTTCGTTGAGAGGACCGGCGTCGATATCCTCGCTATTGCGATCGGAACGGCGCACGGCTTCTACAAGGGCGAGCCGAAACTCGATTTCGACCGCATCGACGTCATAAAGAACAGGATAGACACGCCGCTCGTTCTTCACGGCGGCTCCGGTATCCCGACCGAAAGCGTCAAACGCGCGATCTCGCTCGGTATGAGCAAAGTCAACTTTGCGACCGAACTGCGCGCCGCTATGACCGGAGCGGTCAGGACGGCGCTCGCCGACGAGACGATCATCGACCCGAAAAAGTTCATGGGACCGGGACGCGACGCCGTCGTTGCTCTTTGTCTGGACAAGATAGATATGTGCGGCTCAGCCGGAAAGGCGTAAAAAATAAAGGGAGGACACCCTCATGAAAGCCCTCGGATCGCTCGCATTGTTTCTGGCGGCGGTGATGCTCTTCTCTTTCGCCACGCCGCTCACCGTCGGCGCGAAAGAAGAGTACGTCGACGTTGACGCGGGAAGATGGAGCAGGAACGCCGTCTTATACGTATCCGAAAAAGGTTATATGCAAGGCGTAGGAGGCGGTCGGTTCGACCCCGCG